>JBJHCF010000019.1:0-88674 GCA_050506795.1 Opitutia bacterium
CGAACGCGGCGTTGATGGGCGAAGGGCAGGGGTTGCCCAAGAGTGTGGTGGCGCGGGTAAAGGGGCGGGAAGGGGAGTTGAGCCTGCCGGAGGTGTTGCGTTGCCGGGTGCGTTATTTCACGGCCGGAGCGGCGATCGGGACACGAGAGTTTGTGGAGGAGGTGTTGCGTCAGAACGCGGGGATGTTCGGCAAGAAGCGCAAGAGCGGCGCGGTGCGAATGCGGGGGAAGGGGTTGCGAGAGTTTTACAGTCTACGCAATCTGCAGAAGGATGTGTTTGGTTGAGACCTGCGTCCGCGGCAGGCCAGGGTGGATTTCAATTGATCAACGAGGTCCCGTTTTTTCGAGTGCTTGTAATGACCAATTGTTTTTGGGTCACGCGAAGCCGGGAAAAATCCCAAGGTCGGGGGGCACTCTGAAAAAGGAAGAGATTAACCACGAAGCGCACGAAGCACGAAGCCGGAATCTGGATTTAGGGGACAGGATTTGGGACGGGGCAAGTCGGCGAAAGGGGGAGCGGGTGCAGGAACAAAGAACTAAGCATGATTCTGATCCCGATTTCGGCTTGAGAAAACTTGCCCTGAACGACCAGTACTTTCGGAAGGAGGATTGCCGATTCCGGGCGCCATTTCATCCACGACAGCCAAGGCCCTGCCAAACTCTTGTGATGGTTTAACATCATAAGAGCGGGCTTGGAGTCCATGGGTCCAAATCGGTCTTCTGGCCTGTGACTGTTGCAGGTGGAGCGTTTCGATAGTGTGGTGCTTCGCTTCCGGGGTTCTGCCAAAACTTCGTTGAGTTCTGTGTGCTCATTCGTGATGCGAAAAGCACTATCTGGGGCATCGAAATAGTTTCCACTTGGCAAGGCGCTCGGGATACGCGGAATTGTTGGGCATGCTGAAGAAGGAGCGCGCCGCGTATATTCTTGGAAAACTGGAGGAACTGTATCCCGAGGCGCCGGTTCCCCTGAATCACGCCGATCCCTATACGTTGCTGATTGCCGTGCTTCTATCGGCTCAGTGCACGGACGAACGGGTGAACAAAACCACGCCCGAGTTGTTCGCCCGCGCGTCGACGCCGGAGGAAATGGTTCGCATGGAGGTGCCGGACATCCAGGCGATCATTCGTCCCTGCGGTCTGGCTCCGGCGAAAGCGAAAGCGATTCACCGGCTCTCCGAACTGTTGCTTGAGAAACACGGCGGGCGGGTGCCGGCGACCTTTGACGAACTGGAGGCCCTTCCCGGAGTCGGACACAAAACCGCTTCGGTCGTCATGGCCCAGGCTTTCGGGGAGCCCGCCTTTCCGGTCGACACCCACATCCACCGCCTGGCCCAGCGCTGGGGGCTGACCAGCGGCCGGAATGTGGTCCAAACCGAGAAGGATCTGAAGAGCCTCTTTCCCCGCGAGACCTGGAACAAACTCCACTTGCAGATCATATACTACGGCCGAGAGCACTGTACCGCGCGCGGCTGCGACGGCACCGTCTGTGAGATTTGCCGCACCTGCTACCCCGATCGAAAACGTCCGGTACAGACCCGCAAATAAGCGGAACAAAAAAGTTAAAATTTTAACTTTACATCCTGGCGTCATTCGGTTAATTTTTTAACCGGAAAATGAAAAACACGTCCTCAACGAACGAAAATTCATCCGTCCTGAGCCGACGCGAGCGGGAGGTTATGGATGCGGTTTACTCGGTTGGGAAGGGGACCGTGACGGAGATTATGTCCGCCATGGTGGACCCGCCTTCGCGGTCTGCGGTGCGCACTTTTCTCCGGATCCTGGAGGAAAAGGGGCATCTTTCCCACACCGCTGCGGGTCGGGAGTTCGTGTACCGTCCGACCCGGCCGCGTGTGCGGGAGGGTAAGTCTGCTTTTCGGCGGGTCGTGGACGTGTTTTTCGACGGTTCCGTGGAAAAGGCCCTGGCGGCGCATCTCATGGATCCGGATGCGAAATGGGACCGGGAAGACCTGGACCGCCTGGATCGGTTGATCGACGAAATACGCAAGAAAGGAAAATAATCATGATGGAATTGTACCTCTACCTCATCCGGGCGCTGGAGCACCCGCCTCTGCTGTACCTTGCGGAACTGTTTTTCAAGGGATTCGTAATTCTGTCCCTGGTCGCCTTGTGCGCCTGGAGTCTGCGCAAGGCCAGCGCCGCCACCCGTCACTTGATTTGGCTGGGCGGCCTAGGTGCGTTGCTGCTCCTGCCGCTTACGGTGCGACTCGTTCCAAACGTGCCGCTTCCGGCGATCGCGCTGGACACGCCTTCCGAGGTGTCCGCGGGTGTCGTGGCTTCCTCCTCGACAGTCTCTGAAGCCGCGGTGTCTCCGCGCACGGCGGAGTACGAGACGAGCGTGGTTTACGCCACGACGGAACCAGCCGCGCGCGGACAACCGGAAAAACGTGTTTCCCTTTGGCTGTTGGCGATACCCGCGATCTGGATCGGCGGTGGGCTCCTGACCCTGCTGCCGCTGGCGGGCGCGTGGTGGCGTCTCGGGCGTCTGGTCCGGCGAGGATGGCAACCGGCATCGCCGGAGTGGCAGACCCTTTTGCGGGAATGCCGCGAGTCTCTTGGAATCAAACGAAACATCCGCCTGCTGGAAGGTCCTGCCGGAACCATGCCCATGGCCTGGGGAATTCGGCAACCGGTCGTGCTCCTCCCCGCGGAAGCGGAGGTCTGGCCGGAGTCGCGGCGGCGTGCGGTATTGCTGCACGAACTCGCGCACGTCAAACGCCGGGATTGCCTGTCGCAGTTGGTGGCGCGGGTCGCCTGCGCGGTCCACTGGTTCAATCCGTTGGCCTGGTTCGCCTACCGTCGCCTTCTGGCCACCCGCGAGCGTGCCTGCGACGACCTCGTGCTGCTGGCCGGCGGGGTTCGGCCATCCGAATACGCCAAACACCTGCTCGGCATCGCCCGCGCCTTCCGCACCGCCTTTCCCCTCGGCCAGGCCGCGATGCCGATGGCGCGGAATTCCGCTTTGGAAGGCCGCGTCCGCGCGATCCTGAACGAGGTGCCGCGAACGGGCAGCGCGGGACGGAAGAGTATGTTGGTTGCGGTATTCACGAGTTTGACCGTCGCGGTTGGGGCGGGATCGATTGGTCCCGAGGCTGCGGCCGGGGACGGTTCGCCTGCAGAGGCGAATGTCGCCGGTGACTCGGGCAATTATCGAGAGAATGATGCGATGGACGAGACGTCGTCCCGCGGAAGGATTATATCCCGAGAATACAATGAAAGGGCCTACAATGCGGCACAGCCGGTACAAAAGTTTGAAATGGGTTATTGGACGTCGGACGACGAATCGGGGGAAAGGGTCGAGAAGAGCGTCAGTGTTTTTACGACCGCGATGGACGAGGGTTTTTTCCGGAGCGAATCAGTCGAAGGATTAGCCCATCGTCAGTACGGAATGCGTGTGGGCCCGGAACTCTTGCAGTGGAGCATGCAAATATTTAATCCTCCCCACACACGGACAGGCTACGCCTACATGAATGCAGTGAATGGCGAGCCGCTGTGGGAATTCGCTCCTTATGAGGGAGACGGTAATTTGTTGTCGATTTCGCGGAACGATCCGCCAATGGAATTTATCGGCATCGGTGATCCACGTGCACCGGAGGTGTTCGGTGAGCGATTGGGCCAACGAAACCACACGGTGATTGTATCCGAAGGCGATATCCTTTTCGCCCGCCTGATCACGGACCCGGATACGGTCTACGCGATCAGATTTGCGGAACAGGGGTCTTCAGGCTATCTTTTGCGTGACGAGAATCGTTCGGACTCCCTTTTGCAAGGCGCCGAATTTGATCGGAATCATTTCGGGAGGCTTGGTATAATACGCGTTGAGTACATTGTATTTTCTCCCGAAGGCACCGATCCCGGTCGTTCGGTACCGGAGGCATCCAGTGTGCCTACACCGATCCCGGTCGGCACAAACGACGAGGAAACCTCCCGGGAATCGGCCTTGAACGTCGTCCCAACCTCGAATCCCGGGGACACCGAGGCGATCTCCGGAAAAGACGGGGTTCCGCCGCTTCCACAGGTGTTTCTGGCTTTGGCCATACTTGAGGTGACTGATTCGTCCGGCTTTATGGATGACCTTGCGAGTCACGGGTTCGACCTGGAAACCGGCGAGGCGATCGCGTCGACCGAGTCCCACCAGAGGTTTCCCGAGGGGCGGAGCAACGGCATAAGTCACCAGATTACGGGAACGCGATCCGGAGGATTCAGCCGCGAGCGTTTGATTGAGATCGCGGAGCGGCCGGGAATCGAGATTCTCAGTCTTCCCTCAGTCAGTACCGTCCCAGGTAGGGAGGCCATGATTTGGATCGGGGGCGGCCGTGACGTTTTCCAGGATGACGGAGGAGAACTCGATCCGGGTATCCTCGCCCGTATGGTTCCTGCAATTGCGGAGGATGAGGAAACACTGCGTTTGGAGTTACTCATGTCGGTAATCGGATCGAACTCCGACCAGGATGCGAACCGGGATTTCCGTCAGGTGAAACTGGATGACTTTGGAATTCGGGACGGAAGCACGGCGGTGGTCGGCGGGATAACCCAGGGCGTTCCAGACCTGGACCGGGCGATGTTTGTTTTCGTCACCCCCGAAATCCAATGGCCGTAAAGGACAGGGCGCTCGAATGGCAATTTCGATAATTTTGGCAACTCGCTGTTTACTGTGGGTTCCATGAGCCGGCTGAAGCACGGCACTACTCGGTAATGGCACTTTCACGTAGGTCCGTGCTTTAGACAGGACAATTCCAGGGGCGCAAGTTCCCGGAAATCACTGCTTCGGAACTCACCTCAAATAGCGAAGATCCATAATCTTGATCCGGAGTTCCGGTGAAGATGTAGGCAGCCGGGACAGGCGGCAGGGCGGGTGGAGAAATCAAACCTTCCGGCACTCGAAACCACGGGCTTCCGCCAGGGCCAATTGATCTTTGTCGCGGGTAAGAAAGAGGTCCGGCGTGATTTGCTCCAGCAACGCGACATGAAGGAGATCGGCGCTGCGGATACGCATCCGGTTGCCGAAGGCCGCGCTCAGTTGGAGGCAGTCGCGGAAGGCTTCTTCGATTCGTCTTCCTGTAAAAATGTCAGGGTGTCGATTTCGGCTTCGATTTCAGCCGACGTCCATTTGAGACGTTTGGGACGAGTGACGATCGATCCACCTTCGCGGTCCTCGACCTGAAGCGATTCACTCGGCCGAATTCAGTGCATGGAAATTCGATACCGGAAATGTCGAACCACGGAACACACGGAATACACGGAAGAAAGGAAGGGGAGGGTTCTGTATGCAGCTTGAGTACGCTCATTTTCCGTGTGTTCCGGTGGTATTCTGTGGTTCAAGAAAGTTTTCTCAGCCAACCGTTCCAGTGATTTATCGCCCCATGAATGATTCCAAAGAAGCGAATTTTTTTCATTTCTGTCTTTTTCCGCGGGTTTCTTTCGTCATGTGTTGAGAACACGCTGCAGGAGGCTGTCGGGCTTCTCCGACAGACTGCTGGCAGGACAAACATGAAATAGTGATATGAAACCCTCGAGAGTCCTAAAATCGGAAACGTTCTTTCGAATGATCTAAGTTCTGTAACCCACCAACCCATCCATCATCATGAACAAATACATCGACGGATTCGTCATCCCTGTTCCCAAGGCCAACATGGCCGAATACAAACGAGTCGCCACGCTCGCCTCCCAGGTTTGGCAGGAACACGGCGCGCTGGAATATATCGAAGCGGTCGGCGATGATTTTCCCACCTGCGGAGATGAAGGCACGCCGGCGCCCGAACTGCTCGGCGCTTCCGAGGAGGAGACGCTTGTCTTTTCTTACATCGTTTACGAGTCGCGCGAGCACCGCGACGCGGTGAACGCCAAAGTGATGGAGGACCCCCGGATGGAGGAAATCTGTCCGGCGGTTAATGGCGTATTCGATGTCAAACGCATGATGTTCGGAGGCTTCCGGGTCATCGTGAACGCTGCCAAAGCGATGGAGGCGGTCCGATCATGAAACCCGTTACACCTTGCCTCTGGTTCGTCGGCGATGCCGAGGAGGCCGCGAAGTTCTACGTGTCGCTGCTGCCCGACTCGCGCATCGACGCGGTCTTCCGTTCGCCTTCCGATACTCCGAGCGGTCCCGCGGGGTCCGTGCTCACCGTCGAGTTCACCCTCAACGGCAGACCTTTCCTCGGCTTGAACGGTGACGAGGGAGCCGAGTACACGCACGCGGTCTCCTTCCAGATCCATACCCGCGACCAGGGCGAGACTGATCGCGTTTGGTCGGCCTTTCTGGCCAACGGCGGGAAGGAGGTTCAATGCGGCTGGCTGACGGACCGCTGGGGGCTTTCCTGGCAGATCGTGCCGGAGCGCCTTTCCGAACTCATCAAAGACCCCAATCCCGATCGCGCCCGCCGGGCGATGGAAGCGATGATGACCATGGTCAAGATCGACGTCGTCGCCCTGGAGAAAGCGGCCGGGTATTGATACTGCTTTGTATGGTTCTTACCGGATCCTTAAAACGGCCGAGATTGGGCTCACACGGAGCAACAAGGCACGGAGAGTTCAACCGGACCCGTCTCCGTGGGCTCTCACCGGCCTGAGTTCGTCGTGGGCGTAACTCCGTGAGAGAACCTTCACAGTTCAGCAATGCTTTGAAACCGGGTGTGGTTTTTGGGAAACTTGCCAAAGTAGGATTAATTGAGAAAACGAAAATTCCGGCTGTCGTATCCCGCGGCGAACAGGATCGCTTGAAGATCCAAATCGGAATCTCTGTCGGATAAAGAGGGATTCGTCCTTGATTTCTTACAAAAATGTTGGTTTTGTAAGGAAATGAAGCCGTTGCAGGCAAAAGTCACTTCGAAGGGCCAGGTTACTCTGCCCAAGGCGGTGCGGGAGTCGCTGGCGATCCAGACTGGCGACCGGCTTGATTTCGCGTTGGAGAAATCGGGGGTCGTTTTTATGCGCAAACTGCGGGCGGCGGGATCGTCCGCGGGCTGCGGAAAACGGTTCCTGCGGCCGGGACGGAAACCTGTTTCCGCCGGGGAAATGAAAGAGGCTGTGGCGGCGGGAGCGACGGGGCGGTTTCGTCGCGGTCGCTGACCTTTTCGTGAACCGTGGTCGCTTTCGACACCAATTACCTCGTACGTCACATCGTCCAGGACGATGCCCGGCAATGCCGGACCGTCGCCAATACGTTGCGCGCGGAAATCGCGGAAGGTCGACCGGTTCTGCTGCTCGATCTCGTCCTGATGGAAACCTTTTGGGTGCTGGGGAAGTGTTACGGTTTCGACAGGGAGGCCTGGTGCGGGGTGTTGGAGGAACTTCTCTCCGACGCGGCCTTTACCTTCGAAAGTCCGAAGCGTCTGCGCAAGGTCCTGCAACGGTTGCGCATTGGGAAAACCGATTTTCCCGACGATCTGATCCATGCCGCTTCCCTGGAGAGCGGACATTCCCTGGCGACCTTCGACCGGCGGCTGGGAAACGAAACGGGCGTCTGACCTCGTATCGAGATCTTCGGTGGAAAATCGCTATTTCCGCGACATCGCTCTTGCCATGGGAGCGGTCACTCTCCTAAAAAGGGGACTTTGGGTCGCTTAGCTCAGTTGGTTAGAGCGCTACCTTCACACGGTAGAAGTCACTGGTTCGAATCCAGTAGCGACCACCACCGCGGGGGTGATCGGTTCACATCCCCGTCGTTTCAGGAAAGACACCCCGGCAGATACCTCGATGGCGATCCGGGAGCACCGGGATTGGTGTGGGTCGCGCGTGAACATTTTTTCAATTGAAAAAAATTCCTGCTTGCCTTCGATGGGTGGTAAAGGCACGTTTTTCCTTTTCCCTCGTTCCGCACTCGGCGGAAAGGGGACTTGAACGCAAATAGAACATCAACCGATTCGATTGACCTTCGAAGGGGCGAGAACCCTGGAATTCAATAGAAATTCTGAAAGGCAAGCACTTATGGAAGTTACATTAAAAGACCTGCTCGACGCCGGCGTACACTTTGGCCACCAGCGCAGACGTTGGAATCCCCGTTCCCGGGAATTCGTTTACGGCCATCTCCACGGGGTATCCGTGATCGACCTGGAGAAGACACACGCCTGCCTGGAGAAGGCTGGCAAGTTCCTGGAAGACCTGGTGGCTGAGGGCGGCAATGTGTTGCTGGTCGGCACCAAGCGACAGGCCCAGGAATTGATTCGCGAGGCCGGGCAGGCCACGGGTATGCCCTTCTGCGCCAACCGTTGGCTGGGGGGCGGTCTCACCAATTTTCAGACCATCAAACGAAGCCTGGCCAAGTATAAGAAGTACAAGGCCATGGACGAGGACGGTTCGCTCAGCAAGATGCACAAAAAGGAAGAGGCCGCGGTCCGCCGCGAGATGGCCCGGATGCATCGCAATTTTGAAGGCATGCTCGGTCTGGAGAAATTGCCGGCGGCGATGGTTGTGATCGACATCAAGAATGAGGAAATCGCGGTGGCCGAAGCCCGCCGTCTTTCGATACCGGTGGTCGGCCTGGTGGATACCAATGCCGATCCGAGCCTGGTGGATTATCCGATTCCTGGTAATGACGACGCCGTGAAGGCGCTGCGTATCATCGTGGACACCATCGTGGAGTTCATTCAGGCCGGTCTATCACAGCGTGAAAGCCGCAACGCAAGTAAAGCGATTTCGGCGGCCACCCGTGAACGGATTGAGCAGACCACGGAATTCGAAAGTGTCGGCGCGGGCGAGGTGACCATTGAAGGAGAAGCGCTCTCGGATTCGCGTAAAGAAGCTCCCGCTCCCGCCGAGCCGGAAAAAGCATCGGAGCCGGTGAAGGAAAAGGCACCGGAACCGGCGAGCGAGAAAGCGCCGGAACCGGCTAAGGAAGACGCGGCCCCTGAGGAAGCTCCCCGTGAGTCCAAGGACTAGTCCCGGTGAAGCACGCCATTTTAACTGAAACAACCCGTTCCTGCAGGCAGTTTTGACATGAGTACAGAAATTAGCGCGAAAGTGGTGGCCGATCTTCGGAAAAAGACCGGCGCCGGATTGATGGATTGCAAGAAGGCACTGGTCGAAGCCGGTGGCGATTTGGAGGAGGCATCGACCATTCTCCGGAAAAAAGGCATCGCCTCGGCTGACAAGAAGGCCGGTCGCTCGACTCAGGAAGGTCTGATCGAGACCTATATTCACGTCGGCGGCAAGGTCGGGGTCATGATCGAGATCAACTGTGAAACCGATTTTGTGGCCAAGACGGATGATTTCAAGAGCCTGGCTCGCGACATTTGCCTGCATATCGCGGCGTCCAGTCCCACCTGTGTGCGCCGTGAGGAGGTGCCGGAGGAGATTCTGAAAGCCGAGCGGGAAATCGCCGCCGCCCAGGCCGAAGGCAAGCCGGCACACGCCATCGAAAAGATCGTCGAAGGCAAGCTGGAAAAATACTATGCCACCGCGTGTCTTTTGGACCAACCCTTCGTTAAGAACCCGGATCAGACGGTGAACGAGTTGATTAAGTCCGCCGTTGCCAAGCTGGGTGAGAATATTGTGGTTTCGCGTTTTGCGCGATTCCAGATCGGGGAGTAAGAGTTTTTTTAGCAATGTGGCGGCAGGTAATTCTGCCGCCACATTGCTTTGGTAAAGGCAGTTCCATACCGGCACGGGCCCCGTTTAGAAAAAAACGGCTCCGGTTTTCCCGGTCAGGAGGTTTCTTCCTTGGCCTGTTTCTGAAAAAAGTCGCGCAACACCTGCATGCGCTGACGTTCGCGATTTTCTTCGGCAATCTCCTCCGAAGTCCGCTGCTTTTCGATGTTGCCCATGGCTTTATGCATTTTGGAGAGGGCAATGTTCTGCAACTGGCGCACCCGTTCGCGGGTGATGTTGAATTCCTGTCCGACTTCCTCCAGCGTAAGCGGGGGTTCGCCGCTCAATCCGAAGCGAAGATCAATGATTTTCGCTTCCCGTGCATCCAGGCGATTAAGCATGTCCGCAACGTCGCTGCGAATCGATTTATCGTTTAAGGTTTCGTAGGGAGTGGGGGCGTTTTCGTCGCCCACCAGCTCACCGAAATTGGTATCGTCTCCGTCACCGATGGGAGCGTCCAAAGAGGTTGGGCGGACACTGACGGTTTTGAGGTGGGCCACCTTGTTGACCGGCATCTGCATCTCTTCGGCGATTTCGTCGTCGGTGGGTTCGCGTCCCAGTTCTTCGGTCAACTGCATGATCATCTTGCGCATGCGGGCGATTTTGTCGACCAGGTGAACCGGCAAACGGATGGTTTTGCTCTGGTTGGCAAGCGCGCGTTTGATGGACTGCTTGATCCACCAGGCGGCATAAGTGCTGAGTTTACCTCCCTTTTGCGGATCAAAACGCTCCACCGCCTTAATCAGGCCGATATTGCCTTCGCTGATCAGGTCAACCAGGGGAAGACCGAAGTTATTGTAGTCGTGGGCAATTTTGACGACCAGGCGCAGGTTGGATTTGATCATGAGGTCTCGTGCCTCTTTGTCGCCTTTTTTGATTCTGGCGGCCAGTGTGACTTCCTCATGCGGTTTCAGCAGGGGAATCTTGCCGATTTCCTGGAGATAAATATTAATGCTGCTCCGTTCGGTGGCTTCCGGATAGTCGGACGCGGGCGTAGCGCGTCTGCTCCGCGCGGGAGCGGATGGTTTTTCCGATTCGCGCCGAGCCAGGGGCTTCGGAGCCGGCTCTTCGCTGCCGTTACGCGCCACCCTTCCGGAGCGAACACTCCGGTTGGGGCTTTTTCTCTGGCGCGGCTTTGTTTCTTTGGTCATTAGCATGGCGGGTGTGGTTCTATTTAAAGTGGAAACCGAATTTTACGGCTTGTTCCCTGATTGAATCGCGGAAAGTTAAGGTATGGTCAGCGGTTGATAAGTATGATCTCCCGGGCCGCCGATTTATTCCCTTTGCAAACACGATTTGCGGCGATTGTGGAGCCAATGGGATAAGCCTCTTTCAATCAGATGGTTAATGTTAAGGTGGGGGGGATCGTCATTCGATGCTCAACAGTACAGTGACGATTGCGGATCCTTGATGATAATCGTGAATATCACCTTTCCTGGGGCTGCGGCATCTCGTTTCCCGGCGGCGAATTTAGATTCGCGGGTTTGAGGTGTATCGGTGCAGGCGAGGAAGTTCGATTGTTTCCGGGCGCTGTTTCCGGTGTTTGCTGACTTGGCTCAGCCCTCGGAAATTGCCTCGGCGATGCGGATGGCCTTGAGCATTCCCTTGGCTTTGTCCACAGTTTCCTGAAATTCGCGGGATGGGACCGAGTCGGCGACCAGCCCGGCGCCTGACTGTACGAAAATTCGCTTGTCCTTCAGGAAGGCGGTGCGAATAGCGATGCAGGAATCCAGGTTACCGTGGTAACTGAAATATCCGAGCGCGCCACCATAGATGCCCCGACGATCAGGCTCCATTTCAGAAATAATTTGCATGGCCCGCACCTTGGGCGCCCCGGAAAGCGTGCCGGCGGGAAAGGTGGCCCGCATCAGATCGAAGGCGTTTTTTCCTTCCGCGATGCGCCCCTCGACCTGGGACACGATATGCATCACGTGGGAATAGTGTTCGACAAACATGTAGTGGGGGACGTTCACACTGCCGTAACGGCAGACTCGGCCGATGTCGTTACGGGCCAGGTCGACCAGCATCAAATGTTCCGCCTTTTCCTTATCGTCGGCCAGAAGTTCCAGTTCGGTTTTTGCGTCCTCCGCGGCGTTACGACCGCGGGGACGGGTACCGGCGATTGGTCGGATTTCCACCTTTTCGCCGGTGAGTTTGACGTGAACCTCGGGAGAAGCGCCCACCACGGCGAAATCCGCGGTTTCCAGAAGAAACATGTAGGGGGACGGGTTGACGGTGCGCAGGGCGCGGTACAGATCCAGGGGCGCCGGCGCGAAATCTTGTTCGAAGCGCTGAGAGAGCACCACCTGAATGATGTCTCCGGCGCGAATGTATTCCTTGGCCCGTTCGACCAGGTTTTCGAAGTCCGGCCGCGAGAAATTCCCGGGCGGAACCTGGATACTTTCGGGTTCCGCCAGCGGGGCCGGTGCTACGCCTCCAGGTTTCGCCACCAGGGCGCGCAAATTCTCGATCTCATTAAGAGCGGCGTCGTAGGCGCCATCGGTATCCCCGTTCCGGATATGGGCGTTGACGCAGAGGCGCAGGGTCTGCCGTACCCGGTCGAAAACCAGCACCGAGTCGATGAGCATAAAAAACAGGGGGGGCGCCCCGGTGGCATCGTTTGCCGGTTGCTTGGGGGCGACCGGTTCGAGGTGATGCACGTATTCATAACCGAGAAAACCGACGGCGCCGCCTGTGAACGGGGGGAGTTCCGTTTGTTGCACCGGGCGGTATCCCGACATTTCCTCCTCGATCAAACAAAGGGGATCCTCCGGAGCGGGAATCGAGCGGGTCGTTCCATCTGATTCCGTGACAGTGGCGTTGCGGTCTTCGACCCGGAAGATTCTCCGGGGCCGGCAGCCAAGAAAGGTGTAGCGATAGACGTTTTCCCCGCCCTCAACCGATTCAAAGAGGAAAGCCGGGCCGTTGCGGTTGAGTTTGGAGTAGAGAGATACCGGAGTCTCGAAGTCGGCCATCAATTCCGTGTGGACGGTTACGATGTTACCCTCTTGGGCCAGGCGCCGGAAGGTGTCTCTATCGGGATGAATCTTCATGCGTGAAAACGGATGGGCGGATGCTGACAGCGGTTGAGCCGCGGCGCAATTATTTTCAAATTTGATTGTTCCCCAGTCCTTAACGGGTTATAGATGAGGACAGAACGAAAAATTCTCAACACCACCTCTTATGACGCCCAACATTCTGTGTGTTATTATGGGCGGCGGCCGCGGGTCCCGCTTGCATCCTTTAACTAAACAGCGCTGCAAACCAGCGGTACCCCTTGCGGGGAAGTATCGTTTGGTGGATATCCCCATCAGCAACTGCCTGAATTCCGGTATGAACCGGATTTATGTTCTGACGCAGTTCAATACCGCATCCCTGCATCGGCACATCCAGGATTCCTATAAGTTCGATCCTTTCGGGGGCGGTTTTGTTGATATTCTGTCGGCGGAACAGACCGAAGAGGGGGATTATTGGTATCAGGGAACCGCGGACGCGGTCCGGCAAAATCTGCACCATTTCGGTGATCATGATCACGACCTGATACTGATTCTTTCCGGCGATCAGCTTTACCGTATGGATTTCCGGGAGATTGTGGGGCAGCACCTCAAGAACGGAGCCGATTTGACGGTGGCAGCCAAACCGATCCCGGCTAAGGAGGTGTTGGGCCTCGGCTTGATGCGGGTCGGCGTCGATCTGGACATCCAGGAGTTTGTGGAAAAACCGACGGACCCGAAGGTCATTGAAGAGTTGGCCATGGCGAAGGAAATCGAAAGCCGGCTCCCGGAATCGAGCGGGGAAAAGCGCTGCCTTGCTTCCATGGGGATCTATGTGTTCAACCGCAATGTGCTGGAAAGTGCGTTGCGCAACGACATGGCGGATTTTGGCAAAGAGGTCATCCCGGGTCTGTTGGGACACTGCAAGCTGCAAAGTTTCATCTTTGACGACTACTGGGAGGACATTGGTACGGTGCGGTCGTTCTTTGAAGCCAACCTGGAACTCACGGACCGTTTGCCCCGCTTCAATTTCTTTATGCCCGACTGCCCGGTTTACACCCACGCCCGTTATCTTCCGGCCTCGAAAATCAACCGTTGTACCCTGGACCGGGCGCTGGTGGCCGATGGCTGTATCATTTCCGACGCCAAGGTGGTCCGCTCGGTCGTCGGAGTCCGCTCGTTTATCAACGAAGGGTGCGATTTGGACAGCGTCGTCGTCATGGGAGCGGATTATTTCGAGGCCCCCGAGCATATCGCGGCGAACCGCGATAAGGGGATCCCGGATATCGGGATCGGTTCGGGAAGCCGGATACATCATGCGATCATTGACAAGAACGCGCGTATCGGAAAAAACGTGGTCCTGTCGCCCAAGAACCGTACCGATGCCGTGATCTGCGAGGGGGTTACGGTCCGCGACGGGGTTCTTCTGGTCGCCAAAAATACCGTGATTCCCGATAATTCTGAACTCTGAGGCTGCCATTATGAAAAAGTTTCTTGTCTGTACTGATGGGTCCCAATACTCGCGGGTATGCTGTGAGTACGCTCGTTGGCTTGCGGCGCGGGTCGGCGGGTCGGTCGATGCGATCTATGTTACCGATCTTCGGCGATTTGAAATGCCGTTCATCACCGATCTGAGCGGCAGTCTGGGGATCCAGCCCTACCAGGGGATGATCGGCCAATTGAAGGAGATCGAAGAGCGCAAGGCCGAGGCGATCAAGGAGGATACACTCAAGATCCTGCAGAAGGCTGATCCCGGCCTGGAGGTCGTGTTTCATCACCGTACCGGATTGCTGGTCGATTTGCTGGAGGAAATGGAGGAGGGGTGCGACCTGGTGATGCTGGGCAAGAGAGGCGAAAGTGCCGAAGCCGCCGTGGAACACCTGGGCTCGACCATGGAGCGTGTGGTTCGCGCCAGCGGAAAGCCCTGTCTGGTCACTTCGCGCAGCTTTCGTGAGATCCGCAAGCTGTTGCTGGCTTTCGATGGCGGGAAGAGCTGTCTGAAAGCGCTTGATTTTCTGGGCCGAAGCGCCGCATTCCGTGAACTCGAGCTCCATGTGGTCGTGGTGGCGGAGGACCCGGACCAGGAGGACAGCGGTTTGCGACAGTTACGTGACGTTGAGGATCGACTGAAGGACGCCGGGTATAAACTTAACTGTCAAATGTTGCACGGCACCCCTGAAGATCAAATTGCCGATTATGTCGGAAAACAGGCGATCGATCTATTGGTGATGGGGGCTTACGGTCATAGCCGGATACGTCATTTATTGATCGGGAGCACGACCACGGAAATGATACGTCGCTGCCGGATTCCGGTATTGCTTTTCCGTTAGGCACGTTTGCCGGACTATCCGGATCTCCCGGCCGTGTTTCCTCGTCCGGAAGGCGCGGTCAATTTGCCGCGGCGCGTTTGCGAGCAATCAGTATGATTGCGAGCCCGGCAACGGCGAGGAACAAGGAGTAGAAAATCCCCCGGCTCATCCCCAGAATCAGGCCGGCGTCCGGCTCGCGGAAGAATTCGCAGAAGATACGAGCTACGGCGTACAGCAGCAGAAACTCTCCACTCAATTGGCCGGGATGGGTCCGGGTGACGTCCGTTTTCCAAAAGCGGAATTGAAGGTAAACCAGGAGAAAAGCACCCTCCAGGGCGGCTTCATAGAGTTGTGAGGGATGACGCGGCGGAATAGCTTCCACTGGAAAGCCCGGAGCGCTCGCGGGGAAAATAACCGCCCAGGAAACCTCGGTGATCCGGCCGTACAGTTCTCCATTTATGAAGTTGGCGATGCGCCCGAGGAGCAGTCCCGGCGGCGCCAGGGTGACAAACAGATCGCTGACTTGCAGGAGCGGCAGTTTCTGGGTGCGAGCGATCCACAGGAGGGCCAAGACGCCTCCCAGAAAGCCTCCATGGCTGGCCATTCCTCCCTCCCATACCTTGAACAGCACCAGAGGATTCTGCAGGAACCCGGTGAGATCATAAAAGAGCATGTACCCCAGGCGACCTCCCGCCAGTATGCCGATTATGATGGCGAAAAGGGCGTTGCTTTGTTGCTCGGGACCCAGAGGCGAACGGCCTTTGCGGTGGTAGAGGGCCAGCAGAGCGTAGGCAATGAGAAAGCTTAGCAGGTAGGCGAGGCCGTAGTAGCGAATGCCGAAGTTTTCTCCAAAACGAAACAGAAACGGGTCGAGATCGTGTATCCAGTAGTTGTTTTCCATTTCTCCCTCGAGGGCTTCGGCTTTAGGCCGGTTTATCGCCGCTGCCTTTGGTGGTCGGCGCCTCCGATGGTGCGGGCGTCAGTTGCTCCCTGGCTGCGCGGAGCTGGCGGCTCTGTTTGGCAATTTGGTTTCGTTTGCGTGCCAGTTCCCGCATGTCCACCGCCAGATCGTCTTTTTCGAATATTTCGCGTCCGATGATCTGTTCCATGATGTCCTCCATCGTCACGACACCGGCAACCGAACCAAACTCGTCCACCACGACCGCCAGTTGTTGATGCGTGCGCAGGAAGGTTTGCAGGGCGGCGGCAGCGGTTACGGTTTCCGGAATAAAATGAATCTCCTGCTTGAGTTCATCCACGATTTTTTCCTCTTCACCTCCGGCCAGGGCGTGCAGCATGTCACGACGACGAACTATGCCGACGATGTCGTCGATGGATTCATCGTACACCGGCATGCGGGCGAACGGGATATTGGTGAATTCGTTGAGGACCTCCTTGACCGTCTTGTTCCTGTCAATGGCTGTCACTACCGTGCGCGGCGTCATGATTTCACTGACTCGAACATCGTCGAGTGTGAGAGCGTTCGCAATCATGTTGAGCTCGCTCTTGGTCAGGTGTCCGCCCTTTTCACTTTTTTCCGCCAGAAGCATGATCTCTTCTTCCGGGGGTTTGGGCTCGAATTTATGAGGGAGGATCAGACGGGTGACCATGCTTTCGGTCAGCCAGGTAACCGGACGCAGGATAATCCCCATGTAGGCGAGAGGATAGACTGCGTAGGGCTGAAGGGGAACGCGATAGGCCACCCCGATATTTTTGGGGATGATTTCCGAAAAGATCAGGATGCCAAACGTCATGCCACCTGCGACCACGCCCACCCAACCCTGGCCGAACTGCCGGGCGGTGATCCAGCCGATGAGGATACTGCCCAGGGTATTGGCCACCGTATTGAGGGTGAGGATGGTGGAAATGGTTTCGTTGATGCCATCCTTGAGAGATTCCAGCATTTGGCCGCGACGCGGGTACTTCTTCTTGAGCGCCTCAATCTCAGTCGGAGTCGTGCTCAGAATGAGGGCTTCCATGACGGAGCAAAATGCTGATACGCCGAGCGTGAAAGCGACAGCCAGAATAAATGGAAGCATTGTGCGGGTTGGAAATTGTCGCCGGAACCGCCGGGAAAAAGTCTGTTCCCGGCGGTTCCGGGGAGCGCGAACGCGGACCTACTCGATAATCATTTCGGCCACGGTCTTGCCCGACGGAATCATCGGCAACACGTGTTCAGTGTAGGGAACGATGACGTCGAGAACGTAAGGGCCGTCGTGGGCGAGCATTTCCTGCATGGCGTCTTTCAACTCCTCCTTTTTGTAAACCATGCGTGCCGGGACGCCGAATCCCTTGGCGATTTCCACGAAGTTCGGATAAAGTCCGGGCAGATTGTCGGGACCGCCGATATTTCCCTTGTCGCCCAGGATCGTGTGTGCCCGGGCGCTATTGTAAAAGCGGTCTTCCCACTGCACGACCATGCCCAGGTGCTGGTTGTTGAGGACCAGGGCTTTGGCGCCGATATTTTCGATCCTGGCGGTCGCCAGTTCCTGGATATTCATCAGGAATGAGCCGTCTCCGTCGATATCGATTACCTCGCGATCGGGTTGGGCCATCTTGGCTCCGAGGGCGGCGGGGTAGCCGAAGCCCATCGCCCCCAGGCCGAGCGAGCTGATGAAACTGCGCGGTTTGACGAAGTCGTAGAACTGAGCCGCCCACATTTGGTGCTGACCGACCCCGGTTGTGATAATCGCCTCGCCTTTGGTCAGCTCGAAGAGCATGCGGATGGCTTCCTGTGCGAGGATGAAGCGTCCGTCGGGTGATTCCTTGTAAGAAAACGGGTACTTTGCCTTCCATTCTTCGATACGTTGCATCCAGGCCGATCGGTCGGGCGCTTCGAAACCGGCTTTGGCCATGAGTTCGTTCATGCGGCCAAGGGCATGTTTGATGCCCGAGACGATGGGGTATTGAACCACCTTGTTTTTATTGTGCTCGGAAGCATCGATATCGATGTGGACGATGGTGGCCTGCGGAGCGAATTTGGTGACCTCGCCGGTGATCCGGTCGTCAAACCGGACTCCGAAGGCCAAAAGGAGGTCGGATTCGTGAACGGCGTAGTTTCCAGCCACGGTTCCGTGCATCCCGAACCATTTCAGTGAAAGAGGATGGGTTTCCGGAAAACAACCGACTCCCATCAAGGTCGAGGTCACCGGTATCCGCGTGCGCTCGGCAAACTCGAAAAGCTCGGGGTGAGCGTCTCCGGAAATAATGCCACCGCCGACATAAAGGACCGGGCGTTTGGCCCGCGCGATCAAAGCAATCACCTCTTCGAGTTGCGTGTCAGCGGCTTTCATTGCCGGTTCGTAACTGCGGATTTCCGTCTTCGCCGGATAGACCGGTTGGATGACGGCCTGCTGAACGTCTTTGGGAATGTCGATCAAAACCGGACCGGGCCGTCCGGAGGTGGCCAGGAAAAAGGCTTCCTTGATAATCCTGGGGAGATCCTCGGCATTGAGCACCAGGTAGCTATGTTTGACGATGGGCAGGGTCATCCCGAAGATATCGGTCTCCTGAAAAGCGCTTTTGCCGATAAACTGCTGCTTGACCTGCCCGGTAATGGCTACCAGCGGCGTACTGTCCATGTAGGCGTCGGCGATCGCCGTGATCAAATTGGTGGCGCCCGGACCGCTTGTCGCCATGCAAACCCCGGCTTTCCCGGTGGTACGGGCGTAACCTTCCGCCGCGAACCCGCCTCCCTGTTCGTGGCGAGGCAGGATGGTGCGAATCTTGTCACATTTGGCCAGGGCCTGATGAAGGTCCTGGGATGCCCCGCCGGGGTAGGCGAAAATCACTTCTACTCCCTCACGCACCAGGCAGTCGATGGCGATTTCGGCGCCTTTCATCTCCTTGCCGATTTCGGGCTTTGGGAACTCGGTGATTAACGGGTCGGTTTTCATGGTTTGGTTACGGTTCAAAACGAAAAAAATAACTCTTGGAAAGGAGGTATTGCAAGCCGGTTTTCAGATTCGGCATTGAAGTTTTCCCTGAGCCGGACTCAAACTGTATCGGTGAAAAAAGTCATGTTCCTGGGCGATATCGTGGGCCGGCCCGGCCGGGTTTTTCTGGCGGAGCGATTGAGTTCGATGCGGCGTAAGCACGGGATCGATCTGGTGGTGGCCAACGGAGAGAACGCGGCAGGCGGTTCCGGCCTCAATGGCCGGATCGCCGCCGAGCTGGCGTCCATCGGCGTGGATGGAATCACCTTGGGGGATCATGTATGGGATCAGAAGTCTTTTCCCCGCGAAATCGTGGACCTCGAATACGTCTGCCGTCCGGCTAATCTGGTTGAATCGTGCCCCGGGGCTTCAAGTCTGGTGCTGGAAAAAGGCGGTTTTCGACTGGGGGTTTTTACCGTTATGGGCCGGGTTTTTATGGCGCCCTGTGATTGTCCCTTCCGGACCGCCGACCGAATGCTGACGGCTTTGAAGGAGGAATCCGATGCTGTTTTGGTTGAGATCCACGGAGAGGCCACCTCGGAAAAAGTGGCGTTGGGCTGGCACCTCGACGGACGGGTCGCGGCGGTTATCGGAACCCACACCCATATCCCGACCGCGGATGCCCGGATTCTGCCCAAGGGAACCGCTTACCTGACCGACGCCGGCATGACGGGTCCATTCCAATCCGTGCTCGGCCGGGAAATCGAACCCGTACTGGGCCGATTTATCGATGGCATGCCTCGGCGATTCGAAGTCGCCTCGGGCGATGTCCGCATCTGTGGCGCGGTCATTGAAATCGACGAATCGCGTGGATTGGCGCGGAGCATCGAGCCGGTCATGGTTTGCCGCGAAATGTAGTGGGAATGCGATCTTTCACTTGAGGCTTTCGATGGAGTATCGAAGATCCTCTTCGGATCTGCTTTCTTTGCTCCAGCGGTAGAAGCACCAGGCGATGATAAACACCGAGCCGAATTTGGCCAGCAAGGTCATGAGGGCGCCGCCGATAATCTGGTCCTCGTGCGCGGAAATGCCGTAGATCCGGGGCGCGAGTTCATAGGTGGGGTAGAGGACATCGGGATAAAACGTGAGGTAAGCCGCCACGGGTACCTTGGCCACCGCGATGCAGAAGACCAGCAGGATGCTGGCGCCGTAACCGCAGGCCGGCACCCGGGTTGACTTGTTAAAAACCGCCCACCAGACGCCGAGCGCCGCCAGGAACATGGTGAGGTGTTCGATGTTGTGCACCAGCCGGTCGCGGAGCGCCCAGTCGTAAAGGGCGGGTATATGCCAGCCGCTCAACACCATAGTAAACAGGATGCCTGCCGTCACCGGCCGCGAAAGGAAACGAACCGTCGCGCGAACCGGAGCCGGGCTCAGAACGGCATCGGCAAGCCAGGAGGGCAGTCCGGTGATGATCAGTATGGCGACCGGGTAAATGAGCAGGATGTGCTGCAACATGTGGGCGCTGAACAGGTAAACCTCGCCCAAAAGGTCCAGGGGGGAGCCCACGGTGAGGTAGAGCAGGACCAGGCCGCTGTAAAATCGAATCGCGTCCGCTGTCGGATAGGGTTCGCCCGGAGCCAGTCTCTCCCGGAAAGGTCCGGTTGCCAGGGCGTAGAGCCAGCCGGCCAGAAGCAGGGCTCCAATGAGCTCAGGTTCCGTATGCCAGTGCCACCAGTTCATGAGGAATCAGCGGCCGAATCCAGGCGAGCGCCTGGGGCGCGGCGACTTAGACGTTGACTTCAAGACTTTCCACCCGCGGCGCCTGCATCAGGTCGTCATCGAAAGTCGGTTCGTGCGGATCGAAGTGGAAGATCGCCAGCAGGGCGGTGACCGTGCCACCCGCGATCACGAGACCCAGCATAAACAGAATGGTGCAGAAAAGCCTGTCCCACCGGAGGTGCATGAACCACCAGATGACGGCGAAAAACTTGATGGCCGAAAGGAAGACGAGGCTTCCCACGATGACCCAGTAGGACAGCGGGATATAGATGATGACGATCTCGATCCCGGTGACCAGCGCGAGGAACATGGCCAGCCAGGTGAAGGTGAAAAATCGAGAGGTGTCTTCAGGTGTGTTGGGAAATGGTTTCTCCATGACGCGGCTCCGTTTACATATCGACGAACTCAAGCAGGAAGACGACGGTGAAGATGACGATCCAGACGATATCGACGAAGTGCCAGTAAAGCCCGGCTACCTCCACATCCAGTTCGGATTTGTGGTTCATCTTCCCAGAGAACGAGTAGAAGTAGTAGGTCATAAGCCAGATGATCCCGATGATCACGTGGATCTTGTGGGTGCCCGTGAGAGTGTAAAACGTGGATCCGAAAAGGCTGCTGGAGAGTGTCAGCCCGTGTTCGTTGACGAAGTAATACCACTCGTAGCTCTGAATGCCGAGAAACCCGAAACCCATCAGCACGGTCGCCAGTATGTACCAGCGAAAGCTCTTGAGATTGTTTTTGCCGATGGCGTGCACGCTCAACGCCATCATGAGACTGCTCATCAGCAACAGGAACGTGCTGATGGAAACGATTTCGATGTCGAGGATGGGCCCCAGGTCGGGCGAACCCGGAGGGGGCGAAAGACGATACACCATGTGAGTGGCGATCAGGCATCCGAAAAACATGCAATCGGAGGCCAGGAAGGCCCACATAAACATTTTCTTGTTCGGAATCCCCGTGCAGGTGGCGTGTTCGCCGTGCGCGTCGTGGGAATCGTCGGCGTAGGTGACTGCGGTCTGACTCATTTCGCTTTAGCGGAAGATTCGTTATCTTGTGCGTCCTGTTCAGGATGCAGGTGGTACCCGCCGGGGCCTTCAAAGGCCCAGGCAAAAATGGCTCCGATGGTGATAAGCAGGCCCGTGATCGGCCAGAAAAGGGTCCCGAAGCCAAGGAAATTGCCGTAGTCGGATTTCAGGAACGCCATACCGTAGGCGCCGATCAGCAGGCCGATGGAGGCGATCAGCGGGAACCAGGACGGGCTTGGCATGTGGATGCTCGACTCGGCTTTCTCCTCGTCCATCAGCTTTTTCTTTTCCGGAATCATTTTCCGGGCCCAGAATTCGTCGCGTGAGGTGACCTTAGGCACCGCGGCGAAATTGTACTCCGGCGGCGGCGAAGGCAGGCTCCACTCCAGCGTGCGCGCATCCCAGGGGTCGTTCCCGGCTTTGACGCCGCGTTTAAGGGTGATGAAGAGGTGGTAGAGGAACAGCAAAATCCCGAAACCCAGTACCAGGGAACCCACGGTGGAGACGAAATTCCAGGTGTTGAGACCCATGTCCGCATCGTACTGGTAGGTCCGGCGCGGCATGCCGCCCAGGCCGAGGAAGTGATGGGGGAAGAATGTGACGTTGAATCCGGCGAACATGATCCAAAAGACCCATTTGCCGAGAGTTTCGGTGAACATCTTCCCGGAGATCTTGGGTATCCAGTAATACATGCCGGTGAATAGGGCGAAGAGACTGCCCCCGATGAGCACGTAATGGAAGTGCGCCACCACAAAATAAGTGTCGTGCTGCTGGCCGTCGGCCGGAGCGGCCGCGTGCATGATACCGCTGAATCCGCCGATCATGAACATCCAGATGAATCCCAGAGCGAACAGCATGGGCGTCGTGAAACGGATCTGACCGCCCCACATCGTGCCGATCCAATTGAAGATTTTGACCCCGGTGGGAACGGCGATCGCCATGGTGGCCAGGGCAAAGGCCGTTTTGGCTATGGTGCTGAGGCCGGTGGTGAACATGTGGTGCGCCCAGACGGCGAAACCGAGAACGCCGATGATCACACCGGAGAACACAATAATGGCGTAACCGAACAGTGGTTTGCGCGAAAAGGTGGGCAACACCTCGGATACAATACCCATGGCGGGCAGGATCAAAATATAGACCTCGGGGTGTCCGAAGATCCAAAAGAGGTGCTGCCAGAGTATCGGCTGACCGCCGAAAACCGGTTCGAAGAATCCGGTGCCGAACATGCGGTCCATCATGAGGCAAGCCAGGGCGATGGTGATCGCGGGAAAGGCCAGAATGATGAGGAACGATGTCACCAGCACCATCCAGGTGAAGACCGGAAGGCGCATCATGGTCATGCCGGGAGCGCGCATGTTGATTATGGTGACAATGAAATTCAGGGCCGCGACAATGGAGGCGATTCCCAGTATTTGCAGACCGAATACCCAAAAGTCAGTGCCGATTCCCGAGTAATTGGACGAAGTGAGGTTGGCGTATCCGAACCAGCCGATTTTAGGCACGGCGTCGCCGATGGCCGGAAGCATGTTGAGAAACCAGCCGGTATTGATAAAGATTCCGCCCGCCAGAAAGGTCCAGAGGCTGAAAGCGTTGAGGCGCGGGAAGGCGACGTCACGCGCACCGATCTGCAACGGAATCATGTAGTTGAAGAAAGCGGCCCCCAACGGCATGACCGCCAGGAAGATCATGGTGGTGCCGTGCATGGTGAACAGTTCGTTGTAGAACTGGGCCGAAATCAGGTCGTTGTTCGGCACGGCCAACTGCAATCGGATGATGAGCGCTTCGATTCCCCCCACGATAAGGAAGAAGAGGGCCGCCAGGCCGTACATGATCCCGATTTTTTTGTGATCGACCGTGGTGAGCCAGCCGACCACTCCGGTGGTGGCGGTGGGTCGGCTGAAAAGGCGCGAACGTCCCGAAGTATTGGCTTCCGGCGCGCCGGCTATCAAGTTGCCTTGGATTCCTTGGTTCTCCATGTGTGTGGCTATTTCAATGATTGCAGGTAGGCGCTGAGCGCTTCGATGTCGTCATCGCTGAGATTGCGGACCTGGGGGTCGAGGGCCATGAGGTTGCCCGGCTTGAAGCCGTTCGGGTCCCGCAGCCAGTGGAAAAGGTTCTCCGGTGTGTTGTCCGCCATACCCGCGCCCAGGGTTTTGCGACTGCCGAAATGGGTGAGATCCGGGCCCGCAAGTCCCATCGCTCCCGTGCCCTGGATGGCATGACAGCCCATACATCCGCGGCTTCGGAATAGTTCCGATCCTGTCACGACGAGTTGGTCATCCTCATCGGGTTCCACCGCGTCCGAACGCTGGTGTTCCAGCCAGGCCTGAAAATCGTCTTCTTCCATCGCGAAAACCCGAAACTTCATGTTCGCGTGCGATTCGCCGCAGAACTCCGCGCACTGCCCCCAGTACTGGCCGGGCACGTCGGCCTGGAGCCACATCCAGTTGTTTCGGTTCGGGATCATGTCGATCTTGCCACCCAGACGCGGTATCCAAAAACTGTGGATCACATCGACGGTGCGCAGATTGAACTTCACTTTTCGTCCGACCGGAATGGCGATTTCGTTCGCGGTGACCACATCTTTGTCCGGGTATTCAAATGCCCACCACCACTGGTAGGCAATGACGTCGATCACCAACATATCCTCATCCTCCGGCAATTCGTAGATGTCGTAGATTGCGCGTACGGTAGGCACGGCGATGATGACCAGAAGAAAGACGGCGGCGGCGATAAGCCCGATTTCTACCAGCGGATGCCCGTGGGTCTGAGCGGGAGGCGGCTTGTCCGCGTCACCGGGCCTTTGGCGGAAGCGGAACGTGGCATAGGCCAGGACACCGCCGACTGTGACAAAGATGAAGAGCGTCACCCAGAGGGTCACATAGAAGAGGTCGAGTTGCTGCTGAGCGACCGGACCACGCACTTCAAAAGTCGATTGGTGGCCGCCGCTGAACCATTCCAAGGGACCGTCGAACTGACCGCAGCCGACAAAGAACAAAGTCAACGCCAGGAGGGCGGTGAGCCGGATGGATTTGCGCACTGTCGAAAACGAAATTGGAAACATGACGACTGTTGAGGAAAGGTTTTCCGCAGAGGATGCGTCGAGCACGAAAGCGGAAAAGAAACGGAAACCGCAAGCCTATTCATTGCGGCCGGCGATTCGCGAGCGGGAAAAGCCGCTCTTTCGGCATTATTAGATTAACTAAATCAAGCGAACCCGGCGTCCTCGAAAACTGGTGACGTTCCCGCCCGCCTCCCGAGCGGTCTGCCGCCGGACCGGCGGATGCGGCCCCGACGGAAAAAACCGGCTCGCCTTGATGGAAGCCAAGAAATGGAATTAGGTTAAGGTATGAAAGCGATTAGTATCCTGTCCCGAGCCGCTCTGTATTCTGTTCTGCTTTTGGGACTGATTGGAGCTTCCGGTTGTGAACCCGGCGGCCAGTCCGATGCGCCGGTGCCGGTGGATCCGGAAGCCGCCGACCGGGAAAGTGAAGCCCTGGAGGATGCGGTGGAGGCGATGGACGACGACGATGAGGTGGCGGTTTTTGAAATCACCGCCGACGACGGCATGCGTTTCGGACTGAACGCCTTCGAGGTGACACCGGGGCAGAGGGTTGCGGTGGTGTTGGAGAATATCGGCGAAATGCCGGTGGAGGCGATGGGACATAATTTCGTCCTCCTGGCCCTGGGGACAGACGTCAATGCCTTCGCCAACGCCGCGATTCCTCATGAGGACAACCACTATATTTCACCCGAACGGGAGGACGAGGTCCTGGCCGCCACCCGGATCCTGGGGCCGGGGGAAAGCGAGCGTTTGACCTTTACCGCTCCGGAGATCCCCGGCGAGTACGATTACATTTGTACCTTTCCCGGGCACACGGCAGCCGGTATGGCGGGGGTTATGACGGTGCGGGCCGAAGACGAGGCGGAGGAGTAGGGCGGCGGCCCGAACGGTTAGGAAACTCGGGGTTCCCGGCGGAGCAACCCCAGGAGGAACTCCCGGTTGCCGTCGGCGCCCCGGAGGGGGGAGTCAATCGTTCCGATCAAGGTGGCGGCAGGGAGCGTTTCCAGAGCGAAGGTGCGGATTTCGTCCAGGACGCGCTGCTGGACCGCCGGATCCTTGATGACCCCGGCGCCGCGGTCGACTTCCCGGCGGTCGGCTTCGAACTGCGGTTTGACCAGGGCCGCAAGCCAGCCGCCGGGTTTGAGGCAGTTCCAGGCGGGCGACAACACCAGGCGAAGGGAGATGAAGGAAAGGTCCATGACGACGCCGTCGTAGGCGGGCTGGGGCAGGAGGTCGGGAGTGAGGTGACGGGCGTTGAGTTTTTCGATGTTGGTCACCCGGGGATCGGAGCGGAGTTTTCCGTGTAGCTGACCGCGACCGACATCGACGCAGGTGACCGCGGTGGCGCCGCGTTGCAGCAGACAGTCGGTGAATCCTCCGGTGGAGGCGCCGACGTCGAGGAACACGCCGCCTTCGACGGGCATGGGGTGGGCTGCGAGGAAGGCTTCCAGTTTTTCACCTCCGCGTCCGACAAAACGCGGCGGTTGTATCAGGGTAAGCGGAATGGTTTCCGGGTAGGTTTTGCCGGGCTTGTCCAGGACTTCATCGCCGCGCCGCACTTTGCCCGCCATGATCAGGGCCCGCGCCTGGGAGCGGGTCTCGCAAAGGCCCCGCCCGACAACGAGTTCGTCGAGACGGAGTTTTTTCTCCTTTGAAGAGGACGTCATCAGGAACCTCATGCCGGAAAACCGGGGGCTTGGCAATTTTCTCTGTTCATTGACCTGCGGCTCTTTGATAATCGGAGTCTATGAGTTCAATCGAAGCCTTGCAGGCGACCATGGCGAAGTTACGGGGCCCGGACGGTTGTCCCTGGGATCGCGAGCAGGACCACCGATCGCTGGCCCGATGCCTGGTCGAGGAGTGCGCCGAGTTGCTCGACACTATCGACCGGGGAGACATGGAGCACATGAAGGAGGAGTTGGGCGATGTCCTGCTCCAGGTGGTGTTTCATGCCCGTATGGCGGAGGAGGCGGGGCACTTTGATTTTGACGCCGTGGCGGCGGCGATAAATGAAAAGCTCTTGCGGCGGCATCCCCATGTTTTCGGCGACCTGGATCTGGCCGATTCGGCGGCCGTCCTGGTGGAGTGGGAGAAGATCAAGGCCCGGGAGAAGAAACCTTCGGCCGCCGCGGAAGAGGATGGCATCTTCAGCAAACTGCCGCCCGCCTTGCCTGCCCTGCTCTACGCCTGGAACCTGGTCAAGGAGCTTGAAAAGCGTACTCTGGGTGTCCCGGACGCGATGCCGGTACGGCCCGAAACGATTGAGGCCATGGCGGAGGGGCTCGACGAGGAGAAGGCCGGAGCCCTGCTGTTTGAGATGGCGGCGGCCTGTCGCCGCGCGGGGGTGGATCCGGAGTCCGCCCTGCGGCGTTTCTCCCGCCGCGTGGGGGACGCGGTGCAGACGGAGATCGAGAATGGCATTGAATCGTGATTCCGAAATTGCTGGATCGGATACGGCGGCCAGGGTATTGCGTCTGCGCATGTACGACGGCGACCGCGAGGTGCCGTACCGGGTGTGTCGTTCGGCGCGTGCCCGGTCGATTCGGATCTCCATCGATCGCGACTACGCCATTACCCTGACCCTCCCGCGGGGCGCTTCCGAGCGGGAGGGAGTGGATTTTCTGGAGAGCAAGGCGGCCTGGTTGCGGCGTCATTTGTCCCGGCAGCGGCCACGCACGGGACTGCTGGAATTCCTGCGACGCGATCCGGCGGTCAGCCTGGAGGGGCAGCGGGTTCCGCTGGAGGTCCTCGGGAATGCGTCGAGAACGGCGCTGCGTTTCAGCCGGGGCGGAGCCAAAATCGTGGTGGAAGCCGTATCGTCGGATCTGGGTGAAGCCGAAATGGTCGAACTCCTCCGGGGGTTGGCGGCGCGCGCGCTCGCCTGGCGAACCGAGACGCTGGCCGAACAGCACGGGTTCGCGGTCCGTCGAATATCGGTCCGGGATCAGTCCAGCCGCTGGGGCTCCTGTTCCAGCGGCGGCACCGTATCCCTGAATTGGAGGTTGTTGCTGGTGCCGCCGGAGGTGCAGGATTACGTGATCCGGCACGAGTTGGCCCACCTCCGGCACATGAACCATTCTCCCCGTTTTTGGAGCGAATTGTGCCGCCTGGATCCTCTGGCCCGAGAGCGGGATCGCTGGCTCACTGAGGCCGGGGAAGCGGTGATGGCCTTGGGAAGGAAGGTGAAATCCTCCGCCTCATAGCAGGTTTCAATCTCTAGTCGATGTACGGGGTATATTCCGGGATAAATCGCTGGATACGCAGTTTGATTTGGCTGGGGTCGCCCTGGTAGAGCATCTTGCGCAATTCCGCAATGAAGCGATCAACTTTTTCGAGATCCGGGATTTCGTTCTCCGTGAAGCGCAGGCGGAGAATTTTGTTGTGGTGTGTTTTTCCGGCTTGGGAGTCGTTTGGCCGGAATACCTCGGTCACGTTGCTGCCGGGGCGGAGGCCGGTGAACTCGATCTGCAGATCAATATCCGGCTGCAGACCGCTGAGTTCGATCATTTGACGAGCCAGATCACGGATCGGCATGGCTTGTCCGTTGTCCAGATAAAGAACGTCTCCGGGATCGCCCCGTGCCGCGCATTCCAAAAGAAGGGAACAGGTTTCCGGAATGGAGACCAGTTGACGCACCGCGTCCGGATGGGAGATACGCACCGGTCCCCCGTTGGCAATCTGGCGGGAAAAGGTGTCGATATAACTTCCGGCGGATCCGAGGGCGTTGCCGAAACGGACGGAAATAAAACGGGTGCCGTCGGGTTGGCGCTGCTGCAGAGCCTGCAGGCAAAGTTCCGCGAGCCTTTTGCCCGCTCCCATAACATCGGAGGGTTTCAGCGCGCTGTCGGAGGAGGTGAAAATAAAGCGGCTCACCCGGTGAGCCTGGGCTAAACGGGCAAGATGCAGGGTGCCGAAAACGTTGTTCTTAAGTGCTTCACCCGGCTGCTGCTCCATCATCGCCGCCTGCTTGTGGGCGGCGGCGTGGAAAACCACGTTCGGTTGGTGCTGTCGGAAGACGGCCTCCATTCTCGCCGGGTCGAGGATGTTTCCCACCAGGGGAAGAATCTTGGCGCCGTGACCCAACTGAATCAGTTCCTGCTCAATCTGGAAAAGCTGTACCTCGCATTGCTCCAGCAGAAGCAGTTTGTCGGGACGCTCGACCAGAATGCGGCGGCAGAGCTCGGCGCCGATGCTTCCCCCGGCACCGGTCACCAGCACGACCGAATCGTGGATGCAGGCTTTGATCGCCTCCCCCGAGGTTTCCACCGGTTCGCTTTCCAGAAGGTCCTCAACTCCCACCGCGCGCAATTGACTGACCCGAACCTCCCCGGTGGCAAGTTGATGGACCGAGGGAATCGTCGTGAATTTCAGTTTCGCCTGCTGCAGGATGGCGATCACCTCGCGAATCCTCTTCGCCGGCGCCCCGGGCATGGCGATGACCACTTCGTCGATTCGTGCGCGAACGGCTTCATCAAGCAGCATCTCCGGCGATCCCAGGATCGGCAGGTCGTGGATGCGCAGACCGTGCCGACGCGAATCCGAATCAAAGAAGGCCACCGGTTTCCGTTTCAGGGAAGGACGGTAAAAAAGCTCCTTCACCAGGTTGGCCGCCGCGTCCTCGGATCCGATGATTCCCACCCGGCGGACATGGCTTTCGTCCTCGTCTTGACGGATTTGGGATTGCTGGCCGTAGATGCGAATGAACAACCGCATGGTCGAAATTCCGCCGAAACTGAGGAAGAGATCGGCGAGAATCACCCCCCTGGGCGGAGCGAAATCGGTGCCCAGCAGGAAATAGACGATCAGCATGGCCACGGAAGCGGAGGCGAGGGCGAAAAAGATCTTAAACAGGTCGGGGGTGCTGTAAAAGCTCAGCACCGGATCGAATTGGCGAAAGAGTTCGATCAGAAGGAGCTTTATGGGAATGACCCAGATGAAAACCAACAGCATGTCTTCCCGCGTCGCGGCGGGTACCGCGAAGTCGAAACGAAGCTGGTAGGCGAACCAGAGGCTGGCGATGCAGATGAAGGAATACGACGCGACCAGAAAGACAAAACGGAGACCTGCGGCGCCTGAAAAACGCCTTTTCAAATTCCAGTCAAGCGAGGACAAACTGATCGGCCAACCCATGGTTTCAAACCTGCACGTTGCCCGCTTGCCGGAACGGGGTAAAGCCCTTTCTGGGGCAACCGGCGTTGGTGAGGACCACGGATCATGATTTCCGGACGTACATTTCCAGTTCGCGAACCGCGTCGGCCGGTCCGTTTTCCTTGAGGAGGACCCGCCGCAGACTTTTCGCTCGATCCGCCAGGCGGGAATCGGCGAGAGTGTCGGCGACCGCTCGGGCCAGAAGTCTGGGCCAGCGTTTCCGGGGCAGGCGACGGCCCACACCGAGGCGTTCCATTTCGCGTCCGAAGAAATTCTGGTCGGCGATGTGCGGCACAATCAACTGCGGTATGCCGGCGTGCAGGGCGGAAGCGGTGACGCCGGCGCCCCCGTGATGGACCACCACTGACGTGTGCCGGAAAAGCTGGTCGTGAGGCAGATCTCCTATTACCCGGATATGGGGCGCGTCGGCCACCGGTGGGAACTCGGCCCATCCGCGTTGCACCATCAGTTTTTTGTCCCGCGGCCAGTGGCCGGCGAGAGTTTGCATCACCTTGCCCGGATTCGAAGCCGACATGCTGCCGAAGGTGAGCACGGGGACCGGTTGTCCGCCGGTGAAGGCGGCCAGTTCCGCCTCCATCGCCGGATCGGCGGGGCGCTGCCATCGGCAGTAGCCGGTGAACCGGAAGCGTTCGGGGAGGGTCGCGTCGGACCGCATAAGGGCGGGGGAAACCGCGACCAGGATCAGGTCGGCCGGATGGGAAAAGAAGTTTCTTGCCTGGGGAATGGGTGGTTCGGCGATGACGGTTTGCAGGATGCGGTTTACCGACGTGTCGATGGTGCGTTCGGCGACCTTCCAAAGGGCGCGGCAGATGGCGCGACGCCATTGCGGGGGGAGTCGGGATAGACTGGGAAAGCCGTCAGGGGGATAATCGGGGGAGGGAATACTGTTATGGGCGAAAGCAAAAGCGGCGGAAGGAACGTCCCGATCCCGCGCCAGTTGGCCGTGGAAAGGAAACAGGTAGGAAAAGACGAGGAGCTCGTTATGGTCCAACAGAACTCGCAACCGTTTCGCCGTTTCCGCCAGGTGGGGGCAGGAGGCGCGGTAGATTTCGCGGAGTTGTCCCAGGGGGGTACGTTTCTGCTGGAGGGAGGCCATCCAGGCGGCGGCTTGGGCACCGTTCATGTCCGGCGGGAGCGGGGCGAACCGCAATCCCGCCTCCTCGACAGCGTTGCGGTGCAGGGAGCCCGTCGCGAAAGTCGTCCGATGCCCGGCAGCGTTCAGCGCCGCCCCGAGGGCGATCAGAGGGAAAACATCGCCGGTGGAGCCTTGGGACGAAAGGAGGACGTTCATTGAATTGCGAATAGTTCAGGTTACGCTATCCCTTCAGTCCCCGGCAAGCCCCCTTGGGCTTGCCACCGGTTGGAGGTGTGGCATGGTGGGGACATGGGTGGAAAAAAGAAAAAAGGGGGCCTCGGCCCGGTAGGAATCTTCGTGGTTATCCTGGTCGTTCTGGCATTGCTGATGAGCCGGGTTTTCCGGGGTTGAAATCGCCGTTTCAATCGGGGCTAAAGACTCGACAGCGGATCTGCCTCTCATACGATAGGGGATTGTCTCTTTCCATTAAGGGTATTCCTATGAAACAACGCACTTTGGTCTTCGTTTTGTCTTTGCTCATCGCCAGCCTGGTTGCCGTCCCGACCGTCCAGGGCGATTTCTATCTGGGAGGTACGTTTGGGTTCGGTTTTCCGCGTGACCATAAGGATGACGACGGAAACACCATCGAGTTGGACGACGATCTCGGCGGAACTCTGGCCGTCGGTTACAATTTTGTTCCCATTCGCATCGAGGGCGAACTGGTGTACCGCACTTCGGACGTCCGCCGGTACGAGGACGATGCCGGAGTCCGATCCGCCACCGGCAACATCCAGAACCTCGGGGTCATGGTGAATGCGCTTTACGACCTTCCCCTCGCCCAGCTGTACAGTCCCTACATCGGCGGCGGATTCGGAGCGTCGCGGATATCCGCCGACGGCGTGCGCTGGGATGGAGAGACGCAATTGGACGACACTCAGACGGTTTTTGCCTACCAGGTCATGGCGGGCGTCCAGTACGAGATCGCCCGCAACGCCTCCATCCGAGCCGGTTATCGTTTTTTCAGCACCCGTAATCCGACCTGGGACGATGTCCGCTTCGACGGCACCCGGGCCCACATTATCGAGGTGGGCGTGCGCGGCACCTTCTGAGCGGCGGTCCGGCGGAACCGCCCCGCTTGCCACCGGGACGTTGGATTAAATCCCCGTGTCCGGTGGCGCGTTTTTCCGGCGAACCGTTTCCACCAGCGCTTCCACGTTTTCAATCCGGGCGGTCGGGAGGATGCCGTGACCGAGGTTGAAGATGTGTCCGCCGGCATACCCTCGCATCACGTTGAGGATTCGTCCGGCTTCGCGGCGCACGATGTCGGGAGTGGTGTCGAGCAGTACCGGATCCAGATTACCCTGGAGTGCAACGGCGCCGCCGGTTGCTTCACCCGTTTTCCGGAGGTCGGCGGTCCAGTCAACGCTGATAACGCGTGCGCCGGTGGCCGCCAGATCCTCGATTCGATGGTGCAGACCCTTGGCGTAAAGGATTACCGGGATGCGGCCGTCGAGCGCCTCGACGATCCGGCGAATCCATTGCAGGGAAGCTTTTTCGTAAGCGTATCCCGGACAGGCCGACCCCCAGGAATCGAATATCTGAACCGCATCGGCACCGGCTTCCGCCTGCGCGACCAGGTATTCGCTTACCGCGGCGGTGAGTTTTTCCATGAGGGCTTCGAACAGATCGGGATGCTCGTAAAGCAGTTGTTTGACCTTGCGATAATGCGTGGAACTGCCTCCCTCGACCATGTAGGTGGCCAATGTCCAGGGGGAGCCGGCGAATCCCAACAGGGCCGTTTGGCCGTCGAGTTCGCGCCGCAACAACTTGAGCGCCCCGGGCACGTAATCCAGGCGCTCGCGAATGGCGCCGGTTTCGAGACGGTCGATGTCGGCGGCGGTTTCGAGGGCAAAGTCCATCGCGATGCCGCCTTGGTCGCGAAACCGGTAGGGTTGGCCCATGGCCTCGGGGATCACCAGGATGTCGGAAAAGAGGATGGCGGCGTCAAATCCGAAACGGTGGATCGGCTGCAGGGTCACTTCCGTGGCAAGCTCCGGAGTCTGTACCATCTTGAGAAACCCGTGCTGCTGTTTCAGCGCCCGGTATTCCGGCAGGTAGCGTCCGGCCTGACGCATCATCCACAGGGGAGGCCGGTCGAGTGTTTCGCCGCGGCAGGCGGCAAGGAATCGTTCGCGGGAGTTCATTTCAGCCAATCACGGGGACGAAGGAATTCGGTCACGAGTTTCTCCTCCGGCGAACCGGGTTCGGGGTTCCAGTCGTAGACCCACTTGGCCATGGGTGGCAGGGACATCAGAATGCTTTCGATCCGGCCGCCGGATTGCAGCCCGAACAGCGTGCCTCGATCGTAGACGAGATTGAACTCCACGTAACGGCCGCGCCGGTAAAGCTGGAAATCCCGTTCGCGGCCGCCGAACGGCTCCTGCTTCCGCTTTTGCAGAATCGGCAGGTAGGCCGCCAGGAAATGATCGCCGACGCTGCGGGCGAAGGCGAACGACTGTTCGAAGCCCGCTTCGTTGACATCATCGAAGAAAAGTCCGCCGATCCCGCGGCTTTCGTTGCGGTGTTTAATGTGGAAATACTCGTCGCACGCCCTTTTGTAGCGCGGATAAAGCGCCTCGCCGAACGGCCGGCAGGCGGCTTCCGCGGTTCGGTGCCAATGGACGGCGTCCTCTTCGAAACCGTAGTACGGAGTCAGGTCGAAGCCGCCGCCGAACCACCAGGCATCCGGGGATCCCTCGCGCTGCGCGACAAAGAACCGAATGTTGGCGTGAGCGGTGGGGACCATCGGGCTTTTGGGGTGAATCACCAGGGAGATCCCCATGGCGCGAAACCTCCGGTCCGCCAGTTCCGGACGGGTGGCCGTGGCGGAGGGTGGCAGTCGGTCGCCCTGCACATGAGAGAAATTGACCCCCGCTTTCTCCAGGTGGCGGCCCCGGTCGAGTACGCGGGTCCGTCCGCCGCCGCCGCCTTCGCGCTCCCACAGGTCCTCACGGAATTTCTCCCAGCCGTCTTCCTGTTCCAGCGCCTTACAGATGCTGTCCTGCAAAGACTTCAGGTATTCTTCCACCGCATCGATGTCCGGTGTGTCTTGTTGGCTGGCGTCGCTCATGGAGAAAAAGAAGCAGCGTGAGCAAGGGGGGACGTCGTTTCAATGTAAAACAGGTTGCCGTATCTCAAACGCGACCGTTACCCTGTGTCGCTTTGAACATTGCATGAGTGTTTCGACGTTGGAAAGGGAGGTGTGCCGGTGAGCGGGGCGGAGGACTTTACCGCTTGTCCGCCCCGGTGCCGGGCGGACGTGGATCTCAATGCCTTCGAGAGCAACGTCCGGTTGCTGCGCGCGGCTTTGCCGCCGGGATGCCGCTACATATCGGTGGTGAAGGCCGATGCCTACGGGCACGGGTTGAGCCGGGTGGTCGAACGCCTGGCACGCGGACCGCTGGTCGACCTTTACGCGGTGGCCAGTCTGGAGGAGGCGGCGACCGTGCGTCGCCATGACCGCCAGAGTCCGGTGCTGATGCTGAGTCCGGTGTTTCCCGGAGATGAAGAGTGTTTGCTGGAGCTCGACGTGACACCCACCGTGTCGTCTCCCGGCGAGATCGATCGTATCTCCCGGGTGGCGACACGGGCGAAAAAGAAGCATCCGGTGCATCTTAAAGTGGATACCGGCATGGGTCGCCTGGGGGTCTGGCACGAGGAGGCGATTCCGCTTTATGAGCAGTTGATGTCGGCGGACGGCCTCTTTCTGGCCGGAGTTTACACCCATCTGGCCAGCGCCGACTGCGACCTGGATTTCACCGCGCTGCAGCGCAAGCGATTCCGCGCGGCCTTGGATCGGATGCCGGATTTGCGGCGCGAGGAATTATTGGTCCACGTCGACAACAGCGCCGGGTTCGACAGTTTCGAGGACGGACACGGCTTCAATGCCGTTCGTATCGGGATCGCCCAATACGGCGTTTTACCGGCCGCGGAGGCCGCCGGGCGTTTGCGGAATCTTCCTCTGACCCCGGTCTGCAGCCTGCACTCGCGGGTCAGTCTGGTGAAATCCCTGCCGGCCGGAACGGATATCAGTTACGGCCGCACCTGCCGGCTGGAGCGGCGGACCCAAGTGGCGGTGGTGGCGGCGGGATACGGTGACGGCGTGCATCTCGCCTGCAGCAACCGTGGTGCGATCCTGATCCGGGGCGTGCGTTGTCCCATTTTGGGCCGCGTGACGATGGATGAGATCATGGTCGACGCCTCCCGGGTCCCCGATCTGGCTCCCGGCGAACCGGCAACGCTGTTTGGTCGCCGAGAGGGGTCGGAGATCTCGTTGCGCGAGTACAGCGAATGGTGCGGCACCATTCCCTGGGAGGCCCTGTGCTCCATCACCCAACGGGTGTCCCGAGTCTACACCGGCTGAGTCGCCGACAGGTACGCGGGTTCCGTTACCCCTTTTTGTAAACCGCTTTGGGATCGAAGACCCGTTCGTCGGTGAACTCCAGACGAAGGTTCTCCGGGTCGGCGACCCGCCGGTAGAAACAGGACCGGAAACCCTGGTGGCAGCAACCGGTGCCGGTGACTTCCACCTCGATCATGACCACGTCCTGATCGCAATCCACGCGGACGTCCTTGACCTTTTGCACCAACCCGGATTCCTCGCCTTTGATCCACAGCTTGTTCCGGCTGCGGCTGTAGTAAGTCGCTTTCCCTGTGGTCAGAGTGAGTCTCAGGGCCTCCGCGTTCATATACGCGAACATGAGAACGTCCTTGCTGGCGGCATCCACCGTGATGCAGGGAATCAAGCCGTGCTCATCGAATTTCGGTCGCATGAGGTCGCCCTCTTCGATGGCCTTTTTATCCGTTCTTTCCGGAAAAGCGTGTGCGTTCATTTCTCCGTTTTCACCGCGATTGCCGTTCGGGTCAAGGCAAGGGGCGGGTCGGCCTGGGTGTTTACGTTCCCAGCCGCAGGATTTCCTCTCTGTCGCTGTAGGGGAGGCGGGATTCTCCGACCAACTGGTACGTTTCATGTCCCTTGCCGGCGACGACCAGCACATCGCCCGGCCCGGTTTCGGCGTAGGCTTCCCGGATGGCGGTGGCCCGGTCGGTGAGGGTGCGAACGCGGGCGCCGGGAAGGCAGCCTTGCAGCACCTCGGCGACGATGGCCGCCGGGTCCTCGGTGCGGGGATTGTCGGAGGTGATCCAGCAGGTGTCGGCCCGTTCGGAGGCGATTCGCCCCATCAGGGGCCGTTTTCCTTTGTCCCGGTCTCCTCCGCAGCCAAAAACCACAACCATCCTCCCGGGCAGCAGGGCGCGGCAGTTTTCCAGGAGATGCCGCAGCCCATCGGGATTGTGGGCGAAATCGATGATGGCCACGGCGCCGTTGGGCAGGGGATAACTTTCCATCCTGCCGGGGGCGGGGGCGAAATCCGCCACCGCGGCCGCGGCATGTTCCGGATCGGCGCCCAATTCCACCGCGGCGGCCAGGGCGGCGAGAATATTGTAGGTCTGAAATCGGCCCACCAGGCGACTCTCCACCGGGTAGCGCTTTCCTTGGCGGGCGGCCAGGAAGCGAGAGCCGTCCGGACCGCAGGAAACGTCCGCGGCAGTCCAGTCGGCGGTCGGATCAAGCCCGTAGGTCACCACCCGCGCTCGAAGGCCTTCGTGGAAAGAACTGAAGCGTTCGGTATCGCGGTTGATCGCGGCAAAGGCTTCCGGTTCGAGCGCCGTGAACAGCCGTCGCTTGGCGGCGGCGTAGGCGTCGAGACTACCGTGGAAATCAAGGTGGTCGCGCGAGAAGTTGGTCAGGATTGCTCCGGAGAAGCGAATTCCTTCCGTCCGGTCGAGCGCCAGGCCGTGAGACGAGACCTCCATGACGGAGTAGGGAACACCCAGGTCGCGCAGGCGGTCCAGCCGGTCGTAGGTCACCGGCGCCAGCGGCGTGGTGTATTCACCCGGGTCCAGAGTCCTCCCTCCCAGCTCGACGCCGAGGGTGCCCATACTGGCACAGGCGCCGCGGGTTTTCCTCAGAATATGGGCCAGCAAACGGGTGGTGGTGGTTTTACCGTTGGTCCCGGTGACGCCCACCGTGGCCACCGAGTCGTCCGGATCATTGTAGAACGTGCGGGCCGCCCGGGCCAGCGCCTCGCGGGGGCGAGGGACGATAAGCTGGGGACCGTTCCAGTCCGGGATCGGCTGGTCGGTGATGACCGCCAACGCGCCATTTGTTGCCGCCGTGCTGACAAATTCGCGGCCCCGGCGCCACAGGTTATAGACCAGGTACTCGTCGACACACACGTACAGATCACCGGGTTTCACCCGGTCGGGCCGGCACTCCACGCCGGTGACCATGGTATCGCGAAATCCAGGGCTGTCATCCGGGGCCAATCCCAGGGCGACCGCAATGTCGCTCAGCGATTTACGTATCGTCTTTCGCTCTCTCCATTGCTTGAAATCCTCCGCCAAACCGTTCATGCTCCTCTTTTTTCCATGACTCGCCAGACTACTCGTCATCCTGCTGCGCCAACCCTGTAAATCCTCCGTTTGCCGAAATCCTTTTTCAACGTTTTTCGATTTAAACAGCCACCGACTTTCCGTCTGACCGGCTCCCACCTGGCGGATCTTTACCGTCAGGCCGCCGAAACCTTCGGCGAAATGCCTGCATTCGCCACCCGCAAAAAGGCCCGCCAATGGGAACCGGTCAGTTTTCGCGAGCTTTATGATCGCGGGGTTTTCCTGGCCACGGCACTCATCGACATCGGCGTGGCGGCGCGCAGTCACGTGGGTTTGTTGGGCGACAACCGTCTGGAATGGATTCTGGCGGACTACGGGGTGCAGTTGTGCGGCGCCGCCGATGTGCCGCGAGGCGCGGACGTGACCGATCGCGAGATCGAGTACATTTTCGACCATGCCCGGGTGCGGGTGGCGTTTGTGGAAACCCCCTCCCTGCGCGATCGATTGCTGGCGTTGCGGGACAAGCTGCCCGCGGGCAGGGAGATGGAGATCATTGTGCTCGACCCAAGCGCGGGACCGGTCGAAGGCTCCCGGCGTCTGGCCGACCTTGTAGAGCACGGACGCGGATTGCGGGAACGTGGAGACCGGCGGGTGGAGGAGCGGGTGAAGGATCTTCGGCCGGATGACCTTTTCACGCTAATCTACACTTCGGGAACGACTGGAGAGCCGAAGGGGGTGATGCTGACGCACGCCAACATGATCTCCCAGTTGGACCGGATACCGCTGGAGGTTTCCTGTACCGACCGGATCGTATCGGTCCTGCCGGTATGGCATATTTTCGAGCGGGTGTTCGAAATGCTGGCCATCAGCCGGGGCTGTTGCACCTATTATTCCGGCGTGCGCAGCCTGGCCGAGGATATGAAGGACGTAGAACCCACGTTTATGGGTTCGGCGCCGAGGCTCTGGGAAAGCGTGCACCAGCGGATTCTCAAGGGAGTCAAGCAGTCTCATCCCGTACGGCGGGCGCTTTTCCACACCGCGTATTTTTTCAGCCATTACTACAAGGAATCGGTATTTTTCTTCTGTGGATGCGCCTTGGATTTGAAAAATCGGTCCAAGGCGAAAACGGCGGCGCTCGCGGTTTTTCACGCGGTACGTTGGTTTATTTTGCTGCCCTGGTACGGTTTTTTTAACGCCGCTGTCCTGGAAAAGCTGCGTTTGGTGGTTGGAGGAGCTTTCAAGGGATCGGTGTCGGGCGGGGGCGCGTTGTCCAGGGAAGTGGATCAGTTTTTCAATTACATTGGGATACCTGTGCTGGAGGGATACGGCCTCACCGAGTCGTCGCCGGTTATCGCCGTGCGGACACCCGAAAAGCTGGTGATTGGAACCGTGGGTCCGGTTATTCCGGATACGGAGCTTCGTATCCTCTGTCTCGATACTGGACGCGTCCTTTATCCGGATCCCAAGCGGGAGGACGGCGGCCGCGGATTGCGCGGCGAGGTGGTGGTGCGCGGGCCGCAGGTGATGAAAGGGTATTACCGCAATCCGGAGGCCACGGAAGCGTCTTTGCGCGATGGATGGCTGCATACCGGCGATATCGGACTGGTCACCTTTAACGACTGCCTGCGAATTGTCGGCCGCTGCAAGGAAACCGTTGTGCTCTCCAGCGGGGAGAACCTGGAGCCGGCCCCGATCGAAATGCGGCTTCTGCAGTCGCCGCTGGTCGATCAGTGCGTGGTGGTGGGGCAGGATCGAAAAGCCCCCGCGGCGCTGATCGTGCCGTCGTTGGAAGGATTCGCGGAAAACGGAATCAAGGCGGAGAACCGTGTGGAACTCGCGCGCGATCCGGACGCCCGTTCGCTCATGCGTTCGGCGATTCGGGTGCAGATCTCCGAACGCGAGGGGTTCAAGGCGTTCGAGCGCATCAATATTTTCTTCCTGTTGGAAGAGCCGTTCAGCACGGACGAGGAGTTGACCAGCCTGTTCAAGCTCAAGCGTCACGTGGTTGCGGAGAAGTACCGGGACGTGATTAACGCCATGTATGAACGCAGCGAGCGTTGAAAACCGATGGAAATCGATCAGCAACTTTTGAATCCGATTGAGCAGGGCCTGCTCGCCATCATGATTCTGATTATTATGTTCGGTATGGGCGCCACCCTGACACCGGGTGATTTTCGCAACGCCCTGGATCGTCCGAAGGGTCTGCTGATCGGATTTCTGTCACAGTTCGGCTTGATGCCCCTGATCGCCTTCAGTTTGGCCGTCGTGTTGCAACTGCCGCCGGCCCACGCCATTGCTTTGATTCTCATCGGTTGTCTTCCGGGAGGAACCACCTCCAACATGTTCGCCTATTTCGCGCGCGGTTCGGTGGCGTTGAGCATATCGATGACGGCGGCCTCGACGCTGCTCGCCCTCATTATGATGCCGATTCTGCTCGATCTTTACGCTTCCGGTTTCGGCGAACAGATCGACGCGGAGTTGCGGGCGGCGGGCGACGAAACCGGTTTTGTGATGCCGTATTTCAACATCATCCTATCCCTGTTGCTGGTGCTGGTGCCGGTGGCGGCGGGAATGGTTCTGCTGCGGATTTCTCCCGGTTGGGCCAAAACAGCCGAAGACACCGCCGGATTCATGGCGATCGTGGTGATCCTTTTTCTGCTCTGTTCGGTGATCATTCGTCACGCGAACCTGTTTCTGGATACCTCCTGGAGAATTTACGCCGGCGCGGTTTGTGTCGGGTTGATCGGCTTCCTCTTCGGTTACCTGATGGCCGGTCTGGCGCGGTTGGCTCCGCGGTTCAAACGGGCGGTCTCGCTCGAGACCGGAATACAAAACGGGCCCATCGCCTTCGCCATCATCCTGCTCAGTTTTCGCGAACCGCTGCAGAGTCAGATGCTCTGGGTGGCCATTCTCTATTCCACCTTCATTGTGATCACTTCTTCCTTCGTCACGCTCTATTTCCGCCGCATCGGACGGGCCGACTGGGAGGTTTATCGCAATGACGTGGTGCATCGCCGGCTTTTCGGAAAAGACTACTCCGTCACCTATCCCGAAGCCGCCGTGGGCCGGATTGGGCGGCGCGAGTAATGCCCCTTTCCAGGGTCCAGGATCAGCAGGACATTGCCCCGAACCTCGTTTTTTGCTCTCTTGGTTTTTATGAGCGAGCCCGCAGCCACTCGTGCGCTAAAAAGAAAACTCGGTTCCTGTGTCGATACCGGGGCTGAAGCCCGGCATGCCGCTTCCTTCGACGGCAGCAAACTGGCCTGGACGCCGGACGCCGTGATCCGGCCGCGTTCGGAGGAGGACGTTGCGACGCTGCTGCGTCACGCGAACCGTCATGGGGTTCCCGTGACCACGCGCGGGGGCGGATCGTCCCTCACCGGCTCGGCTTCGCCGGTTCGCGGGGGCTGGGTCCTCGACCTTTCCGCTTGGAGGAAACTTCGGGTCGACCGGGCCGCCGGCATGGCCTACGTCCAGCCCGGAGTGCGCACCGGGGACTTGCAGCGCGCCGCGGCGCGCCGCGGCTGGTTTTATCCTCCGGACCCGTCCTCCAAGGAGTTCGGCACACTCGGAGGCAATATCGCCTGCAACGCCGGGGGCATGAGGGGCGGAAAGTACGGAGTGACCCGCGACTACGTTTTGGCCCTGCGCGGCGTTTTGCCGACCGGGGAAATCGTTTCCTGGAGCCGCGATCTGCGCAAGTATGCCGCCGGTTACAACATGCGCGACCTGTGGATCGGCAGCGAAGGGACGCTCGGGGTGATTACCGAAGCGGTGCTGCGCCTGATTCCCATGCCGGAGACTCGTTGGACCGTTCTGGCATCCTTTGCCAACGAAACCCTCGCTTTGCGGACGGTGAAGGCGATTCTGTCCGCGCCGTTGATTCCCTCCATTCTGGAGTTTCTTGATCGGGAGAGCGTGGCCTGCGCGGAGAGCGCCACCGGGGAGAGCGTGTTCCAGGGACAAGCCGGGCGTCCGGTGCTGCTTATGGAGCTGGACGGACATCCCGCCGCGGTGCGGGACGAACGGCGCCGGCTGCTGGAGATCGTTCAACCGCGAGCCCTGGCGGTGAGGGAGGCTTCGGACGAAAAGGAGACGGAGGCGCTTTGGGAAGTCCGGCGGAAATGTTCGGGAGCCATGTTCGAACTGGGCGACAGCAAGTTGAATGAGGACGTGGTGGTTCCGCTGCGCTCGCAGATCAAACTAATGACCTTTATTCGGCGCCTGAGCCGGGAAACCGGTGTTCCGATCGCAACTTTCGGCCATGCTGCGGATGGGAATTTCCACGTCAATATCATGTACCGCCGCGACGACCGCGATATTTCCGCCCGGGCCCTGGGCGCGCTGCGCGCCCTGATGCAAGAGGTGATCGATCTCGGTGGTGCCATTAGCGGCGAACACGGGATTGGTCTGGCCAAGACCCCCTTTCTGACTCTGGAGCACGGGCGGGCTGAGATTGCCGCCATGGGTGCCGTCAAGCAGGCCCTGGATCCCAATAACATCCTGAACCCGGGCAAGATTTTCGACGTCACCGAAGTTTGGAAAGAGCGTCCCCTCAAAGTCCGACTTCCGTGGGACCATAAGTAAGGTGGACGTTAAAAATTCAAAGTTGAAAGTAACTGGCAGGAAGTGAATTGCACGATAACCGATTGCCATTCACCAATAACCATTCACCGATAACCATAAACCGCCAACACCCGCCTTCCTTCCCGAGAGTTGATTTTTTTCGGTTTTCGTGTGTCTTTCCATTTAGGAATTTCTAAACCAGAGTTTTGTCCTTCATGATCTTTTATCCGCGCCGATCCGTTTTGTTGTCGGCGGGGCTGATGGCCCTGCTTGTCGCTCCCGTTCTTAACGCCGCGGATGAATTCCCGGAAATCATGCCGCTTTCCGAAGTCGAACCGGGAATGCAAGGGGAATGGCGTACCGTAATTTCGGGCACACGGATCGAATCGTTCCCGCTCAAGGTGGTCGGGGTCGGCGTGAATTTCCTTGGCCCGCGGCGTTCACTGATTCTCTGCGAAGCGCTGGATGAGCACAGTCTTGTGACCGGACCGGTTTCCGGGATGAGCGGCAGTCCGGTGTTCATCGACGGGAAACTCGTGGGGGCGTACGCGTACGGTTTTACCTGGGCCAAGGAACAGGCTTTGATCGGCGTGACCCCGATCGAAGATATGCTGGAGGTCTGGGATTGGGCCGAACGGGAAGAACGTGACCCCATTGCCCGCCGGGCGGGGGACCGGGGCGGCTTGCGGCGCGCCTGGAGCGAGCCGCCGGATCGCGAGATGCTCGAGTCGGGCGCTTGGCGATCGTTCGATGACGGCGCCTTGCCGTCGCGGGATCTGGTGCGCGAATCGATCCGGCCGTTGCCGACGCCTCTCTTTGTCGCAGGCATATCTCCTTCGGTGATGGCCGCCTTTGAACGTGAGTTTCGTCAGCGCGGCATCCAATTGGAAACCGCGCCGATGGGGCGGGCGCGGGGCGATATCGACCTGGAGTTGAAGCCGGGTTCCGCAGTGGCGGGGATGCTCATGACCGGTGATTTCACGTTTGCCGGCACGGGTACGGTCACCCACCGCATGGGGGATCGCATCCTGGCGTTCGGGCATTCCTTTTTCGGCGAAGGCGACGTGGACATTCCCATGGCCCCGGCGGAAGTCATGACCGTGGTCCAATCGGTTCAGAGTTCGTTCAAGCTCAGCAATCCCGGACCCGTAATCGGAGCGATCCACCAGGACCGGCTCAGCGCCATCGCCGGCACCCTCGGGCGGACGGCGCCGGTCACGGAGATGGAGGTCCGGGTACGGGGACGCCTGGGGGAAGACGAGTATTACCGGGGTGAAATTTTCGAGGATGAATTTTTTTCCCCGCTGATCTCCGCCATGGCCCTGATGGAGGCGTTGCTCGATTCCAGATCCGCCGGCGGAGAGAAGACTCTCCTGGTGGAGACTCGTTTTGAAATTGAGGGCGAGGAACCCCTGGTACTGCGGGATGCGGCGGCGGGGAGTTCGGCGCCGCTGGTCCTGGCTTACGACCACCTGTTCCTGTACGATCAGATTGTCGCCAACCCCTTCGTTTTTCCCCGGGTTAAGCGGGTTGAGGTTGAGGTGAGCTCCCTCGACGAACAGCTCCTGACGCAACTCGACGGTGTGCAGCTCAACCGGACCCGTTTTCCCGCCGGCGGCGAAGTGGAGATGCTTCTGCGGCTGCGCAACCATCGCGGTGAAGCCACCACAAAACGGGTGCGGGTTCCTTTGCCGGAAAGCACCGGCAATGGGCGGTTCACCCTTTTTGTCGGCGACGCCCGGGCGGCCCGGGGAGTGTCGGAGGCGCGGGCCGCGACGCCCCGGAATTTTGCCCAGTTGATCGATCGCCTGCGGGATCACTACTCCCATCAGGAAATTCTCATCAAGGTCCTGGAGGACGCGCCCGGGCTGGCGGTGGAGGGTCAGTTTCTGCCCGATGTTCCTCCCTCGGTCGGAGCCCTCTACGGCTCGGCCGGCACCACTTTGCCCACCCGTGGCACCGCGACAAAAACCCTTTGGGAAACCCGGATTCGCGTCGATGGTGAATTCCGGGGCAACTACCGCAATTCCTTCAGTCTCGAACCCGCAATTCAATGATGTCCGTTCTTTCAATTCGCCAGAGAGCATTGCTGCTCCTCCCCGCCTTAATTTTCGCCGCCAGTCCGGTGGCGAAGACCCAGACCGAATCCGTGACTCATGAGGGTGTGCCGGGATTCCTGGAGGGTGAGTTCAGCAATCTGGCGCTGAATTCGACCGGCGAGCTCTTGCTCGCCCCGGCAGTGGAGACGCTGGCGGCGCTCGACGAGCCGATCGTGTGGACGGCGTTGCCGGACGGCGACGGCGGTTTCTACCTCGGCACCGGCAACCAGGGGAAGGTGTATCGGCTTTCCGGAGACGGCGAACTGACGCCCGTATTCGATCCGGAGCAGGTGTTGTCACGGGCTCTGGCGGTCGGTCCCGACGGCGCGCTCTACGTAGGGACTTCTCCCGAGGGCAAGATCTACCGTATTATCGGGGATGCCGAGCCGGAGGTTTTTTTCCAACCGGAAGAGCATTATATCTGGGAGATCGTTTTTGACACCGTGGGCCACATGTACGTGGCCACCGGAGCGAAGGGGAATATCTATCGGTTGCCGCCCGAGTTCGAGCCGGGTGATGCGGTGGAGCTGTTCTTCGAAAGCGAGCAGACCCACATCTCCACGCTGACATGGGACAATGAGGGACGTCTGCTCGCGGGGACGAGCCCCGGGGGGTTGGTGTACCGGTTCGATGAGGATGGAAGGGCGTTTGCTCTCCTGAACACCGGCGATCGGGAGGTACGACGCATCGTGACGGCGGACGATGGAACGCTTTACGTGGCGGCGTTCGCCGGCGACGCCGCCGGAACCGCGGCCCCGGCCCGACCGACCGGGACGATTGGCAACGTGATCGCTGCCATTCTCGGCGCCGGAGAGAGTGGTTCGGATAACGCCGAAGCCCGATCGCAGAATCAACAACAGGCCCGCGCCGCCGGTTCGCGGGTGGGCACGATTTACCGCGTCGATCCGGACGGATACTTTGAGCCGTATTGGACCTTACCCGGATACGCCATCCATTCCATGGCGTTGCTGGCGGATGGCCGATTGCTGGTGGGAACCGGAAATCAGGGGCGCATTTTTTCCGTCACCGGCCCCGGTGAATGGAAACTGCTGCAGCGTCTCGAGTCCGGGGGCGAGGTCTCCATGGTGGCGGCCGATCCGACCGGAGCGGAGAGAGTGTATGCCTTTACCAGTAACCCGGCGCAGGTGTACCGAATGGATTTCGGAGTTGCTTCGGAGGGCGTTTATACGTCGAAGGTTCACGATGCCGGTCAAGTGGCGCGTTGGGGGCGGTTTCACCTGGACTCTTCCGGAAGCGGCGTCCGGGTCAGTGCTCGCAGCGGCAATACGGAAAAACCCGAGAGGACCTGGAGCGATTGGACGGAGCCGGCCGCCACGGTTGAGTCGATATCCCTGGACCTCCCGGCGGCCCGGTATTTCCAATACCGGCTGCATTTTTCCAACGAAAGCGAGAACGAAAACGCGCTGGACGTGCGCGCCAACCGGGCTCGCTTCTTTTTCAGCCGGTTTAACGCCGCTCCGGTTATTTCCGCCATCAGACTGGTCCCGGCCGACGTGGCGCTGGAACGGGTACCCCCCTCACCTCAGGCGCCGAGCATCGACCTCGATCAGCTGTTCGCTTCCAACAACCAGGCCCGTCAGCAGAACCAGCAGTCCCGCAGCGGCCAGATGCGGGTTTACGAACGGCCCGGGTTGGCCACCATCGCCTGGCAGGCGACCGATCCGAACGGAGACCCATTGAGTTACATCCTGAAGATCCGGGCCGAGAACGATGAGTATTGGACCACCCTGGCGGAGGATCTGCGCGATAATTTTCTATCCTTCAATACCCAGGGATTCGATGAGGGCCGTTATTACGCAAAGGTCATCGCCAGCGATCATTTGGCCAATCCGCCCGGTTCGGAACGCAGCGCCTCACGGGTGAGCGAAGCCTTTTTGATCGATAATACGGCGCCCGCGATCGAGGTGGTTGAGGTACAAGTCAATGGCCGTGAAGCTCAGGTGCAACTCGAGGTTGAGGATAAGGTCAGCATTATCACCAATGCTCGTTACTACCTCAATGGCGGCGAACGAACGCCGCTTTTTCCAGAGGATGGTTTTTACGACTCCCGAAGTGAGCGTTTCAGCCTTTCATTGAGCGACCTCTCCGCGGGTAGACATAATCTTATCGTGGTCGCCGAGGATGAAGCCGGTAACGAACGCGTTCGTACCGTTCATTTCGTGGTGGAGTGACGGGGCGAGCCCTTCGGCAGGCTCAGGGCAGGGGCGACGCGGGACGTGGGGCGTCTGGGCGCGATGCTCCGGGCTCTAAAGGCAAATACCATCAATTGCGTTAGCGGGTGATGCGCGGGCCGAAGAAAAAGGGTACAGGTGGGGCGATCATAAGGATTTTTTCATCCTATGGAAACCTGTCCCTGGGTAACGCGTTCATTCCAGCCAGACTGTTTCCACTTCAAATCCGTAACGCTCGCCGCCCGTATAGCCGGGATTGTCGGATGTATCCATGAGGAACTGAATCTCCTCGATTTTGCTCGGACGCACCTCGCCCCTGACTCCTGTTTCGAACCATCCGCCCAGGACGCTCGGAAACCCTCTCGGAAGCATCATGAATCGGTCCGCTTCGAAGGAGCTCAGCGGGATCCGGTATTCCCGGTAGACATTCTCCAAATCCACCGGCGCGCTGTAGGCGTTGGCGTCGTTGTCGAGAAGCACAACCTTCATCGGGGCCGGATTGTCGAATTCGGTTTTCGCCCTTACGACGAGATACTGATAGGTATCCAGCGTTTCGGGAGTGATCCCTCTGATCCTGTCCGCTATGAAGGTGGAGAACCCGAGCACGTGTCTTCCCTGAGTCGGAGTTGTCGACGAAACACTTCTGGCCATCGCGTTTTCGATACCGGTTTGGACCAGCTGAGACCGGTTGGCGCCGCCACCGCCACTGAACGCCTGGTAGGAACTCTGTTGGTCTTTCTGAGCATGCCAGATTTCAACAGGGCTTCCCGGCTCAACCGCCCGGGTTGTCCATCGCTGGATGAAGTCATCCTCCCACTCCCAACGGGCGGTGGGAACGCTGCCCGGGAAGGTCAGGTATCCGCTCCCGACTTCCCGCTCCACGACGATCCAGTAGTCGACGTCGCCCGCGGTCATAATATCGGCGGGAATATCGGCCTCAAACTTGAACGGGATAACTTCCCGCATCTCGACGTTATGATTGGCGCCGGAAGCGGTCTTGACCCGAAGTGACAGGGTGTCGTCATTACGCAGACCGGAGATGTCAGCTGAAATCGTAAGCGGCGCGCCAGCTTCTCCCTGCTCGGAAGGTCTGTGCCATACCTCCGGATTTTCGGCATTGGCGGGAACCGCGTGATAGTCACCGAGTTTCACAGTGCCGAAACGGCTTTCGGGTGTCCAACGGCCGCTGTCCACTCCCTCCCGGGTCAGCAGATAGGTTCCCGGGGAAATCGTAAAAGTACCTCCGCTGGCGGTTGCGTTGTAATGGTTGTCCTCATTCAGCCCCCGGATCCGGAATGAATCACCGAGATCACCCAGGGTGATCTGCATCGGGTGGTCGCGCCATTCGATGCGCACGACGTATCTGAGATTGTTTACCGGCCCGACAAACGGGTCCTGGGTCGGGATTGCATCCGGAAATACCTCGAGGCGCCAGACACCGTCTTCAAGCTTATCCAGCAGATAAGCGCCCCGGCCCGGGTGGGAAACCACGGGAGACGTGCCGACCCCGGCAATGCGCTCGAGCGCCTCCGGATTTTGCGGAGCGGTGTCGGTGTTATTGGAGTAGAGAAACGCCCGATCGGTATTCATCAAACTGAGATCCTCGTGATGGCTCATGCTGAAACTTCCGAACGTCGTGTCGGCCGGATAGGCTTCGAACTGCTGTATGTGATCGATCTCGCGAAATACTTCACCGGCGATGATCATGCTGACCGCTCTTCCCGGTGTGTAGACCAGGTTCAGGTAGTGTGAAATCCAGTCGGAATTCGCATGGGCGACCCCGAGGGCGGTATAGGCGAAGTGGGCGGCAAACTGCATTCCGGCCTCACGGAAGCTCCTCGCCGACATAGGAAGGGCGTAATTGTTCAGATTGTCGGCCGGATCAAATTCGTAGACCATCTTGGCCATCTTCTGATACCGTTCGTCATCGACCCACGGCATGTCAAAGCTGCTGACAAACGGGAAGTAGTTGGAACGTTTCTCCCTGCCCTGGTAGAGCCCGGCGTTGTACCACTGGAACGTCACGCCGTCGATATCGGCATCCAGGTAGGCTTCCGGGACTCCGTGCGTGATGTTGTAGAAGATCGGCTTGTCCCAGCCGCTTTCGCGGAGCTGGTTTGCCATCGTGTTTACAAATTCCAGCGTCCGGTCATATCCGCTGTGGGAAGGTTCATTGTCAATTTCGATGGCGATGATGTTCGGGTCCTCGATGGGCGTAAGTCCCGTGTAGGGGTTTCGGTAATTGACGATCTGATCGAGATAGTTCCGGATCACCGGCCAGAATTCACGATTCTGCGGCGCCGCCGCTTTGGAGATATAGTTGGCAAATCCGGGAGGCTGAATGACATTTCCCTCCGGCCATCCCGCCCCGTAATAGATGGTGGGGGTGATGATGGTCCTGATGTTATGCTCCTTCATCTTGTAGAGCGAGTAGTTGTGCAAATCGAGGTGGTGGTTTTCGACCAGGTTTCCCTGTCTGTCCGTGATCTCGATCTCGTAAATGTGTGTGCGGAAAGCTTCCATCCCCATGCGAACCAGGTGATAGACGTCTTCGTCGATCGCCTCTTTGTGATCCTTTCCCATCACATTCAGACCCCGGTAGGTCTGGGAGAACGGGGTGTAATAATTGACGCCGAAAAGCCGGACCTCTTCACCGGAGTCGGCCCAGTACATCACACCGTTTTCTATGGTTACCCGGCCCGGATCGGTCGGTGCGTTTAACCCTGAAGAAGCGGCGGGGGCGGTATTCGCACCGAGCATCAGAAGAAACAACAGGACGGTTCCGGAAAGAAAGCAGGCGGCAAATGGCAATGATTTAAGTCGAGTTGTGTGTTTATTGATCATAATAAAAAGGTAATTTGTTCTGTTTCGATCAGAGATCCGGCCGAATGACCACCCGGTAAAACGCCCGGTCAACCTCTGGGTGGTGAATGTCCGAGGATTCGATCTCCTCCCGTGTTTCCGCGTGAAACGTCCCGGCGGCGTCTCTCCAGACGACGATGTCGGCGCTTCCGACCTTGTGGTCCTCCGCTCCCGCGACCCCCGCCGGCAGCAGCAACCCCAGGATCAGAAAGCGGATAACGAGAAGCAGGAATGTCCTGTTTGTAGACAGAGGGTATCCGAAAAGGCTTCTGGTCGTTGTTTTGGCTGACCGGGCCGGACGGACGGAGCACGCTCGTGATTTCGAATATCCAACACGCGGGCTGAAGCACCGCGCTACGCTAGTTTCGCTCGTCGTTCCTGTCGTAGCTCGGTGCTTTAGCCCGAGTAACCAGGCCGCCGACGGCCTGGAAAACTCTTTCGGACGGGGTCTGGAAAGCATGTTAACCTTTTCGAAAGAGTATGGACCATCCATGGTCCATTCATCCCCCCAGATTTGCCAGAGGCTGATCGACGATATACTCGATTTGCATATTCTGGCCGGGATCCGTCCGCCACTCGAATACCAAATCCCACTGATTGCTGCCGCCGTTATACTCGAAGTAGTGGTCCCAGGCAAAGGAACCTTCAGGCGCTTGCGAAGCTCTGGCCCTCAGGTCGAGCGAAACATTCCGGTGAGGGCTTACTCCGTTTACGCGCGCCGCCGGGTTCGCTCCGGATTGGAGCGTCACCGTTCCCTGCGCGACTCCGGCGCCAAGGTTGTTTCTGACGAAGGTCGATGCGGAGTGTAGCGACAGGTTGGAAACTGTTCCGGCGTCGCGCAGGTCGTTGTTGGCGATGATTCCATTCTGACCGGAAAAGACGATGCCGTGCGTCTGGGTGCGCTGCCCCGCGGGTCGGTCGTCGTAGATGCGCATATTCGTGATGGATACGCCGTCGGCGGTCCGGTCGGGCGTCGGATTCGCGTCAAAGGTGTAAACGGTGATCGCCGTGCCACGAGTGTTCTTGATCACGCCGTTGGTGATGATCGTGTTGGGGGAACTGCTCAACCTGATGCCGTAGTCGCGGGCGCCTTCGATATAGATATTGCTGACGACCATGTCTCCGGTGCCGGTGTGAATGTGGATCCCCCGGGGCGCGTTAATGCTCACGAGGCCATTCAGGGTGATGCGGCCGTGATTGTTCGCGGTGACCCGGAACGACGCGTAATTCGAAGTGGCGTTGGGATTATAGGCGATGATATTGCCGATCGTGGCGTCGTCGGTCTCGTTGAGAAGGACGCCGGAGCCGGTGTGATGTTTGGCGATGATCTGTCCAATCTGCAACCGGTCGACTCCCCGGGTTTCAAACGCGTGATTGCCGCCCTCAATGTACATCGAATCGATTTGAATATCGCGGGACCGTCCGGCGGAACCCTCGTGATCGATCCGGATGGGAGACCAGCCGCCCACATTCAGATAGGCATGACCGATGTGAACATTGGAGACGCTTTCCATTTTGATCGCCCATCCCGTCTCGCCGGTGATGTTGATGTTCGGAATATCGACATGGGTGGCGTTTCGCACCTTGACCAGCACGCGTTTGTTCAGCGTCGCACCCGCCGGCGCATCCTCATCGATCTCGGCATGGAGCGTCGCGGGAATGTCCAGGATGGTGTAGCTGGGAACCATGAGCGCCTCGGCCGGCGATTGCGTCGCGTATCGGGTGATCGTGCCCGAGGAGACCACGAGGACCCTTTCCTTGACCGTGCGCCCCGGGGTGAGGCTGTTCATGGCGGCCTGAATGGCATGGTCGATGTGCTCGCCGCTGAAGACGATCCCGTCACGTTTTTCGGCGTGAAAGATCCCGTCATCATCTTTCCAAACAACAACATCAGCGCCTTGAACATACCCGCTATTAGCCACAGCGAACGTTGTCAGGAGCATAAACGCGAACATCCCAATTGCCACCAAGGCAAATAAACCTGATTTTTTCATAATCTTCATTTTCCTTCGGCCAATTGTTCTGGTTTTCATAATCGATCGTGTGTATGGGTCTGTTTGAGGATTAGGAAGCTAGCACGCCCGAAGAGAGCCGTCGAAGCTCAAAAAGTGCGATTTAAGGCATTTCCCGTGACATTTCGCGCACGACCGGTACATTGCGATTGCGAATTCAAACCTATTTCCCATGTTCACCTCCCGTCCAAAGGATTATCCCCGTCGTCGTGTTCTCCTGGCCATGCACTGGTGGGAGGACCGCATTCTGGAGGGAGTGGCGCGTTATGCCGCGGAGTGCGAATTTGCGAATCGTTTTCACCTGTCGCGGGCGTTCGCCCGTACCACCGGCGTATCCCCGAACAGCTACCGCAAACACAAGCGAACGTCACGGGTCGTGAAACGCCAAATGACCGCGAACTCGTCAGTCGATTCCGGCCGGCGTTTCGAGTTTCCAATCAAGGCGTATCACTCGGACGGCAACTCCCGAATCGCGATGGAGCGAAATTCGACGGTTCCGGTTTCGCCCTGGATGCCGATGTACTGACCCGGCGTTCCAATTCCGGCGGCTTCAGTGAGAAGCTCATCGTTCAACCAGACCTTGAGCTCTTCCCCGGCGACCTTGATCTCCAGGATCTGCCATTCACCCGTCTCCCGAGACAGCCTTCTTGCGTCCTCGGGGTCGTACCGGGTCTCGCCGGAGGGCATGCCGTGCCTGAACACGGCGCCGAGCGGGGGGAAAGGCCACTCCTCAGCCCGCGGGTTGAGCATTTGCACCTGGTAGCTGCCCTGCGGCCAGCCGCGGGCGAAGGTGTTGTCGCTCGAAGCTCTTACAAATATGCCGCTGTCGGCGTTGTCGGTGAGAAAACGAAACTCCGCCCGCAAACGAAAATCCATGTACGTCGCGCGCGATCGCAACCATCCCTGCGGTTCCACCACCCGCAATACTCCTTCATCGGTTATGGAAAAGTTCTCCTCTGGTGCGTTCTCCACCACCCAATTTGAAAGTTCCGGGTCGAGTAGTTCCGTCTTGCCCGGCGTTTCCGGCCCCTGGTCTGCCGAGGCCGTCAAGCCTCCGCAGATGAGAAAAAAGGCGCCGAGCCGGCGGAGGTGTTTGGTCGATGACATAGAAGTTTCTTTCCCGGTGCTGGTGAAGTGACCGCAACTGTCGGCGGAGGCGAAACAGGTATGGTCCACTCCAGGCTGCCTGATTAATGGGTGATTAACGAGTCCACCCTGTCTCAAGGTGTGGGATGGCGCAAGCACAACCGATTCCTCGCGGATCGAGCCCACCCGTCCCGGCACGTCGTCGGCGGATCCCGCGCTTCCCGATGCCAGGCGGTTGGTCCCCTGCAAAGGATTGACCCGGTTGGTTCAGGGTGTTTGTCTGCTCGTTTTTCACCAACGATTGGAGACGATACATGAAGAGGACGCATCATTGCGGTGAGTTGAACCGGGAATCCGTCGATACGGCGGTTGAGCTAATTGGCTGGGTCGATTCCGTCCGCGACCACGGCGGGATCATTTTTGTCGACCTGCGCGACCGCGAAGGACTGACGCAGATCGTGTTCAATCCGGAAGACAACCGGGAGCTGGCCGAAAAGGCGTCACAGCTGAAAACCGAGTCGGTGATCTCCGTCTCGGGAACGGTCGGGCCGCGTCCCGAGGAAACCGTCAACGCCAGGTTGTCCACCGGCGAAATCGAGGTGACCGCCTCCGGCCTCGAAATTCACAACATCTCCCGTACGCCTCCGTTTCCGATCGACGATGTCAAGGGCGACAAGGTGAACGAAGACCTGCGCCTGACCTACCGTTACCTGGACATGCGGCGTCCCCGTATGCGGCGTATTTTCAAAATCCGTCACCAGGCGGGCAAGGCCACCCGCGATTACCTCGACGAACAGGGGTTTCTGGAGGTGGAAACCCCCTTCCTCTTCAAGAGCACCCCCGAAGGCGCCCGCGAGTACCTCGTGCCGAGCCGCCTCAACCCGGGGGAGTTCTACGCGCTGACCCAATCGCCGCAGCAGTACAAACAGATGCTGATGGTGGCGGGGATTGAGAAGTACTACCAACTGGCGCGCTGCTTCCGGGATGAGGATCTGCGCGCCGACCGGCAGCCCGAGTTCACCCAGATCGACCTGGAGATGTCGTTTATCGACCGCGAGGACATGTACGCGTTGATCGAAGGGTTGATCGCCAGGATCTGGAAGGACGTCCTGGGGGTGGAGGTGCCGCAAAAGTTCGAGCGCATGCCCTACGTCGATGCCATGAACCGTTACGGCAGCGACAAGCCGGACCGCCGGTTCGGCCTGGAAATCGTCGACCTGGGCGATGTGTTCGCCAACTCGGGATTCAAGGTTTTTGCTTCCACCCTGAAATCCGGCGGCTCGATCAAAGCCTTTAACGCCAAGGGCCTGGCCGACCTGACCCAGGGAGAGCTCGGTCACCTGACCGAGACCGCGCAGAGCCTCGGCGCCAAAGGGCTCGCTTTTATCAAGGCGGAGAAGGGCGAATGGAAGTCACCTATCGTGAAGTTCTTTTCCGACGAGGAAAAAGCGGCCCTGGCGGAACGCCTGGGCATCGAGGAAGGGGACATCGTCTTCTTCGCCGCCGACCAATGGGAGCGGGCCTGCACGGTCATGGGGCGCGTGCGTCTCGAAGCGGCCGAATTGCTCAAGAAAAAGGAACGGCTGGAAATCCCCGCCGACCGATACGACTTTTTCTGGGTCATCGATTTCCCGCTGGTGGTTTACGAGGAGGAGGCGGGCCGCTACGTGGCCGCCCACCATCCGTTCACCGCACCGGTCCCGGAGGATGTCGCCCTGCTCGACAGCGATCCGAAAGCGGTGCGCGGTCAGCATTACGACCTCGTTCTCAACGGGGTCGAACTGGGCGGAGGCAGTATTCGTGTGCACAACCCGGAACTGCAGCGAAAACTTTTCGAGGAGGTCTTCCAGATTCCGAGTGACGTGGCGGAGGAGCGCTTCGGTTACATGCTGAAAGCGTTCGGCTACGGCGCGCCGCCGCACGGCGGCATCGCGTTGGGATTCGACCGCATGATCGCCATTCTCGCCGGGGTGAGCAGCATCCGCGATGTGATCGCCTTCCCCAAAACCCAGAAGGGCCAATGTCTCATGACCGGCAGCCCGGGACCGGTTACCGAGAAACAGCTCCGCGACCTGCATATTCAAACGGTGGATACGGAGACGGTTTAGTCCCTTGTTGCTGAAATCCTGCGCAAATCGCGCAAGATAATTTGTCTTGTTAGGTCATATAAGCTAGGGCTGAACCCGATTTCACCATTCGATCTCTGGCGAAACTGAAGGGATTGTGAATCCGGTGCTGACCGCCCGATTGGGAGAGCGTGTGCGCATCACGATTATCAACGGCGAGTTCATGGTTCACGACGTCGCGATGGAACGGCATGGGGTGGCGAGCGAACAAATCCCGCAGGAGGGCCTCCTCGAACTGGCGGGGGAATAGAGTATTGCGGGTCGGCAGTCCTATGAGCATAGTGTGAGTTATCCACCAACCATTCAATCCTGACCCGTCGGCAACGCTGGGGCTTTATCCCTTCACGCATTGAAGCCGGGAATCCGCAGGGGTTCGTTCTTATGAGGCTATCTTTACCACTTTTCCTGATCGCGGCAGCTATTTCATTCCATTCCGCCGGCTTAGCGGAGGACAGGATCCTCCACACCTTCAAGAAGCTTCAGCTTTCGGATGAGTTTTACTCGGAGGGCGCGAACTTCGGTGACTTCAACAACAACGGGACCATGGATATTGTTTCCGGTCCCTATTGGTACGAGGGACCGGATTTTAACGATCGGCACGAGATCTACCCTCCGAGGCCGTTCGACCCTGAAGACTACTCGGATTCGTTTTTTGCCTTCACGTACGATATCAACGGCAACGGATGGACCGATATTCTGATGGTCGGATTTCCCGGAAGAGCGGCTTACTGGTTTGAGAACCCACGCGGGGAGGACCGGCACTGGGAGCGTCATCTCGTTCATGACGCAGTGGGGAACGAGTCGCCGGGGTGGGGGGATGTGACCGGTGACGGACGGCCGGAATTGATCTTTAATACCCGACGCCACCTGGGCTACGCCCGTCCAAATCCGAACGAACCGACCGAGCCCTGGGAATTCATTCCTGTGTCTCCGGAGGGTGATTGGAGTCCGTTCACCCACGGACTCGGATACGGCGATGTCAACGGCAACGGCCGCGTCGATCTGATTACCGCTGGCGGCTGGTGGGAGCAGCCTGAGTCGCTTGCGGGAAACCCGGAATGGGCTTTTCACCCGGTCGAGATCGGACCGGGCGCCCAGATCTTTGCCTATGATCTGAACGGGAACGGGAAGAACGACCTGATCTCCAGTCTCGACGCTCATGGATGGGGCCTGGCCTGGTTCCGTCAGATCGCCGCTGAACACGGCCGAATCGACTTTTCGCGTAATCTCATATTGGGCGAAAGGTATCGCGACAACCGGTACGGAATACGGTTCTCCCAGATCCACGCGGTTGCACTTGCCGACATCGACGGTGATGGTCTCAAGGATATCGTAACCGGAAAACGCTTCTGGGCGCACGGCCCGCACGGTGATCCCGAGCCGAATGCGCCGGCCGTGCTCTATTGGTTTAAGACCGTCCGGACCGGTGACGGAGAGGTCGACTTCCTCCCCTTCAGGATAGACGCCAACTCAGGCGTCGGCACCCAGGTGGTGGCCGGAGATGTCTCGGGAAACGGTTATCCCGACATCGTGGTCGGCAACAAAAACGGGACATTCGTGTTCCTGAACGAGCCGAGCGAAGTCAGCCTTGAGGTTTGGGAAGACGCCCAGCCGGAGGTCATCCGGATCCACCGGGATTAGGCGCTCTTTTTGGTCTCGAAGTATTACCCGGCAAGATTGCCTGGTCAATCGGGTTTAAGAAGACTGTCCGGTTTCGCCGCCGGTCTGCCGGGCAATGCGCTTACCGCTTATGGGAAACCGCTTGATCGCCGAGCTTGCCGGCCAGTGACGCCAGGGCGGCGCTGTTTTCCAAACCGTCAAGAAAGCGTCCTGGGATTCCAGACAATCCGACCTGGGCGCCAACCAGGGCGCCGGTGAGAATGCTGCGGGCCTGGTTCTGGCCGCCGCCGTTGAGAGCGTGCAGCACCGCTTGTTCGAAATCGTCGGCGAATCGCGCCGCGAGGTAGTAGGCGGCGGGAAGTTGGTGATAGATCGCGCAGGGCATCCCGTAGACGATGGACACCTTCCAGGCCGGTTCGATTGAAATACCAGGATCCATTGCCGCTTCCGCCATGTAGGACGGTGTCAGCAGGGCGTCGGGAGAAGAAAAGCGTCCCGCACGTGAAGGCTCCGGAGTCCCCGGGCGAGGCGGACCGCGGCGATCGCTCGTGACGGCGTGAAAGGGGAGATCGCCGCTTTTAACGAGGTTCATCAGTTTGCCGGAGATTTCAGTATCCATTTTTTCCCCACGAACAAGGAGAGCCAGAACGCAACAATAGGCCGTCGTCATCGCGACAATCGCTTCATCAGCCTGGGTCAGCAGGCAGTTGGAAGCGACCGTCTTTGCCACCATCGCCGGATCTCCCGCAAAGCATGCGGCGAGCACAAGGGCGCGTTCGGCGGCCTCGGTCGTATCCGCATGCCCGCCCGTCTCGGTCCAGGGCCGGTTTTCGCGGACACGCCTGCGCCACGCCTCGCGGATCGATTGACTGGTGTAGCCTCCAGGGCCGCTCATGGGTGTGCCGTCCAGGTGCGGAAACAGTTCCTCGTCCAGACGCCGGCAAAAATCCGCTTCGTCATAACCGTTGCTTTCGACCACCGAACGCAAAAGCAGGGTCAGAATGATACCGGCCTGGGAGAGCTGACCCGCCTTCAGCCCGGCATGATAGCGGTTGGGTTGGGGATCGGTGTAGTCGTGAATCCAATCCCCGTAGTCACGCCTCATTTCCTCGAGGTCGTAATACCAGTGAGGGCCCAACCCCAAAGCATCCCCGATCAACGCACCCATCACCGCCCCGGCCACACGATCCTTCATCTTTTCAGGATAAAATACCGGCCTGTCGCGGTAAAGAGCGTTTTCCCCATCCGAAATCAAAGGCCGCCTCGGCTGCCATTACCGCCCGGAAGATTTAATGTCTTCGGGGCCTGGCAGCCGCAGTTTACGGCGGAGGTAGCGTTCGCAGATATGGTAAAAGGTGATCATGGACTCGATGTCGATCCATTCGTCTTCGGCGTGCAGGTTGCCGACCAGGGGGCGTGACATGACGACGGGTATGCCGTGCGCGCAAACGAACCGGGCGTCGCTGCCGCCGTCGTCCTTGACGAGCCGTGCGGGCCTGCCGGTGACGGTTTCGATCGTTTGCCGGTAAGCGGGGTCGGGGAGCAGGCGGGTGGCTTCGGCCGAAATGATGGTTTCCGTTTCGGTTTCCGGTCCGAGGATTCCGGTCACCGTGTTCGTGATTTCGGCGACTGTGTGCGATGCGGGAAAGCGGATGTCCAGTACGGCTTCCGCATCCGCCGGCACGCGGTTTCGCGTTTCGTTCTCGGTCCGGATGAGGGTTACGGTGCAGGTGGGATGCCAGCGGTCGCCGGAGCAGGCGATCGCCGCGAAATGTTCGCGCACGGCACTCAGCCGGTCCATGAGTGCTTCGATCGGATTGACGCCGAGCCAGGGGCGTGCGGCGTGGGCCGGACGGCCCCTCCGGCGAACGCGAAGGTGCAGGATGCCTTTTTCCTCGATCGTGATGTCGTTGAGGCTGCCTCCGTCCGGTATCATGGCTTCGCCGCAGCGGAGACCGGCGGTGTTGAAAAGGTAACCGATCCCGGACTCACCTCCCAACTCCTCGTCGGTGGTGACGGCGAAGCCGAGCGAGGCTCCGGGATAATTCCGGTGAATGCTCCGAAAAACTTCGAGAAGGACGGCCAGCGTTCCCTTCATATCACCGGCTCCGGGTCCGTAGATTCTGCCGTCCCGGATTTCGGAGCGGTAGACGGAAAGGTTCTTGTGAGTGATAACGTCGAGGTGGGCGCAGAAGAGGATTTCGGGGTGTTCGCAGCCGTCCGGTGTCGCGACCAGCGACGGGAACCCCTTGTCCTCGTACTCGCGGACACGGATAGAGTCGAGCGTATCGAGGTGGTTCTTGACGAAATAAAAGCCGCGCTCCCGGTCGTCGGGGCGGCTGGGGATGGTGGGAATCAGGATGAGGTCGCGCGTGAGGGCGACCACCCGCTCCCGCAGTCGGGCGTCGTCGGTGTTTTCAATCGCGGTCATAGTCCCAGGCGAACTGATCCAGGTTTTTCAAACGTTCAAACTGTTTCGTGGTGCCGCACGCGTCTGGTCCAAGGGCGAGGAGCTGGCACTTTTCAATCAGGCCGGCGGCATTCGGGTTGAAATTGAAGGGAAACATCCCGGCTTCCGCCCCGGGGGCGTACAGCAGGTTTTCCCGCCGCAGCAGCCGGAGTACGTTCCGCGGAGATTGGGGCGGGGAAAGAAGCACGTTCCGCATCTGCCAGGCGCCCGCCGGAAGAAAGTGACGCGCCAGCAGCGACGGGTAGGTCGCGCCGGTGACCCGGGCGTTAATTTCGCAAATGCGCGCGATCCGTTTACCGGATTCCTCGGTCAGGAGAAAATCGACGCTGGCGGTGCCGCGATACCCGCGCCCGTGCAGCCAGGCGGACGCCTTCGACGCCTGGTCGAGGAGATCCCTTTTGACCTGCGGGTCGTCTTCGACGAGCCGGGGAGGGGAGACGTTCCCCTGGTGGATGCTGTCGCCGCTCAGGATCTGGTCGGTGAGGTCGTATAGAGTCAGTGTGTTTTCACCGAGAAATACCTGCACGCTAGGGGAACCGAGTACCCGGAAATTTTGCCGGGAATCATCAAACCAGCCTTGGACGAGGCAGGCGCCCGCATGGAAGAGGTATTGTGGAATCTCCGCTTCCCGGCCGGTGTCGACTTTGATCATGCCGATTCCGGAAGCTCCCACGGGCGCCTTGATCACCACCTGGCGATACCCCATTTTCCCGAGGCGGGCCACGTGCCGGCGTCCCTCCTCCGGGCCGGAAGCCTTGAGGGTGTCGAAAACCGGAAGTCCGGACCCCTCCAGGAAATCCTGCAGCAGGCTCTTGTCGTTGCCCTCGCGGCTGCCACGCCCCGTGCTGATCGGCCTCTTCCCCGTCAGCTCCGCCAGCCGGACCACGACGTCGTCGGTCACAAAACCGTCGATCCATTTCGCCGGATGGCAGGTCAACTCATCGAGCAGGGCTTTCAATTCCTCCGAGGCGGGGGCGGTGGCACGGGTGTAAACCGAGTGAGGTACAACGCGCACCTCCGGAAGGTCCAGGCCGAGTTCGTCGCGAAGAAACGCCACCAATTCCGGCACCGGTTCCCTCTCGAGGACAAGCAGATTGCCTCCCCCTCGAAAGAGCAGGTCGATGACCGGAATCAGGCGTCCGCCGTAGGTTTCAATGCGGCCCACGTTTTCTCGAAGCAGGCGCGTCTCTTCCTCGTTCCCGAAAAACAGGGACAGCAGGTTGGCAAAGAAAACCGCGGTTCGGTCCCAGGTTTCAGGCAGCACGCCGGGACGCACGTTGATTTCGAGCGGCATGGCAGAACGATCCGGGGCGATGGATTTGTCTCCGAAGCCCTCTTGCGGCGGGGGATTCTCGGGTGAGGCATCGACGGAGCTTCGGGATTCGCGCATGGAAGGGTGCTTGAATTGAAAGTAATGGTATTTCGCTCAGTGACCCGCAGCGGCGCCGCCGGGCCTGCGCGGGTCGCTGGCGCCGTGCAGGCGTTGGCCGTCGAACAGGATGCTCTGCGCCGCGCCGATGGTGGTTGATCGGAGGACGTTGTGGCCCATTTCCGAGAGGAGCCGTTCGGTGTCCGGACTTATACCTCGTTCGAGCAGGAGTTCGTCGGGAAGCCATTGGTGATGGACCCGAGGCGCGTGGGTGGCCTCCGCGATATTCCTGCCGTGGTCGATGACGTTGAGCAGGACTTGGAGCGAGGTGTTGATGATTCGACTTCCGCCGGGACTGCCGGTGACAATGTACGGGGCGCCGTCGCGAAGGACGATGACCGGTGTCATGGAGCTGAGCATACGTTTTCCCGGCTCGATGGCGTTGAATTCGCCGCCGATCAGGCCGTAGGCGTTCGGGACGCCGGGTTTGGCGGAAAAGTCGTCCATCTGATTGTTCAGAAAAATCCCGGTTCCGGTCGCTATGTGACCGGTGCCGAAGCGAAAGTTGAGCGTGAAGGTGTTGCTCACGGCGTTGCCGTCGCGGTCGACGACCGAAAAATGGGTCGTTTCGGAGGCCTCCTGAAAAGCCCGCGGATTCCCCGGAGCGATTTCCCCGGCGGGAGTCGCCATGTCGGGGTTCACGCGTTCGCGAAGCTGCGTGGCGTAGGATTTCGAGGTCAATCCGTCGACGGGGATGTCGGCAAAATCCGGATCGCCCAGATGGATCGAACGGTCGGCGTAGGCGAGTTTCATTGCTTCCGCCATCAGGTGGATCGTACGGGCGGAATTATGGCCGTATTCGGAAATAGGATACTCTTCCAGAATGTTCAGCATTTGCACCAGGTGGACTCCTCCCGAGCTCGGAGGAGGCATGGAGAGAATCTTGTGTCCGCGGTACTCTCCCTTGATGGGGTCCCGCCACACGGGACGGTAGGCGTCGAGGTCCTCCATCGAAACCAATCCTCCGAAGGCTTCCATATCGGCGACGATCTTTTCGGCAATCGAGCCGCGGTAAAACGCGTCCGGTCCTTCCACTTTGATCCGGCGAAGGCTTTCGGCGAGGTCCGGTTGGCGGAGGCGGTCGCCGGCTTCGAGCGTGCGTCCGTCCGGGTGGAAAAATGTGCGTTTGGCGTCGGGGGAGCGAGACAACTTATCCTTCTCGATGAGCAGATGGGAGGCGAGCGCGGGTGAGACGGGAAAACCGTTTTCGGCAAGAGCGATCGCCGGTTCGAGCACTTCGGCCAGAGTCAGGGTGCCATGGCGTTGCAGGACTTCGGCGAATCCGGCGACGGTTCCGGGCGTGCCGGTCGCGAGGTGGGAATAGCGCGATTTGTATTCGTCCACTGCGCCGTCATTGTCGAGGAAAAGGTCCCGGTGCGCCTTCGCGGGCGCGGTTTCGCGGTAGTCGAGCGCCAGGGCTTGTTCGCCATCGGCGAGGTGGATCACCATAAAACCGCCCCCGCCGAGATTGCCGGCCTGGGGGAGCGTTACGGCCAAGGCGAATCCCGTGGCGACGGCGGCATCCACCGCGTTGCCCCCGCCGGCCAGAATGTCCCGTCCGATCCTGGCCGCCGTTTCCTCGCGGGCGACGACCATTCCATGGGACGCGGATACCGGGTGCGCGGTCGCGGCGTCGTCGAATGGCGAATTCCCGGCGGCCGGACCGGAAACGAAAGCGCTGAGGAATAGACAAAGCCAAACCGGTGATCGCAAGCGTCTTGTGAGGTTTGAAAGAATCATCGCCCTGCATTCATATTGGCCCCTTTCTAAGATTGCGTCAATTCCCGGACGAGGAATGCGCCGCAGCGATAGTGCTCACGCAGTTGAGCCCGTTCCGGCGCGAATGGAGGTCAACGCCGCCACGGCGGTGTAGGAAGCCGAATTAGGAACCCGCGCAAAGAGGAGGCAATCTATTATTAATTTAAGGACCCCAACGGATTGGCTCCCGATCAACGCCCGGGAGACCTGCCGGACCCATTGAGAGGATTGGCGGGTCGTCCATTCGCTTTTTCCCGTAAGGAGGTTCGCTTGTGCGAAGGCTCTTTGCGTTTTCGCTTTTTTCCGCTTAATTGGGCCGCAGGCTTTGAAGCGAGGGAAGATCCTGGTTTCGGCAGAAAGAGGACGAGGGTGCCGTCATCGCGGCAGGAAAGGTGCCAGTGCTCTTCGTTCACGGTTTTCGGAAGTTCGACGATCCGACGGAAGGAAACGAGCTTCTCTTTTTTATCGAAGGGCGTGCGACTCCAGCGCAGCCCGGAAAGGATCAGTACGTTTTCGATCAGTTCGACGATAACCGAATCGCTCTCCAGGCCGGGGAGAACGAATGCGACCTGGAAGGCTCCATCGAACTCGGCGATTTCCGGCTCCGGGGCGTTCCACTCGGGAATGTCGCGGTGTTCACTGTATTGTTGGAGATCGGCCAATGCTGAGTCAAAAAACTCTTCCATCTCCGAGTCCCACTCGGGGAAAAACAGTTTTCGGTAGAGCAGGTCCGTTCTTTTCGTCATCGATCCGTGTCTCCAATTCATGCGGGATTGTCTGGAATTTCCTCCCTCTCCGGTCCGGTTGTTCAGGTTCCCGTTGTGACACGGTCCAAACTCGGCGGTTCGAGAATAAGGATGTCGTCGCGGTACGAAACCTCCCAGCGTTTTCCCGCAGCACCGTTCGGAAGATCGATGAGCCGGCGGAAAGGCGCGAGCCTTTGCGGGGTTTCAGCGGAGGGTTTCACCCATCGTAGCCCCGACAGAACCATAAAGTCTTCGCTGGTTTCGACGACGACGGACTTGATCTCCAACCCGGGAGCATAAAGGCGGATTTCATAGTGCCCGTCCGATTCTGAAATCTCGGGCCGCGGGTAGGTCCATCCCGGAGAATCCGGGAACCGGCTGCCGACGGTCTCGGCGATATGGGCTTCGGTGACAAGTTCCGGCGGTTTGTTTCTAACAATGGGCAGAAAAGGGTTACGGTTGAGCATACTGGTTCCTTTCGGGTCTTGCGTCGGCTTGGACACGATTAGATAACACAGAGCGCGTTCGGACGGGAATCCTGTCCGCCGCTTTTCGAGACTAGCGGAAAACACGAGAACCCGGCGGAGCCGGGTTTGGGGGGGCGGTGGAGTGGCGGGACTGACGGTTTAGTCAATCGGCTCGCTCGCGGCGAAACGAGCGGCCTGGCAGAGCATTTCGCTGTTATTGGTGAGGCCCAGTTTCTTTTTGATGCCGGCGCGGTACGTCTCCACCGTGCTGATGGCGACGCCGAGCCTGGCGGCGATTTCCCTGGTCCCCAAACCATTTCCCAGAAGGCGGAACACCTCGAGTTCGCGATTGCTGAGCGTTTCGACCGGAATACGGCCTCCTCCTGTTTTGTCCGTCGGTTTCCCCGATCCGCCTTGGGCGACGATGCGACCGATGATGTTTTCGCTCACGGCCAGATGACCCTGAAGCACTTTGCGGAGGGCCGCCAGGACGTTGTCCACCGGCTCCCGCTTCATGACATACCCCTTGGCCCCGGCGCGGATGGCTCTTTCGGCGTAGAGATTTTCGTGGTGTACCGAAAGCGCCAGCACGGCGATTTCCGGGTGATGCGCCCGGAGGTCACGGATCAGGTCCAAACCGGTTCCGAACTCCAGGGAAATGTCCACGATTACCGCGTCCGGCTCGGATTTTGCGACGGCGGCGAGTCCCCCGGGGCCGTCCTCGGCCTCTCCGCAGAAAGTCATATCCGTCTGCTGATCGATAACGCGGGCAAGCCCCACGCGAAGCAGGGGATGATCGTCGATGATCAGAATCTTCTTTTTCTTTTTTGTGGAGCCGGAGGGCTTGCCGTTTTTCATTGTGGATTATTTGCCTTTTTAGGCAGGCGGGGCGGAGCGTTACAACTTATTTTCGTCCCTTGGCCTTCGGTACTTTCGATTTTCAACGTGGCGCCAATCATGTCGGCCCGATAACGCATGATGCGGAGGCCCATGCCGGTGGGCCTGCCGGCCTTCTGCCCGGGAATGCCGCGCCCGTCATCGGTAACCGTCATGACGATACGTTTATTGCGCCGAGCGAGGCGAATCCAGATGTTCCTGGCTTTGCTATGCCGGGCGGCGTTGTTGACGGCTTCCTGGGCCATGCGGTACAACTGGCGCCCCACGCGCTGGTCGGTCATGTTGAGGGCTTTCGAGCCGGACACGTGGCAGGGCAGGCCGTACAGTTCTTCCGAGTAGGCCGCCAACTCCCGGAGAGCGCCGGCGATGCCCCCGTTTACCATCTCCGTCGGAAACAGGCCGCGGGAGATGTCGTGCACCCGCTGCGCGTTCTCTTCGACCAGTCGGGCGATTTTCGCGACCTCCTCGGTCTCGGGGGCGTTCCTGTTCTCCAGGGACTGCTTCACCGCGCGTACCAGGTAGCCGATGGATGGCAACGCCTGGCCCAGCCCGTCGTGGAGATCGCGCCCGATGCGTTCCCGCTCGGCTTCGGCGGTGTGCAGAATCTCCGCTTCCAAATGTTTGCGATGGGTGAGGTCCTCCATCGCCAGCAGGATTGACGGCCAGTCCTCGGAGTCGCCGGTCATGCGGCGCGCGTTCAGCGACACCGTGCGGGCGCCGATCTTCGGAAAGTCCTCGACAAGCTGAACATCGCTGATGGGGGTGTCGTCCTTGAGGAGCTTCATGAGGTGTTTCCTCAGTTCCGGAAGCTTCTTTTTTTTGTCGCCCAGCTCACTGATCAAACGCCCGGCGACATCCCGTTTCTCCAGACCGAACGTTCGGTAAAAGGCATTGTTCGCGCTCTGCACACGGAGATCGCCGGAAAGCACGAGCAGGGGGGTCGTGATCGTTTCAACAATCGCCTCGGAATAATCGCGGGCCGCCCGCACCTCTTGAAGAGCGCGCTTTGTGGCGTCGATGTCCCACAGCGCGAGCACCGCGCCGTCAATCCGGTTGTCGGAGGTGCGGTAGGGTTTGACCTGAAGCGAATACCAGCGACCGTCGTTGTCCTGTACGTCACAGTGTCGGGCGCCGAGGTTGTCGATCACGTCGGTCAGCATTTGTTTCAAACCGCATGGCTTGAGAGGAAGACGGAGGGCGCCCAGGGAGCGGCCGAGGTCGGTGGGGATGAGGTTCAGGACCTTTTCCGCCATCGGGGTGTAGCGGCGGATACTGAGGTCGGCGTCGAGCACCACGATCGGAATGTTGACGCTGGCGAGGATATTGAGCAGATCGTCGTTGGCCTTGACCAGCTCGGTATCCCGGGCCTGCAGTTCGTCGTTGACGGTGCGGAGCTCTTCGTTGGCGGACTGGAGTTCCTCCTTGGCCGTCTCCAACTCTTCGTTGGTGCTCTCCAGTTCCTCGTTTCCGGATTGGAGTTCCTCATTGAGCGCTTTCAGTTCCTCGTTGGCGGCTTCGAGTTCCTGCACGACTTCGCGCTGTGACGCTTTGGTCGCCGCCAACTCCCGTTCCAAATCCGTTGCTCTGTCGCGGGCGGCGGGAGGCGCGTCGGTGACCTCTCCGTCCTCCTTTGTCTCGGCCGGACCACCGGCGGTTTCTTCGAACAGCACGAGAAAACACGCTGCGCGCTCGGGGCCGATCCGTATGGGCACGACCTCGATGTCGAGAATCCTGCGTCTTTTCTCGGCGACGAATTGAATGCCTTCGCGACGCACCGGAGCGTTTTCTTTCTCGGCCTTGCGAATGGCGGCGCGGACTTCGATAGCGATTTCGTCGCGGGTCATCCGAAAAAGCTGAAGGTTGGCGGTGCCGGCTTCGTGTTCCAGGTAGGGACCGGTGCGGCCGCGGAACTGCAGCACTTCCATTTCGCTGTTGACCAGGACGCAGGGCGGGGCGAAGCGGTCCACGAGGAGACGATCGACGGCCCTCTGGGGGTCAGGAACCGTCCGCTCGGCCGGTGTGGCGTCCCCATGTGCCGGAACCGGTGCGGTGGGATGCGGTGAGCCGCGTTTGCCTCGAAACGTGATGAGGGATCGTTTGATTGTCGCTTTTGGAGAATAGACTTTGTAGCGTTTGTCCACCGCGCCGAACAGATCGGTGAAGCCGAGGATGGTTTCGGACTTGCCCAGCAGAAGAAAACCGGTCGGCTTCAGGGCGTAGTGAAAGATCGGCAGCACACGCTTCTGCGCCGGCGAGTCCAGATAGATCAACACATTGCGACAACTGATCAGGTCCACGTTGGAGAAGGGGGGATCCTTGAGCAGATCGTGTTGTGCGAAGATACACGATTCGCGCAGCGCGTTGGTCACGCGGTAGCTGCCCGATGCGCGCACGAAATAATGTTGAAGCCGGGCGCGTGACAGGTCGTTTTCGATGCTCGGCGGGTACACCCCCGACCGCGCCCTTTCAAGTGCCTGTGCGTTGATGTCGGTGCCGAAGATCTTGATGGGCAGGCCTTCCAGGTGCTCGGCCTGCAAATGTTCCAGGAGTGCGATCGCAAGCGAATACGCCTCTTCCCCCGTGGAGCAGCCCGGCACCCAGACCCGGATCGCCTCGTCCTTTTCGCGGTCCCGGGTCAGGCTGGGAAACACCCGTTGTTTGAGGACCTGGAATACCTTGGGATCGCGGAAAAAACCCGTTACGCTGATGAGGAGATCGACAAACAGAGCCTCGGCTTCCTCCGGCTTGTCGTTGAGGTACGCAATGTACTCCTTGGGGCTGTGCAAGCGGTGAAGCGCCATCCGCCGCTGGATGCGCCGTTGAAGGGTCTGCGGCTTGTATTGGGTGAAGTCGACGCCTGTTTTCGTGTGAAGGATCCTGAATGCCGGGGTCAGGTCACACTCTTCGATCGTCTCTTCGGCGGACGTGTCGTTCAGGTACCAATGCGCTCCGATGCGTGCCAATTCCCGTGCGATCGCAGCGGGCGGGAGCACGAAGTCCACGCAACCGGTGGCGGCGGCGTTGCGGGGCATCCCGGGGTGTTTGGCGGAATTTTCGTCCTGGGCGTACGTCAGCCCGCCTGCGACCTTGATCGCCTGAACGCCTTCGGCGCCGTCACTGGCAGTGCCGGAGAGGACGACTCCGATCGCCCGGTGTTCCAGTTCGTCGGCCAGCGAACGAAAGAAGCGATCGACAGGAAGGTTGGCGCTCGTTGCCGAGCGCGGCGACACGCGCAGGATCCCCCCTTCGAGGATCATACTTGTATTCGGTGCGATGACGTAGATGTGGTTGGGTTCCACCGCCATGCCGTCGCGGGCCTCGGTGACGGGCAATTGTGTGGCGTGCGACAGCAAATCGGTCAACTGGCTTTCGTGGGTGGGATCGAGATGCATAATCAGGACGAACGCCATGCCTCCGTCCGTGGGGAGCTTTTCCAGCAACTGCTTGAACGCTCCGTACCCACCCGCCGAGGCCCCAATCCCAACCACCGAAATCGTTTTGTTCGCGTTTGTCATACCATCAATGCCACGTTCTTCCATGATAATGATGGTCGCTGGCCGCGTAAATCGAAATCGAGAACTTTAAGCGTGCTTCGCGGGGCGGGACGCTATCCGGCGTCTGTCCTGCAATACCGCATCTGCTCGCAGGGCTATCGCCATCCTGCCATGCTCACGATGCGGAGCGCGCGATTCCTCTGGTGCCGGCGAACGCGGCTTTGGGTTAATTTTTGAAAGGTACGAGCAAAGCGAGGTTGAAAGCCTGCGTTGCTCGATTCCACATTATCCCGGGGACCGCCGCAACGGATTATGCCCGTGCGGAAAGTCCGCGCAGATAACTTTCAGCCGTCTCTAGTTGCTGGCGGGTGGGGTTCTGGACCAGGCGGTGAACGGTTTTCAGGTCGAAGCCCATCAGTTCTCGAACTTCCCGGGACGCGTTCTCGGAGCGTTCGAGGATCGCTTCGATCCGCCAATCGGTGTCCCAGAGCAGGGCGTCGAAGACCCCTCCGGTGACCAGCATGGATTCCCATTCGTCCGATGTAAGCTCGGGCGAGAGGTGGACCTCCGGATCGGAAACGTCGAGTCCGAGGCGGTCGACGGGGTTGTCGCTGCCGGGCCAATAGCAGAGTGCCCGGTAACTCGTCCAGGCCGCCCGTCTGGCGGGGCCTTCGGCGCAATCGGGTTCGTCCCGGAGACCGCATTCGCTTTCCACCGAATCAAACATATGTCGGAGCAATTCGGCGATCATGGCCTCCTGGTAGCCGGGATGTTCGCCCGGGGGAATCGGCAGGTCGGTCAGCAGTGCCTGGAAGACTCCACATATCGGTCGAACAGCAAAAGTGGAAAATCAAGAATCCGCTGTCTACCAAAATCAGGCCACCTCATTAAGATTAAGTCACGGAGTAGGTAACCGTTCGCGGTTAGGGCAGATGCGGCGAGGTGCGCCGGGAAAGGTGAGCAGTCACCGCTGCGACGATGAACGCGAACGGGGAACGTCCAACCGGAGCTGCTACCAGTCCGAAGCTGAACGAAGGGGATCCCAGTTCAGGTACTAAGCGAATCGGAAAAGCTCCACACGAAGGCTCCGGACTACATCGACGTTTCGCATCACGGTCGAGCCCTTTCTCCGACGATCGGAAGGCTGATAACAGCAACTAAAGACACGTCGGCGAACAACCACTTACATGAAATTCCATCTGAGCACCCCAACGGATTCACTGATTATTAGGGGAAAATTTCATCCGCGAGATCCACGAAGCGGTGCCAATCGTATTCCGTGAGATTGTGTCCTCCCGATCTGACGTGGTAACCGCGAGGCCCGTATTGCCGGGGATCGTCGAGGCCCGGCATTGCGTCAGGGTCGATTGCAGCGTGGCCCCACAAGGCAAAGACGGACGACGCATGGGCGAGGCTGAGGAATTCGCCGCGGGGATCCGCCCATAGGTCCCTATCCGCGCTGGCTATGTAAACCGCCCGAGGGGCGATCAGTGCCACGAGCATGTGTTGGTCGACGGGTAAAGCGTCTTCATTTTCGTTGTAGCGATTGAAGTTCTCGCAGAACCAGTGAGGGAAACTGCGGTTGATACGGTCGACGGTTTCCCCAAAACGACGTCGGCTCAGAGCGGCGCCGCCGCAACCCGATTCATTGGAAATCGTCAGTGCGAAGCGTTCATCTTCCGCTCCCGCCCAGAGTGCGGCTTTCCCTCCTCGGGAATGCCCCAATACCGCAACGTTGGCAGCGTCGATGTCGGCATCGGACTCGAAGTAGTCCATCACCCGTTGCGCCCCCCACGCCCATGCAGCCAATGCGTTCCAGGCATCAGGCGGACGATTTTCGACTTCGCCTTCGAAGAGCCGGATGACGCCCTCACGGTACCTGTCTTGGTGGTCCGGTGCGACGGCACCTACCTGGAACGCCGCTATGGCGTATCCACGTTCGATCACTTCCTCGGCCGGCCAGAATCCGCTGCGTTCCGCTCGGGTGGGGTCCGTGTTGCTCGCGTCACGGTTATTCATCAGGAGAAAGGCCGCAGCCGGCGTTTTCAATTCGTTGGGGACGAAAAGAACCAGCTCGAACCGATGCTCCCTCTCCTCGACCTGACTAATGAGGGCGATCCGTTTCAAGGTCGCTTTGCCGTCCATCGCTTCGGGATCGACCTCGATTGGCTCGAAGCGCAAAACGTCAGGTTTTCCCGGTGACCGGCCATAAACCTCTTTTCGAAAAAGCTCGAGCAAGTGTGATCGCTGAACCGGCCATTCTTCCGCCTTCGTAATGGTATGACCATCCGGGGTGAGGAGGGGATCGGGAAGTTCATAGTCAGGGACGCGGGCTTCGTCGTAGATGAAATCCGGCCGCTGGGTGGCTTGCCTTTCGGCGAATTCCGGATCGGCCACCCAGCTCTCCTGCTCGTTTGTTGCTTCCGTGGAAATGCTGATGCCGAGGACGAAAATACCACTGAGGAAATATTTAAACATGCGATTCCTATTGTTTTAACGGGTCAGTGGCATTCTACCAGCGAGGCCGGACCGAAGTCCAGGCGATACCCGAAAGGGGCTTCAAGAATGGAATGGGCGGGCCGTCCACTGCTAAACAGTCCGCTAATCGGAATGCTGCTCGGTTAAGGCGCTGGATCGACGTAGCTTAGGCTTCCAGCCTGAGACAACACGCTGGAAGCGTGTTCTACTTTGGGCTTAACCGAGTGCCATTCCCGCTAATTGAGTTACCCCAAACAACCGCGACCGCCGTACCTCCGTCCAGATCATGGGGAGGAATGATCTGCGGTTGGGATTGCCTTTTGGGGCGTTTCTCTGGTGGAATTTCCCCACAATGAAAAACCCTATTGGTTCCCGAGCGATTCGCGGCACTCTCTTCGTTGCCAAAAGTTTAAACGGCTGCCGCCTCTCGTTCGGGAAACCATGGCTGCTTACGGGCGCACTGGCGGCGCTGATTGCTGTGGCGGGGCCGGGGGACCGGAACGGCGGCGGATACGGAGGCTTTCCAACGACCGCGGCAGCCGTAGCGGAAGAACAGGAGTTCGGAGCGCATTTCATTCCGCGAAGGCAGAACGAGTTGCCGCATCCCGCCCGGACGGTGGAAGAGGCACTGGAACACTGGTCGGTTCCGGAGGGTTTCAAAGTGGAATTGGTCGCCTCCGAACCGATGCTGGTCAATCCGATCGACATGACGATCGATGAACGCGGACGATTCTGGCTGGTCGAAAGCGTGGAGTATCCTCGCAAGGAAGGCGGGCCCGGAGAGGACCGGATTCGAGTGCTGGAAGACACGACCGGCGACGGCAAGATCGACAAAAGCTGGATTTTTGCCGACGGGCTGAACATCCCCTGCGGTATAGCCGTCGGGTACGGTGGGGTGTGGGTGTCCAATTCGCCGGATATTTTGTTTTTTCAGGACACAACAGGCGACGGTAAGGCGGACACCAGGGAGGTGGTGGTCACCGGTTTCGGTCGTGAAGACTCGCACGAGTTGCCCAATTCCCTCACTTGGGGGCCGGACGGCTGGCTCTACGGACTTAACGGGGTGTTCAACCCGTCGCGGATCGAACAGGGCGGAGAGATCCACCGATTCGACGCCGCCGTTTTCCGTATCCATCCGGTAACGCACGAGTTTCAGGTGTTTGCGGAGGGGACCAGCAATCCTTGGGGAATCGCCTTCGCCCCGGACGGCAGCCTCATTGTTGTCGCCTGCGTGATCGATCACCTGTGGCACATCGCCGAAGGAGGTCACTACGTCCGGCAGGCGGGATCGCATCCGCCTCATACCTGGGAGATCGGCTCGATCGTCAATCACTCCCACCATCTGGCCGCCTACTGTGGATTGGTCTATCTCGACTCGGACGCGTATCCCGAGGCGTATCGCGATACCCTTTACATGGGTAACATCCATGGAGCCAAGATCAACGCGGATGTTCTTGAGCGCCGTGGATCCACCTGGTTTGCCGCGCCCAGCGAGACCCGAGTCCTGATGGAAAGCAACGACGTCTGGCACATGCCGGTGGACCAGGAGATTGGGCCGGACGGGTTATTGTACGTCTTGGATTGGTACGACCGGTACAACTGTTATCAGGATGCACTGTTTGACCCGGACGGTGTGGACCGTCAACACGGGCGGCTGTGGCGGCTGAATCATGTCGATGCCGAAACGCCGCGGCGGCCGGCTGAGGACATGGGGGCGCTGTCGGATGCCTCGCTCATCGAACGGCTTTCCAGTGCGAATATTTATCACCGCGAGACCGCTCAACGACTGCTTGCCGAACGACTGCTCTACGGAACGGCCGCGCCGGAGACCCGAAATACGCTGGAGGGGCTGGTCCTGGCCGAAGCCACTGAATTCAAAACGCGGATGCACGCCCTTTTTTCGATGATTTCCAGTTTTGAGCTGGATCCGGATTTTCACGAAATGCTTTTTGAGCACGAGGTCGACTCGGTCCGTGCGTGGGCAGTGAGAGCGGCGGGTAACTTCGCCGATGAGATCGGGGCGACAGTGCGTTCCCGGGTGCTTGAGAGGGTTGACGATCCTTCACCGGAGGTGCAGCTTCAAGTGGCGGTTGCCGTCCCCAAACTTCTTGGCGAAGAAGCGGTGCAACCGTTGGTGAAGGTGCTGGCGGCGGCGGGGAGCGATCCGCTGATCCCTCGCATCGTCTGGCGGAACCTCCATCCGCTGCTTCCCGAACACAGTCAGGCGTTCACCGTGGCCGTCGCCGAGCACGACTTGAACGAGTCGGAAGCGTTGCGTCTTGTGGTGCGTCGAGCCGGCGAAAAACTTGCAGGAGCAACCCCTGAAGAGTCGGTCGAGGTGGCCGCCTCCGGACTCAGCGAGGAGGAGCGGGTCCTTTTCGGTGAGGGCCGAACGGCTTACCAAACCTGTTTGGCCTGCCACGGCGCTCATGGCCAGGGGATTCCGCGAGTCGCCTCCCCGTTGGATGGGAGTCGGTGGGTCGATGCCGACGCCGAAGCATTGGTCCGCATCGTCCTGCACGGCTTTGAAGGGGAGGATCCGGAGATCGGAGCGGCCATGCCTCCGCACCGGTTCCTCGCCGATGACGAGATCGCGGCGATACTGACCTTTATTCGGCATTCATGGAGTAACGAGGCGCCACCGATCACCCCGGACGATGTCGCCCGAATCCACGAGGAGACCCGCGATCGACTCAGAATCTGGACGGTGGAGGAATTGGAGGCTCTCTTGGACAATTGAACTCAGAATCCGCACAAGCGTTCCGGCAATTCTGCGAGTATGCTCGACGTCATGAAAGAGGATGAAAGTTAAAGAAATCATTCGCCTTATTGAGTCTGACAGATGGGCTCTGAGTAGAACGCGTGGGAGCCATCGGCGGTACAAGCATCCCGATAAGAAGGGTCTTGTGACCGTCGCCGGAGAACCGAGCGACGATCTTGCGCCCGGAACCCAAAATAGTATTCTGAAGCAAGATCAATTGAGGCGATGAAAGGATTGATTATGCATAAGTATTTGGTTATCATTGAGAAGACCGAAATGGGATTTTCGTCGTACTCGCCCGATCTGCCCGGTTGTGTGTCTACTGGAGCTACGAGGGATGAAGTCGAAGCAAATATGAGGGAGGCCCTTGAATTTCATCTTGAGGGGATGCAGGAGGAGGGCTACCCGATTCCCGAGCCTTCCTCCGAATCGACCTATCTCGAAGTGGCTTCATAACGGCGCGGCGCTGGCAACAGCGGCATACGCCGCCGCAGCAGACCTATCGACATTCGTGCTCCGAACGAGGAAGGGTTCCGCTATAGTGTTCCATCCAATAGAGCATTTCGAAGTAGGCGACGGAGGCCGGGAGCAATGAACGATGGCGTCATTCCAATTTCCGGGATTGGCATCGCCCTCAGCTTGCTGCCCCTGGCTTTGCTCGGCTGGATTTATCACCGCAGTAATCGGGGGGGAGGATTGATCCTTTACGCCACCGTCCGAATGCTCGGTCAGTTGTTTTTGATGGGGTTCGCGCTGGTCTTTATTTTTCAAATCGATTCGGTGTTTATGATGATCCCGGTGCTCGCTTTCATTCTGAGCATCTCGTCGTGGATTGCCCTGCGCCCCCTAACATTCCGCAATGCGAGACGCTACGGGAGGATTCTCGGAAGCATCGGCATCGCCTGTGGGGGAATGCTTTTTTACATTCTGATTGTCGTCATCGAGGCCAGCCCCCTATATCAGCCGCGTTATTTTATTCCGCTGGCCGGCATGATTTTCGCCAACGCCATGACCGCGATCAGCCTGGCCGGGGAGCGCTTCGATGATGAACGATCCAGAGGCGTTCAGCCCGACAAGGCTATCTCGGCGGCCTTCAAGGCGGCGTTGATCCCGCAGGTGAACGCGTTTCTGGCGGTTGGGCTCGTGTCCCTTCCGGGAATGATGACAGGTCAGATCATCGCCGGAGTGGACCCTCTCCTGGCGATCCGATACCAGATTGTCGTGATGGCCATGATTTTCGGGAGTGCCGGACTGTCGGTTGCCCTCTTTTTGCGATGGGACGGAAAGCATCCGACGCCCGCCGTTTTTAATTAGATAAATTTCCAAACAATCCATCAAGTAAATGTCTTAATCCCCGGTACCGAGCCGGGGTTGGGGTGGGAATTCGTTGACGGAGGTTCGTTGGGCACAAACACTTTCTTTCACAAACCATGAAATCGATCCAACACCGATCACTTGCGGTCACGCTCAGCGTGCTTGCGCTCATTCTTACCGCCTGCGGCCCTTCCGCCGTGGGTCCATCACTCGATCCGGACGGTGTCGAGTTGAAGTCCGTGGACCCTGGCCACGCGCTCCTCACGACGCAAAGCGGTGCGGTGGTTGGCAGCCACCTCGCCATCATGATCGGGGAGGAAAGTGATCTCGACTGGAGCCTGGCGACGCTTGAACCGATCGAACCGAATGGCGTAACGCGTATCGTTTTGGATCTGACACCGGGCCTGCCCATTACGGTCTGGGCAACTTCCGGAGAGAGCTCGGGATCGGCGGTATCCGCGCCCGCGGTTTTTGTCACCGATCCTTCCGACTTGCCAACGGTGGCGGGCGGAGGCACCGAGCCTTCGGCCCCGGGCCTCGATCCCGAACGGATCACCCTGGAGATGCTGGACGATCACCACGCCCTGATCGTCGGTCTGCCCGGCGCGGCCTCGGGCCTCAAACTTCAGTCCCTCGAGGTTCGCGAAGGGCAGGATCCCGACTTTGAATTGGCGCGGGATCGTCCCCTCGGACGCGACGGCGATTTTCAATTTGTCTCCGATCTCTACCCCGGTATGCGCCTCCATCTCCGCGCCGTCGGCCCCGAAGGCAATCATGTCGAAATGACGCTTGAACGTGATTAGTGCGAAGGGCACTCGAATAAGGCGGTTCATCGTTTGATGAAACCTGATCGAGATCGGGATCGCGCTTCCCTTTCCTTGAGGGCGGCGCTCCCACGCCGCGGGCGTGACACAGGCATTCCTGCCTGTGGGATCACAAGATGCTCGCGCTCTCAGGGGAAGAGCCGATGCGATTCGGTTAAGCCTAATCTGCTTTGATCAACTCCTTAACTGAGCGCCATTCGGGTTAGGCCGTTGTTTGTTGATTTGCGGCTTGTGTCCACAAGAGCTATAGCCTGTTTGGTCTGCATGGCAAGGAGGCTGCGATTTCAGTATCCCGGGGCGATGTATCACATCATGAATCAGCGGGAACCAGGGAAAAGATCTGTTTGAGAGCGTGGGCGCGGCTGAGCCTTTCTTGATGGTGTCGGGCGAAGCGGTTCGAGCCTTGGCTGGTGCGTTTCGGACGGCTTGAAATTACTTTCCGGTTTCGCACCTCTCCTTTCCATGAAAGACCATTTTTAGACCGATTCTATAGAACGTTCGGAGACATTCGGGAAAGACTGGATAATCGAAACTGAACTTATAATGTATTGAGATTCTCCTTATAGTATATCGCCCTGCTCATATAGCGGTTGAAGCGGGCAAGGACCTGGTATTTAAACAAATGGGGTTTTGCTTGATGGTCTGCAAATTCGGATCTCCAAACAATCCTTTTCCGGAATATTTCAGAACACCATCTTTCGATTTGGTGTACCTGGATGTGAAAGCGCGACTTTAATATCACAGTGTAAGGAATTGTCAGTTTGTTCAGCAGATTGGATGGAAACTGGCATTTATATATCAAGTGAACAGTATTCCCATGAAATGCGGCCGTGGATTTTCTTTTCCTTCTGTGTGTAATGTCTGGGTCCTGTTGCCTTTCTATGTTGGCTCAGTGATCGCGTCTTGGGGCCAAACATTCGACGCTGGCGATCTCGTGCGCACGGCCAGGATGGTCGAAGGTATTCTGGATCCGGATCCGGATTTCGCCGATCTGACCGGCGACGGCGAGGTGACGGAGGCCGACCTCGCTCTGATGATGCGCCTGGTGCATGGCCAGGGGTTGCCGGAGATTCTGGAAAAAAGGACAATCGGCGCCGGCGGAGGCTCGATCGGCGACTCTCGAACCATGGAGTTGGAGGTGCCGCCCGGCGCTTTCACTTCCGATGCGAATCTCGTCCTCCATCGTTTGCCGGAGGGAGAGGGACCTCAGGGCGGAATCGACCACGGCCCTCTTTATCAAGTCAGCGGGATTCCGTTCGATGCCGCCGGTTCGCTGACGGTGCGCGTCCCTTTGCCCGAGGGATTCGATCCCGCGAAGGCGTTCATTGAAATCGCTGAACCCGGGTTCAGCACCAACGGCTTTGATTGGCAATATGAGACTCTGGTTGCGGACTATATTGATGGTATGCTTGTCTGGGAGCTGGAACCGATACCGGCACCAGAATGGTCGTTGGAACCGGCGGCGGGGGAGGCTTTACCGGCATCCTATCCCGCAGGTTATACCTATATTCGGTGGCGTGTGTCGCTTTGGGAGAGTATTACCGGCGATCGATTCGATCTGATGTTCTCGACTGACGAACGGGTTTTTTACAAGGAGCAGTTGTGGGATTTGATCGATGACCTGGAGGGTGTCTATGCCATGCTCACGGAGGCGTCCGCGGGTTTCGATCTTTCGAATGTAAGCTGGCCGGTACGGGTCTATATGAAAAACCTCGACGGCGAATACGGCGCGATGATTTCTTCCCGCAGGGGGGATTACATCGAGCTTGATAAGTCGCTGCTCACGATGCCTGAGCTGGCCCGCATCACGGCGGGCCATGAGTTTTTCCATATTGTTCAGGCGGTATATAATTCCCCGCGCGCCAACTTGTGGCTGGACGAGGCAACCGCCACCTGGTTCGAAAAACACATGGCATCCGATCCGTCTGCATATGCGCCCAATACCTTCCGGGAAAGGCCGCGCGAGGCGCTGCGCGGAATACATGTGGTGCCGTATATCTCGGCACAACTGGCATGGTGGCCGGGTAATTGGTTCGAGTGGAATACCTCCGACGCCCAGAACCGCGGCTATGCCCTTTCGGGCCTGCTCGAGTTTATCGACCGCAGGCGCGGGGTGGGCCTTGCCGGGATTCGCGGGTTGTACGAACAGATAAGCAGCGGCACACACCCTGTCTTGGCGTTGCAGAACCTTTCGCCCAACTTCAGCCTGGACTGGCGTGAGTATACCAAGGCCGCTTTCGATAATCCGGTGTGGGCCCCGGCGGGCAGCGCGACCCTTATCCAGGATGGTGATTTGGCGTTTAATTCGGGAAGCGAGGGGCCGTACGGGCGAACGGTGAGGATCGACTCACTGGAGGATTTCGCAGCCATGCATACGTGGCCAATGCACGTGCAGCAAATGGGCGGTCGTAGCTTGACCTTGTCACTAGTTCGACCGGATGCGCTGCCTTCGCTGCCGGATCGAATTCGGATGATCGGCGAGGTGCGGGCGGAAAATATAGAAGATGTGAACCATTTGCGCTTGATGGCCGTATTGAAGGGTGGCCCCGGTAACCAATTCAGTCCGATTGTTACCCAACTGGATCGGGATGAGGTGGTCGCGGAACGTCCGGATACCCGTCGGCTCGAGGTGTCGTTTCAGAAACCGGCGGGGCGATTTCACTATATGCTGGGAGTTTTTAACGACGATCTATTCACTCCCTACGACAAACTGGCTCCGGTCACGCTGCGTTCCTATATCGGGGCGTATCAGATTGGCGGTTACTCCGTGGATCATCCGTATGGCAATGTGGCGGGCTGTCGCGTGGAGAAAGCATTGGTCGAAGGCGATCTGGGTGAGGTCGACCTCGAGGTGGTGGAATACTCGGCCATTAAAGGCATGCGGATCCTGAAAGTGCGCTTGCCGCATGAGCATGTCGAGTCCCTGCGCGTTACCATCGACGCGGCCCTGGACCCGCCATTGACCCGCTCCCATTACGATCCGGGTATCATGTGGTATAACAACGTTGTGATAGGCGGTACGGTGACGGTGACCGCATCCGATGGCCAGGGATGGCGGGTGGACGCGTTTCATCTTGAGGAGAACAACGTCGGACCCTTGATAAGCGCTGAAGTGGCGAGAACCAGTGGCATCGAACTGCCGGCGCCCGGACCGGATGAAACAGCGATCTACAGTTTGCTCTATTACTTTTCCGCGAATCTGGTGACGAGTTTCGATACCGAGGGGTATCCTTTCGATATTGCCGACAGTAGTTGGAGTACGGATCAATGGTTTGTCGCGCCGCTGCGAATCGAGATTCAGGGATCCCGGTTGTCCGGAAATTAAGAGGAGAATGACTAATGCGATTACTAAGCTTCGTCGGACGCAACAGGGTTCCTTGCATGAAGGCGAAGGTGTTTGACCCTCGCCATGCGGGCTTCGCCGCCGCGGCATGCGCGTTTTTTGTGTTATTCGGCCTGCCGCAGTTGGCAACCGCGACGACGGATCCCCGTGCGACGGGGGTGCGGGAACTGTCTGATGAAGAACTGGCTGCTTATCACGAGCGCATGTACGTTCCAGATTCGGGGTTACAGTTGATGTCTGCCTTGCCCAGCCGGCATCTTAACATCGATCATTTGCCGGTGGTTCGCAGTCAGGGCGGACTTGGCAGTTGTGCCGCGTTTGCCACGACCTACTATTACAAAACCTACCAGGAGGCCCGCGAGAACAACTGGCTGCGACCGGACCCGGTGACACATCCGGGACGAATCGCGAGTCCAATGTGGACCTATAATCTGCTGCCCCGTGGTGCCAGCGGGGGGGTGAGTTCATACGATTCGCTGGCTCTGTTTGTCGATCGCGGTGTCGCGACCTGGGAGGATATGCCGTATTCGCCGGAAGGATGCACCGAAACCATTCCGGAGGAAAACGAGATCTGGCTGCGCGCGATGAATTGGCGCGCCTCCCGTATGGGCCGAATTCCGAATATCGATACGCCCTCGGGATTGGCCATGCTCAAGCGACATCTGTTTGATGGCGACCTGGCTGTAGTGACGCTGCATCGCACGTATCGGAATTTCGACTATTATCCGTACGCCGAAGGCGAGAATGGCGTGGATAACGGGGTGTACTTTCGAGACGAAGGTTCAACCCGGGAAAGCCATGCCTTAACCGTGGTGGGTTATGATGATAACATTGAATACGTGGACGACCGGACCGGCGAAACCCGGCGCGGCGCTCTGCTGATCGTCAATTCCTGGGGCACCAACTGGGGGGTGCACATCGACGAGGCCGGTAGTCGCGGCTTTGCCTGGATCGCTTATGATTATCTGCGGGAGGGCGGTCTTCGCGAGGAAGCCCTGATCATGGAAGACCGCATCGGGTATCAACCGAAAACGATTGCCATGGTCGGCATTGAAGCGAACAGCGCTTTCGATGTGGGTTGGAATCCCATCAGGCTGCACACCCGACGTGGAGAGCGCCAGGCCTTTCCCTATCTGAATCAGCAAGGCGCTGTCCAGCGTGAGTTCCCGATCGATGTGACGGATTTGCTGGAGCCTTCGGTCAGTCAATTGGACCTGCGGTTTATTCACGTCTGGGGGGGCGTCCCGACCCTCACGGATTTTTATTTGGAATCACTGGCCGGCGACCTCCTGATCGCTTCCGACGAAACCCCGATCCGTATCGACTCTCAGAATGACGATCCGTATGTCCCGGGAAATACGATTTCTTTACGTGCGTTTCAAAAGCAAACGACATCCGGGCTTGAAGCATTGCGGCTTCTGAAGGGGGCGGCGGCCTTTGCCGATGCCAACGCCAACGGGATGCTCGACCTGATCGCCACCGGGGAACGTTACGATTCCGTCGAGGGCACGACGGTTCCCTCCACCACGCTGTGGTTGAATCGGGGCGACGGAACCTTTGAGCCAAGCGCGGCAGCGTTTCCGGCAACGGGCGGAGGCGGTGTCGTCTGGAGCGATGTCAACAACAGCGCAACGCCCGATCTTTGGTTGGCGACCGACGAGGATACCCGCCTTTATTGGAATGACGGAAACGGAAACTTCAGCGATAGCGGTATCCGTCTGCCGGCCGCCGGCAGCGCGGGGGGCGCGGGTTATATAACGGCGATCGATTACAATCGTAACGGCCGTCCGGATCTGGCGCTGGTAAACGAGGATGGCGTCTTTGTTTTCCAGCAGGGTACCGATGGTTCATTTTCCCCGATCACCCTGGATACCCGCGGGAGCGCGGTCCTCAATCATTTGGGCGATGGCGGTTCCTCGGGGACCATGGCCTGGGGAGATCTCGACGGCGACGGCTACCCCGACTTGCTGGTCACCGGGATTGTCGATTCCGCCGACCAGGGGGGCGCGCCGCGAACCGTATTGTACCGCAACAACGGCGACGACACCTTCGCGATTGTCGAAATCGATCTGCCGGACCTGGTTTTTTCGGCGATAGCCTGGACGGACTTCAACAACGATGGGATCGACGATCTCGCGATCAGCGGTCTGCCGGCGGACGGCCTGGGTTCCAGTGTCGAAGCGGTTACACGAATTTACCAGGGGACCGGCGAGGGGACTCTGGTGCCGATCCAAGCCCTGGACTATTTGCCCGGTCTCTATCGCGGGGGAATGCACTGGGTCGATTTGGACCATAGCGGTCGCCGCGATTTATTACTGACGGGCAGGGAGACGTTCCTCACCGGCATGGGCGTATGGGATACGCCGGATCATCTATTCCCGACTCGACTCCGCATCTGGCGCAATCGCGGCGGCAAGGTGTTGGAGCATGTCGAGCACGATTTGCCCGGTGTCGGCGCGGGTATGGGCGTGGCCGCCCCTCTGGCGATCGGCGATGTGAGCGGTGACGGCAGTGTGGACTTTTTTGCCTCGGGCACGCGCAGGCAGAGCGGCACGATTCGAGACGAGAGTGTTATCGGATACCTGACGCGAAACCTGAGCGTTGTGTTTCGCGGGGATGGGGTCGCAAACGCCGCCCCGACGGCGCCGACCCAGTTCGAGGCCGAAGTGCTCGGCGACGGGATGGTTGAATTCAGTTGGAGTGGCGCAAGCGATGACCGCACGCCCGAAGCCGGTTTACGCTACATCATTCGCATTGGCACAACGGAAGGTGTGTGGGATGTTGCTTCCGGGATGGTGCAGCCCTGCAATTGGGGTAAAATGGTGCGTTCCGGTGTGATCTATAATGAGCTTCCGGCAGGCGAGATTTACTGGTCGGTCCGCACGGTTGATGCCGGTTTGGCGATGTCCGAATGGAGCGCGACGCACAGCCTGATCGTGCCCGACTACCCTTACACTCCGAGCGTATGGATCGAGTTTGACTCGTATCCCAAGTATGGAGGTACCACGGCCCCCGAGGTCGCTCAACGAGTGGAACGTGACAGCACAATTTCGGTAACCGCATTGCCGGCGCCCGGTTTCCGCTTCTCGCATTGGAGCGGGGACGGTCCGGATGGACAAACAGAAAACCCGTTGCAGTGGAGCGCCACGCGGCAGGCGCTTTTACAGGCCGTTTTTGTTCCGAACGCCAATCCCGCGACCCCGCCCTGGACTCCGGTTACCGGCGAGTTCGGGGTGAACCCCAGTCACTTCGCCACGGGCATCGCCGAGTTTCAAGGCCGGCTTTATCAATTGGGCGGACACGGTACAACCAGCCGTGACAGTTACGTTTATTTTGCGGATATCGAGGCAGCGATTCAATCCGGCAACATCGAATGGAACTGGGATTTCGGAAACTTACAGGCTCCCTGGTCAAGCCGCAGTCATCACGGGGTGGAGGTATTCGATAACCGGCTCTGGGTGATCGGCGGCTCCGGTGGATCGCGGACTGCCGATCAGCCGTTGAACGATGTCTGGGCAATGGACGCCGCGGGAAACTGGACCGAGGTAACCGCCGCGGCGGACTGGTCGCGGCGGCATCAACCGGCGACGGTGGTGTTTCAGGATAAACTTTGGGTGATCGGCGGGCGGGAGTACCTTGGTTGGTCATCGCCAATACAGGATGTCTGGACATCCGGCGACGGTGCCAACTGGACTCTGGTGACCGACAACCCGCCGTGGCAGGCGGAACGGGCTGTGGCGGTGAATTTCAACGGTCGGTTGTATTTGTTGATTCATCCAGTGCAAGCGACTGTCTGGAACCCCGGCAAACGTGGTGAGGTCTGGACAACCTCAGATGGCGTTTCCTGGGAACGGTTGAGCGACAACGGTCCCTGGGGGCACTATTTCGAGGCGGTCGTTCATCAGGGCCGCATTGTGGTCGCCACCGGTCCCGATGCAATAACCGGCGATGCCGGTCAGGCAGTCTGGGATTCCCGCGATGGCGTGCACTGGGCTCGCACGACGCCGCAACCCGGAGGCGACCATTGGTCGGTGCGCGAATATCCGGCTTTAACCACCGGGGGCGGCCATGTCTGGCTGGTCGGCGGGCGCAGTCCTGCCGGCACGGTGCTTAACGATGTCTGGCACTTTAACCGCGGCTCACTGCCGGTGGGAATGGGAGAACTGCGGTTAACCAAGTCACCTTATGACGGTGGGACCGTCGTGCCGTCAGCGGGCGTTTATGTCGATGATATCGGCATCACCATGCCGCTACGGGCGGAACCGGCTCCCGGCTTTGTGTTCGACGGCTGGGACGGGCCCGTGGCCGAGCCGAACGCGGCGATCACCACGGTTAGGCTCGATGCGGAGACTGAAGTGAACGCCCGGTTCGCGCCGGCGAGCGATCCGCAAATCACGGAAATCACCCTGAACCTTAAGGTGGAACCTGCGAACGGGGGTTTTTGCCGTTTGAACTCCACGCAGCCGGCGGCGGGTGTTTACCAGATAACGCGGAACGTGGCCCATTCGTTGCAGGCGATTCCGGAAAAGGGTTTCCGCTTTTCGCATTGGAGCGGACCGGTTGCGGATCCTCAAAAGCAGGTAACCACCGTTGACGCCGGAACGGATATCGAGGTTACCGCCCATTTTCAGTCGCAATCTCTTGCGGTGGGAGTCAGCCACACGGCTCTCCTGCGTGCGGACGGAACGCTCTGGGTCTGGGGCGAAGGCGGCGCCGGTCAATCGGGAGGCGGTGAACGGCTTCGGGTCGAGGGGCTGCCGCCGCTGGCCGAACGGGGAGGGGTTGAGAGAGTTGCCGCCGGAGATGAAATGACCGCGGTGCTCGGCCAACGTTTCTGGAACGGAATCCGCGATGTGTTGGTCTGGGGACGCCCCTGGACTCCGACCCGTCCCGCCGAAAACGAGTGGGAGGTTGAACCGTATACCCTGCGTCTTCAACAGGGTGCGATTTCTCAGCTCGCCGCGGGCCGACAGGTGATCATGGTGCTCGATACCGAAGGCGGCCTTTGGGCCGCCGGCAGCCGGACTGACGGCATGCTGGGTGGCTGGCGCGCTCAGGATCATACCAAGGATCTGGTTGCCGTGCACGGGATTGGCGGTCACGGGAGGTTGACTGATATTGTCGATGTTGCTGTCGGCGGCGGCCACGTCCTGGCCGTTGACACCCAGGGACGGGTGCTGGGCTGGGGCCGGAATCATGTTGGCCAGATAGATCCCGCTTATGCTGATTTGCTGGAAACGCCGGTTGTGGTACAGAATCTGCCCGCCATTCGCTCAGTGGCGGTCAGCCGCGATCCGCTCAATTTTGCTCCGCACAGCTATGCCCTGGATAGTGACGGCCAGGTCTGGCAGTGGGGCGCCGGCATTGACGCGCCTGAAATCGTGGGCGGATTGCCGGGCAATATTATTTCGATCTCCGCCGGCGGTCGGCACACGCTGGCGCTGGACGCGGATGGAAGAATTTATGCCTGGGGAGCAAATGGAGAAGGTCAGCTCGGGGACGGAACGCGAATCAACCGGGAAATACCCTTCGAGGTGACCCATCTTCCTCCGATCATTGAAACTGTCGCCGGCTTCACCCACAGTGTGGCTCTCTCCATTGACGGGCGGGTTTTTGCCTGGGGAGATGACGCACTTGGAGCGGTGTCCGGGACGCCCGGAGAGTCGGTTCTCTCTCCCTTGGAAATCGAGGTGATGCATAGAAACGAATCCTCAATTGCGTTTTCCTTGTCGCCGCAACCGGATTATGGGGGGACGACTTTTCCCGGCGGCCGACAGTATTATGCCCGCCCCGGCAGTGAGGTGCCGGTACTGGCGGTCCCCGCCGAACGTTATCGGTTTTCATTATGGGGGGGAAACGTTGTCGAGATGAATGCGTCGCAAACGGTGGCCGTGATCACGGGAAACACCGGAATCAACGCTTATTTCGAACTGCGCCACGATGCGGACGCCCGTTTGACGATGGCTGTGGAGCCGGCCGGCGGCGGTTACAGTATTCCCGAATCCGGTGAATACGATTACCCTCCCGGAACCCGGGTCCCGGTCGAAGCGCACCCGCTGCATCGACATGTTTTCACCGGTTGGGCCGGTTCAGTGGCCAATCCGGACGCCCGCGAGACAGAGGTTGTTTTGAACCGGGATCAGCACCTGACCGCCGGGTTTTCTTTGATGCCGCTGGATACAACTCCGATGATGGCCGGCGGCAGTTTTCGCAACCTGCTGCTCCTGGACGACAGCGGTCGCCTGCTGCATTTGCAGGGGGATCCTGAATGGATTTCCTCATGGACCATGATTCGTGAGTCAGGGCGGGTTATGGACCATATTGTGCAAGTGGCCAATGGCATCACTCATTACCTCGCTTTGCATGCCGACGGTTATGTGTACTCCTGGGGACGGAATCGAGAAGGTCAATGTGGGCATGGCATGGTCAGTCCCTTCCAATACCCCAACCGCGATGCCGCACCTGTTTTGGGACCGGATGAGATGCCGCTCCTGCGAGGGGTACGACAGGTGGCGGCCGGGCACATGCGCAGTCTTGCTCTTGTCGGAGACGGACGGGTGATGCAATGGGGGAATATCAGTGGTTATGCCGCCGAGATAAGCGACCGGCCGGTTCCATTAATCGATGAAGAAGGGCAGCCGATCGACAGTGTGATTGACATTGCCGCAGGCGGGTCGGAGCTGGCCGCGGTCCGGGCCGACGGTACGGTGTGGACCTGGAGCGGCACCGAGATTCCTGCCCGTCTGGAAGGAGTCAATAGTGCGGTTAAACTGTCGCTCGGTGAAAATCACGCTCTCGCCCTGCTCGGTAACGGAAAAGTAGTCGCCTGGGGTGACAATCAGTACGGTCAGTTGGGGCAGGGACACATGGAACCGGTTGCGGGTCCGGTGACCGTGGCGGGATTGAGCAATATTAAGGCGATTACGGCCGGACCGCATTACAATCTGGCTCTGAATACGGCCGGAGACGTTTTCGCCTGGGGAGTGAACCGGTCGGGCCAGCTCGGGGATGGAACCCAGGACGATCGCGCCGAACCGGTAAAGCTGACCGGCTTGCCCGAAATTCGGGAAATTGCCGCCATCGGCGGGTCTTCGGCGACGAATGCCGGCAATACGAGTTTTGCCCTGGATGCCGAGGGCCACCTGTACTACTGGGGTGCGGTCCACACGTTAAACCCGCATATGGCTGTGACCCTGCTTCCGAAAAGGGATGATAGGATCAATGCCGGGAATATGGACATTCGATTGGTCAGGCTGGATGTGGATTCTAAAGAGGCGATCGAAGGCGGGGCGATATTCCCCGAACCGGGTTCCTATGTTTATAATCCGGGCACCGAAATTGAATTGCGGGCGGTGCCTAAGGATGATTACCGTTTTGTCCGATGGAGCGACGGTGTCACCAACCCTCGTAGAACACTTGTCCTGGAGAACGATCGTGAGCTGACGGCCGAATTCGTTCTGATAGAACCGACCATGCGGTTGGAACATGTCCATGCATTCCCGAATGAACCGGTCGAAATGCGTCTCCTGATGGAGGATGGCAAAGCACCCTACGCCGGGTTCAACGCGGCGTTGCACCTGCCGCCCGGCATTAACCTGGTACGCGCGTCCCGTGGCCACGATGTCGGCGATGCATTCCGATTCGACTACACGACCCGTCCCGCCCTCGACGGCGGCACTCTCCTGAGCCTGGTTGCATTCAGTGCCGATGACCATGTTGACGTGCGGAACGGAGAATGGGCGGTATTGACCTTGCGCACGACAAGCCGGGCCGAAGCCGGTACCCTTCCGATCTCCTGGGTTGACGGAGGCGCCTGGACCCGCTTTCCCGATGCGGTCCTGGTCCAGGAAGAGGATCTCGACAGAATCAGACCCACACGCCTACCGGGTTCGATAACGATTGAAGTTGAGAACCGGGTACATGCCGCATTGCGAATCGCGTCACATCCGGCGGCGGCCGACCGGATGTCACGCGCTGATTTCGCCGGTTATGTGAGCCGCACGCACTATCACCAGGGTGAACCTTATGTCGGCGAGATTTGGCTCCGCGTAACCGGTTCCGGCAACGCCGGTGTCGAGAGCGCCTATATGAATCTTGTTATTCGCGATTCGAGTGGAGGGGGTGAAGGACCGATCGCGTTCGACGCGCTACAGCACGGCAACCTCTTCGCTTCGAACCCTGGAGGGACAATCGAGAATTCATCATTGCGCAACTTCGGTGGCGAGAGCAGGGGCACGAGCAATGCCGGACGCGGCGAATGGGTGCGACTGGGATGGGTGGAAGTATTACAGGTGGATGAGGCGGCCTTTCATTGGATTAGCCTGTCTGCCGGAGACGAGCCTCCCACCATCGCGGGTTCGGCGGAACTCGATGACATGGCGATTCTCGGCAGCCCGGTAACCGTGCGAATACAAAATGACTTGCCCGTGGCTGCCGAGGGTACTCCGCACTGGTGGCTGGATGAATACGGCCTGACGGAATCCGGAGTTCTGGATTACGACGAAGCCGAAAGAACCGACTTCCGCGGCGACGGTATAACCGCGCGTCAAGCCTATATAGCCGGGATTCATCCCAGGAATTCAGTGTCGCGTTTTGTCATCACCGAGGTCACGTATGAGGGAAATCAGGACCGAATCTCCTGGCTCGGTGTCGCGGGACGGCGTTATTGGGTTTATCGTGCGACCACATTGGTGCAGCCGATCTGGGAGGTGTTGGAAATGAAGGATTCCCATTCGAATGGGGTGATGACATATACACGCGAACACGCTGACGGCACCGAGGTAAAGAGATTCTACCGTGTCGGCGTCGAGCTGATACCGTAGGAGGTGTCAATGCATGCACGTATGTTCAGGGTTACCAATAAAAGTTTCTAAACGCGATCGTGAGCATTTTGGTGGTTTGGCGCCGGTGCAGACGTGAATACGCAAACCCGCACGGTTCCACCGGGCTTACGGAAAGAGAGTGCGGACGAAGGCGCGCACGGTCGGGAGCAGAACGACGTTGGCTACCGATTGACCTGGAATTTGAGAAGTCAAGACGGTTCAGGCAAGTATCTGTATCGAACCACAAGCCATCGAATGGTGATGGGAACAAGGATTCGATGTGTCCTGCGAAGGAATGGGCATGCCTGGATTGGAAGAGTCTGCAGGAGAGACCTTTTAAGGTATTGAATCCGAGTGGGCTACCTTATGAATAAAACTGAATAAATAGCTTGATCGTTTTCTTTGAACGGGGTTAAGGTTTTGCATGGCTTCAACGATAACCACGACTAAGCTTGCGGAACTCGCCGGGGTTTCCCAGTCCACTGTCTCGCGTGTGATCAATGGTGGGAGCGGAGTTGCTCCTGAAACCGTCCGAGCAGTTCGCGAGGTTATTGAAGAGTCCGGCTACAAGCCTTTGCGCGGCGGTCGCGGGCGTCCGGCAGGTTCGGGCGGCAATGGCGTAGGGCGGCGCAAGGGGACCGGGACGATTGCCCTGGTGATCGTGGATGATTATTATCTGCGCCACCCGGTTCTCGCCCTGACCAAGATTCGTGGTGTTCAGCGGGCGGCGAACGAGGCTCGGCTGAACCTGTTGGTGGCGGAGGTCGGGAAGGACGATCCTCTGCCGCCGCTCTTGGCCGAAGGCAAAGTGGATGGGGTGCTGTTGTGGGGAAATCGCGTCCCGGAACGATTGCGCGATTCAACCTGCGGTCCGATTGTTTGGCTTTCCAGTCATGCCGGAGATCCGGGTGATGGGGTGCTGCCGGGGAATGAGTTTATTGGTAGGATGGCCGCGGATTATCTCCTGGAAAGGGGGCATCGAGAGCTTGCGTATCTCTCTCTTTCAGGTGTTCATCCGGGTTATGAGGCCCGCGGACAAGCGTTTGCGTACTCCGCACACATGGGCGGTGCGCAGGTGCAGATGGTGATCGAGGAAAGTCCGCCCGAGATTGAAAGGACTTCCGCTTCGGGAAGGCCTTTGGGGGCGCGGGTATTTAAGCTGGTGGAACGGCTGCTTGCGTTATCGCCGCGGCCAACAGGGCTCTTTGTTGCCGACGATCAGGTAACCGTGGTGGTCTACATGCATTTGATTGACGCGGGTATCCGACCCCAGAAGGATCTGACGATTATTTCCTGCAACAATGAGGAGCCGTACCTGGCGGGATTGCGGCCGAGGCCGGCGACGATCGACCTCGCTCCGGAGGTGACGGGGAGGCGTGCGATCGAACAGTTGATATGGCGAATGCGCCACCCGCATGAGCAGCGACGGGTTCAGGTCATGGTTGAGCCGATCCTGGTGCCGGGAGATTGAAGCGTTGCCTCAATACTTGACTGGGGTGTCTCCAGTGTGAGCCCGGGATTGTGCCGACCATCGGATAATGCTGAGTTACCGTGGGCGTGCGGGTGACGTGGCATTGCCCGTGCCTTCCGGAGGGTTGAAACACGGCGAGAGCAGCTGCTTGCAGGTGATCCCGCTTCGTGTGGCAGTGGGTTTCCGGTGCTATCCCGGTTCTGAACCCGTTTTCAGAATTCTCCTTTCGTAACGTCTCCAGGCATCAACAGGTTGAACCCTGATTAGGTGTCACTTCTGGGTATCTGCATATTTTGCGTAAAAAATATCTTGCATATTTAGGGATTTAAAATCTGAATAAATTCAATTTGATTCACTCTGAGTACCGATAGGTGGGATGGGGTAAGAGAAGGAGGATTCCCGGGGCGCTAAGGGATGGGGGGTCGAGGTGAGCGATTTATGAACGAAGAAACGCAAGATTTCAGCCTGATCATCGTAGGGGCGACTCCGG
>JBJHCF010000020.1:0-87762 GCA_050506795.1 Opitutia bacterium
GACCGGCGGCCATGCGGGAGGATGGCCTAGCCGATGTGATTTGGCTGTGTTCCTTCGATCACCGGCCTTAACCGGGTGCCATTCGGACTAAGATAGCGGGTTACCAGATGCCGTGTTCTCCTTTTTTGAGGGATTGGGCGAAGGCGGTGAGGAGGCGGACGCAGTTTTCGATGTCCTGGAGGTCGACGACCTCGCTGGGGGTGTGCATGTAGCGGAGGGGGACGGAGATGAGGCCGGTGGCGACGCCGGCCCGGGCGATCTGAATGGCGCGGGCGTCGGTGCCGGTGGGACGGGGATCGGCTTCCAGTTGGTGGGGGATGCCCTCCTTTTCCGCGCAGGCGACCAGGCGTTCGAACATGAACGGGTTGATGTTGGCGCCGCGGCAAATGATGGGGCCGCCGCCGAGGCGGGTATCGCCATGTTTGCGGGGATCGCAGTCGGGGTGGTCGGTGGCGTGCCCGACGTCGACCGCGACGGCCAGGTGGGGTTTGACGGCGTAGCCGGAAACCACCGCGCCGCGGGTGCCGATTTCCTCCTGGGTGGTGGCCACGGAAACGACGCCGGCGGCGAGTTTCTTGGTTTTTGCCAGACGGCGCAGCGTTTCGCCGACGATGTAGGCGCCGGCTTTGTTGTCGAAAGCCCGGGCCACGCCGATCGAGCCGTGGATCAGTTCGAAGCCCTGGTCGTAGGTGGCGACGTCCCCGATGGAGACCCGTTTGAGGGCATCCTTTTTGTCGGTGGCCCCGATATCGATCCACATTTCGTGAATCTGCGGGACCTTGTTGCGCTCGTCCTGCTTCATCAGGTGGATGGCGCGTTTGCCGGTGACTCCCTTGACGATGCCGTCGCGGGTCTGGATGTTGACGCGGCGTCCGCTGATCATGACCCGGTCGTGGCCGCCGATGGTGTCGAAGTAGAGAAAGCCTTTGTCGCTGATGTGTTTGATGATCAACCCAAGCTCATCCATGTGTCCCGCCAGCATGAGCATGGGATCGCCGCCCGGATTGCGGATGGCGATGCGGTTGCCCAGGGCGTCGCGCCGGTACTGGTCGGCGGCCGGTTCGACGTGTCGATCGAACACCGCCTGCGCTTCCGTTTCGTAGCCGGAAGGGGAACGGGCGGTCAGGAGGTCGACGAGGAATTCAGGAGCTTCGAAGGATTTCTTTTTGGCCATGGAGGAAGTTAAAAGTTAAAAGTGAGAAGTTAGAAGGAAGAAGTTGGGGACGGGTTGAGAGGAGGCCGAATGGGGGCGTGGGGTGAGGGACGAGGGGCGTGGGGCGAGGAAAATGGGGTGAGGGATTTTGCGGGTAGCGGGGTATAGGGTTAGGGAGGGAGTCATCGACTTTTTGGGGGAGACGTGGCAGATTATTTGAAAGCGAAAGTTATGAAGACGTTATCGGACAAGGAACTGGATGAGCTGCTGGGGGAATGGCGACTGGAGGTCCGTGAGGTTTCGTCGCGGGCGGGAGTCTGGCGGCGGATCGCGGCCCGTGAGGCGGAGGACAGAAAGGCGGGTGGGTTCGATTGGGCCGCTTTGCCGAGGTTTGTCTTGAGACCCGGCATTGCCGGCGCGGCGCTGTTGGGTTTTGCCTTGATCGGGCTGGCGGCGGCCGAAATGCGGTGGCAATGGGAGCGGCAGGCGGCGGTGGAGTTGATGGAGGTTCAGTACTTTCGCGCCATTGATCCGGTGTCCATGGCCGCCGCACATCGACACGAGCAGTGAAGCCCGCAACGCCGGTTGAGGAGCTTGGATCTTAATTGGCCCAATTTTGTTAATGAAACCTTTTTCGTCCTTTATGCGGTGAACTCGGGGGCGGGATTTCATATGAAAAACGTTTTATTCATTTTATTCGGCGCGGTGGTGGTGTCCTTCGGCGCTTATTCCCTCCATCGGGAGTACCGGTCGGGGGGGATCCCGGAGCACGAGGCCGTGTTCGAGGACTTGCGTTGGCTGCGGGAGGAATTTGGTCTGGAGGCGTCGCAAATGGAAGCGATCGCCCGGGTCTATGAAGAGTACCGTCCGGTTTGCGAGGCGTTATGCCTTCGGGTCATGGAAACGCAGGATCGATTGGACGCGCTTCTTCTGGAATCGGAAACCGTGACTCCCGAACTGCGGGAGGTCCTGGCGGAATATGCCCGGGTGAAGGAGGAATGTCACCGGGCCATGCTGGAGCACGTTTACGAAGTGGCCGCCCACATGACGCCCCCCCAGCGGGAGCGTTATCTGGAACGGGCGCGGGCGCACGTGACCATGCACGATGCCCGGCGTTGACTCCGCCGGACCTTTCGAACCGATGGACGATCCGGACCACGAAGACATGTCGGCTTTGTGCGCGGGAGACGACGCCGCGCTCAACCGGATCATGGAACGCTGGTCAGGATCGCTTTACGGATTCATTTTTCGTTACGTGCAACAGGCGGAAGAGGCGTCCGATCTGATGCAGGAGACGTTTGTCCGGGTTTACCTGAACCGCGAGCGTTATCGTCCGGGAGCCAAGTTCTCCACCTGGCTTTTTACTATCGCGGTGAACCTTTGCCGCAACCGAATGCGCTGGTGGCGGCGTCACCCGACGGTTTCCCTGGAAGTCGATCCCGACGGCGCCGACGGGTGGGCGTCCGACACTCCGGAACCAGTATTGGAAGCCGAACGCAACGAAAACATTCGCGCCGTCCGTTCGGCGGTGGCTCGCTTGCCGCACGAGTTGCGTACCGTCCTGATTCTGGCCCACTACGAGGGACTCTCGCACAAGGAAATCGGAGCTATCACCAACCGTACTCCGAAGGCGGTGGAAGCCAGGCTCTACCGGGCCCGGCAGAAGTTGAAGAAGTCGCTTGTATCTGGTTCTTAGTTTCTGGTTCTTGGTTCCTGGTTTGGGAAGGACGTGGGACGAGGGGGGCGAATGGGGAGGGGTAGGGTTTCGCCCTGTTCTTGGTCCTTGGTTCTATGTTGAAAACGACGGGGCGAGCCCTTCGACAGGCTCAGGGCGGGGGGAAAGTGTTGTTGGTTGTCTGCGGGGGCGCTACTGTCACAGCTAGAAACCAAGAACTAAGAACCATCAACCACGAACCCAACCTTCATGCACCTGAACCCGTTTTTTAGATACCCGGCGTGGTCGTTGCTGGTGGTAGTGGTGGCGGTGGCGCCGTTGTGGGTGGGGTTGAGAACGGCGGAGTGGAGTCTGGATCCGGTGGCATTACTGGAGCAGGATGCGGTGAAACATTCGGTTTATCGCGAGGCTGAGGCTTATTTGCCGGAGGAGGAGATGTTGGCGGTCGATTTGCGGTTTGCGGATGTGTTCGCCGAGGAAAGTCTGGAACGGATACGGGCGATCGGCGAAGCGTTTCTGGCCTTGCCGGATGTGACCGGGATCAAAAGTCTGACGCATTCGTATTTTCCGGTGCGGGAGGGGCTGTCGTTTTCCTTTCGTCCCTTGGTGCCGGATGGGCCGTTGAACGAATCCCGGCGAGAGGCCTTGCGGGAGTTGGCTTTGTCGCATCCGGCGGTGCGGGATTTGATGGTTTCCTCGGACGGATGTCATGCCCTGATCACGGTTGATTTCGACCGCGCCTTCCCCGACCGGGCGAGCCGCCGGGCCTTTCGGGAAGAAGTGGAGGCGGTGCTGGCGCCGTTTCTCGATGAGACTGTTGGGGTGCAAGTGGCGGCCGTGCCGCTGGTGCGCGAGGAGTTGGAGAACTCGGCCCGGCGTTTCCTGGGAATTCTGGTGGTTGCCGGGATGTTGTTCTTGCCGCTGGTTTTGTGGCTTGCTTTGGGGGCCTGGCGATTGGTGGCGTTCGTGGTGGCGGGCACCCTGGCTTACCTTTCGTTGCTGCCGGGAATATTCGGTCTGACGGGATGGGAGACCGGGGTCTTTGCCCTGGTGCTGTTTCCGCTCCTGGCCGGACTGCATCTGACCCTGCTGGCACATGTGGCCTGCGCCTTGCAGGCGGCCTGTCAGGACGGCAAACGGGGTGAGGAGGCATTGCGCGTCATGCTTCGTCGGGTGACCCGATCCTGCCTCTTTGCCTGCCTGACCACCGGAGCGGGGTTGCTGGCGCTGGCGGTGTCGCCAGTGGAGGCGTTGCGGGTTTTCGGGGGGCTGGGGGCTCTAGGAGTGGCGCTTTCTTTCTTGTTCACTTTTGGTCCCGGGATCGCGTTGTTGCGGCTCTTGTTTGCCGGTGACGGGGGCGCCGAGACCCCGGGAATTCAGGCGCTTCGTCGGGCCGGGGAACGCAACGGGCGGGCGGCGCTGGCGCTTTCGGTTTGGGTGAGACGTAACCCGTGGCCGGTGGCGGTTGTGGCGGTCGTGTTGTCGGTGATACTGCTGCCGGGTCTGATACGATTGCAGCCGGATTTTCGGATCACCGCGTTTCTGGATCCCGGCAGTCCGACGCGGCAAATGATGGAAACGCTGGATCGGGCTTACGGCGGGGTGAATCTTTTGCGAATGGAAGTCGATAGCGGTCGCGCCGGGGGAATCGATTCCCCGGACTTTCTCCGCTACCTTTGGCGAGTGCAGCGCTTCGCGGAGGAGCACGAGGCCTTTACGGCTGCCTACTCGTACGCGTTGCTGCCCGCTATGTTGAACCAGGTTTGGGAGGGCGGAGATCCGGAGGCGTTGGCGTTGCCGGGCAGTCGCGCCCTCTTGCAGCTTTTTACCACTGTTATAAGAACGCAGGAGGGGGCCTTGCCTTTGTTGGCGGCGTTGAATGACGACGAGCGCCGGCGAGCTCTTATCCTGGTGCGCAGCCGGGACATGCCGTCGGCGAGTTACCTCGAAGCAGTGGAAGAGGTGTTGGCATGGGCGGAAGCGGAGCAACCGGAGGGCGTGACGCTGACCGCGGAAGAGGGCTTGCACACCGTGTTGGAAGCGGAGCGACGTATCCTGCTGGGACAACGTCAAAGCGCCGGCTTGAGCCTGGTTGCCGTCGGCCTGCTCCTGCTGGCGCTCTGGCGTTCCTTTCGCCTCACGCTTTCGGGGTTGCTGGTGACCGCGCTGCCGGTGGCGATGGCGTTGGGGCTGGCCGGGTATCTGGGGATCGCGCTGAACACGGTGACAATCATGGCGGCGGCCGTGGTTTTTGGGGTCGCGGTTGATGATGCCGTGCACTTCATCACCTATTGGCGCCAGGCCGTCGAACGGCGTGCCGGGAATCCCCTGGCGGAGACGTTTCGGATCAAGGGGCCGCCCGTGGTCTGCACCACGGTGCTGCTCACTGCGATGTTCCTTTTCTTTGCATTGGCTCCCTTCCCACCGGTGGCGCACTTCGGCCTGATCGCGGTGACCGCCCTCCTGTTGACCGTGGCGGCGGTTTTGTTGGGGCTGGGTTCGTTGTTCCTGGTTCGGGGGAGGAAGGGTGGGGACGTGGGGTGAGGCGTGGTTGGTTGGTTTGAAAAGGACAAAAGAAATGGGCGGGCCGCCTACCCCTAAACGGCCCGCCCTTCGCTTTCTTAGTTACCCCAAAACCTCCGCTGTGCGGAGGAAAAGTCATACGTGGACGATACCTGTTTGGTCATTGAATTCCGGAAGAAGTTCCGAGAAATTTTAGGACTTTTTTCGCGGAGAATTTTTCGCCCGGGAAAACCGGCGATTCGTCCTCGCGGCATTTGTGTTGCGGAGGGTGGACCGAAGGAGCGAGTCACGGGCCCGACGCCTGGAAACGGCGGGGCTTCAGGGACGCCAGCGAAAGACTTCGAAGAGACTGGAATAGCTGTCGGTCCAGATGCGAGGCGGGGTTTCGGGTTGGAGGCGCTGCCAGCGGGGGTCGCGGCGGAAGGGCTCCAGGGTGGATTCGTTTTCGGCCATAATTACCCATTGAGAGGGCATTTTCCCTTCGGTGGCCTCCCGGGGATCGACGGCGATGTCGTCCTGGAAAAGATGAAACCAGCCGGCGTCGTCGGCCAGGGCGGCGAACAGCGGCGGAAGGTTTAGGTGGCGGTTGGAGATGTGAAAGGCCAAAAGGCCGTCCGGGGTCAGTTTGTCTCGATAGAGCCGGAGGCTTTCCCGGGTGAGCAGGTGGACGGGAATGGCGTCCGAGCTGTAGGCGTCGAGCACGATCAGGCCGTAGTGACGGTCGGGGCTTTGTTCCAGCATAATACGGGCATCCCCAAGGATAATTTCGATATCGGCTTCGGAGTCCTCAAGATAAGTGAAGTAGCGGGTGTCTCGCGCGATGCGAGCCACCGCCGGATCGATCTCGTAGAATCTCCAGTGTTCGCCCGGGCGGCCGTAGGCGGCGAGCGCGCCGGTGCCGAGACCGATCATGGCGATGCGGTTTTGCGGAAAGGATTCGATTGATTCGAAAACCTGTCCCATGGGGCCGGTGCGGTGATAATAGGCGAGAGCTTCGCCGCGCCGTTCGGGGTCACGGCTTTGTTTGCCGTGGAAGGTATTGCCGTGGACGAGACGAAAGAAACGTTCCTCGGTATCGGTAGTGATGCGGTGGATACCGAAGAATCCGCGTTCGGCATGAAGGACCCGGCCGTGATCGCTGGAGGCCGTATGTCCGGCGATGAGCACCGCACCCACCGCCAGGGCGAACCGCAGGGGACGGCGGGAACAGAGGAAGCAGAGCAGGGCGGGCACTCCGGCGAGCAAACCGCGCAGGACGGTTTCCGTTTCCCGGGTTTGGGACCAGGCGTCGCCCGCCCGGAAGAGGGAAAACGCGAGCAGTCCGAGAGCGGCTGGAATCAGCCAGTCGGCCGGACGCAATGAGAGGGTGCGAAGGCCGGTGGCGCCGGCGAGACCCAGAAGGCACGCCAGGGTGAAGGCGAGCGGGTACTCGGCCACGGAATTGAAGAGGAAGGGGGCCAGCAAGGCATTAAACGCGCCCCCGAGGAATCCGCCCAGGGAGAGGCAAAGGTAGAACACGGTCAGGTGGCGCGCCGCCGGGCGAGTCGCCGCGAGTTCGCCGTGGCAGGCCATGGCGGCGATGAAGAAGGCGGCCAGACTGACGAGCATGATCACCGGCAGCGGTTCGGTGGCGCCGGAGGTGAAGATCAGAATCATGGCCACGGCGGCCAGGGGGAGGAGCCGGCGTGCCAGCGACGGAGGGAACCATTGCTTTTGGCTGAAGACCAGGATGAAGCTCAGGAGGTAAAGCGCCAGCGGGATGACCCAGAGCAGCGGAATCGATGCCAGATCGGTGGTGATAAAGGTGGTCACCCCGAGCATCAGGCTGCACGGGACGGCGGCGAGGGCCAGCCAGTGGGCGCGGCGTGACCAGGCGGGGGGCGGTTCCGGGGATTCCGGTTCGGCCATGGGGGCGGTGGCCGGGACGGGATTTCCGGTTCGGCGAAGCGTGATCAGGGCGCAGGTTGCGGTGAGCGCGAACGCCAGGGCGTAGCCCCAAGACCAGAGGCGACTTTGGTTTTCCAGGGACAGATTGGGCTCGAGCAGGAACGGATAACTCAACAGGGCGAGCACGCTGCCCAGGTTGCTGGCGGCGTAGAGGAAGTAGGGGTCATGGGCGGAAGGATGGGCGGTGACCGAAAACCAGCGCTGCAGGACGGGACTGCTGGTGGCGACGGCGAAAAACGGGAGGCCGACTCCGAACAGGAGCAGCAGGATGAGCCAGGGCAGCGGGTTGGTTTCGGTGGGTGGCAGCCAGCCATCCGGCACGGCGACGGGAAATACCAGGAAGGGAAGGGCGAGTATTCCGAGGTGCAGCCACGCCTGACGCCGGACCCCGAGCCGCTGGAAGGTCCAATGGGCGTAGGCGTAACCGGCCAGCAGCACGGCCTGGTAGAAAACCATGGCGGTGTTCCAGACGGCCGGGGAACCTCCGAGCAGAGGCAGGGCCATGCGGGCGAACATGGGCTGCAGCCAGAAAAGAAGCGTGGCGCACAGGAAGCTGTTGAGTATGAAAACGGCGAGCGGCAAAGCGGTTGTCGGTTGCCCATTACGTTTCCCGGGACCGTGCGCGTTTTCAACGCTTTTGTCGCGGCCGCCGGTTTTGCTTTGTCTTGGGGAATGAAGCGGGCATCAATAGGCGCCATGGGTCTGCTTCCTTCCATGACGATGTTGAGCCCGGTGCTGCTGGGGGGCCTGGTGATCGCCGGAGTGGTGGCATTGACCCTGGGCGGAGCTTTGTTGTGCCGGGGAGCGGTCGAACTGGCCTTATTCTTCAAGATCCGGCCCGTGGTGGTCGGCCTCACGGTGGTGGCGCTGGCGACTTCGACCCCGGAGTTGTTTACCTCTCTGTTTGCCGCCGGCTCCGGCAATACCGATCTCGTGCTGGGCAATCTGGTGGGCAGCAACATCGCCAATGTGGGATTGATACTGGGGTTGTCAGCCCTGATTTGCCCGCTGGTGATCAAGATGCGTTTGATCCGCCGTGACGTGCCGGTGACCATCGCGGCGACCCTGCTTTTCTGTTTGCTGGCCTGGGGATCGTTGGGGCGATGGGACGGACTGCTGCTGTTGGTTCTTTTTGCGGGTTATATGGCCTGGGTTCTGAGAAACCCTGCGGCGGCCGTAGACGAGGACGAGGTGGAACTTCCGGTGGCCGAGAGTTCCGGTTGGCGAGTCGGGGTGGTCGCGGTAATTGGTGGAGCGTTGCTGCTGGCGGCAGGCGCCGAAGTGCTGGTGGCTTCCGCAGTGGAAACGGCCGAGCGTCTCGGGGTGGGCCAAGTGCTCATTGGCATCACCCTGGTGGCCGTCGGTACCAGCCTCCCTGAGTTGGCGGCGGCGCTGGCGGCGGCCATAATGAGGCAGGCCGACCTGTGCGCCGGCAACATCGTGGGGTCGAATCTATTCAATCTCCTGCTCATCGGCGGGGGCGCGGCGATGATTCATCCGATACCGGTGGACAATTTTTTTTACTCGGTGGAGATGCCGGGGTTGATTGTTTTCACCGTTCTGTTGTGGCCGTTCTTTCTTACCGGTCGTATTGTCAGCCGGCGTGAAGGAGCGGTGCTGCTTTTAATGTACGGCGGATTCCTGGCGCTGACCACACTGGTCCGGACGGGCGTGATTCTTTGAGGGACGAGGGGCGTGGTTTAGCGTGTGATGTCGTCGCGGGTGAGGACGTGAAATCCGCATCGGCTGAGGGCATGGGCGGCGACGTCGGCATCCTCCACGCTGAGCGCGAGGGCGCATTTGTCGTTGGGGCGGGTGATGAAAGCGTAGGTGTAATGGATGTTGATCTCCGCCTCAAGCAGGGCGCACAGCGCGCGGTGAATGTCGGCCGAGGTATTCATTTCCAGAACCAGGACCGGGGTTTCGCTGAAATGAAACGAGCTTTCTCTGAGGATAGTGCGAGCGCGTTCGTGGTCGTCGACGATGATGCGAAGAATGGAGCTGTCCGTGGTGTCCAGAACCGTCATCGCCATCACGTGCACCTCGTTCTCGTAGAGGACGCGGATAAGATCGTGGAGCCGTCCCAGCTTGTTCTCCATGAATACGGCGAACTGGATGATGGGATCGTGCCGTCGTTGCAGTGTTTGCGGCATGGCGGGAGATTAGGGAATTCGGCCGGGGAAAGCACGGAAAAAACCCCGGTCTTTGCAGCGTGGGTTTTTACAGGTAGGGAGATAGGAGTCGGGCGACTCCGTCGCGGATTTTGAAGGGAAACGGGCGCCCTTCGATGTCTTCCAGGGTGAGACGGCGGGATCGCGCCAGAGTGTCGTCGAAGATCCCGGTCAGTTGGGTCGCCAACTCTCGGTCATAACATTCCACGTTGAACTCGAAATTGAGCAGGAGGCTGCGTGGATCCCAGTTGGCCGACCCGATGAGGGTCCAGAACTCGTCGACGATGGTGGCCTTGGTGTGTTGAAAGGGTGGCGGGGTGCGCCAAACACGGCATCCCCAACGAATGATCTGGGACACTTGTGCCAGGCATGCCCAGTCGACGAAGCGCAGGTTGTTGTGCTCCGGAATAAGAATGTCGATCTCCACTCCGCGCATGGCGGCGGTGTTCATAGCGCTGATCAGGGAATTGTCCGGCAGGAAATAGGGCGTGATAACGCGGACCGACTTTTGCGCGGCGGCCAGGGCGCCGTGCAGAGTGAGACGCAACCGGTCGAAACTTTCGTCCGGGCCGTCGGTGATGCCGCGCGCGATCACGTTTCCGGCCGGTTCGATTTTCGGGAACCAGGGTTCGCCGTTCAGGACCTCGCCGCGGCTGAAGGCCCAGTCTTCGGCGAACGTTTCCTGGAGTTCGCTCACCACCGGCCCCTCAACTTCGAAGTGGAGGTCATGGATGGGGTGGGAGGGGGCTTCCTTCAGCCGGTTCCCCTGGGCGATGTTCATCCCCCCGGTGAAACCGATGCGGCCGTCGACCACCAGAATCTTGCGGTGACTGCGAAGATTCAGGTAGGTCATCTGCCACGGCACGATCGACGGCATGAAGCGCGCGACGTCGATGCCGGCCCGGTGCATACGGCGCAGGATGGTGGGGAAGGAATATCGAGCCCCAACCGCGTCGATGATCACCCGAACTTCGACGCCCCGTTTGACTGCTCTTTCCAGCGCGGCCACAAAGGCCCGTCCGGTGCCATCGTTGGCGAAGATATAGGTGCTCAGCGAAATGGAGACCTCGGCCCGGTCGATGGTCTCCAGCATGCGCGGGTAGGCTTCGTCGCCGCAGATCAGCGGGGTCAAACGGTTGCCGCTGAGGAGGGGGCGGCTGGTGAGGTTGTTGACCAGGCGGGCCAGCGAGACGAGGTGACGTTTTTCCGGGGGAAGGGATTCGGACAGGTTTTCCAGCGTGCAGGGTGCGAGTTGCTCGGAGGCGTGAAAGGCGGGAATGTCGCTGCGGCGCAGGGTGGCCCTGCGGCTGATCCGGTTGATCCCGAGAATCAGGTAGAGGACGGTGCCGACGACCGGCACCAGCCAGATTACCCCCACCCATCCTACCGCCGCGCTCGTCTCCCGCTTGGTCAGGATGGCGTGGACCGAAGCGATGATGGCCATCAGGAGCGTGGCCGCCGCGGCAAAAAGGGGCCAGAGATCGGCCAAAAACTGGAGAAATGCGTGCAATAGAGAGGCAAATTGATTTGGAGGGGAAGCTAGCGGGCGGCGGGTGGGGGGTCAAGGCGTGAGCGGTGGAAAGCGGGCAATATCAGGTGCTTATCGGGCTATTTTCAAATTGGGGCTTCACATTCCTCCCCGATGTGGTAAACATTGGTCTTTTACGGATGACTGGAGAGTATCCGGCGAACGTGTGGGGTTAAATCCCTTTTGCTGCGTTCCGACAGGCGGTGCTTTCCGTTTTCATCCCACAACATTTTGGGAGGATCATAACAGTGGTGCGTTCATCCGCAGGATGTTCGCCATGAGAATGATAGGCAAAATTATGGCAACGAAAGAAGAGAAACTACAGGAGTTTGGGGACAACCCCATCGAGATCCGGGATACGGATCATTACAAAGAGGAGTACATCCACCAGTTTGTGGACAAGTGGGACCAACTGATCGATTGGGATGCCCGCGAAACGAGTGAAGGTCAGTTTTTTATCGACGAATTAAAAAAGCGCGGTGCCCGGCGCGTGCTGGATGCCGCCGCCGGCACGGGTTTTCATTCGGTGCGCCTTCTGCGGGCCGGATTTGAGGTGGTTACGGCTGACGGCAGCCCCGAAATGCTGGCCAAAGCCTTCGCCAACGGCAAGGACCGCGGGTTTATTCTGCGGACGGTTCAAGCGGATTGGCGCTGGATGAATCGCGATGTGCACGGGAAATTCGATGCCGTGATCTGCCTGGGGAACTCCTTTACCCACCTTCATTCGGAACACGATCGCCGCAAAACGCTGGCTGAGTTCTACGCCCTGCTGAATCATGACGGCGTGTTGATTCTCGACCAGCGCAATTACGACAGTATGCTGGATCATGGCTTCTCCTCGAAGCACACCTATTACTACTGCGGGGACAATGTGAAGGCCGAGCCGGAGCACATCGATCCGGGATTGGCCCGCTTCCGCTACGAGTTCCCCGACAAATCGGTGTTCCACCTGAACATGTTTCCGCTGCGCAAGGATTACACCACCCGCCTGATGCGTGAGGTCGGATTCCAGCGCATCAAAACCTACGGGGATTTTCAGGAAACCTACCATGACGACGATCCGGACTTTTTCATCCATGTCGCTGAAAAAAAGTACCTGGATCCGTCGGAGCTGGAGGAGGATTACCGGGGGCGCACAGCCGTGGTGGCGGACAGCCGGAATTATTACGACAGCGCCGAGGCGGATAATTTTTACGCCAAGATCTGGGGTGGGGAAGACATTCACGTTGGCGTCTACGATAAGAAGGGTGAGAGTATCGCCGAAGCCAGTCAACGCACCCTGGATCGCATGACCGGCCTTTTGCCCAAAGGGATCGACTCCGAGGCCCGTATCCTCGATCTGGGGGCGGGGTACGGCGGATCCGCCCGCTATCTGGTACGGAAATACGGGTGTCACGTCACCTGCCTGAATATCAGCAATGTTCAGAACCGGCGGAACCGGCGCCTGAATGCGGAGGCCGGTTTAACCGGGAAAATCGATGTCGATGAGGGGGACTTCGAAAACGTCCCTTATGCGGACGAGCGATTCGACGTGGTTTGGTCGCAGGATTCCTTCCTCCACAGCGGGGACCGCCGAAAAGCGATTCACGAGGCGGCGCGCGTTCTCAAAAGTGGGGGCACGCTGATCTTCACCGACCCGATGCAGAGCGAAAGTGCCGACGAGGCAACCCTCAAGCCGGTTCTGGAACGCCTGAAGCTCGATTCTCTCGGATCGGTCGAGTTCTATCGTCAGGCGGCGCAAGACTTTGACCTGGAGGAGGTTGAGTTCGTCGATTTGTCGGAAAACCTGAGCAAGCACTACGGTGCGGTCCTGGACCAATTGGAACGTCACCGGGACGAGCTGCTGGAAAAAAGCGGGAAAAAGTACGTGGAAAATATGGCCCGCGGTTTGCGTCACTGGGTGGAGAACGGAGAAAAGGGGAATCTCAAGTGGGGAATCCTGGTTTTCCGCAAAAAGTAAAGGCCCCGCCTAGCCGCCTTTTTGAAAAATCTCCCGTCGTCTGACGGGAGATTTTTTTTATTTTTCTCCACGGTTTATATAAACACATCAACCTATCCGAATATTTTGATAAAAGACTTGCGCCGTCCGGGATGATCTTCATAAATTGGGAGGCTATGTCACAGAAATTTATCTTTTCTTCCGAATCCGTCGGCGAAGGACATCCGGACAAAGTATCGGATTTCATCTCCGACAGCGTGCTGGACGCCTGCCTGGAGCAGGATCCCAAGAGCCGCGTGGCCTGCGAGACGCTCGTCAAGAGCAACCAGGTCGTTTTGGGCGGTGAAATCACCACCAAGGCCAAGTTGAATTACGAGCAGATCGTTCGCGACGCCGTCCGTGAGATCGGCTACGTGAATTCCGACGATATTTTCCATGCGGACGAGATCTTTGTCTCCAATTTCCTCACCCGGCAGTCTCCCGACATCGCGCAGGGGGTGGATGATCGCCAGGTCGAGGGCAAGGACACCGCCGAGCAGGGGGCCGGTGACCAGGGGATTATGTTCGGTTACGCGTGCGACGAGACGCCCGAGCTGATGCCGTCGGCGATCATGTATTCGCACCGCCTCGGCGCCGAATTGACCCGCATTCGGAAAGCCGGAGAAGTGTCCTGGCTGCGGCCCGACGCCAAGTCTCAGGTTTCCATCCGTTATGAGGACGGCAAACCCAAGATAATCACCGCGGTGGTCATCTCCACTCAGCATGCCGATGGGATCAAGCACTCCGAGATCAAAAACTATCTGACCGAAAATGTGATCAAAAAGGTGCTGCCGACGGAAATGATGAACGAGGAAACCGAGATTCTCATCAATCCGACGGGCAAGTTTGTCATCGGCGGTCCGCAGGGCGATTGCGGGCTCACCGGTCGCAAGATCATCGTCGACACCTACGGCGGCTGGAGCCGTCACGGGGGCGGCGCTTTCTCTGGCAAGGACCCGTCCAAGGTCGACCGCTCGGCCGCCTACATGTGCCGCTGGGTCGCCAAGAACATCGTGGCCGCCGGACTGGCCGGCAAGGTGGAGTTGCAGTTGGCATACGCCATCGGCCATCCCCGTCCGATCAGCATTTTTGTGGATACATTCGGTACGGGAAAAGTTGCCGATGATCTCATTCGCGAAGCGGTGATCGAGGTCTTCGGTTTCAAGCCTTCGGAAATCGTTGAACAGCTCGACCTGTTGCGCCCGATTTATCGCCGGACCACCAACTACGGTCACTTTGGCAAGGATGATTTGCCGTGGGAGCAGACCAACCGGGTGGACGCCTTGAAGAAGGCGGTGGAAAAACACGGTGCGGCGGTTTCCGCCTGAAGCCGGGATTGCCCATCAAGTTGACGGACGGGCCTGTCCCGGCCGTCCTGGTATTACGTTAAGATTTTAACTGAAAAACATTTATGAGTACGCAAACCGAAGTCGAACAAGACTACAAAATCGCGGATCTTTCGCTGGCCGAATGGGGCCGTAAGGAAATGGACATCGCCGAGGTGGAAATGCCCGGATTGATGGCTGTACGCGAAAAATACGCCAAAGAAAAGCCGTTGGAGGGAGTGCGTATCACCGGCTCCCTGCACATGACAATTCAGACCGCCGTTCTGATCGAAACGCTTCAGGCTCTCGGAGCTGATGTGCGTTGGGCGAGCTGTAACATCTTCTCCACCCAGGACCACGCGGCCGCGGCCTGCGTCGAGCGGGGCACGCCGATTTTCGCCTGGAAAGGTGAGACATTGGAGGAGTACTGGTGGTGCACTCATCAGGCGCTGACCTTCCCGGGAGGCAAGGGACCGCAGTTGATTGTCGACGACGGCGGCGACGCCACGCTCCTTATTCACAAGGGGTACGAACTCGAGAACGGAAGCGAATGGGTCAATACCGATTCGCCCAACAAGGAGGAGGCGATCGTTAAGGAACTCCTCAAGAAGATTCACGCCGAAAACCCGACCCATTGGCACGACCTGGTTAAGGATTGGAGGGGCGTTTCCGAGGAAACCACCACTGGAGTGCATCGCCTCTATTCCATGATGAAAAACGGCACACTGCTGGTGCCGGCGATCAACGTCAACGACTCGGTCACCAAGAGCAAGTTCGACAACCTTTACGGCTGCCGCGAGTCGCTGGTCGACGGCATCAAGCGCGCCACCGACACCATGGTGGCGGGCAAGGTAGCCGTCGTTTGCGGTTACGGCGATGTCGGCAAGGGTTCCGCCCAGTCTCTGCGCGGCCTGGGCGCCCGTGTCATCGTCACCGAAATCGACCCGATTTGCGCCCTGCAGGCCGCCATGGAAGGGTTCGAGGTGAACACCGTCGAGGACACCCTCGGCTGGGCCGATATTTACGTGACCACCACCGGCAACAAGGACGTCATCACGGCCGAGCACATGTCCAAGATGAAGGACCAGGCCATCGTCTGCAACATCGGTCACTTCGACAACGAGATCCAAATCGACAAGCTGGAGAACTGGAACGGGATCGAGAAGATCAACATCAAGCCTCAGGTCGACCAATTTCGGTTTCCGGACGGTCACCGTATCCTGGTGCTGGCGGAAGGACGTCTGGTCAACCTGGGTTGCGCCACCGGTCACCCGTCGTTTGTCATGTCCAACTCCTTCACCAACCAAACCCTGGCCCAGATCGACCTTTGGAAGAACAAGGACCAGTACGAAAAGAAGGTCTACCTGCTCTCCAAGGAGCTCGACGAGGAAGTGGCCCGCCTCCACCTGGAGCGGATCGGCGTCAAACTGACCAAGCTGAGCCAGGACCAGGCCGAGTACCTCGGCATTTCGGTGGAAGGGCCCTACAAGCCCGACACCTACCGGTACTAAGACGAAGCCTTCGCTTTTCCAGGAAATCGGAAGCTTTCCGCGCCATCGCGGAGTTTCTCCTCCAAGAAGCCATATCAAGCCCCCGCGGGAATCCGCGGGGGCTTTTTTGGAGGCGGAACGCCGGAACGACAAAAACCTAGACAAGACGGGCGGCTTGTCGCCAGTATGACAGTTTTTCCGCTATGAAGATCTATCTGGACGGACAGTACGTTGAAAAGGCCGATGCCAGGATTTCCGTGTTCGATCACGGGCTCCTCTACGGCGACGGAGTGTTTGAAGGCATTCGCCTGTACGACGGCTGCGTCTTTCGGCTGGAGGAACATCTGGAAAGGCTGGAGTTTTCCGCCAAGGCGATTCTCCTGAAACTTCCCCTGTCACGCCGGGAAATGGCGGATGTGGTCTGTGAAACCTGCCGCCGGAACGGGTTGACCGACGGGTACATCCGGTTGATCGTCACCCGGGGGGTCGGCAACCTCGGTCTATCACCTGTCGGATGCGAGCGTCCCACGGTCATCGTGATCGCCGACACCATTGCCCTGTATCCCGCGGAGTATTACGAAAAAGGGCTCGATATCGTGACGGTTCCCACCCGTCGCATCAATCCGGCTGCCATCAATCCGGCGGTTAAATCGCTGAATTATCTCAACAACGTTCTCGCCCGTATCGAGGCGTCGCAACACGGCGCTCCCGAGGCGATTATGCTCAACGACCAGGGGTTTGTCGCCGAATGTACGGGAGACAATATTTTCATGTTGCGCAAGGGCCGGCTCTACACCCCGGACACCAGTTGCGGCGCGCTCAAGGGGATCACCCGTGATGCGGTGTTCGATATTGCACGGGATTTGGACGTACCGCTGGTTGAAGCCAATCTGACGCGTTACGATTTCTGGACGGCGGAGGAGTGCTTTCTGACCGGAACCGCCGCTGAGGTGGTACCAGTGGTCCGTATCGACGGCCGCGAAGTAGGGGACGGTCATCCGGGGCCGGTGACGCAACGTTTCATCGAGAACTTTCGCGAACGGGTGCGCCGGGAAGGCGTGCACCTTTGAAGCCGCCCGAGCCTCGCGGGATCAAGGCTTATTCCTGACGAATGCGGAATTGCGGGGACAATGCTTTGGGGGGGCAGGGTGCGCGCTTTCGGCGCGCCTTTGCGCCTTTTTGTCTCGTATCAGGTGGAGTCTTTCCGGTTGGAATGGAGTTTGCGCGCGTTGTCCTCCCGACGTACTGGGCGATTGCGGGATGAAATCGCACGGGGTGGGCTTCCGGCACGGTTCGTGCATGTCTTTCTATGGCGATTGAGAGCGGAACGACCGCTCCGGGCAATCTTTTAGTCGATCTTACCGGTTTTAGGTGATATAGTTAAATTCATGGGCAAAGCATTAAAATGTGATCTGTGTGATAACCAGGCGACGGTTCATCTGACTCAGATTCTCAACAACAAGATTCACAAAGTGGATTTGTGTGAGCCTTGTGCCCAGGCCAAGGGTGTCACGGATCCGAACGGATTTTCCCTGGCCGAACTGTTGATCAAGTCGGTGGTGGATGAGCCGCGCGCGTCGACGGAGAATGGAGGCACCTGTCATTCCTGCGGTTATACCCAGAAGGAATTTCGAAAGACCGGACGTCTGGGGTGCCCGGCCTGCTACGAGCACTTCGGTGAAACGATTCAGGCGATTTTGGGAAACATGCATAAAGGCACCCGCCATTGCGGAAAGGTTCCCGCCAACGTCGAGGCCACCCTGTCGCGCCGCGAGGAAGTGACGCGTCTGGAAGAGGAACTGCGGAAGGCGGTGGCGGCGGAGCGCTACGAGGAGGCGGCAGATTTTCGCGACCGGATCGAGGCCCTGAAGAACACCCGGCAAACCACGAAATAAATTCCATGCGGATCAAACCTTTACTTGAAGCCAAGGCCGAGCTGACCCACGGGAATGTCAGCAAGTGCCCCATTGTGCTCAGTACTCGGATCCGCCTGGCCCGGAATCTCGCCGGTTACTCCTTTCCCGGTTGGGCTTCGCTCGACCAGAGAAAGGAAATCCTGGCCGGTTGTTTCGAGTCCGCCGGTGATGTGACCAGTCTGAAACGGGGGCTTCGCTTTGATATCGGGGAATTGACCGACTTGGAAAAAAAGATCCTCTTCGAGCGGCACCTCATCAGCCGTGAGCTGATCTCCGGCAAGAACGGCGCCGGAGTGATTATCGGCAAGGATCAGTCCTGCGTGGTCATGGTCAATGAGGAGGACCACCTTCGGATTCAGGTGCTGCGCAGCGGATTTCATTTCAATCGCGTCTGGAGGGCGATCGATCGTATTGACTCGGCGATCGAGGAAAAGCTGCCGTACGCCTACTCCCCGCAATTGGGCTACTTGACGGCTTGCCCCACCAATCTGGGGACCGGGATGCGCGCGTCCGCTATGATGCACCTTCCGGGGTTGGTGATTTCCAACCAGATGGAGAAAGTAATCCGCGCGGTTAATCAGCTTGGCATCGCGGTGCGCGGCCTGTTTGGCGAGGGGTCCGACGCCAGCGGAAGCATTTTCCAAATCTCGAATCAAATGACTCTCGGCGAAAGCGAGAGACAGATTATCAAACGACTTTCCGGCGTACTCGAAAGCGTCATCGAGCAGGAGAATAATGCTCGCGAACGCCTTTTTGAAAAACAGCCGGTCAAGCTGCGCGACAAGATCGCCCGTGCTTACGGCATTTTGCGGACTTCGCATCTGATCAGCTCCTCGGAGGCCATGAACCTCCTGTCGCTCATCCGTTTCGGTCTGGATCGCGCGATTTTCGACGAGGAGCATCGCGACCTGCTCGATCGTTTGATGATCGAATGCCAACCGGGGCATATCCAGTATTCGGCCAAACATCTGGCCGAATCCGAAGAACGGGACGTCCTGCGCGCCGCTTATCTGCGTAGAGAGTTTGAAAAAATCCCCGAACCCGACTTTGATAACAATAGAAGGAAGCGAACGAGGAAGGACTAAACATGGAACCGATGAACAATTTCACTCCCCGCGCCCAGCAGGTGCTGGCACTGGCACGGAAGGAAGCCGACCGTTTTCACCATAACTACGTCGGCACTGAGCACATCCTCCTGGGCTTGATCAAACTTGGCCAGGGCGTTGCGGTCAGTGTGTTGCAAAAGATGGGCCTCGATCTCGGCACGGTGCGCAATGCGGTGGAGAAACAGGTCGGCATGGGACCGGAGGGAAAGCCGACCGGCAACATCCCCTACACACCGCGCGTGAAAAAAGTGCTCGCGCTGGCCGGTAAGGAAGCCAAGGCGCTCAATCACAGCTACGTGGGTACGGAGCACATCCTGCTTGGCCTGTTGCGCGAGGGCGAAGGCGTCGCGGCTCGTGTTCTCAAGTCGCTGGAAATCGATATCGAGCGTACCCGCAACGAGATTCTCAGCGAACTGGATCCCCAGTTCTCCGGCGAGGCGGAGGAATCCATGGCCTCGGGCCGTTCGGGCGGCGACGAAAAGAAGGACCAGAAAACTCCGGCGCTCAAGGCGTTTGGCCGTGATTTGACCGAACTCGCGCAGAAGGGGGATTTGGATCCGGTGGTCGGACGACAAACCGAAATCCGTCGGGTGATCCAGATTCTCTGCCGCCGCACCAAGAACAACCCGGTGCTGATCGGTGAGGCCGGGGTGGGCAAGACCGCCATCGTCGAAGGCCTGGCCATTGAAGTGGCCAACGGTATCGTGCCGGAAATTCTGGCCGACAAGCGGATCATTACTCTCGATCTCGCGCTCATGGTTGCCGGCACCAAGTACCGGGGCCAGTTCGAAGAGCGTATCAAGGCCGTGATGGAGGAGATCAAGCGCATGAAGAACGTCATCATCTTCATCGACGAGCTCCACACCATCGTCGGAGCGGGAGCCGCCGAGGGAGCGATGGACGCCTCCAATATTTTTAAACCGGCGCTGTCCCGGGGTGAGCTCCAGTGCATCGGCGCCACCACGCTGGGTGAGTACCGCAAGTATATCGAAAAGGACAGCGCGCTCGATCGCCGTTTCCAAAGCGTCAAGGTCGACGCGCCCTCGGTGGAGGACTCCATTCTCATTCTCAAGGGAATCCGTTCCAAATACGAGGAGCATCACAAGGTCACTTACACCGATCGTTCGCTGGATGTCGCGGTCAAGCTGTCCGATCGCTATATTACCGGGCGTTTCCTGCCCGACAAGGCCATCGATGTGCTCGACGAGGCCGGCGCCCGCGCACGTATCGCGTCGCTCAACCGCCCCCCCGCCATTGAAGAGCTGGGTAAGGAGATCGATCTGGTTTGCGGCAAAAAGGAAGAAGCGATCAGTAAGCAGCATTTTGAGGAAGCGGCCAAGTTTCGCGACCAGGAAAAGCAGCTCCGCGCCAAGCGCGAACACGCCATGGAGGAGTGGAAGCGCACCCGAAAGGAGACCCAGATCACGGTCGACGAGGAGGACATGCTCCAAATCGTAGCCGATTGGACCGGTATTCCGCTCAGCCGTCTGGAGAAAAAGGAAGCGGAAAAACTGCTCAATATCGAAAAGGAACTGCAACGGTCGGTAATCGGGCAGGATGACGCCACCCTGGCCATCGCCAAAGCGCTGCGGCGCTCGCGGGCCGATCTTAAGGATCCGCGCCGGCCCATCGGCTCGTTCCTGTTTCTCGGCCCCACCGGGGTGGGCAAGACTCACCTGGCCAAGACGCTGGCCGAGAAAATGTTCGGGAATCAGGATTCGATCATCCAGATCGACATGTCCGAGTACATGGAAAAGTTTTCCTTGTCCCGTCTGATCGGATCCCCTCCGGGGTACGTCGGCTACGAAGAGGGCGGTCAGCTGTCCGAAGCGGTTCGTCGTCGTCCCTACTCGGTGATTCTTTTCGACGAGGTGGAAAAGGCCCATCCGGAAGTTATCCAGCTCCTGTTACAGGTGCTGGAGGATGGACGTCTCACCGACAGTCTCGGACGCCGGGTTGATTTCCGCAATACGGTCATTATCATGACCTCCAACGTTGGCGCCCAACTCATTCAGAAGCAGACTTCGATGGGCTTCGGGGCCACCAACACCGGCATGGATGATTTCGAGAAGACGAAGGAGAAGATCAACGAGGAAGCCAAAAGGATCTTCAAACCGGAGTTCCTCAACCGGATCAGCGACATCATTGTCTTCCGCTCGCTCGACCGTGAGGATGTGCTGGCAATCGTTGATCTGGAGGTCGCGCAGCTCTCGAAGCGTTTGAAGGATCGCAAGATCACTCTGAATGTGGATGCGGAAGCCAAGGCCTTTATCGGCGAGAAGGGTTACGACGACAAGTACGGCGCGCGTCCTCTCAGGCGCGCGGTGGAACAGTACATCGAAGACCCGTTGGCCGAGGCACTCTTGCGTGGCGACATCAAGGCGGGTCACCCCGTTCAGGTCGTTCGCGAGGGAGACAAACTCGGGTTCCGTCAGGAGAGCCCGACCGAAGAGATCTCGCGCTGATATTCTCCGCTGCCCGCGTCAGCCGGTCATTCCCAGACCGCTGGCGATGGCATTGATCAGAAGGAGCATTTCCGGGAGGAGAGCGTTGGCTTCGTCCTCCCGGCCCGCCGCCTTGTATTCACGCCAAATTTGGAGCTTTTCGATCTGAAGCTTGTGCAACGGACGCAATCGTTCCGATCGGAAGCCGATCATCTTGTACATGCGCGGGCGGCGGTCCGTGAGTTTGTGACCGTAGAGGGCTTCCAGGTGCTCGCGCGTGCGCTCGAACTCGGCGGTGATCTGCTTCAGGTAGCGTTCGGCCAGGCCCCGGTCCTCAACCAGCGAGGCGTAGGCTTCCATGATGCCGGTGTCGGTGAAGGCGATGGCGGAGGAGGCGTTGGTAATGATGTAGCGGAAGGGCATGAATTCGACCGCGTGCCGGCTCAGCGTCTCAAAGGCATCGGCGTCCGCTTTTTTGAGCTGTTCCAGTGCTGAACCGACTCCGTACCAGCCGGTGAGGAAGAATCGCGACTGGCTCCAGCTGAAAACCCAGGGAATGGCGCGGAGGTCGGCGAAAGTGCGCTTGCCGGTCCGTCGCGCCGGGCGCGAACCAATGCTGCTCAGTTCGATGATGTCGATCGGGGTGGCTTGGGCGAAAAACCGGACAAATTCATCAGAACGCACCAGGCCCTGGTAACTTTTCAGACTGAAATTGTAGAGGCGGTTAATGATCGGTTCCAGTTCCTCCTCCAGTGCGGCGATACGGCGGGCCGCGGTCGAGCGGTTCCCGAGGGTTAGACCCGCGGTGCCGGCTTGCAGGAGTTCCAGGTTGTAGCAGGCGGTCGGTGGATTGGCGTATTTCTGAGAAATCACTTCCCCCTGTTCGGTCAATCGCATGTCGCCCTGGATGGCTTCGGGGGGAAGACCCGCGATAAATCGCCGGGTCGGCCCGGCGCCGCGGCTGATGGTGCCACCGCGGCCGTGGAAAAAGCGAATCCGGACACCGTGCTTGCGGCCGACTTCGGAGAGTTTGCGTTGAGCGATGTTCAGGCTCCAGAGGCTGGCCAGAATGCCGCCGTCCTTGTTGCTGTCGCTGTAGCCGATCATGACCTGTTGAACCGGATCGGCGGCGTCCGTGCTTTGTCTTGCCGCCAGGCTGCGGCGGGTCACCGGGTGGGCGAGAAACTCGTCCAGGATTCCAGGGCCGTTTTCCAAATCCTCGATGGTTTCCAGCAGAGGCACGACCGGAAGTTCGCATATCAGGCCTTCGTCCGTGCGCCGCATCAGCCCCGCTTCACGCGCCAGCAGGTAGACGACGAGCAGGTCCGAGACGCTGCGAGTCATGCTGATGATCAAGGATCCAATGGCGCGCGACCCGAAACGGGTGATGTGCCGGAAAAGCACGCGGTGGCATGCCAGCACTGCGTCGGCTTCGACCCCGATGCCTTCACGATGGCGGACAAACGGGCGGGCGGTTTTTAGTTCCTCGTCCAGAAATGCCCGGCGTCTGTCTTCCGGCCACTGGGCGAAAGACTGACCCTCCTCGATGCCGGCGGCTTGCAGGAGCTGGGACAGGGCGGTATCGTGAAACTTACTGTTCTGACGGATGTCGAGCGCGGCCAGATGGAAGCCGAAAGTTTCAACTTTGCGCGCTGTGGTCTGTATATCCGTCTGAGCAATACGCTGCGCGCCGATGGCTTTGAGGGAATCCGACAGAGTGTCGAGATCGGCCAGCAACTCGTCCTCCGAGGCGTAGTGAAACTCTGGATCCGGGCGACTGATGATGCGGCCTTCGCTGTCGATCGGCAGCCGGAGCTGCATCAGGTTGAGGTACTGACGCCAGGGTTCTCCCGTGTTTCGTTCGAGTGCTGATGCACCGGCGGTCTGGGTTTTTTCGGCAAGGGTTTTCAGGTGATTCTGGAAAAACTCCGGGACCGGGGTCTGATAAATGGACAGACTGAGCCGGCGGGCCAGCGAGGTGAGTTCGTGACTTATCAATTGCAACGCGTTCTCACGAAGCTTCAAGAGGGTGTCGCGGGTGACCACATCGGTAACGAAAGGATGGCCGTCGCGGTCGCCGCCCACCCAGTTTCCGAAAGAAATACGGGGCAAAGCCGAACGATCGGCAATCTTATCCCGCGCAAATCCGGCTTCGGTCCAGGCGTCGCGCAGCCGCCGGTCAAGGACCGCAATGACGTCGGGGAAGATCTTGCGGAAAAAGTGAAGCACGTTGCGAAGCTCGTCCTGGAGAGAGGGTTTCTGCAGGAATACCTGTCCGGTGAACCAGAGGCGTTGCATCGCGGTCCTGATGTCGCCGTTGATCTGATGCCTTTCATTGGCGGTCCACATCGCGTTTTCTCGCTTTACCATCAGCAGGTAAATCGCGCGCAGCTGCTCGATGACCGTGGAGCGTTTCGACTCGGTGGGATGCGCGGTGAGCACCGGTTCTATTCGAATAGTCCGGAGAGCCCGCGCAATGGTCTCCTGGTCCACGCCCCCTTCCTTCAATTCCCGCAGAATGTAACCCCAGAGGCCTGAGATGCGGGCGGATCCGTGCTCGTCCTCAAGCTTGCGCCTGAGTTGGACGGCGGCGTTTTCTTCCGCGATCGCAATGAACTGAAAATAAAGCGAGAACGCCTTGGTCACCTTTTCGGGTGTGGCGGCGGAGGCTGTCCCGTTTTTTCCTTCGATCTGTCGAATCACTTCCTCCTCTCCCAGTTCACGGAGCATTTCGATGAAACTGGTGTGCAGGAAGTTCAGGTCATCCTGAATCTTCTGTAATTCGATACTGTCGTCGGTCGTGCTGAAATACATGGTGTTTTCGAGTTTGCATGTTACGCCGTTAAGGATCAATTCTTTATGGTTCTGCTGCATTCCGGCGAAACTTTTGTTACCGATCCAATTCATGCCACAGACCGCCAGGCGCCTTAATGGTTTCACCGAATCCGTCATTCGCGGGATGACCCGCCTCGCCACCGAGCACGGGGCGATAAACCTTTCCCAGGGTTTTCCTGACTTTGATCCGCCGGAGGTGTTGCTGCAGGCGCTGGAGAAAGCAACCCGCGGGCCGTACCACCAGTACGCCGTGACCTGGGGTGCGCCGCGGTTCCGAGAGGCCTTGGCCCGCAAAATCCATCATTTCTCCGGGCTTGAGGTCGATCCAGATGAAAACCTGGTGGTCACTTGCGGCAGCACCGAGGCCATGATGGTCGCCATGATGACCGCGTGCAATCCAGGGGATAAGGTGGCGGTGTTTTCGCCGTTCTATGAGAATTACGCCGCCGACGCCATTCTTTCGGGCGCGGAGCCGGTATACGTGCCGCTGCGTCCACCGGAGTTTTCTTTCGACCCGGAGGAACTTGCTTCAGCGTTCGCTGAAGGGGTGAAAGCGATCATTCTGTGCAATCCCTCCAATCCGACCGGCAAGGTGTTCACGCAGGAGGAATTGCTGACGATTCTTGAGCTGGCCGAGCGGCACGATGCGTTTGTCGTCACGGACGAGCCCTACGAACATATTGTGTACGAACCGCACCGCCACGTTTCATTCGCCGCGCTGCCGGGAGCGTTCGAGCGGACCATCGTCTGCAACTCGTTGTCCAAGACTTACTCCATAACCGGCTGGCGTTTGGGGTATGTGATGGCGTCCGGCAATGTGGTGCACCAGGCGCGCAAGGTGCATGATTTTTTGACCGTGGGGGCGGCCGCGCCCTTGCAGGAGGCGGCGGTGACCGGACTGGAACTGCCGGACTCGTACTACCGCGAGTTGCGAGAGGGGTATACCCGCAAGCGGGATGTGTTGCTCGATTATCTGCGCCGGACGGGTCTGTCGTTCTCCGAGCCCCAGGGAGCCTATTACGTGATGGTGGACATATCTCCTCTGGGTTTCACCAACGATACCGCGGCGGCGGAAGATATCCTGCGACGCATCGGGGTAGCCGGCGTTCCGGGATCGAGCTTCTTTCGGGAACCTGAACACCGTTACCTGCGACTTCACTTCGCCAAACGGGAGGAAACCCTGCACGCGGCGGGACAACGGCTTCTGCGTTTGCGGGAGTAGACCGAAAAGGACTTCGCGAATTCATTGATTTTCGAGGTCGGACAGGATTAGATCGCGGCGACTATGGGAAGAAAACCTTTTAACGATCACCCGTTTGCGTACCACGCGGAAATCGAGCTGGAGATTACTTCGCTGACCAATCTCGGACAGGGAGTGGGGCGGGTCGACGGCTGGGTGTTGATGGTGCCGTTCGCCCTGCCGGGTGAACGGGTGCGGGCCAGGGTTTACCGCAATCACAAGAATTATTCGGAGGCGGACCTGGTGGAGGTTTTGCGGTCGGCGCCGCACCGCGTGGAGCCGCGCTGCCCCGTGTTTGGAACCTGTGGGGGGTGTCAGTATCAGAACCTGGACTACGAGGAGCAATTGCGCTGGAAGCGCCGTCAGGTCGCGGAGTTGCTGCAGCGCATGGCTGATATCGAGGCCGAAGTGGAGCCGGTGGTTCCGTCGCCACGGCTCTACGGCTACCGGTCGAAACTGACGCCTCACTTTCAGCGTCCGCGCCAGGGAGAGCCACCCGCTATCGGTTTCCTGGCGCAGGGCTCGCGTCGACGCCTGGTGGACGTCTCGGTGTGTCCCATCGCCACTGACGGAATCAACCTGGTTCTGCCGAAGGTCCGGGAAGAGGTGTTTCGTCAGGCCGGGAAATACAAAAAGGGTGCGACCCTGCTGTTGCGCGATTCGGAGGAGGGGGTGGTTACAGACCCCCGGAAGGTGATCACCGAACGGGTAGGTTCGCTGCGATTTCGATTTCTGGCGGGCGAATTTTTTCAGAACAATCCCTTCATCCTCGAGGAACTGATCGGACATGTGGGAAGGGAGAGTGGAACGGCTCGCTGTTTGATCGACGCCTACTGCGGTTCCGGGCTCTTCGCGCTGAGTCTGGCCGATCGTTTTGAGCGAGTGGTCGGAATTGAAGTCAGCGAACGGGCGGTGTCCTGGGCCGAGGAGAACGCGCGTCTGAATGAAGTTGGCAACTGTTCGTTCCAGGTGGGAGACGCCGCTTCGATTTTCTCCGGAGTGGATTTTCCGGGAGAGGAAACCTCGGTAATCATCGATCCTCCGCGCCGGGGCACGGACCAGACCTTTCTGAACCAGCTTTTTGAATACGGTCCCGCCCGCGTGGTTTACGTCTCCTGCAATCCGGCCACCCAGATCCGCGACCTTAAATTCTTCCGCCAGAACGGCTATACTATCCGCAAAGTGCAGCCCTTTGACCTATTTCCCCAGACCCGGCATTTGGAATGCGTGGTGACTTTGGAAAAGGCTGCAGGATGATGCTTATGTAAAACAACTTAAAGAGAAGTTTGCCTCCAGTTTCTTCCGCTCCTTAATCAACACGTCCCCGGTCTTGAGGTTATCCTTCGTGCGGGGGTGATCGTTCCTTTTGCCGCCGGTGCCGCCACAACCCCGGGGGGCCACGACGTCACCCCGGGTCCGTCGCTCGGGGTGGAGGGCCTGGACGTCAGTCCCAAACTGGCCACGAGGGAATACCTTTTGACGACTCTCAGTCCGCGCCGATCGCCCCGCGTTTTGGTCCCGCTTCGCCCTCTCTCGCAGAGACCGGCGTCTGCCGCGTTCGAGGGGACCTCCTGCTCCTTGCTGAGAAATCCGATCCCGCGACTGCCTCACCCTCTCGATCGTTCGTTTCGTCTGCGCTGTATATTGGTTTCATCCCTGGGTATGGATTACTGCGACGCGCATAAACGCCGATCGGGAGCAGGCCTGTGACGACATCGTTATCCACCATTCCCGATCGCCGGAAGCCTATGCCCGCGATCTGGTGGACGTTGCCGGCCGGGTCAACGCCGCCTTCCCTGCGGCACAAGTGGGAATCACCATGGCTCGTCACGCGAACGCTCGCGCACCGGTCTGTGACCGATGCGGAAGGACGGTTCGAATGGCACGAAGCTCCGAAGGATTCCCTGACCGTCGACGTCTGGGCTCCGCTTCATGTCAACCGTTCGGCTCCGGTGAGGGCAGGTGATGAGAATCGAATTGAACTGAAGGGTCCATCCTGATCAAAGATGACGTGGTGGGCGCCGAGAGCGGCGAGCCGGTGAAACGGTTTTACGTGGCAACCGGGAACCTTCGCCCCGACCACATGGGTCGACCTGGGCGGCAATGGCCGGCCCGTAATCGGAAGGATATCGCTCGACTCACTGGATGGACCGTGGGGCATTCGTTCAACCCCACCGATCTGTTGCCGATGCGACCGGGCCGTCTGAGGTTGGATGATGTCCAGGAATGGGAGGCGAGTCAGGAAGGGAAAGCAAATTTCCGGAAACGCGTGGTTCGCCTCGGCACCTTTGTGCTCGCGCCGGACGGTTCGTTTGAAATCGACGATCTGGCGCCCGGAGACTACAAATTAAGAATTAGCTATGCTGAACCCAAGCCGGTGAGAGTTCGAGATGATGCCCCCGACGTCATTTAGGTCGAGCACCAAGACAGTATCACCCATGAATTCACCGTTCCGGAATTCGACGGACCGTACAGCCAGGAACCCTTGGAACTGCCTGAATTGTCGCTTTTTCTGCCAGGCAAAATATAGGTTGACAGATTTGGTTTGGGGGGTTGGGTATGGGGCATGAGATTGAATCGGAGGCGACTGAAGGTTTTGGGAGAGGTGAGCGGGGTGTACCACTGCATGACCCGGGTGGTGGCCGGGGAGCGTTTGCTGGGGAGGCGGGAGAAGGAGGTGTTGCGTAAACAACTCCACCGTCAGGCGGAGTTTTGTGGGGTGCAGGTGCTCACTTACTGCATCATGAGCAATCACTTCCACGTCCTGGTACGGGTGCCTCCCGAGAGCGAGACGCGCGGTGTGGAGCTCGAGGAGTTGGTGCGGCGGGTGGGGGTGCTGTATCCGCGTGAGAAGGCCCTGGCGTGGGAGGCGCGTTTGCGTGGAGATGACGGCGAGGCGGCGCGGGAGCGTTTGCTGGCGCGCATGGGTGATGTGTCGCAATTTATGCGTGAGCTCAAGCACCGCTTTTCATTGTGGTACAACCGCAGCCGGGGGCGTTACGGAACGTTGTGGGCGGAGCGTTTCAAGAGTGTGTTGGTGTCGCCGGATCGCGGGGCGCTTTTGGCGGTGTCGTGTTACATCGACCTGAACGCGGTGCGTGCGGGGCTATGCACGGACCCGAAGGACTACCGCTGGTGCGGCTACGCGGAGGCGTGCGGGGGGGGCCTGGCCTCGCGTGCGGGGTTGCAGCGGATGCTTGAGTTGGAGGATTGGCGTGAGTGCCAGAAGGCGTACCGGGTGCACCTGTTTGGGCGTGCGAACGCGGCGTTGATGGGCGAAGGGCAGGGGTTGCCCATGAGTGTGGTGGCGCGGGTGAAGGGGCGGGAAGGGGAATTGAGCCTGCCGGAGGTGTTGCGTTGCCGGGTGCGTTATTTCACAGCTGGAGCGGCGATTGGGACGCGAGAGTTCGTGGAGGAGGTGTTGCGTCAGAACGCGGGGATGTTCGGCAATAACCGCAAGAGCGGCGCGGTGCGAATGCGGGGGAAGGGATTGCGGGACCTCTATAGCTTAAGGAATTTGCGGAAGGACGTATTTGGTTGAAGCCTGCATCCGTGGCGGGCCGGGGTGGATTTCATTTGATCAACGAGGTCCGGTCTTCGAGTTATTGTAATGACTAATTGTTTTTGGTCACGCGAAGCCGGAAATCCCAGGCCAAGGTCGGGGGGAGGATCCGCTGAAAAAGGAGGAGATCAACCACGAAGGACACAAGAGCGCGAAACCGGGATCTGGATTCAGTGGACAGGACTAAGGAAGGAGCGAGTCGGCTGGGTGCTGGAACCAGAGGCTAGCAACAATAAACGGCTCGCTCCTCGCCCGTTGTACTCGTGTCCTGTGGTTCCTTCCGCAGCGCCAAAACCACGAATCCGAAACCAGGCACCGAGAGCACTGATCACAACTATCCCACCTGCTTTACCTCGTAGAGGTTTGCAGTATTAGCGAGTGCCGTGGTTCCCGAATGTTTGGGCCGTGGCGATCGGAAGACTACAACCTGTGGTGACTCATCGTCAGAAGGTAAGATAGACGCCGGTGACGATGGAATTCGAGTTGCGCTCGCCGTTGGGGTTGGCGTCCAGGCGGGTGCGTTCGTATCCAATTTTGAAATTCAGGTTCTGGCCACGGGCAAAGTAGGTGGCGCCGATGCGGGCGTTGGTGTAGGAACCCGCGCCACCGGGGGCGTCGCTGTCCCACTCCTCGTAGAGGATCCAGGGTTGGATTCGGAGTTCCGGGAAATAATATCCAGCCTGGGCGAAGAAGCCCTCGCCCTGCGCCTGTAGGCCGGAGACGTTGTTGGCGCCCGGGAAGGCGGATCCGTCGCGACGGTTGAGCAATCCCGCGTCATCGAGATCGAGTTGCCCATAGGCGGCTTCGAAATTTACGGTTCCCGGGCCGAGGGGTTGTTCAGCGAAAAGATCGACTGTCCAAAAGCGATAGTTCACTTCGTTGCCGGTGCCGGCGTCGATGGCCACCCGGTTTTGGGCGTCGAAGGAAACTCCGATTCCAACGGTTTGCTTGCGCCCGAGGTAGGTGGAGGAGTTAAAGAAGCCGTTTTCGTGGTCGCCGAAGTTAATGGCGGCGCGCCCGCTGTAGCGGAGGTCGCCTTCGTCGCGGGCGGGACTGTTGCCGGAACCGTCATACACGCCGGCGTAGTACTTCAGGTGAACGATTTCGGACAGGGAGCGGTCGCCCCAGAAGGTGACTCCCTCGTCACGCACTTGCGCGTCCATTCGCAGACCGGAGTCGGTGCCCGGAAGCGTTGACGTGGCAAATGCGGTCATGGCCCGTCCGCCGAAGCTCAGGTTCTTGAAGGAGAAATTGGGACGGTCGATCGCCATCATGGCCGCGGCGGATGTCGTCCCTGCCTGGCGACCAGTGCCAGCCACCAGGTGGCGTCCGACGAAAAACTGAGCTTCCGGAAGTGGTTTGAAGTGAGCGTAGCTGTCGATAAGGATGACGTTGCTACCGGACACTTCGGTGGCGAGGGAAAAGCCGGCCCACTCCACCACTTCTCCGCGGACCATGATCCTGGCCCTTCGCATCCGGAACTCCATGTCGTCGTTGACCAGATTGCTGTCGTTGTAGATAAAAAGCGGCTGGATCCGGGCACCAAGGCTGACCCAACCCTCTTCGCCGAAGTGCAATCGGGTGGGAAGCACGGGAGAAGGTGCGGCGGCAGATCGGATCTCCGGCTCGGATAAACTTCCGTCCTCGCGATTCTCCGCAGCGGTCAGAAGCGATCCGGCGACGGCGAAGCTCAGTGAAATCAGGAGAAAAGATGCTTTTCGGCTCATGAGAAGGAGGTTACGGAAGCGAAACCGGCGGAGCAATCCCGTATCTGCCGACACCGCTGTTATTGCCAGGGCCTTATGCGGCGTATGTTTCCGGGTTATGGGTTGCGGCTTATCAAGCACTCAACTGCCGCCCATTGGTTAGCGGTTATCGGGGGCACTGAGGGTGGTGATGTTGAAAGGCCTTCCGGAGAATCTTTTTGCTGAAAGGCAATACGATTTACCGATCCCTAATTGGCATCAACCTTTCCTGCCTCACACCCACCGTTCGATGGCTTGTCTAATTTCTCGCGGGCAATAGGAGTCCTGGACTCCGAAACGAATGCACGGAATGCCGCTGACCCGCAAGGCTTCGTCGACAAAGTCGTCGCGCTCCATGCGGTCGGGCCGATCGTGGGAGCGGTCATCGAGTTCCACCGAGGCAAGGATTTCAAGGGTGTCGGGATGGCACAGGACGAAGTCGATGTGCCGGGACTTGATCCGGTTGCGGGCGACGAAGGCGGTTCGCGGGTCGGTTCCGGCACGAACCTGGATGATGTCCTCCAGACGGACTTTGGAATAGATGCGAAAGGTTTCGGCCAGAGCCTTTTCGAGGGCTGCGAAGAATCGCAGTTCGCTTTCGGTCATGAGGCTTTCCCGTGGTTCGTAAGGAAACGGATCTTTGGGACGACGGGTGAGCAGGTGCCACAGCAGGACCAGGGTGAAGATCAGTGCTATGGCCAGGACCGGCCCGAGGAGCATGTTCCAAGGCAGTTCGGGCAGATCGCGTATCCGGCCCGCAAGGTCTTGAAGCTGTTCTGGCAAGATGGAATTCATGGGTGTTTAGGTGCGGCGGAGATCTGTCGAAAAATAGCATCGGGACATTGCCTCGACCGGGCAAGGGGCTATTGTCCGTAAATCCCATTGGCGTTTTCATGATGTCTTGTTGAGAATGGCCGATTATCACATGATGAGATACTGCGAGAAATTGATGGCGGCCGCGGCTCTTCTCGGGCTTTGCGGACTGACGATGTTGTCCGGACAGGAGCGACCGGGAAGGTACCAATCGATGGACTATGGTCCGTTGATTGCGGATTCCATCGTGGCGGAATGGCCTGAGCGGAATCTGGCGCGCAAGGGCTTGGGAATACGGTTGTCTCACGATTCGGTGATGGTTTTCGACACCGACCTCCTGCGTTTTTCCGCCGGTGCCAGCGGCGGGTGGCTTGATCTCCGAGGTACTGACCGTACCACCTACCGCGGGCAGCGCACCCCGGTGGTGGAAGGACGGCAGATTTTCGGTACAGCCGAAATTGCCGGTTGGGCGCGGGAGGGAAGTTTCGATGGGCCGCGCGAAGACGGAATGGGCAACCTCCCTAGGGAATGGGCTCATTATAAAGGGTTCTACCGATTTGGCGACCGGGTTGTGTTGGAATACACGGTGGGGTCGACAAGGGTGCGGGAAACCCCGGAGGCGGTGGCTTTCGGCGGAGACACTCCCGCTTTGGTGCGGCGTATGCGGGTGGCGCCCGCTTCAAACGACCTGCACGCCCTACTGTTAGCCCTCCCGCAGGGCGCTAAGGTTGTTTGGGAGACGGAGAGCATTCTTCTGATGGAAACGGATTCCGGGACTCTTGCGGCGGGACTGGTGGAGGGCGCGGAAGGCGGGGTGTTGAGCGTATCGGAAGCGGGCGTTGTGCTTCGCCTGCCTGCGGCGGATGATTATCGCGAAGTTTCAGTGGCGATCTTTGAGCTGGAGGATCCGCAGAACTCCACGGCTCGGGCGGCGCTGGCCCGCATGGTTCGCGAATTGCAGGTTTTGAATTTCGAGCAGATGACCGCAGGCGGGCCGGCGCGCTGGGACCACGAGTTGGTCACTGAGGCGGAGGTCTCCGGGGAAAAGAAAGGTTATGTCATCGACCGAATTCCCTTCCCGGATGAAAATCCCTGGGGAGCGTGGTTGCGGCCTACCGGATTCAATTTTTTCGCCTGCGGAACCCGGGCGGCGGTGGGTACGTGGAATGGAGATGTCTGGATCGTGTCCGGACTGGGCGACGACCTCGGGACGGTTCGCTGGCGGCGCTTTGCTTCCGGGATGTACGGAGCCATGGGCATCGTGATCCGTGACGAGGAAATTTATGTGACCGAATACAGCCAGCTCACCCGTTTGCACGACCTGAACGGGAACGGGGAGGCCGATTTCTACGAGAACTTCAACAACGACGGCGTTGTTTTTCCCCGGGCGCATTCCCTGGCGTTAGAGATGGATTCCGAGGGGGCGTTTTACTTTTTCAAGAACGGAAATCGCGTGCCGGAAGGTATTCCCCAGCACGGTGCGCTGATCAGGGTCTCGGCGGATGGTAGCGAACGGGAGGTTTTCGCCACCGGCATCCGTGGCTCCAATTCCCTGGGGATCGGGCCGGGCGACACTATTCTTGGCGCCGATCAGCAGGGGGAGTGGGCGCCGGTGGACCGGATTGATCGATTGCGCCGTGGAAAATTCTACGGCTTTCGGCCGCATGGCGGTCAGGGCCGCCATCTGGGAGAGTTCGAGCATCCGGTGTTGTGGATTCCCTACGGGATAAACAACTCATCCGGCGCCCTGCATTTCGCCGATAGCGAAGATTGGGGACCTATGGCCGGCAACTGGATCCTGGGATCGTATGCGCGCCGCACACTTTTTGCCGTGCTTACCGAAGAAATCGGTGAGGTGATGCAGGGGGCGATGGTGCGGTTTCCCCACGAGTTCGGTTCGGGACTGGTGCGGGCGCGGATGAATCCGCAGGACGGCCAGCTCTACCTGTTGGGGATGCGTGGGTGGGGAACCTCGGCGCGAGAGGATAACAGTCTGGAGCGTTTGCGGTACACAGGCGCACCGGTGTATTTACCGCACCAATTCAACGTAACCGCGGACGGTGTTCGGTTGACCTTTTCCGAGCCGCTGGATCGTGCATGGGCTGAAGAGGCCGGGCGTTACGAGGTGGAGCGCTGGGAGTATATTTACACCGAGTCTTACGGTTCGCCCGAAATGTCGGTGCGGGATCCCGGCCGGCGGGGCCGCGATCCGGTGGAAGTGGTATCGGCTCGAGTGTCGGAAGACGGTAAAACGCTGTTCCTGGAGATTCCGGACCTTCGACCGGTGATGCAGCAAAGGGTGGGTTACGACCTACGTTTCGCAGACGGCCACGTTGAGGTAAATGACGTTTATCACACCATCCACACACTTTCGACCGCGGATGTACCGGAGTTTGTGGTACGTGTTGAAACGGCTATGAGTGAGGAGGTTACGGCGTGGGTTGACGACGTAGAAAGCACATCCGAGGCACCGGAATGGTTCGTCCAGGGCAGGGAATCGTTTGAAATGAACTGTCTGGCATGTCACCAGTCCGGCGGTGTGGCGCCTTCCATGGCCGACTCCCGATGGGCGGGAGAATCTCATGAGGTGCTGACTCGGATTCTCTTACAGGGGATGGAGGGCCGACTTGGTCTGATGACTTCGTATGGCTGGATGGACGACGATGAACTCGCCGCCATTATCAGTTACATTGGCGTACGTTGGCACGGAACGAGTTCCGTGCGTCCGGACATTGTCAGACGTATCCGTGAAGCGACTGAGGACCGCAACGATTTCTGGACCGAGGAGGAGTTGCGTGCCCTTTTGGAGGAACTGTGATGCTGTGACGGAAAATCGTTCTGCCGCGGAACTGAATCCCCCCGGTACGTTTTTCAAAAAGTACGTCAGTATCGGGGAATCAGGATGCGATTGATGCCGTGAAGGACGCCATTGGTGGCTTCGAGGTCACGGTTCTCGATGAGGGCGGTGTCCAGGAAAAAACGGTTCCGTTCGGTGATGTACTTCACCCGGGTGCCCGCAAGGGTTTCGACTTCCTGCTCGCCTTCGCCGAGGTGGTCGTCGGAGCGTACGATTTGTTCGAGGATATGATGCCCGATGAGGCGGTTGCGATAATGTTTTTGGCTGGGGTGGAGCAGGGTGTCGATCAAGGTCATGTCGAGACGGTCGAATGCCGTATCGGTAGGCGCAAAAACCGTGAAGGTGCCTTCGGCCTTCAGTTTCTCCAATAGATCGGTTTCCGCCAGGATGCGCAGAAACATGTTGTGCTCGCCGGTCTCACGCGCGAGTTCAACCAGGTTTTTGTCCGGTTGCGCCGCTTCTTCTCCGGCTACCGCGATCACGTTAATCGCCATAAAGGCGGCCAACACCGTCAATGACGCCACTCGAAACAGTCCACTCTTTACCATGCCATCAGGTAAAACAGAATATTCCCGGTGACAAGCAATTTCCCTTCTTCCTGGGGACGTGGACGCCCGCTGAAGCAGGGCGCTACAAGTTTTCCGGGTACTCCGTAGCTCCGTGCTTAAGCCGGAGACTCCTTTAGGGAACAGCGGTCCTTACGGCAAAGAAACGCCCGCTGAAGCAGGGCGCTACGTGGACGCCGGCTTATGTGAGGGCGCTACGGTGGTTGCGGCTTCAGGTGTTGGCCGGCTGATCGGGCTTTGCGGCGAAATCGGCGAGCAGTTCCGGTGTGGGAGGAATGTCTTTGATGATTTGGGAGGGATCCGGTCCGACGCCCAGGTAGCGCACGTTGGGCAACTCGGCCGGCCAGGGTTCGCCGTGGCTGGCGCAGCTGATGACGCTGCGGATCATGCCGGCGAAGTAGGCCTTGGCTTCCGTTGGTAGATCGGCGAAACGGCGAACGCCGGAAATATCCTCCCGCCAACCCGGGTAGGACTGATAGACGGGTTTGAGGGTCTTGCGCAGCGAATCGCGCCGGGGCACGTGATGATAGCGTCGGCGCTGTTCATCCTCGTAGGCCACGCAAATCCGCAAGTCGCCCTTCCACTCGCCGTGGTGGCTGAGGGCGTCCAACTTGTTGATCATAAGATCCTGAAACCCTCCGTAGCGCAGGGCGTCTCCCTTTTCCACGGCGTCGAACCAGCCCACCATGCGTTGCCGTCCGGTCGAGGTGCCGAACTCCAGCTTCTTCAGGATGTCGGTCAGCGGATGGTTTTCCGGCATGCGGGTGAGGAAGGTGTGAGTCCCGACCTTGGTATCGTAGGCCTTGGCGACGCCGAAAGTGTGGATCGGTTGATTGGGAATGCCGGCCGAGAGGAAGAATTCCGGACTGAAGGTGTGAGAGGCGGTGACGTTGGGGGAGAATCCGTGACGCTTGTCCAGCCAGAAAGACTGGCCGAATTCTCCGATGATGTACTTCTCGTGTTTCAGATCGCGCAGCAGCACCTCGCGCAGGTCGCGGATACGGGGCGCCAGTTCGGCGCCGGCGCTCCAGTAAACGTCGATCAGGGCGTCCTCGTGCAAGGTGAATGGCCGCTCGCCGCGGAACTCACTAAAATCGAACTCGGATTCCTCAAAGACTCCCATGCGAATCGCTTCTTCATTGGCGCGCGTTTCCGCCTGGCTCAAGCGGGCAAACGCCTCGTCCCAAGCGGATTCATCCATTTCGCAGACGTGGCGGATGGTTTTCAGCGCCCGGTCGATCCGTCCGCGCATCTTACGTACAAACACCTCCCGGGGACCGAGGAAGTCGCTGAAAAAGATCTGCCACTGTCCGGTTTCGTCCTGGTAGGCGGGGGTGATGCCCCGGGCGGTTGAGCCGCGCGGTTCCTCCCCCAGTTTGGAGACACGATAATGTTCCCAGGCGAGGTCGAGCAGGCGGTGGCTGAGGTCCGACACCATCGCGCGTTCGTCCACTACCAGGCGCGGCAGGATGCTGTATCCTTTGGCTTCAAGAGGGCGGGTTTCCCACCAGATCTTGCGCGGGTCGGCCACCACTCCCGAAGCGATTCCCAGGGTGGGGACGGCTGATTCCGCCACCCCGGCGGGGAGCAGGTTAAGTTTGAGTCCGGCAGCGGTGTGGCCGGAGTTGGCACCGCCGTTCACCTTGATGACCGAGCCGACCGGTTCGGGTTGCCCGGTGGTTTCGCGGAGTTCCTGGACGATTTCGGCGATCAGACGGCCTTTGCCTTCGTCGCCCATGCTGATACCCACGTCGGCGATCAGCTTGCTGTGAAATGGTTGCAGAGCCATGGTACGTGAAAACGGTAACGAAGTATCCGCGCTTCTCCGGGCCACCCGGCGAAACGGACACAAACGCACACGCTTTCACACCCGGCCCCGCGTGGCAATGCCGAATATGGCTTATCAATAAATAACTCCTGTTTCGGGCGCCGGTGAGCAATGGGGGCTTGTTGCCGGGAGCGGAGCTGTGGTAAGGGTTTCCCGTGAATGTGGTGATACTCGGTTCGGGGCGCGGCGGCAACGCCCGGCGCCTGCTGGAAGCGGAGCGCGAAGGAGCTCTGGGAGAGGCGCGGATTTCCGCAATTTTTTGCGACCGTCCGGAGGCGCCCATCCTGAAGCTGGGGCCGGCCTTCGGGGTGAAAGCCCACTACCTGGATCCCGGCGAGTACCGCACCAAGCTTACCGGCGACGCCGAACGCGCCTACATCGAGGCCATCGAGGCGGAGCGACCGGGGCTTGTGGTGCTGGCCGGTTTCATGCGTGTGATCAAGGCCCCGTTCATACAGACGTTCGAAGGGCGGATTATCAACCTCCATCCCAGTCTGTTGCCCAGCTTCAAGGGATTGCATGCCGTTCGGCAGGCCTACGACTACGGGGTGAAGATCACCGGCTGCACGGTCCATTTCGTGACCGAGGATGTCGATGGCGGACCTATCATCGATCAGGCCGCAGTGCGTATTGAGAACAAGGATACTTTGGAAACCCTCGAAGAAAAGGTTCACGCCGCCGAACATCGCCTGCTCCCCGAAGTGGTGGCAAGGTTGAGTCGAGAAAGGGTTTGAGCCCGAATTTTAAGGTGCGTTCAGCGCCCCATTCAAGTGTCCTTGGGCCTTGCTTCAAACCCGGGTTTGTGGTCGGCTGACGTCCTCTCATTAAACCATTTTCGCCATGAAAACCTTCCTTCACTTCAAGCGCCTGGTCATTTGCTGTTGTTGTCCGTTCGCCGCGATGTCGGGATCGGGGGGTGCTTCGGCAGCGCAACCGGATTCCCGTTTCGACCTGGAGAAAATCGCGGAGCGCAATCCGAGGATTGCCTCGCTTGTGCCGGGCGAGGGCTTTGACCGTGAGGTGCTCCGGGTCTCGCCGGATTCGGCCGCTCAGCGGATAACCATCTGGGAGAAGGGCGATCCCGGTGACTGGTCGCAGGCCAATTACCTGGTGATCGAAATGTATGGCGCGAATGATTACAGCGGACGAATTTCCATCGAGTTTTATCGCGAAAGCGGTTTGGAGGGGGCGGCGCAGCTCCAGAGCGGGGAGGTGCGGGACACGGCGCGGCCGAGGCTGCTCAGCCTGCAAGGGCTGATGCCGCGGGTGCCGACCAAAATGGTCTTTCCCCTCGATTATCTGGACGCGCAGAGAATCTTTCTCCCCCGTTTTCCGCGCCAGTTGAAGGGCACCCTGACCGGCAGTCGCATGGAGCCCGAGGAAATCGCGGCCGTGCGGCTCCAGTTCGGGCCCTATTCGGAACCCCACTTCACGCCTTCCTTTGAGATCGCCTCGATTGCCCTGCATCCCTCCCTTCCGGAGCCGTATCCTCCGCTGGAGGAGCCGATCGTTGATGTGCTGGGGCAGTGGAATCAACGGGACTGGCCGGGTAAAATTCACTCCGAAGAGGAACTGATCGAACGCACCCGCGCGTTGCTCGAATCGGTCGAATCGGCATCGTTCCCGCAAACCTGGAGCCGATTCGGTGGCTGGAAGGAGAAACAGTTTGGAGCCACCGGTTTCTTTCGGACGCATCACGATGGCGACCGTTGGTGGCTGGTGGATCCCGATGGGTATGCCTTTATCAGCGCGGGGGTGACCGGAATGGGCCACAACGCCCTGGGACCGGTGGAAGGGATCGAGGACTTTTTCGCCTGGCTGCCCGAGGAAGGGGATGAGCGTTTTGCGCCCGCGCTCGGTCGAACCCGGGATATGCGTGCGGTCGACTTTCTGCGGGCCAATCTGATCCGGGCGTTTGGAGACGATTGGATCGAAGAATGGAGCCGGCTGACGGCGGGTTTGATGAAGCGCTTCCAGTTGAATACGGTGGCTAATTGGTCGAACCTCGAATTCGCCCGCGAGCACCGGTTGCCGTACGTGTTGCAGATGCGTGATTTCCCGTCGACGGAAAACCGGCTGTTTCGCGATTTTCCCGACGTGTACTCCGACGAGTACCGCGAGGCCTCGGTGCGTTATGCCTCCCAACTGGAGGACTTCAAAAACGACCCCTACCTCATCGGATATTTCCTCATCAATGAGCCGCACTGGGGATTCGGTTATCACAATCTGGCGTTCGAGATGTTCGCCACCGACGCACCCTCCGCCACCAAAACCGCTTTTATCGAGTGGCTGGAAGAGCAATACGAAGGGCGGATCGATTCCTTCAATCGCGAATGGAGGCTGTCCCTGAGCGATTTTGCCGCCCTGAATGTGGAGACCTTCCGCGAGTACCCTTCGGAGCGGGCGGAACAACTCTTTCACGAATTTTCCCGTGTCATGGTTAAAAAATACGTGGATGTGGCCTGTGACGAGGTGGAAAAGGTCGCGCCCGACCACCTGAATTTGGGCATGCGTTATGCCTGGATCAGTTCCGACCTGATGTACACCGCCGGCGAGCGATTCGACGTTTTCTCCATCAACGGATACGGCAACCCCGGTCCGCCACGCACCGACGAGATCGCCCGTCGCAGCGGCAAACCGGTCATTATCGGCGAATGGCATTTCGGGGCCACCGACCGCGGGTTGCCCGCAACCGGAATCCAGGGGGCGTTGAACCAGGAACAGCGCGCCATGGCTTACCGGTATTACGCCGAACAGGCCTTTGCCCGGCCGGAGTTGGTCGGCATTCATTATTTTCAATGGAACGATCAACCGGTGTCCGGTCGGTTTGACGGGGAAAACTACAATATCGGAGTTGTGGACATCACCAATCAGCCCTACCCGGAACTCACCGAAGCGATGACGATAAGCCACCAGCGCATGTATCACGTGGCATCGGGCGAGGAGCCTCCGTTTGACCAGGTCATAGAGCGGGTGCCTTCGATACATTACTGAGTTGTTATCGCCGACCGGCGACACACGACTTTTTCATCCGGCCTTTGGAGCCCGCAACTTAAAACACCGTGGCGGTCATATGCGCGTTTTTTAAGCTTGCCTTTTAGGTGTTATTTGTTTGGCTAATGGCAGTGGTCAGGATGGGGTAGGCGCATCGAATGCCCTGTGGCCCGTCACGGGTGTTGGCGTGAGCACCCGTTGAGCCGACCCAGAGAAGGTTCGGTTCCTGTTTTTGAGTTCGAGGGTGAGCTCCGTGTAGGATGGGGTGCCGCCCGCCGTTTGGGAAACTGGTATTCGACTGTTTGGAATGGGTTCGACAAGAACAGGTTCCGAGAGAGGTAGGCGCATGTGGACGGGTCCGTTTGAAGCCTGGACGCGCTGGTGTTCCGTTTGCGTTTTGTGGGCGGTCGGGGCGGCGACTCTGACGGCGCAGCCCGCCGAGGTGATGGTGTCCTCACCTGATGTGACGATGGGAACGAGCTGGGTGCTCGACACCGATCCATCGCAGAGCACGGTCCAGTTGACCGTAGGTTTCCTGGTGAACCGCGATCAGCCGATGGGCGAGCCGCGCGACATTCCATTTCGGATTGACGTGCGCATGGTGCAGGATTCCGAGGACCCCGTGCTGGCCGGTTTCGTCGTAGAAACCTTCGCTGTGCATGTCTCACCGGTGGTGGTCGATATGCAGTTGGTGTTTCCCCTTTCGATCACTCCGGACATCGTTCTCAGTGAGCACCACGGGTACGTTCTCCACGTCGCGGTATTCCACGACGACGATCCCCCGTCGGGCGACTTCCAATTCGACCACCTGATCGAGGACGGCCCGCATGACATCGCGCATTTTTCCGGCCTGTTGCGTTTCGGTAGTGTGGAAACGACGGTGAACGCTTTATCTGTTCCCCCTGAGTTTCTGGGCGCGCCGGGAGATTGGCGTCTTGTCCTCGCGGAGGGCGAGTTGGCCAACGGGACTCCGTTTCTGAACGGACCGCCACCTTCGACCCCGCACCTGGATGTGCAGCGCGACGATTCGGACGGCAGCGTCTCGGTGGTGGACGGTTCGGTTCTGCTCGATCCGCCGGACTCGGGTTTTTCCGTCAACGGTTGGTCGGGCCAACTCGGGCGGGTAACTCTCGATGCGAACGGGTTGGTGGCGCATTCGTTCCGGCTCGACCTGCCGGAGGGAACGGGCTGGCGTTCCGCCGACAACAACGATCCCGCGATTCCCCGGACCCTGAATCCAACCTTTTTATCCGAGGGGGGCGTCTTGCCGGTCGATGAGGATTTGCAGCCGATTGCGGGAGCTTCGGGGACGTTTTTCCAATCCCATGAATTTGTGGATGAACGTCAGGCGATCGGATTCGTCAGCGACGAATGGTCCTGGGATCTGGAGACCCTGCGTATCGGCCAGCCGGAGACGCGTTTCTTTCGTCAGTGGTACCACGACCAGTGGAAATCCGTCAAAGGCGACCTCCCCGACACCAACGACGGATATTTCGACCAATTGCTTGCCGATGCGCTCACCGATCTGCACATTCGACCCGGGATGGCGGGCGGTTTCAGCGTCGAGCTGGGATTGGCCGCCGGTGAGTTTTTCACGCATTTTCCTCACGGATACGTTCGTCATCAGGGCGGCATGATTCGGCTCGAAAACAGCATGCCCGATCCGACGGTTTCGGGCTTGAACGGTGCCACGACGGCGATTGTGACCCACACCGGCTGCCGTTCGGAGGAGGACCCGCATGCCCTGCCCAACCCCGCCACCATGGAGGCGGTGGCGGTGGGACCGGGAGCGGTGCGCTTCACCGCGCACGGGAGTTTGTGGACCGAAGGGGCGCCGCTGACGTCGCTCCAAGGAGCGACTGTGCCCATCGTCCGCCGGGCCGCCGCCGGGCTCGATCCCGACACGGGGTTGCCGGTGCATGAAACGGATGATTACATCGGCCAACCCGTGCAAATCCTGATCCCGGGCGCTCTGGCACCGGCGGCGCCGGGCGTGCCCGGCGCGTTGAATCCGGCGCGCTGGTTGTACACGGGCTTGCGGCCGGATGATGACGACGCGCTCGAGCCCCCGGGAACCTCGGCCTACCTGGCCGGCGCGGCGGATTACGCGGGGGTGAATTTTCGCCACTTCCCGGGCCTCAACGGGGTATCCCGTATCGGCGGCGGGGTTATGGGCCCGTATGCGCTGGAGTCGTGTCAGAAGGTGTACGCCCGTTCCTCCGGAGTCACCGGACGCTGGGTGGCCGACGCCTCCAGCCTGCCGCCATCGATGCAGATCGGCGGCCCCGATCCATTTACGATGGAATTCAATGTCTGGGCCTTCCAACTGGTGGGGAACGAGCCGCAATTCGAATACAGCGCGGTCACGGGAAGCGTCAGTCTTCCGTATCCGGCGGACATGACGCTGGCCTTCGATTCGATCGAGTTCAGTTGCTGCGGAAACCTCGACCGGGTCTCGCTGGCGGACGGGCAGTCGGTGCAGGAACTCGCTTACTGGGCCAATTCACGGATCGCCATTCAAAGCGCCCGCTTTGTTTCCGCCGATGATTGTTCGATGGAGGACAGCGCGCTTGAATTGCACGTGCGTGCCCGGGTCAACGGGTTTCCCAACGACCTCGACGGGATCCTTCTCTTCCGCGGGAGCGGGCGCATGACCACTGGACTCGACGATCCGCTCCCGGCCAGCGCCTTATATGTGCCCACGGGAAGTCCGTTTGCGGGCGATTATATTCTCACTTCGGTACGGCATGCCTACTACAACGATCCGGGTCCCGTAGATCCCAACCAGAGCGGTCCGGGCGAGGGATTCATCAGCGTGGCCGGGCACCTGCAATTGCCGTTCTTCGAAGCGATGGAGGTCCACGCGGTGCTGAACGGGACGGATCCGCCGCCGGCGGGCAATCCGGATACCATTCCCGGAATGCGCCGTGGTTGGACGGACAACGGGGACACCTTCTTCAACAATGCGAACTTCGACGCCGCCCATCTGGGACTGCCGCCGGGATTCGCCACGGGATTCGCCTACGTGACCGGCCTGGACGAAGCGCACCTGACGATTGCCCGGCGCACCTGGTTCGGCAAAATACCGTTCAACTTTCCGGTGCTGTACGATCCCTTCACGCGGCATTTTCATTCAGTCGAGAAAAAGGAAATCGACATCATCATTGCCCAGGCCGAAGCGGACGTTCCCCGCCTCAACCACCGGCAGGCCGCCATCGACTTCGGCATCACCGTCGGTCTTAGTTTGAACAACCTGTTTTCCGACGTGCTCGAATTCGCCACCGGGCATCTGGTAGAGGGATTCGCCGACCTGGTCATCGGTTCCGCGCTGGAGGGACTGGGCGAGGGATTGGACGCGCTCGATGGCCTGCTTTCGCTCCAGGCGCGCGACGCTTTGGGCGAAGCAGTGGTGCCCGGGTTTGATGAAATTATCGCAACCGCGGCCCAGCAGATCCGCAACGGAGCCGACGTCCAGGCCGCGCTCGGGCACATCAATTTCGGAGCCGGGCTTCAGGAAGACCTGGCGGCGGCGACGGCGGGATTTGTATCCGGAAAGCTGGAACCGATATCCGGCGGGCTAAGCGGAGTCAGGAACTTTCTTTCGCCCGATGAGACCACACAGGTCGGTCAATTCATGCAGGCGGCCATGGGTTTTCTTGATCTGCCGCCCGGACTGGGATCGCTCAGCGTGGACGACCTGATCGCCCTTGCCGAACTGACCGACGGTCCGGTCCGCGACCGTTTGGAAGAGCTGCGCGAGCGCATGGAGGAGCTGCGAGAACTGGTCGAAAACGTTTCGGGTCTGGGCGATCAACTGGAGAATCTGCTGACCGGCGCCAACGCCGAGTTTATGGGTCTTCAGACAGGCGTTCGGAACGCCCTCGAAGGCTACTTTGAAACCGTTCACGCCGATCCGTCCGCCTACACTCAGGCGGAGATCGAGGCGCGCATCCGCAACGAAATCGAAGACCGCCTTTGGGCGCTGCCGGTCACCGGACAGGTGCAAAACGTCCTGCGTTCGCGATTCTACCACTTCGATCATCTGATCACGCAGGTGGTCTCCAATGCGCTGGAAATGATCAATCGCGCCATCGCCGACATTATCGCGGAAGCGGTCGATCTGGACGAACTGCTCAACGACCTGACCGGATTTACCGGCTACGTGCAGGCTTTCAGTCTCAAGGGCGAGGCGATAATAACCGGAAACGATCTTACGTACCTCTCCCTCAAAGGCCGGACCACCATCCAGACGGAACCGGTGCCGCTGGACTTTCATCCGTTCTACGAATACCAGCAGCTTCACTCGGATGGAGCCTCCGGGTGCGATCCGAACGCGCAACCGGTCCAGTTCAACCGGATCACCATGGGCGCGACGGTGGCGCCGGCGCGCATGCCGATCGGCGAGGTAAGTGTCACCGTCTCCACCCAGTTCTCATTCATGGAAGACGGGCGCATCATCGGATTCATGGGCGGATTCGAGTTCCTGCAGGAGGGACTCTCCATGCAGCCGGTAAACTTCGACCGTATCAACGCGCTGATCAATATCGGCGGAGACGGAGGGAGTGAACAACCCTTCGCGAGTTTCGAGTTTTACTTCGCCGCCGAAGGCCATGCCACCGTGTTCGCCAACAGCGGCCCCGTTCAGATTCCCTGGAGCAACTTCAAGCTGCACGGCGGCATCTTCCTTGGGAAGACCTGCACCGACGCCCCTTACGCCGCCTGGGCGCCGGGCCACGTGGTGAACAATCTTCCGGGGTCCGCCTTCACCGGCGCGATCGCCGCGGTTGATGGGAAGTTTCCCTTTATTGATGCCGGTTGTTTGCTGCGTGTAAAAGCGGGCGCGGGCATCGGCGCCTGGGGCGTGGCCGATATGCAGGGCAAGGTCTCTCTCGGCGCGTTTGTGGAGGGGAGCGTCAGCGGGAGATTCGCCTGTATTATCTCCGGTGACGGTTCGGTTTTGTTGATCGGCCTGGCCGATGAAAACGGCGCGTCGATGAGCGGTTCGATTGAAGCCAACATCACGGCCGGCGCCTGTCCGCTGTGCCTCGAATTCGAAAGCAAGATCGGGGTGACCCTAGGGACGCCCGGCGGCCTTTCGGTGAATCTGTGAGGAAAATGATGGGAATCCAAAATCAAAGCCGCCTCACGGCCCCCGCCTTTCTTCTCTTTGCCACGCTCTCGGCTTCTGTCGCCATGGCGTCGCCCCAAGTGGGGGTGGTCGGACAGGTGGGGGAGCCGGCTTCACCCGGGGAGCGGTACGTTTTTATTTACTTGCAGTACCTTGGCGGCGCCGCACCGGACTCGGCGTACGCCATCTATCACAAACCGGGCCTCGCCGATTCGCCGGTCCCGTACGAACGACTCGCGGTGATTCGTGAGACGATGCACATCCCGACCATCGCGGCGCTCATGCAGCGGGCGTCGGACGCGGGATTCGATAACGGCGCGTTGGAGACGTTGCTCGACGATGTGCTTCCGCCCGGACCGTACACCGACCTGGCGGAGAAACTGGCTGCGTTTTATCTCACCGAACCCTCCGGCATCTTCGCGTACCAAAAGGCGGTGGTGGCCCGGTTTTTTCCGCAGACCGCCATGCCCCTTGGCCAGGCGTACATCGCGCGCGCGCAAGACAGCGGCCCCAACACCTTCGAGGTCCGCGGATATGATCCCGTGACCGACACCTCGGGGGCGGTGGTGGGAAGGGTCACCACGCCCGCCGAACCCGCGCTGCTTCCGCCGCCGGGCGACCTTTCCGAGATGGTCGAAGCGACGCCCCGCGGTCATTTGCGAGTCCACCTGCGCTGGTGCCTCCCCCAGACGCTGCGCGAGATGAGCCTGCACTGGAGCGGATTCCGGGTGTTCCGGGTGCCGCACGAGTCCTGGCAGCAGGCGTTCGGCGAGGACCCGCCCTTGGATATGTCCCATCAATTTCTCATGGATCTGGTCTCGGCGGAGATGGCGATTCCGGTGAACGGTGTCCCCATCGCACCCGGCGCGGAGCTTCCCTGTCCGGTTCCGGGAGACAGTGAGGTTTTCTTCATGACCGACGACAACGATTCGGCCGACCGGATGGCGTTCGAGTTGGGCGGAGAGTTCTTCGAGGACGGATTCGAGGCCACCTACTTCGTTGCGGCGGTTGATCATTTTGGGCGGATCGGGGAGCCGGGTCCGGGGCTGCCGGTGACGATCTGCGACCGCCTGCCCCCGCTATCGCCGTCGCGCGTCAGGGTGGACAACATCTACCGTCAGGAAGGCGCCGACGACCACGCGCTGCTGATCAGTTGGCGCCGCGACGATCCGGAGGAAGTCGTAAGGTACCACGTTTACCGATACGAGAATCCCGATGACGTTCTCGCCGACCGTCAGTCCCCGCTCTGGCCGGAGACGGCGAACCGGATCGCCGTGGTGGACAATAACGGCGTCGAAGAGCGTATCCGCTTTACCGACACCACCCCGGGTGCGCTTTCCCTTCCGGGCGACGACGGGGTGACGCGCTGGTTTTCGATTGTCGCCGAAGACGGCACCTCGTGTCCGGGGCCGCTCGGCTACGGGAATCTCAGTGGACCCAGCGGTCCGGTGCCCGGCGCGCTTTACAACCTGGCCGGACCCGCGGCGCCGGAAGGGCGCCTGCGGATGCCGTGCTGTGACGTTGTGGCGACGCAGGACGACCTGGGGACGTTTTCCCGCGATCCGCTCCGTCTGACTGCGATGCGGCTGCACAACAAGATCGACTGGGTGGAATTTCGTGACGCGCCGTCCGACACCTTTCTGGGGAGGTTTCATTTCGGCAACAGCGAGCTGGTGATTGCGACGCCGCATTTCCAGGGCGGGGCGGCGATTTTCCAGGCGCGGTTCGGCACGGCTTACGAGCACGTTTCCGACTGGGTGGGCGCGCACTCGGTCACGGGCCCTCCCTACCCGGAACATTCCTGGGTGGGTGAGTGGGTGTGTCGCCCGGCCTCGTTCTGTCCCGACGGCGTGATCGATCCGGTCGATCCGAATACCGGCACCTTACACGGTGTGTGCGTTGATCTGATCAATCCTCCGGACAACGTGGTGGAAGCGGCGCTGTACCGGCGCCTCGGTGACGACGGGCCGCTGGTGATGTTGCGAAGGGAGAGGCTCGACACCAATGGCGACGGAGTGAACGACCTGACCGAACTCTGCGAACCCGCCCCGCCGGCAAATCCAGGGTTGGCGTGTTATTATCTGCAGTACTTCGACCGGAACGGCAATCCGAGTGTTGTTGTTTCCCTCGACTGTATCCAGACCCGAGGTACGGAGGACTATCCCGTTCCGCGCATCACCCACTTCTTCGCCCAGGACTACGAGGGCGGGGTACTACCTGTCGCCGGGGTGCCCCTGGCGTGGTTCTGTCCGCGTCCGGGTGTCGATCGTTTTGAGATCGCGGTGACGCCGCCCCCGCCGGGAGTGGAGACCACGTTCCAGGGCGGACACGAAGCGGGTGTCGGGCCGATCTGGGGGGTGGTGGATTCCGACCGGTTGCCCAATGGTTTTGGGGAGGGGACACCGAATTTCGCCACCACCCTTATTCTCGAACGCGGGGTGATTTACCAGGCGAAGGTGCGCGCGGTGGGGGAGGGCGTGTACGGAGATCGCGAAGCTGGCGCCTGGAGTGATACCGCGCAGATTGTCTGGCTCTTCGATCCCGAATCCGGCGACGATCCGCCCATCGAGGATTGTCCGACTCCGTGGCCGGCGCGCGAGATCGCGCCGCTGATCACCGACCCGGCGCGCCAGTTGGAGGCCTGGCTGGTGGATTGGACGGACAATATTGGCGGTGTCATCACGCCGGTCACTGAAATCTGGGTCAAGGTAGGCGAGTTCGAGGATGGGCAAGTACTCTCGGGCTCCATACCCGGATTCACCACCGCACCGCCGCCGCGGGTCCGAGGCGAGGACTTGAACGACAATCTTCTGGTCCCGCTCGCCTTCACCGTGTACCTGCACCAGACCACGGAAAACAGCCGGGGAACCCTGCTGCAGGTCAGTCATTACGTCGATGAGATTCTGACCACCGAAGGACCCGAACCGGGGGAAATCAACATAATAGACCGCGCGTTCGCGGTCGCCGGGCTCGGAGAGCCCGATGCCGACGGGACCGCACCGAAAGCGGGCCTTTGGTTCCGTGTGCGTCACCCGCTGATCGCGGACCGCACCTACCGTTGTGCCGTCGTTGTCCACGGAGGCGACCGCGAACCGATCGAAACCTTGCGCACGGTGGAGGTTGCCGTGCCGGAATGGCCATGAGGAGTAAAGGGAACAGTCACGTGCATGGAATTTTCCGGCGATTTGCGCGCGGCGCCGCTGACGCATTGAAGACGGCCCCGAGCCTGTTTGTTCGGTATTTGGGCGTTTTTGCGTTCCTTGTTCTTGCTTTCCCAGCGTACGCATCAACCGCATACAGCACGCTCGCGCTCACGGACTCCGCAGGCGAGCCGGTATTGGTGGTGCACGACGAACTTGCGGGGGTGTTGACGATCGCGAAAGGATGGAACCAATCCGACTTGGAATTCATCTACGTGCCGGTGCGCCGGTACGGGTTTACGGAAGGACATCTGATTCGCGCGGGAGATTTCAACGGCGACGGCTTGCTGGATCTCGTGCTGCCGGCGTATGCGACGAATCGGGTGCTGGTCCTTTGGGGCGCGGACCTGGAAGGCCCGAACGTTCCGGTGGATCTGTTTTCCCCCGGTCCGGGACCGGCGTTCGTGGCGCCGGCGCGGATCGGTCGGGCGCCGGCGGAAGCCGTGCTGGCAGCGAGCACGGCGCGAGCGAACGTTCAGGTACGCGGGTGGGACGCGGTCGCGAGAACGCCGGTCACCACCGCGGCGGATTATCCGGAGGGGTTTGGGCAGGACGGTATTTTCGGGTTTGAAACGGCGGCCTATTCCCGGGGAGGATCCGATCCCGTCCTTGGAATCCTGCGCCGCGATGCCGGCGCGGAGTTCGTGGTCCTTAAGATTGTCCACCGGGCACCCCCGCCGGAGTACGGTCCGGACAATGAAATCACGTCATGGAATTCGGCAGGGGACCACACGCGCCTGATCAGCGGACACCCTGCCGGGGAAAACGAGGCGGGCTGGTTTCTTGCGTATGCTCCGGGGGCATCGTTGCTGGAGTTTTTCCCTTCGAATCCGGGGGACTCTTTGGTTGCCGATCTCGGGAGTCCGGTGGCTCAGGTTTGGTTCCTGCCCGAGGTCGACGACGAGGTCCTGGTTCTCTTCCAGAATGGCCAGCTGGCGCAATATGACTTCTCGCCGGAAACGGGCCTGACTTTGGCCCAGGCATTCAGTCCGCCGCCGGGAATGGGTTTCGCCGGAGCGGCCGGGGGCAACGGAACATTGATGGCCCTGCTTTCGGATGTTTCGGGAGCATTGACCCGGTTCCAGGTGTTTACCAAAGGACCGCAAGGGTATGAACTAACCAACGAAGGAGACTGGCCGGTTCTTCCGGTGACTGAGGGGGTGGTTACCGTCGTGCTGTACACCGGCGACCCGTTTGCGATGCCGGCTCCGTTCGCGTTTGAGACGTTCGCGGCGGGGGAGTGGACGAGCGACGCCGCGTTCGACCAGGGAACGGTTTCGGCCTGGGTGGAGACGTTTGGCGGATCGGCGCAGGGACTGGGGAATCCGTTGCTGCAACTCTTTCAGCCCGCGGCGGACCCGGGTCCCGGCGGGGCGGCGAGGGGCAACCAGTGGGAACCGTCCTCCAGCCTGCATTACCTGGCGCCGGCGGCCACGGCCGACGGAATCGCGGCGGTGGCGATCCTGCCGTCCCCCGGGAGTTATCCGAACACGATCGCCGTTACCTTTCAGGCCGGCGAAGACGTTTCGGTGCAGTACCGAGTGAACAACGGTCCCTGGCAGAGCGGGTTGGGGCCGTTCCTGGTTACTCAGGATGCCACCGTGGAGTACTACGGCGAGCACATCAGCGGCGCCCTCAGTTCGATTCACACGGCGGTCTATAAGATTAGCCAGTCGCTCGTGGTGGATACGGACGGCGACGGTGTTCCCGACATCATCGAGGACCTGGCCGGAACCAATCCCTTCGATCCCGATTCGGGGGGGAACGGATTCGGCGATTTCAACTGGATCCTCTACGGCGATCCGCAGGACCCGAACGCGGCGCCTGCGCATGCGGCTTTGCCCTTCGACCATGTCAAGGTGGAGGTTTTGTGGGACGGGGATGGAGCCGCGTTGCCGGCGGCGGGGCAGAAGCTGTTCGTCGGGAATCTGTCCAACCACCACCTGGGGACCGCGGAGGGGTCGCCGTCGAGTCCGCGCAAATACGACAACATCACGCTCAAACGCGGTCTGACCGAAAACAACGCCGTCGCGAAGTTCTGGTTTCCAGCGAGTTATCTGGTGGAGGGGAACAGTCCGGACGAACCCGTGGGACCGGCCATGACGGCGCTCGGGGGAGTCCCATCCGCTCCGCTGCCGTCCATATCACTGGACCTCGACGCCGAGGATCCACTGGAAGCCTGGCGCCAGGCGGCGCTGGCCGCGGTAGAGGAGCACGAAAACACCGTTGTCGAATTCACCATAGGTCCATCCAGCACGATGGCCGCCCTGGTGTTTGAATATTGGTACGGGACGCGTCTGGTGGAGTTGGGGCGCCTGCCGGCGCTGGACGACCGTCCCCGTCTGGCGGATACGCCGCGTTCCGTACGCTCCGGGATCGCGATGCTCGCGGACGTCGAGGCCATCGAAACGCCGCAGGGCGAGGAGTTGCCGGCGCATGAACTGGCGCACGTGGTCCAGCAGGTCAACGAAGCGGTGGGGGTGGATCCGAGTTTCCTGGCGCTGAGGGAGACGGCGGAGGCGTTTTATGGACAGGCGATCAACGCGGCGCGCGACGGGACCCCGCTCGATCCGCCGATCGAGGCGTTGCGGCGAGCGCTTACGGGAAGCGTCCCCGCGGGGTACGTGCTGCCACATGAGCCGGCGGTGCTGGAGTCCCAGCGTGACCAGATTTTGAATGCGGTTGCATCACGCGGGCTGGTTGTTTTGATCGGGACGCTTTCGCGCAGCGGCGACGAATTGATCCTGCATTCGGAAGGGCGGCTCTACCTGCTGCGCGACCGGCGCGGGCGACCGTATCGCCTGGCGGGGTCGGGACTGGTTGTTGACGGGAGTTTGGCGCGGGTGACCGGGGCGGTCCTGCCGTCAAACGATGTCGCGATCGAAGAATTGATAATCGCGGTGGAAAGAATTGAAGTGGAGTCGGTTCCGGCGACTGCCGACACCGACCTCAACGGCAACAGCCTGCCGGATTCCTGGGAGCTGTTTTTCCTCGGTACATTGAAGCACGGCGTCTGGGACGATCTAAACGGCGACGGGTTTTCCCTGGGTGAGGCCTATTTGGCGGGACTTGACCCGCGTGATCCCTTTTCCAGTCCGCCCGGTGCTCCGGCGGTTCCTCGAAATCTCCGACTAAGCCTCGACGCCCCGAACGGCCCGCGGGTGGAGTGGGACGGTGCCTTTGTCGCCGAATACGAGTTGTGGCAATCCAGGGACATGGTCCAATGGACGCCGCATCCGGGGAAGATCGACCGGGAGGGCGACCGCGAACATTCGGTGGACGTTGAACTCGATGATCCGCGCGGCTTTTATCAGTTGCTTATTCGCCTTCCAATACCCTGATTCCGCCTTCAGGTAAGGTCCGCGATATCCCAGCCCGGTCGGGCTTCGCGTTTCAAGAGTGCTTCGGCTTCGGGGTTTCCGGGAATACGCATGTTTTCGGCGTCGTATTCGATCGATTTGTTGGTGCGAGTGGCCAGGGTGCCGAGGTGCATGACTTCGGTGAACTTGGCGGAGTAATCGAAGTTGGAGGTCGGCGTGCCGTCTTCCTGGATGGCGCGGAGAAAGTCGGCCATGATGCCGCCCTGCACGCGAGGAAGGGTCCGGGGAGGGCGCAGGGATTCGTCGGCGCGGAAAGCATCCCAGCGTTCGTCCGGGTACAGGCGTGGGGAGTAGGGCCGCATGAAGGTGTGCCCGATCACGCCGGATTCACCCACCATCACCAGCCCGCCGCCACGATCCATGTCTCGGGCGGTTTCCGGCAGGCCGAAGCCTTCCGGGAGGCGTGGAAGCAAGGGCCCTTCGTACCATTTGATCTCGACCGGAGGCTTTCCATTGGGAAGGTCGAAGTGATAGGTGACGATCGAGCCGTCGACCTTGTGAATCGGATTGGGTTCCGCCTGCATTTCCACGTCGATTCGACGAGGGTAGTCGAGCTCCAGAGCCCAGTAGGGTGCGTCAAGGGTGTGACATCCGATATCGCCGAGCGATCCGGTACCGAAGGCCCACCAATGACGCCAGAATTGTTCGCGTTGGCCGGGATTGTGAAACGTCTGATTGTAGGCGATCGGTTCGGTCACGGGTCCGAGCCAGAGATCCCAGTCCAGGCGGTCCGGCACTTCCTGGGCAGGCGGATACTCCTCCGCCGTGCCGGGGCGAAAACCCCAGCCCCGATGCGGACGATCGGTCCAGCCGATAATCTCCTTCACATCGCCTATCAGGCCGGCCTGATACCATTCCTTGAACAGGCGAATGCCTTCGCTGGCATGTCCCTGGTTTGCCATCTGCGTCTTCACTCCCCGTTCCCTGGCCAGATTCATCAAAGTTCGCGCCTCCCAAGCCGAGTGGGTGAGCGGTTTTTCGCAGAAGACGTGTTTGCCCCGGGAAATTGCCATGTAGGCGGCGGCGAAGTGGGTGTGATCGGGAGTGGCGATGCCGACGGCGTCGATCTCGTCGTCCATTTCGTCGAGCATCACGCGAAAGTCCTTGTAAAACTTTGCATTGGGAAACAATTCCCGGGGATTGCCCCATGGATTGTCGTCGACATCACACAAAGCGACGATGTTGGCCATCTCGGACGGCACACCTCGCAGCACCGTTGTTCCCTGGTTTCCCGGACCAATCCACGCCAGGTTGACTCGATTGTTGGCACCAAAGACCGAATGCGGCATGAAGAACGGAAGAGTGACCGCGGCGGCGGCGCCTTTGATGAATTTCCGGCGACTAAGGGGGGCGATAGGCGGTGTCTTTGTCTCGGTTCTTGTCTTCATAATGGTTCTCTTCCGGGCGTTTTTAGCGTCAGACCTTCATTATGGCAATTGATTGCCGAGGGTGCAATAAAATGTTTGTTCCTGGGAATCGTTCGACCGATGACCGATAGTCCGGCGTGACCGAAATCGTCCGTGAGTTGGCGGGCGGCTGTCGCGGACGAGAGCCCGACTTCGCGGCCGGGCCTGCGAGGTTCAGATGTGGGAGGTCTTTGTCGGAACAACTGGAGACGGTCCATGTCCTTTGCGGTTGTGGATTTACACCTTGATGCCGAGGTGATTTAGCGATGAAAAAACGGGAGAGGAATGTCGGAGAAACTTGGAATTAGCGGCGCCGGAGCACTGGAATTGGCCCTGTGCGCTTCCGTCGTGTTTGCGCTCAGTTTGCAGGGCCGGGAGGATTTGATTGAGAACTCGCCCTTTGTGCCGCAGGGCTTCGAGAACCCCGAGGAGCCGCAGCCCGAACCGGCGCCGGAGCCCGATCCGGAGCCGGTGGATGACGCGCTCGATTCACTGCAACTGCGGGGTGTTACGGTTATGGGTGATGAGACCCGTTTCAGCTTTTACGATCCGGAGCGCGACGAAGGTTTCTGGCTGAGCGTCGACGAAACCGAAGCAGGCTATACCGTGACCGATTTCGAGGAATCTTTGGATTCCGTAACGGTGCGGCATGGCGAGAGCGAACGTTCCCTGATGCTGTACGAAGCCGAAGTGGGAGAGCTTTCCTCTGAAGAGGTGGAGCGCATGCGGAGAGAGCAGCAGGAGCGACGCGAAGCTGCTCAGGCCCCGGCGGCCCGGCAACCGACTGCGGATCAGGCCGAAGGAAGCGAGGCGTCCGATACCGTGGAATCACGTGACGACCGCCTGCAGCAAGCCGCCCAGGAATTGCGCCAGCGGCGGGCTCTGCGCGGCGGCGGCGATCAGGAGTCGGATTGATTTTCCGGTTGCCGTGCCGGTGAAGGAAGCGATCGTGTGCTTCGACCGGCACGCCATTTGCCGTCGATCAGAAGCGTGGTCGGGTTTTCCGGGATACCGTATTCGTTTTTTTCGATCAGTCCGACCAGAAGATCCACCGCGCGGGAGCCCAGCATCCGGCCGTTCTGATCGATTCCGGAGATCTGATCATTGGATTGCCGGTCGAGGCTGACGAGCGCGATATCTTCCGGTATCCGGAATCCCCAATTCGTCAGTTGTTCCAGCAGTTCGTGTGCACGAGGAGTCAGAATAAGATCCGGGGTTTCCAGGTCCAGCCACTGCCGGAAAGCCAAAGGGTTGCGGTCTTCGACAACATAATATCGTGGTATCAGACGGCCGCTGAATTCATGGAGTTGCATGAGGAAGGATGCCATCCAGCGGTCCTGGACGTAATACGCGACCCTGGAGGATACCGCCAGCCCGATTCGACGGTAGCCCTGGCGAATCGATTCTCCAATCGCTTTTTTTACTGAACGGTAGGTGTCCGTCGCGACACGATGAATACGCGGGGATTCAAGTGCAAACCCCACGCTGACATTGCAAAAGGAATCCCAGTTGAGCTGCAAACCGGCTATGTGTGGTGAAAACGGGGGGATGAGTAGGCCCCGGATGCTTTTGCGCTCCAGGGAGTCGCTGAATCTGGCTCCTTCCTCAGGGTCCTCAAGCCAAACGTTTTCGAGCACGAATCCAAGAGCGTCCGCTCGAAGGCGTGCACCGTGGTAGTACTGTGAAAGCAGGGGGTATTCACTTTTCCAATCGTTCCGGGTTGGAAAGGTGGTGAGAAATCCGAGACCGGGCCGTTTGCGAGTGGGAATCCTGCTTCTCCTTTGCCGCATAAGTTCGGTGACCATAGGGTTCTTTCGGTAGCCGAATTCGATTGCGATATTCCGTATCCGCTCCTGGGTCGCCTTGGGAATTCTTGGGGTTCCTTTCAGGGCGAGTGATACCGTGGCGGGGTGAACTCCGGCGAGTTTGGCGACGTCACGCATGGAGACGTTTCTTTTTCTTATACTGGGAGTTTCTGTTGTGGTGGAGTGGGGCGTTATGGTCGCGAGATCGTTTCTTAGGGTTGTACCTGGAACCCAGGTCGGTTCGGTCAGGAATATGCCGGGATGATCGGGGATCCCGTGTTCCCCGCGGTCGATTCCGCCGACAAGTAGGTCCACAGCCTGCTCGCCGATACGGTCTGGGTTCTCATAAATACCGGAGATATTGGTTCGGGTATTGGGAAGATTGAGACTGACAAAACCGATGTCTTCAGGAACCCGGCGACCACTTTGCCGAACCTTCCGCAGGAAGACGTCGCCCGCGTAAGCGAGCACCACATCCGGGCTCTCACGTTCGAGCCAATCGAAGAATAGAGCGTCTTCATTACGATCCATAATCAACGGGGGCACGGGTGTCGCGTCGCTTAGTTGTCTCTGTTCCAACAGGTAGGCGGCGAGCCAGCGCTGATCCACTCGTTCGTTGCTGCGTTTGGTGACCACCAGGCCGATCCTGCGATGCCCGAGTTGGTGGCATCGGCGAACGGCGGTCCGCATCGCCTGCAGGTGGTCGCAGGACACTCGATTCAAGAATGGTCGTGTGAAGGAAAAGCCGAGCGCTACGGAATGAATGTTATCCCAGGCAAGGTCGAACCCATTTCTGCCGTCAGGAAGGGGCGCTATAAGGGCGCCTCGGATGCCCCGGTTATACAGGATTTCGCTGACTCGCACGGCATACGCGCTGTGGGGGCCCATCCAAAAGGTCTCCAGGCGGTAACCCAGTTCGACGGCCCTGGTTGTGGCTGCCTGATGATAGATCGCGAAATTCGCGGCCTTTGACCAGGAGTCGGGTGTTTGATGAGAGGTGATAAACGCCAGGACGGATCTTGGGGTTTGAGGGATTCTGTTGCGGCGATTGGCCGCTAAAATTGCGGAATAGGGGTCCCTCCGGTAGCCGAGTCTTTTTGCGACCCGCTCAATCTTTTGTCTCGTTTCAGCAGAAGGCCCAGGTTTGCCGGAAAGCGCGAGCGATACGGTGGCGGCGGTCACTCCGGCGGCGGCACCGATTTCCTTCAAGCTGACTGTTTTTTTCATAACCCGAGTCGAACGCATGAATTGTGAAGGGATGGATGGCAATTTGATCGGGCCGTCCCCAACGAAATTGACAGCATCAATACCGTTGAGATCGAAGTGATATATATCAAATAATCAAGCTGGAAACCTGACATCGAACGAACGGGGGTTTCCGCCGCCAACGAAGTGGGCTGAGGATGCGATAGGTGAGCGGATCCTGGTCCGTCACGAAGGACGTGAATCCGGAACCCCCTAAGAATTTGGGGGTTCTGAATCCATCTCATATCGAACGCAGAACGTAAGAGAGTGTGACTTTGATCATGTCGGCGTTGGTGTTACCGAAAGCTGGTGCTGATACAAATGGGTTTGGTCAACGCATTAAATCAGAAAGCCCTGGATTCAGTCGCCGGAGATTGAGATATATATTTGGAAGGAAATCCCAACCGTTCGGGATTACGCTTATAACCCAAGATCTGGAGGTTTCTGGACATGTTGTATATGAAGACAATCTTTCGCACGCGAATCGCTTCACTTGTGTTTTTCGCACTCGTTATGATTGCCGGGGTCGTTTCGGCTCAGCAGAGAATTATGATCGTAACGGATCGTCAAAACGATGAAGCAGGTTATGCCGAATGGCTTTCCGGTTTGGGTTTCGAAGTGACGGTGAGCGAGAGCGAGGAGTTCCGCGGAAGTCTGGACGAGGCACAGCGCGCCACGCTCGAAGGTTTCGACCTGGTGATTATGTCCCGAAACACCAACAGCGGCGCTTACAATGAAGCCGAAGATTGGAACGGCCTCAATGTGCCGCTGTTGCTGCACAGCGCCTGGCTTTCGCGCAGCAGCCACTGGGATTGGTTCAACGGTACCGATATTTTAACGCGAGACGCCGATTTCCTCCAGGTCGGCAGTTCCAGGTTCGCGGGCGAAAACGAGAACACTGTTCCCGATTTCGATCATCCGATTTTTGATGGTGTGACGATCATTGAAGACGCCCCTTTTCCGACCGTCAGCGTCAGGTCCACCGCCGCCGGCATTAACGCGATCATCGGAGACCCGGGAGCGGGACAATGGATATTGAGCGACACCCAAACAGGGAGTCAGCGGCCTATGATGGTCGATTACGTCGGCGATATGGGAGCGGCGTATTACCCGGGCTCTGGGCAAACGATCGTCAACCGCAGGTTTTATTTCAGTTTCATCGGTGAATACAATATTGGCTCCGCCGAGGAATGGCGGGGGTTGTTTACCGGCGACGGCGAGCGGATATTGGCGAACGCGATTTATCGGACCGGGGATTTGGACCGGACGCAGTCGCTGCCGTTCCATGCGGATTTCGGGTCGGTTCGTTTTATCGATTTCTTGAACCGGACGACCGCCGCGCCCTTTGCCATGGAACCGGTCAGTGACGGTGGCACGGTGTACTTTGACGATGACGCCACCGTTGACGCGTTGCCCGCGGGGCTTTCCGGCAACTTTGCGCTCAAGACCAGCAACATCGACTACGATGTCCTTCTGGAGTTTCCCGGCGCGGGTCAGTTCGGTTGGGTCGATACAAACCTGGACCCGACCGCCCTTTCCTTTCCCCTTTCGTTCTCAATCTGGACGAACCGGTTCGATGACGGCACCAATCGAAACAAAATCTTCGGGTGGTTTTTCGACGGCGGGGAAAATCGGGGAGAGCTGGAGATCGATCACGGCGCGAACCAGCTGAGGCTTGTGTGGTGGGGCGGCGACCGTATCGAGGTACCGGCGCCTCCTACGAACGCGTGGGTGCATATCGGGGTTGTGATCACCGAGGACGACGCGCGTTTGTACGTCGACGGGGCGCATGTCGGCAGCCTGGGAGAAGAAGAATCTCCTCGTCCCCTGACCGACGGCTCGAACCTATGGATCGGGGCGAGGCCCTCGTTGCAGGAGGGGAGCTTTTCGGGGTGGTTGAAGGACTGGGTCGCGTTCGACGGCGACATCGGCGATGAGGGTATGGAGCAACTCGCCGCGGAAGCCGGGATGCCCGACGGAACTCTGCTTCAGCACCTTCCGCTCGGCGAAGGTGAAGGGGAGGAAGTCTTCGACGCGTCCACCAACGATCTTCATGGAGAGCTTTTCGGAACGTACTCCTGGGGGGAAACGACCCTCGCTCCCGATGCTCCCCTGCAGCACGGGATTGGATTCGTCACCGCTCTCGATTTGAGCGTGTATCTCGCGGTCGATGCCGAGGCGCCCGTACCGGCGTGGATTTCGAACTCCTACACCGACCTCGGGGAGTCGGTGAGCACGACCGCGGGTGATTTCGATCTCTGGCGGCGCGATTTCGCGGCGCGCGAGCGGGTTTCGCTTTTGACGCAAGGCCGGGAACCCGGAGAAAACAACTACTGGGTGATCTTGAGCGAAGGGCCTGAGGCGATAACGCCCTCGCCCGACGCATCGTTCATGCGCTCGTCGGCGAACCCTGGGGAATGGCGTTTGGGCGCGCACAACTGGACGCTCGCGACCGCCGCGGAATCCGCAGCGCACACGGCGGCCATGAGCACCAACCTGATCAATTTCGATGCCGAACGGGGTTTCCGCACCTCGGTCACGTTTCGGGTTCCCCGCTTGCAGGACCCCGGCGACAACGCGGTCGGACTCTCGCTGCTCGGGGCTCCGGACGGGTCCGGAGTGCGTGCGGAATGGCTGCCCCGCCCCGCAGGGGGCGCCTCAAGTCTGCGTCTGGTGAACGCCGAGGATGACGCGGTTTTGGCCGAGGCGGCCTGGACCGGGGCGGTTCCCGCTGCGGTTGACAACAATGTCGGCGTAGCCTCGGGTGCGGCCGAGACACTGTTTTCGACGGGGGACCTGGTTTTCGCCGACGATGGCGAGAGGGTTGTTTTTTCCGAGGATTTCTCGACTGGCGATGGTTGGACCAGCGGCAGCGACAATCCGGCAACAGATCAGTGGGAAATCGGTGAGCCGACCACCGGCCCCGGCAGTGCTTTCACGGGGTCAAATGTGGCCGCGACCAATTTAAATGGAGTGTACGCCACCGGCGGCGCGGATACGGTCGCCTGGTTACGCTCACCGGTTATCGACCTCACGGAAACCGATGACGCCACCCTCCGCTTTCAGGAGTTCATGGATGTGGATCCATTTCAGCAGAACGAAGAGTTCTTCCATTATGGCGTGATTTCGGTGCTGGACGCCGACACGATGCAGGAGTTGGCGGAGGAGGTCTACAATGAGAATATTTCGACCTGGAGCGAACGTGTGTTGGACCTTTCCGGCGTAGCCGGACGACGAATCATTCTTGAATTCGCGCTGGTCACCGACGAAGTCGATACCGATGTCGGTGAGGGATGGTATATCGACGCGGTCGAAGTGACGGTCGGGGGAATAACGATTCAGCAACTGCCGGAGACCATCGCGACGGACGGCACTCTGTACGGTATTTCCACCGACCTGGCCGGAGTCGAGGACAACAACGATGACCACCTGCAATTCACAGTAACCGATCGCTCGGTGTCGGGCAACGACGGTGTGACGGTCTACGTGGCCTGGGATGTGCGGGCTTCCGGTCTGGAACCGGCCTGGCTGCGCGACGAGTTCGCGCAAACGGACCACTTCGTCGGAGTCACGGGCGCGGCCGGGGAACACCGGCTCTGGGCCCGGGAGTACTCCGACGGCGACACGGTGACGCTCGGAGGCGCTTCGGCGCCCGGAAGCGGGCCGTACCCGGCGAGCGGCATCAACAACTACTTCGTGCTCTTCGGTGATGCCCGGCCGGGATTGGAGTCCTTTTACACCCTCACCGCGGAGGGAGTGAAAAACGAGGGCGTTTGGGAAATTGAGCTTTCGATGAGCGATTCGGACGGGAACGCCGAGATGCTTGCGGGCACGACCGGAGAAGGCATCGAGGGGTCGTCCTTCGGGTTTTTCGCCCGGCATCCAGACGCGGGGGGCGCGACGGTAACGCACGCTCCGATATGGGAGGTTTATGCGATGTCCATGGGCTTTTTGGAAAGCCTTACGGGCTTCCAGGCCTGGCGGGAGGAGAACTTCCCCGGGCAGCTCGACAATCCCGATATCAGCGGTCCCGAAGCTTCCCCCGCCGGGGATGGCGTTCCGAACCTGATGAAATACGCTTTGGACCTGGCGCCTTTTGAACCGGTGTCGTCCGAAGACCTCCACACGATGGAGAGCGTCGGCGACGGGAACATCATGCTCGTGTTCTGGAAACGAACCGACATCGACGATGTCGTCTATATTCCGGAGGTTTCGGAGAATCTGATCGATTGGAGCAGCGGTGCCCCGAATGTCGTCGAAACCACCGGCGCCGTCGAGGGGAATTTGCAGGAGATCGAGGCCGTAGGCAGCCTTCCGGGTGATTCCGAACGCAGATTTATGCGCTTGAGAGTCTTACAGGCGGAATAGGCCTTGCCGTTGTCTCTTCGATTGGCGCCTTCCGGCCTCGATCGAAGGAAATAACGGCCCGGATCTTGATGGGACGTCCGGCGCTCATTGTTCGAAGTCGTCGAACTTGACTTCCTCAATGGCGCCGGTTTTTCTTTCTCAATGAAATCTCGACCTCTTGTACTGTTTCTTTCACTAATCCTTGCCATGACCATGACCCTTAAGGCTGATGATACTGCGGCGCCCTCCGAAGAGGGGCTCGTCCACACCGTGTTCTTCTGGTTTCACGATAACGTGAGCGAGGAGCAGCGATCCGGGTTTTACGAGGATCTCAAGAAACTTCGGGAAATCGAACAAATCCTCCACGGATGGATCGGTGTCCCCGCGCCGACGGAAGCGCGTGGGGTCATCGACAACACCTACGATTATTCGATCACGTTTGTATTTGAGAGCGTGGCTACGGAGCAGGAGTATCAGGTCCATCCGATGCACAAGGAATTCGTCGAGAAAAACGCGCATCTCTGGGACAAGGTCGTGGTTTATGACGCGGTGACTCCCTGAGCCACGCTTTATTCGAGAACCGGAGCGTATCCGGTTTTCGCATTCGAGGCGGGTCTTGGAAAGGGTGAATTATGAGTTGCTTCAGAAGTCTTTTGGTCCTGATTCTTATTTTCGGGATAACGATTCCATTGGAGGCTCTCAGGGCCAACACTGACAATGTTTTCGACTGGAAAGTCGACCAGCAGTTGAAGGAGCTTTACCTCCCGGAGGAAGTCGGCCGGGTTACCCGCGACAATGACTACTCCGACCCTGAAAGCGACTACAGCTTTACGCGTATGGTTCAGGGGCCCAACGTGGCCATCTTCTGGCACAAGGAGTACGGTGATGTGCCGATGAATAATCCGGATCCACGCCGCACGTTTAACCCCTACCGCATGCTCGAGGAGGTTGAGCGTTATTACCGGTTTTACGTCAATGAGATGGAGTATGTGATAAAGGGTAAATCCATCAGCGACGATAAGAAGCTCCTGGTTTATGTCTTCGGGGGTGACGGAGGCACGGCTTTCGGTGGGGGTGCCGAGGGTGCCGTGGGGGTATTCTGGACCCCGGCCGTGCGGGTGAATCGTGAACCCTATGGTGTCATTGCGCACGAACTTGCCCATAGCTTTCAATTCATGTCGCGAGTCGACAGCGGCGGCGCCAGCGCACGAGGCGGGGTGAATGAGATGGCGGCCCAGTACTTCCTGTGGCAGGTCCTGCCGGAGTGGCAGAGTTTTGAAAACTACCATCTCGAAGCCTTTATGGGAAAAACCCATTATGCGTTCTTGCACCAGACCAATATTTATCACTCGCCGTATGTGATCGAGTATTGGTCCAACCAGCATGGTCTTCAGTTCTGGGGCGAATTGAACCGAAAGACTGAAAGTGGCGAAGATGTGGTGCAGACCTACAAGCGGCTGCGAGAGATGTCCCAGGAGGAATTCAATGACGAAATGTTTGACGCGGTGCGCCGTTTCATCACGTGGGACATGCCTCGCATCCAGGAGGTTTCGAAGCCCTATCGAAATCAGCACCAGTCCGAGTTGATCGCATCCGACGACGGTTGGTACCGGATCGCTCCTTCGCGGGTACCGCAGAACTACGGGTATAATGGCATTCGGCTCCAGGTTCCGGATGCCGGGACTGAAGTGCGTTTGGAGTTCAGGGGTATTGCCGGAGCCGAAGGCTACAACGCGAGAAATGTGGAGCTGGCCGGCTGGCGTTACGGTTTTGTCGCCTACACCAGTGACGAGCGACGGATTTACAGCGACGTCTGGAATTCGGCGGGAGGCGATGTGCGGTTTGTGGTGCCCGATGAGACCGAGTACCTCTGGCTGGTGGTCATGGGGGCTCCGGAAGAACATTTTCCGGTCGCCGGCCGCCGTGGCGGCGCTTCTTCAGACGAGCCGGCCGAAGAAGCCTGGCCCTACCAGGTCCGTCTGAGCAACGCTTCCATTCATGAGGCGTTTATCCGTTATTAGGAGAATCGTAACCCAATGGGACAGAGCACGGGTGCGCCGTCCCGCGATTGCCATGACCTGGTGGGCCGGTTTTTATCATTGATCCGCCTTCCAACTCGCATCAGCCTTGAAGAGCGTATGTTAAGCTGGGCTGTGGTTTTCTTTATTATCGCGATTATCGCGGGGATTCTTGGGTTTACCGGAATCGCGGGGGCTGCGGCGAGCATCGCCCAGATCCTCTTTTTCCTTTTTCTGGTGTTGTTTGTTTTGTTGCTGGTGTTTGGCCGCCGGCCTCCTCCAGCCTGATTATTTATTGTTCAATGAAAAAGATCGAAAAGTTTACTTTTGGCATGGGGGACCGTTTCGCCCATCAGGGTGCGGCGCAGATCAAGGCGATTCTGGACGCCCGGGCGGACGGGATAGAAGTGTTTCCGGTATGGAACAAGTCGAACCGGGAGCATTTGATCGTCGGGTCCAGGCCCGAGTCGCTTCGCGCCGAGGCGGACGCGGCGGTCAAGGCCGCCGGCTGGGACAAACCGTATTATGTTGATGCCGACCATGTGAACTTGAAGACCGTGGACGGGTTTCTGGCGCACAGTGATTTCTTCACGCTGGATGTGGCCGACCAGGTGGGGAAACCGGCGGACCGGGAGGTGGCGGAGGCGTTTGTGGAAGCCCACCGCGATCTCTACGGCGCGCTCGGTATTCCCGGTTTGGACGGCGAGTTAAAGCTGACCGAGGCAGACGCCCGTTCCGCGGCGGAGCGTTTCCTGGAAGCCATTCGCGAGGCGGGCCGGATCTATCGTTACATCAAGGAAAAGAAATCGGGTGACGATTTTGTGGTCGAAGTGTCCATCGACGAAACCGATGCCGCGCAGACTCCGGCCGACCTGCTGTTCATCCTGGCCATGATCGCCCAGGAAAAGATTCCCGCACAGACCGTGGCGCCCAAGTTCACGGGACGGTTCAACAAAGGCGTGGATTACGTGGGCGACCTGGAGCAGTTTGAAAAGGAATTCGCCGCCGACCTGGCGATTGTCCGGTACGCGGTGGATCGCTTTGGGTTGCCGGATAGCCTTAAACTCAGCGTGCATTCGGGAAGCGACAAGTTTTCCCTTTATCCGGTGATCAATCGCCTGCTGAAAAAGTTCGGCGCCGGGGTGCATGTGAAAACCGCCGGCACCACCTGGCTGGAGGAGGTCATCGGCCTGGCGGAAGCCGGCAATGACGGTCTGGAGATCGCCAAGGCCATATACTCCGGGGCGCACGCCAAGTTCGACGAGCTGACCGCCCCCTACTCCACGGTGATCGATATCGAATTTGACTACCTGCCCCGTCCGGCCGAAGTGGCGCAGTGGAATTCACAGAAGTTTGTCGCGGTTCTCCGGCACGACCCCGGCAGTTCCGAGTACAACCACCATTTCCGTCAGTTGATCCACGTCGGCTTCAAGGTCGCCGCTTCCATGGGCGACCGCTACACCGACGCCCTGAAAAAGCACGAACCCATCATCGCCGCCAACGTCACCGCCAACCTCCTGGAACGCCACATCCGCCCGATCTTCAGGTGAGCTTTTTCGAATCCGAAGTCGGAGGCCGACGAGGGGCTAGAGCGGAATGAGGGAGCTGCGATTTTCTTCAGTTATCTCGTCGAGGGTCAAAAACCGGAGTATGGGAATCTGATTTCCTTCGGCGGAGCCTTCGGACCTTGCCGCCAGTGTGACATCAAGGTCCCGGGGTGACAGTCGAAACATGGCTCCGGTAATCGGGTCAACCACCAGGAAGCCGATCAGACCGCCAAAGACAATGTTTCCGATATACCATCCGTCGATCCGCGATTCGATGGTGCGGGAAGTCTGGTAATATCCGTCCCTTTCGAATTCGACGCGATAAGAGGCCGATCGAAAATACCCGTCGCTGGCGGACAGGGTCAAAGTAACGGGGGTCCGTCCCTGGTGCACCACCGCTCCGGTGCGAATGTTGGTAATGGTCAACTCCGCATCGGCAGGGGTGCTGCGGATTGAAATGGGATAATCCGATTTACTGACAATACTGGCACATCCGGAAAGGATCAGGGCCAAGGTCAGGAGGAGAAAAGTCGACAGGTTCTTCATTGTCGTAATGACCGAAATACACCGCGAAAGAACGAAACGGTCAATTCGATTCGCGACTCATCTTCCGAACCGCACCGGGGCAGTTTTGGCGGGATGCCGCAAACCGGCGGAGTCGGTACCAATCAGGAGCTACCTGGAGGGCAACGCTCCGCCGTTGCCGTCTGATCGGGAAATCGGCAACGGCGGAGCGTTGCCCTCCAGGAAATCGTGCTCGATCCGCGCGCGACATATTCTGAAATAAGGGACCAAGCGAGGTCCATCCAGGCTAATCGCGGTCGGCGACAAAGAGAAGGTAGGCCGCCCTCCGAGCTCCGCCGTGCACCTTGGCCGGGGTTTCGGTAACAACGAACCCGTTTTGTTTCAGGCGCGCGGCGAATCTTGGGTCCGGACCCGCCGACCAGAAAACGGCCCTTCCGCCGGGCTTTAGGGCGCGGTGGATGTGCCTGAGGCCCGTTTGGGAGTAAAGTGATCGATTCGCTTCCGTCACCAAAGCCACCGGACCGTTGTCCACGTCGAGCAGAACCGCATCGTAGCGCCCTGCTTCCGAGCGACGAATCACCCTTCGGACGTCCTCCACTCGCACACGGACTCTCGGGTCCGCCAGGAGGTTCCCGTTAAGCGGCTGCAGGTGCGTCTGGTTCCACTCCACCACTTCGGGCACCATCTCGACCACCTCGATTTCGGCGCCGGAACCGACCGATTCCAGAACGCGTCGAAGCGTGAATCCCAGTCCGAGGCCACCGATCAGGATACGCATGTTCGTCACCTCTCCCCGGCCGGCGACACCGATTTCGCCCAGCAGCAACTCGGAAGCATTCGCCCGGGAATGCATAATCTCCCGGCCTTCATAATTGATGACAAAATCGCCGTCGTGCTCGTACAGCGCCATCACCCCGCCAGCGGGCAACGTGGCTTCGCCAAGTTTAATCCTCGGTTTCATTGCTCGATTTGCATTTGGCCTGTTGGAACGGAAGAAGCCCTGGTAGCTGTCATCGAAGGGAGGCCCGGTTGGCTATTTCTTGCCGGGGACAAGCTCCCCCGTGTCGGGGTCGATATAGGGCTCCCCCCGCGCTTTGCGGCGGGCGAAAATCTCGTTGGCAAACGCATTCATTTCTTCGTTTGCCCTGAGCTTTTCATCGAAACTGAGTTGCCGCCATCCCCGGAGGTTCTCGCGCTCCGCTCCTTCGAATGTGGTTTTGGACCAGTCGATGTTGTCGGGATGGGATTCGTCGTTCATGGCAGAGGATCATTCTGAATTTTCTGCAGGTATTCAATATCGATGAGGTCTCTGGGCCGTCCGGCGACTCGTTTCATTTCAATGAGTGTGGGGATCGTGGCAAATCGAAGCTCGACTGCATCCGGGCCGGCCGTGGATCGTTTGGCCTGTTGCCACTCAGCCTCGAAATCGAACGGATGCTCCAGGAAAACATCGAGTTTGGTATCGGGAAACCGGTCGCTCCAGAATTGAAGAACCTCCATCTGCTTTTCCGTGTGCCACTGTTGGCGCAGTTCCGATTGACAAAATTGTTCCGCGGTAATCGGAACCGACGGGCGGTAGCCGATTTTCCGAAGGGCTGCAAAGGCTGAAATAATGTTGTCCGGAACGAGTTCCAGAACGATGTCGGCGTCGCGGGTAACGCGAAGATACCCGTGCTCAATAACGGCCAGTCCGCCCACGACAATGAAGCGTACGTTTTCCGCGCTCAAAGCCTCGGCGATCGCGTAGAAGGAAGCTGCTTTCATGGTCGTGGTTCGCTGAGGTTTGCGCTGCCGTGTCCGTCGGCGGCGTGATGGAGGGTTGTTTGTTCAGGAAAAGGGTTCGGTTGATTCCTGGCAAGGTGGTTTTCGGGCGCGGTTTGGCGGCGTTGGCTCGAGGTGACGCCGGGCGGTCAGGCGGAGCGGGCTTCGTTGAATTCGCGGTAGAGTTCGGCGTAGTAGCCGTCGAGGGCGATGAGTTCATGGTGGGTGCCGCGTTCGAGGATGCGGCCGTCGCGCATGACGAATACCTGGTCCACCTTGCGGATGGTGCTGAGGCGGTGGGCGATGAGGAAGCTGGTGCGGCCCTTGAGGAGTTTGAAAAGCGCCTTCTGCAGGCGGTTTTCCGTGAGGGCGTCGATGGAGCTGGTGGCTTCGTCGAGGACGAGGATGGCGGGATCGGCGAGCAGGGCCCGGGCGAAGCAGATCAACTGGCGTTGTCCGAGCGAAACGGAGGCGCCTTTTTCGCCGACCTCGGTGTCGAGGCCGTAGGGAAGTTTTTCGATGAGGTCGTCGCAGTCGAGTTGACGCAGGGCGTCCATCACTTCGTCGCGGGTGGCTTCGGGTTTCCCGAAGCGGATGTTGTCGAGGACGGTGCCGCTGAAGAGGAAGTTGTTCTGTTGCACCAGGCTCATTTTCCGGTGCAGGGATTCGGAACGAATGGTGCGGATTTCGCGGCCGTCGATGAGGACCTCGCCCTCGGTGGGAAGATAGAACTTTGAGAGCAGGTTGACGATGGAGCTTTTGCCCGAACCGGTGTGTCCGACCAAAGCGACGGATTGGCCGGGTTCGACGGTGAAATTGATGTCGCGCAACACCGGTCGTCCGGGATCGTAGGCGAAGCCAACATCGCGGAATTCGACCCTGCCGGTGACGTTGTCGAGGTCGGTGGCATCGTCGGCGTCCTGCCATTCCGGTTTTGTATCCAACAACCGGAACACCCGTTCCGCGCCTGCCATGGCGAGCAGCGCGTTGTTGAACTGGTTGCCGAGGACGCGGATAGGGGAAAAGAACAGGGTGGCCAGAAAGAAGAACGTGATGAGGTCGCCCACCTGCATGTCCATTCCGGGATCCAGGACGCGGTAGCCGCCGAAGACCAGGAGGATGGCGATAAAGAACTGGCTGTTCAGTTCCAGCAGGGGAATGAAGACCGCCGAGGTGCGTGCGAGCGCCAGGTTGTGGTGGGAGTGGTTCTGTACCAGGTCGCGGAAGAAGTGATGGTTGGTGTCTTCGCGGGCGAAGCCCTGGGTGACCCGGATGCCGTTGACCGATTCGGCGAGGTTGGCGGTGACCCGGCTGAAGCTGGCCTGAACCGCGCGGGTGGCGTCACTGAGGCGTTTGCGGAAATACCGATTGATGCCCCAGAGGATGGGCGCGAGCCCAAGAAGCACCAGGAAGAGCACCTGGTCGTAATAGAGCATGAGGACCCCGGCGATGAGCATCTGACCGCCCTGGACGATGGCGACGAACAGGACGTTCTGCACGCCCTGACGGAGGATCTCCACGTCGGAGGTGACGCGGCTGATGATGCGGCCGAGTTTGGTCCGGTTGTAAAAGCTGATCGGCATTCGTTGCAGGTGCCGGAAAATAGCGTCGCGCAAATCGTGCACCACCGCCTCTCCCAGCTCCAGCGCCAGGCGGGTGCGGAAGTGGAAGCAGAATTCGGTGAAGACGGCGAACGTGGCGAAACCGGCGACGCTCCAGACGGTGGCACTGACGTTGCCCTCGGCGATGGGACCGCGAATAATGGCGCTCACCATCCACACCAACAGGGGGAGCTGCGCCGAACGGAGGATCACCATGAGGAACAGCCAGTTTCGTTTGCCGGCGTAGGGGCGCGTGTAGGAAAAGAGCCGGGCGATGAGGGAGAACTGGAGCGGCCGGGTGACCGCTTCGTCGTCGTCCCCGCGCCTGGCGGAGAGGGCGAACTTGCTGGGCGGCGGTGTATTCGCCGGTTTCGTTGCGGGATCGTCTTTCACGGTTCACCTCCCCGGCCGTGGTCGTCGGGCGAAGAGTCGACGTCCGATTTCAGGGCGGTTTTGGCGGCGCGCTCCATTTCGGCGGCGTCCACCAGTTGCATCCGGGCGACACCGCGGTAGGGGCCCTTTTGTTGCATGAGTTCATCGTGGGAACCGGTTTGCACAATCCGTCCTTTGTCCAGGACCAGAATGCGGTCGGCGCGGCGCAGCGTGCTGAAGCGGTGGGCGACGATGAAGGTGGTGCGGCCGGCGATGACTCGGTTGAGGGCGGAGAAAATCTCTTCTTCCGTTTTGGCGTCGATTGCGGCGGTGGCGTCGTCGAGGATCAGGATGGTGGGATCCAGCAGGAGAGCCCGGGCGATGGCGAGCCGTTGTCGCTGGCCGCCGGAGAGGTTGACGCCGCCTTCGCCCAGGATGGTTTCGTAGCCTTCGGGCAGGTCCTTGATGAATTCGTGGGCGGCGGCCACGCGGGCGGCTTTTTCGATGGCCTCCTGATCGGCGTGGGGACGGCCAAACGCGATGTTGGCGGCGATGGTGTTGCTGAAAAGGAAACTCTCCTGGAAAACGATGCCGATGCAGCGCCGCAGGCTTTCCAGATCCCACTCCCGCACGTCGATACCGTCGACCGAGATCGACCCCTGTTTGCAGTCGTAGAAGCGCGGCAGGAGGCTGAGCAAAACGCTCTTGCCGGCGCCGGTTTCACCCAGGATGGCGATGCATTCGCCGGGTTTGGCTTCGAAACTGACATCCTCCAGCACCGGTTCGCCCGGCAGGTAGTTGAACCAGACCCGGTCGTAAACGACCCGGCCGCGGGGCTTCTCCACGGTTTTGGGATGGGTTGGATTCTCCACGGCGACAGGAGCATCCAGGACCTCGAACACCCGGCGGGCGCCGATGAGGCTTTGTTGGGCGCTGTTGGTGATGCCGGCGATCTGGTTGACTTTATCGGCCAGTTGCTGGAGCAGACCGGCGAAGACCACCAAACCGGTGCCCAGGGGGAAATCCTCGGCAATTACCAGGTAACCGCCGTAAGCCAGCAGAATGATGATGGAGACGTGGGAGAGGAAATTGACGCCCGGATTGTAGAAACTGATTTTCCAGAAAATATTGTTCTGCTGATCGCGGACGTGGGCGTTGCGCGCGGCGAACTTCTCCTCCTGGTCGCGTTCGCGGCCGAAGCCTTTGATTACGCTGGCGCCCTGGATGCACTCGGCCAGAAAGAGAATCATCTTGTCCACCAGGGTGCGGTTCTCCCGGTACATGGGTTTGACCCGGCGGGAGAAGAGAATGGTGATGGCGGCCAGGATGGGGAAGGGGGCGAGGCAGGCCAGCGTCAGCTTCACATGCATGGAAAACATGTAGGTGAGGAAGACGGTCAGGGTGACCAGCAGCACCAGGATGGGCAGCATGACGCCGTCGATGAAGAGACGGAGATTCTGCACGTCGCCGGTCACCCTGTTGATGATGGAGCCGCTGGAATTGGCGTCGAAAAAGCGGAAGCTGAGCTGTTGCAGCTTGGAGTAAACCTGGGACCGGAGATTGACCACGATGTCGGCCTGCACCAGTTTTGCCACCGAGACGGCGTAAAAGTATTCCATGACCCCCTTGATCACGGCGAAGAGACAGACCAGGCCGCCGATGAGAAAAATGACTGCCATGGTCGACCACGCTGCCGGCGCGGAGAGCCCGAAAGGCCATTCCGGCGGTGGAGCGCTGTCCGGATCGACCGCGAAGCGGATGACATCGATTCCCAGTCCGGTGAAGCTGAGCGCGCCCAAGGTCATCACCAGCAGAACGATTTGCAGCAGGAGAACGCGGGCGCTGGTGCCGCGGTAGTGGAAACTGATCTTCAGCAGGCGGAGGATCGTCGGCCAATTGCCGGAATCCTTATCCTGCCCCAACTGTTCGTTGTCCGGCATCAACCCGTCCGGTCTCGCCGTGCAGGGGGCAGGGTCGGAAGGGAGTTAATGGCATCGAGACGTCTCATGGAACCGGAAACCCTGTTGGGTTTTCGCAACGGAGGCAAGCTTGGAGTGGGGTGGGGCGCGGTGCCGTACCGTACCGGGTCTACCGGCAACAAAAAACCGGCTCGGAATCCGAGCCGGTTTTTTTTCGATTTTCTCCAGGGAGAAGGTCCTCAGGCTTTGCTGACTACCGTCGCGGTTTTTCGGCGACGACGGAACAGGACCAGGGAGAGGGCGGCGGCGCCGAAAAGACCGCCGATCAGGGACGGTTCCGGAATGACGGCGGCGTCGATTTGCGCCGAGCCGATGAGCGCCCCGGTCAAATCCGATGCGGCCAGACCTGCGTCGAAGAGGAATCCGGCGAACTCGGGGCTGACGAAGAGGTCGGCCTCGGCGAAAAAGGCTTCGGCGGAGGCGCTGAAGGTTTCCGTGGCCGGGGCGCCGACGTCAAACAGGATCCCCAGTCCGCTAAAGGTGTCCTCCACGAAGAAGCCGCTAAGGCTCGGCGTTTCGGAAATCCGTCCGGCGTCAAACCCGATGTCGAAGTTGCCCACCGTGACTTCGTCCGTGGTACCCGAGATCAGAAAGGTCACACTGCCGGTGTGGCCGATGGACCCTCCCAGCGGAGTAAACGGATCAATATCGTAGGTGAAGGGCGTGCTGTTGGTGATGGCGAAGCCGACGGCGAAGCCTGGCGCGGCCGTCGCGGTGGGATCGGCCGACGATAGTTCAAGACTCGCGGCGGATTCGAGGGTGGCGAAGTCGAGAGCGACACTGGTCTGTCCCCCGTTGACAAACACGGAAGCCTGGGCGGCCAGCGGCAGGCAGAGGGCGAGGAGTGGTGTGAGAAGGAGCTTGGTTTTCATGGATTTAATCAGGTAGGTTATCGGTTGTTAGAAACGTTCAAAACGTTCTTTATAGGTTTATGTGTGAATAATCCCTTCCTGGTCAATGGAAAAGTTTCAGGAAAGGTCTTTTTTTTGCGCCGTTTGCCTCCGAAAGACATCTTGCCGAAGTTTCGGCGTCGAATTCACTATCGAATTTTGGCCTCTGGTAGGCTTTAGGTGGTCGATCTTTTCGAGTTTTCGGGTGCGTTTAAGGGTTTCGGCGGTATCACCGCGCGGGGGTGGAATTTTTGGGGGGAGATCCGGTTTTCGATTTTGTTAATAAAACGTTCAAAACAGGCGTTTCCTCTACTTACCTGGATTCAATGTCGCTACTTGCGGTCCGGGATGGCGGGAAATTCGACGAGACAAACTCGCCTCGCAGGGAATCGCTCGATGCCGGGAGTTGTGCTTTGCGCGAAGGGGTGTCATTGTTTTTGCAACCAGCGTAGATGAAAGATTTGGAGTCAGCGGAGAGCAGGGAGACGGAGCCCAGTCCATTTTGGGTCGAAGTGCTGAGCGAGTTCTTGCGGAATGAGGCCCGGGTGGAGGCGGTTCGATTCAACGACCGGAAACGGGCGTTGTCGGTCGCGACGTTCAGTGAGGTGGACGAGGCGTTGCTGGCGGAAAAGTTGCGGGCGGCGGTGGCGGCCGGGGAACGGCGTCAGCGGCGGCGGCCGGCGGAGTTCCGGGAGGAGGCGGCAACGCCGGGCTACATAGAGATCAGGAGTGAAGGGGATTCCACGGAGTTGACCAAGCCGACTTGTCCCACCGCGCCCCGGTTCTGGCACTGGCGGGAGTTTGCCTGGCCGGAGGACGAGGGGCAGGGATGGTTTTCGGAGGAGTGGAAGCTGTTGGCCCTGTTGTCCGCGGTTTGCGGCGTGGCGGGTTTGACGGCTTGGCTTTTGTCCTGGTCGGAGACCGTGCCTTACGGGGTGTCGATGGGATTATACCTGATCGCACTGACCGCCGGAGCCTGGGATGCGGCGATCGACGCCTGGTCGCTGTTGCGGCAAAGGAAAGTGGATATCCATTTTCTCATGCTGGCGGTTGCGGTGGGGGCCAGTCTGATTGGCGCTTACGGGGAGGCGGCGCTGTTGTTGTTCCTCTTTTCCGCTTCCGGAGCGATGGAGGCTTATGCGGAAACCCGCACGCAGAAGGAGATCCGATCGCTTTTTCATTTGAAGCCCCGGCAGGCGTTGCGGGTGGAGTCGGATGGCACGGAAGTGTGGACCGAGGTGGAAACATTGCGGGTGGGAGACCACCTGCGGGTGCGGCCCGGCGATGTTTTCCCGGTGGACGGCGTGATCCTGGACGGAGAAACCGAAGCCGACGAATCGGCGCTGACCGGGGAGTCGCTGCCGGTGCTCAAAGGGGAGGAGGCACCGGTTTTCGGCGGCACGGTAAACCTGTCTGGATCGGTGGTGCTTCGGGTCAACCGTCCGGCGGAGGAAAGCGCGCTGGAGAAGATCATTCGCCTGATCCGCAACGCCCAGGCTTTCAAGGCGCCGGCGCAGCGATTCACCGACAAGTTTGGCGCCGGCTACACGCTGGCGGTCCTGGGAGCGGTGACGGTGATGTTTTTTGTTTGGTGGGCCGCGTTTTCCCATCCGCCGTTCCAGAATACCGAGGAGCAACGATCGGCCTTTTACCTGGCGATGACCCTTTTGGTTGTCGCCAGTCCCTGCGCTCTGGTGATTTCCATTCCCTCGGCGATTCTGGCGGCGATCGCTTACGGGGCTCGAAGGGGAATCCTTTTTCGCGGGGGAGCGGCCATCGAAAACCTGGCGGAGGTGGACACCTTCTGTTTCGACAAGACCGGGACCCTGACCACGGGGGACTTTGAGGTGGTGGCGGTGGAATCGTTTCCCGCGGGTACCGAGGGCGATATTCTCGCGGCGGCGGCCTCCCTGGAACGGCATTCCCGTCATCCATTGGCGCGGTCGATCGTGCGGCACGGTGAGGCGCGGGAGGCGCGGATTCTCCCGGTGGAAAACTTCCGCGCCTGGCACGGTCTGGGAGTGCGCGGCGAGGTGGCGGGAGTTTCGTGTCTGGTGGGCCGAAAGCCCGTTTTCGAAGAAGCCGACCTGGGGAAAGTGCTGGCTGAGGCGCCTCCGCCGGAGGCGGGCGTATCGGAAGTGTGGGTCCTTTACGGCGACAAGATCGGGCGTTTGCTTCTGCGCGACCGGTTGCGTCCGGAGGCCGCCGGCCTGCTGCAAGATTTCCGTGGCCACGGAATAGGTTCCGTGATGCTGACCGGGGATCATCCCGCGACCGCGGAGGCCTGTGCCCGGGAGGCGGGGCTAACCGAGGCTTACGGAGGGTTGTTGCCGGAAGACAAAGTGGAGCGGGTGAAAAGGATGACCGAAGGGGGCCGAAAGGTGGCCATGGTGGGCGATGGGGTGAACGACGCGCCCAGCCTGGCGGCCGCCTTCGTCTCGGTTGGCATGGGCGTGCGGGGGAGCGACGCCGCGCTGGAGCAGTGTGATTTCGTCCTCATGCGCGATGACCTCGGGAATCTGTTGACGGCCTGGCGACTCAGTCGCAAAGCGCGAGCCATAATTCGTCAGAATCTGGCCATCGCCCTGGGAACGGTGGTGGTGATGGTTTGCCTGGCGATGGGCGCTCTGGTCCCGCTCCCGGTGGCCGTGCTGGCGCACGAGGGCAGTACCGTGCTGGTCTGTCTGAACAGCCTGCGGTTGCTGCGGGGGTAAGAGGATTGGAGTGGGGGAGGTTATTGTGACGGCTCCGGCATGGGGTCGTGGAGGAGAGCGTTGACCAGGGGGGTTAGGAATTCTCCTGTATTGGGATTGTAGATACCGAATCCGGCGCTGAATTCCCAGTAGGCCCAACTGAAATCTTGCTCCTCGAACCAGCGAGCGAGGAAACGGGTCCAGCGGACGCGGGAATCGAGATCGGCTCGGCTGTAGGCGCCGAATTCACCCACGTGAACGGGGACATTCCATTCCCGGGAAAGACGAAGGGTTTCTTCGAATTCCCGAACGACGGCGTCGCGCTCTGCTTCGGTGTCGTGCCATTCGGTGCCGACCCAATCCTGTGCTTGCGGGCCGCTCCAGCTTGCTCCCTGGTGAGTGAACTGGAAGGGGTTGTAGTAGTGGACGGAGAGGATGAGGTTTTCGTCGTCGGGTAGTTCAATATTCGGCACGGCCCGCAGCCCGCCGTATTCGGCCGTACCCATAAGCACGATACGTTCGGGGTTGGTCCGGCGTATGATTTGCAGGGCCTCGGCGAAAAACACGTTCCACATTTCCGGCGACAGGTTGTCGTGGGGTTCGTTGAGGACCTCGAAGAGGAGGGTTTCCGGGTGTTCCTGGAAAGCCTCCGAGATTTGCGTCCAATGCGCGAGGAAACGGTCCTTTTGCCCTTCCGGGTCGGCGTAGAGCGCGTTGTGGTGGTGCAGGTTGACGATGGCGAGCAGATCGTTTTCCAGAGCGGCGGCGACCACCTCGCGAATCCGGGCGAGAAATGCCGGGTCGATAGTGTAGGGCGGTTCCTCCAAACTGCGTTCCGGGGTTTCCCAGCGCACCGGAATACGGACGTGTTGAAAGCCCAGCTCGGACATGATGGCGAAATATTCCGGATTCCAGGGATTGCCCCAGGCGGTTTCCGTGGGGGCCTCGAAGGTGTTGCCCAAATTGATGCCCCGTCCGAGACGTTCGTTCATGGCGAAGGCGGCCTCGCGGTCCTGGGAAAACAGCAGCGGGGAGGTCAGGGTTAGCAAGAGGTAAAACAGGAGGGCGGATTTTAGCGATTGGGTCATGGACAGAAAATGATTTCGGAATCCGGGGGTCGGAGCAATACCGAAGGCGCCGCCGGCAGGTATTCCTGCAGCGCCTGAACCGGGAAAGGTAATTCTCACGCGGAGGACACGGACACACGGAGCGAAATGATGCATCGCTTCCGGCAAAAGCGAGGTTGACGTTGCCAATCCCGGCGCGAGATGTCATCGGTGAGACATGATGGCTAAGCTTTTTTTCAGGGTCGGGGTGATGGCCGGTCTGATGCCGGTTTTGCCGGTAATCTTGTGGGGCCAGGGAACGTTGGAGGATTACGAGCGGGCGGTGGCGTTGGAGCGCCTGACCCGTGGGACGGTTTACCTGGATTCGGTGAGCCCCCGTTGGTTCGATGACGGCTCCGGCTTTGTCTACCATAACGATTTACCGGAGGACCGCCGCGAGTTCATTCGGGTCGATGCCGAAGCGGGCGTGCGCGAACCAGCCTTCGATCACGAAGCCCTGGCCCGGGCTTTACGGCAGGCGGGTCATTCGGAGGTGGAATCGGAGCGATTGCCGCTTCGGGGTTGGGCTTACGAACCGGATACGGCGATCGTAACCTTCCGGGTGGAGGGGACGAATTACCGGTGGGATCCGCGGGACGGGGAATTGTCGGAGGATGACGGCTCGGTCATCGAACTGGTGAGCGACGGACGGTTTGCGCCGCAGGACGGTCCTCGTGCCAGCGGCCGAACGGGGGAGCAGAGCGGACTGACGTTTGTGAACCGGACGGATGAGCGGTTGGCCCTGATCTGGCTCGACGGAGGTGGCGGGCGTAATGACTACGCCTGGGTGGCGCCTGGAGAGAGGCGGGAGCAGAACACCTACGGAGGCCATGTTTGGTTGATTGAGGATGAACAGGGACGCGAGATCCTGATCTTCGAAGCGGGTGACCGGCCGGGGCAGGCGGTGATCGACGCGACCGCTCTGGAAAGCGCCCGCGAGCGTGTCGCGGCGCCGGTCCGGGAGGAAGAGGCGGAAGTCGCTGAGGAAGCGGAGGCGAGGGAGCGCTGGGAGGCGCTGATCCGAAACGACAATGTCGTCCTGATCGATCATGAAAGCGGTGAGGAATTTCGGCTTACCACCGACGGCGACCGGGAGGACGGGTACTCCGGAAACATCCGGTGGTCGCCGGATCGGGAAAAGTTCGTGGTGATGCGCACGCAGCGGACTGAGACGCGCCGAATTCACTTCGTTGAGTCCTCGCCCGAGGATCAGCTTCAGCCCCGCCTGCACGAGCTTCGTTATGCCAAACCCGGGGATCCCATAGACATTTCCAAGCCACATCTTTTCCACGTTGGCACCCGCGAGCGCCTGGTGATTGACGACGCCCTGTTTCCCAATCCGTGGCATATTCGCGAGCTCCGCTGGAGTCCGGACTCCAGCCGGTTCACTTTCCTGTACAACGAACGCGGTCATCAGGCCGCCCGGATTATTTCCGTGGATGCCGATAGCGGGGAGGCGCGCGCCGTGATCGATGATACCGTCGACACGTTCATCGACTGGACCAATAAGCTTTACTCCCACTATGTGGAAGACACCGAGGAGATCATCTGGATGTCGGAACGCGACGGGTGGAATCACCTTTACCTTTACGATTCGCGCACCGGGGAGATGAAAAATCAAATCACCTCGGGCGAATGGGTGGTGCGCGGGGTGGACCGGGTCGACGAGGAGGAACGTCAGGTCTGGTTTCGCGCCGGCGGCATTCATCCGGACCAGGATCCCTACCACGTACACTTTGCCCGGGTGAATTTCGACGGCAGCGACCTGGTGGTTCTGACCGAAGGCGACGGCACGCATTCGGTGGATTTTTCTCCTGACCGGCGTTTCCTGGTCGCCACCTACTCGCGGGTGGACCTGCCCCCGGTAACCGAACTGCGGCGGGTGGAGGACGGTTCGCTGGTGTGTGAACTGGAGCAGGCGGACTGGTCGCGACTGCTGGAAACCGGGTGGCAGGTGCCGGAGCGGTTCACGGCCAAGGGCCGCGACGGTGAAACCGATATTTACGGCGTCATTTTCAGGCCCACCAATTTTGATCCTGAAATGCGTTATCCGGTGATCGAAAATATTTATGCCGGCCCCCAGGGTTTTTTTGTCCCCAAGAGTTTCAGCCGGAATCACGGTCACCAGGTACTGGCGGAACTCGGGTTTATCGTGGTGCAGATGGACGGGATGGGGACCAATCACCGTTCCAAGGCGTTTCATGACGTGACCTGGCAAAACCTGGGGGATTCCGGATTTCCCGACCGTATCCTCTGGATCGAGGCGGCCGCGGCGGATCGGCCCTGGATGGACCTTTCGCGGGTGGGCATTTACGGGGTTTCCGCCGGGGGGCAAAGCGCGCTGCGGGCGCTGTTGGCGCACGGTGATTTTTACCACGCGGCGGTGGCGATCAACGGGTGCCATGACAACCGGGTGGACAAGATGTGGTGGAACGAGCAGTGGATGGGGTATCCGATCGGACCGCATTACGAGGAGCAGTCGAACGTCACTCAGGCGCATCGCCTGGAAGGCCGGTTACTCCTGATAGTGGGGGAGGTGGACCGCAATGTCGATCCGGCGTCCACCATGCAGGTGGTCGATGCGTTGGTGAAAGCGGACAAGGATTTCGAGCTCCTGGTATTGCCCGGGCAGGGGCACACCAATGGCGGGGCCTATGGACAGCGTCGTCTGAGAGATTTTTTCGTGCGTCACCTTTGGGAAGTCGAACCGCGCCGGGAGGGAGTCCTGACCGAGACCGCGGCACGGGGGGACTGATTTTTTCCAACGGACGTTTTTCATGCGGGAAAGCTTGATCCTTTTTACTGCCATTGTGGCACTGGCGATTCCGGCTGTGGCTATCGCCGCTTTGCTGATGGCTCACAGAACGGCCCGGCGTTTCGACGATCTGGAGCGCCGTTTGCACGGTCTGGCCCGAGAGATGCGTGCATTTCAAAACAAGCCGGAGCGAGGGGAGTCGGATGTAGGTGAGCCGCGGGAAGGCGGCGCCGTTCGTGCCCAAGCTTCCGCCGAAATCGGCGGGCGGGAAAGGCGTACCTATTCGTTATCCTTCCTGGAGGAGGAGCCGGAATGGAAGAAGGAGGAAGGCGTGAAGGAGGGGAAAGAAGACGACCGGACCTCCGATCCCGGACCGGTTCGGAAAGAATCCGGTCAAAGTGCCGGCAATCGATCACGCCGACGCCGGCGCCGGAAAAGGAAGGGCAATGGATGAGGAGACCCTGAGGCGTATCGCGGAGTACGAAGTGGAGTCGGCGATCGACGCCTTGCCGAACGAGATCCGTCGGGAAGCGGAGACCGTGCCTTTGGTGCTGGAAGGTCGACCGACGGAGGACATGTTGGGTCCGGACATCGATGAGGACATACTCGGGCTCTTTGTAGGGGAGCCTTTGGCCGACCGTGGAACAACCCTGGATCCGCTCCCGGCGCAGATTTTCCTCTTCCTTGAAAATATATGGGAATACGGCGAAGGTAGCGTCGATGGGTACCGGGAAGAGGTGCGTATCACTTATCTGCATGAACTGGGACACTATTTCGGATGGGATGAAGACGATTTGGCTGAAAGGGACATTGATTGATGGCGGCGCGGCGTAAAGGTTTCCTCCTGGTGAACAGCTCACCCGGAGTTTATGTCATCGATGCGAGCCGCAAGACCGAGTTTGACCAGCTCCGTTCGCAAGGGTGGCGGATCGCGAGGATTCGTCCCATTTGCACCAGTTTGGAGGTCAAGCTGCGCAACCTGCCGCCGGAAATCCTGCGGCAGCACGCCTACGCCTACTCATTTTGTATCCTGGAGAAGAAGGATGGGGTCGACGGATGATGCCGGTTTTGCCACTTTGGGGTAATGGGACGACGTTCGGTGCGGGATTTGTGGAAAGCCAAGCTGGAGGGAGGATCGGTTTCCTCCGCCAGCTTGAAACCCGTATGGGACGGGATTCGGCCAAAGTATCGGGGTGTTATCCTGGGGGTGGACCCGAGTTTGCGGGGGACGGGGCTGGCCGTGCTGGAGTTCGCCGGCACGGATAGGGCTCTCCTGTTGCACAGCGAGACCGTGCGCCTCCCCCGCACGGCGTCGCTCGCGGATTGCCTGGGGGCGATTTTTAACGCGGTCTCGCGCTGTTGCGGGGATTACGCTCCGAAGCACGCGGCCATGGAACAGACGATTTACGTTCAGAATTTCCAGACCGCTCAAGTATTGGGGGCGGCTCGGGGCGCGGCTATCGCGGCGGCTTCGGTGGCGGGAAAGCCGGTCTTCGAATACGCCCCGCTGCGGGTCAAGCAGGCGGTGGTGGGCGTGGGGCGGGCCAGCAAGGAACAGATGGCGAAATCGGTCATGGGGTTGTTGGGACACGGGGCGGTGCTGAGTCCGGATGAGGCGGACGCGGCCGGGACTGCGCTTTGTCACGCCTTCACGTATCGGCCTTGACCTGCTGAGCCGGGATTCCGGTAAGAAGCCAGACGGTGGCCAGACCGGCGAAAAGGGCGGCCAGACCGACGGCTTCATGCATCAGATCGTAGTGGTTGGGAACCAGGGGAGCGAGCAGGACGATTCCCACGATGCGAACAATGTTGAAGCCAAACCCGATGGCGACGGCAAGAATCACCGCGGCGACCTTCCACCAGATCGGCATCGGCTGGGAAACGGCCAGCAGAAGAGCCAGGAGTACGGCGGTTGTCATCAGTCCAAAGCCGTTGCATTCCGCGGCCACCTCGAATGGGCGACTCCCCACCACCATGAGAAGCTTGGGAACCGGCGACTCCACCAGGTGCAGGGCTGATCCGAAGCCGAAGGTTTCCAGAATGTGGGAGGCGTAATGGCCGGCCAACGTCCGCAAGGGCCAATCGAGCAGGGGCAGGAACAGGATAAAAAGGAGAAAGGCGGCAAACGTGATCACCAATGGAAGGTAGAGCGGCAGGGCGCGGGCGCCGAAAAGGATTCGGGCCAGGGCCAGAACCGCCACCCCCAGCGCTCCCAGAATGGTGTAGGGGTTGGGCCAGAGCAGAGCGGTGGAGGCGAGGCCGAACGAGGTGAACAACAAAGCCAGGTTTCCGTTCGAAAGGTCGAAAACCGCTTTCAGCCGCCTCCTCTGATCGAAAAGTACGAAGATGGCGGCGAAAGCCATCAGGGCCAGCGACTGCCGCAGTTGTTCATGGGCCAGGGTTTCCTGTCCGATCCAGGCGATGACGGGCCAGAAAAGGGCGACGGTTGCGATAAAAAGCGTCGCGGTCAGGTAAAACTCGGATTTGTGAAACGTATTGGCCATGGAATATGCCTTTTTCAGGCCGGCAGGTGAAACTTTCGACAGAAAGAATTCCTAATGGTGCCAAGAATGAGAATAGCTGATTAAGGCCCGGTTCGCCTTCGGAACTATGTTGCCTTGCCGCCCGGGGATTCGACTGTTAGAGTTTCGGCGTAGATCCACTATTATGAAATATCGAACTATTCTCATTTTCGGGGCGCCAGGCAGCGGCAAAGGAACCCAGGGCAAGGCGCTGGGTATGCTCCCGGGCTATTTTCATTGTGCCTGTGGGGACGTGTTTCGGTCCTTGGATGCCAACACCGAATTGGGCCGCTCATTTCTGGAGTATTCGAGTCGCGGCGAGTTGGTGCCGGACGAAATAACAATCAAACTCTGGCTCAACCGCATCAATCGGGCGGAGGCGGCGCACGAGTTTAGGCCGGAACGCGATTTCCTGGTCCTCGACGGGATTCCCCGGGATGTGAATCAGGCCGGATTGATGGGCGAGATAATCGACGTCAGAACATTTTTTCATCTCACCTGCCCCGACCGGGACAAACTCATGGCGCGCCTGAAAAGCCGCGCGCTTAAGGACAACCGCCTGGACGATGCGAACGAAAACGTTATTCGCAAGCGGTTTGAAACCTACGAAGAGGAATCCAAGCCATTGCTGGAGTTCTACGGACAGAATTCGGTGGTGACCATTGACGCCACCCAAACGCCGGCCAGGGTGCTGCTGGAGATCCTGAAAGTGGTCACGCGGCTGGAAGCTTGATCAGCCCCGTTCCAGCAATTCGACTTCGTACCCGTCCGGGTCGGTGATAAAGGCCATTTTGTCGTCTCCGCGGCTGAACTTCTCGCGCCAGCCGTCGGGCCAGATTTCGATTCCCTTTTTCTCCAACTCATCACAGATCGCGATGAGGTCCGGGTACCCGACCGCGGTGTGCATCAGGTCCTCCGGTACGGCGACCCGGTAGTCGGGCGAGTGACAGAGTTCGAGGAAGTGTTCGTTGCCCGCCAGTTCCAGAAAAGCCAGCTGATTGCCCGCCGGCGATTTTTCAGTCCGGCGGGTGCACTCGAAGCCGAGTTTTTCGTAAAAGGCGATGGAACGCTCCAAGTCGCTGACGCGAATGCGGGTGTGCAGGAATTTTGCCATGCGGACAGCTTGGAGAAGTGCGGCTGATTTGTCAGGCACGAATTTCCGGCCGAACCGAGATCGGGACTCTCAAACCCGGCCGACGGCCGTCGATTCGTGGGCCCGGCGGTAGGCGAGGGGGGTCTGGTTCATGTGACGCCGGAATTGGCGGGTAAAGCTGCAATGGTCGTAAAAACCCGTGCGCAGGGCGATCTCCGTGATACTTAGTCGCGTGTTGGAAAGGAGCTCGGCCGCCTGGAGGATGCGGATCTTGAGGATGTGCGCCCGGGGCGTGCTGTGAAAAATCTTCTGGAATTTGCGTTCGAACTGGCGCACGGAAAGACCGGCCTTGGCCGCCAGTTCGGTGACGGAAAGCGGTTCGGCGTAGTGTTTCTTGATGTGTTCAACCGCCTTTTCTATGTCGAGGTAGGGTTGAATCACCCGCTGGGAGTTTTCGTACATACGCACGGTGCCGCAAACACCGCAAACTTCGCCCGCCTGGTCAAAAACCGGGAATTTGTTGGTCAGATGGAGCATGGGAATGCCGTTGATGCTGGGGAAAATCTCCACGATATTCAGCAGCGGCTGGCGTGAGGTGATGACCTTGGCGTCGTCGCGACGGAATTTGTCCGCCATGAACTTGGGGAATACCTTGTAGTCTGTTTTGCCCAACAGTTCGCGCTCCTCCTGGAAGCCGCAATGCCTCAGAAATGCCCGGTTGCAGCGCATCATTTCGCCATCCAAATTTTTGGCGAAAAAAAGCACTTCGGGCAAATAGTCAAAGATCTGGTCGAACTCGCCACCGCGCCGCAGGGAGTTGATCCACGCTTCGGCTTTGTTCACAGTCATGACGATAAAGTACAAGAAATTCCTGTTTTAACAAAGGCAGGTTCGTTTGACTGTCAACTCACGATGGATGCGGCGACCTCAGGCGGATCAGGCTGAAGTGCCCCATCCTTCTATGGTTGAATCGTTGACCAACGGGGTTTAGGCTTGAGGTTTGCGACGGATTAGAAGGTTAATTAGGCCCAGTGGTCCGGACGTGTTTCGGCCCCTCCCGTTAACCTCCAGATATATTCCCAATCTTGTGAATGCGATGATCTTCGGATGATTCATGGTCGCCCTGGTTGCGGTTGTGGCTTTTGCTCCATTTCTCCCGGCCAGTGATACGGTGGTTTTCCGGCACGATTTTTCCGGCGACAGTGCTCCCCGGCACGGAGTGGCATCAGATCTCGGCGAAGGCGAACGGATTGCCGGAACGAATTTCCAGGCCGGAGGGACGGTGTCCGGGGACAGTCTTCCGCCATCCTGCCGCTCGAACCTCAATCCGGTTTTGTGTACGAACTTAAGGCCGGGTACTCCGTGAGCGGGCAGCAGGGGACGACCGCGAATCTTCCAGCCGGGGCGGTGAACGGTATCGGAGGTGTCGATTTTTGCAATTTCCGAACGACTGCTGTCATAAGTCCGCTACCGACGCTTGGCTGATCCAGGGTTAACTCAGGGGTTATCGGGTCGTGATAATTTAACATTTATATTCACCTAAAGTAAACAGAACTCTCTTTATGTGAGGATTTGGGAAAATGGCACGGATGAGTTGAGACGCTATTCATTATCAGAGAATGTTTTAATGAAAGTTTCAGAATTGTTGCGCAATTCAGTCTCTGTTCGGCCTTTACGCCAAACGAGCGTCGCGATCATACAAAAAATGTCGTAAAAATACAATAAATCCCCGTCGCATCTAAGCTACGTTAGTTGTCTCTGAACCTCTGCCATACCTTTTCCTATGCCTTCTGAATTTTGGGTGCGAACTGTTTCCCGGCCAGTCGATTGGTTTCAATCGGTGGGATTTCCCGTATCCGGTTCTTTCAATGGAAGCATGGTCCGGCTGCGTCGCCGCCTGAAGGTTTCGGCAGTGGGGGTGAAAATATGAATCGATTAGAACGAACTGATGTAACGAATCCAAAGAAGACTCTATGAATAAAACAGCAAAGATAACAAAATCGCTCCTCACCGGGATTGCCGGGGTGGTTGCCCTTACCGCCCTGAGCGTTTCGGCGAATACGGTTGCCCATTATCGATTTGAAGACGGATCCGCAGGGGCTGCCGCATCGACCGCGGTGGACTCGTCCGGAAACGGATACAATCTCAATGCCATCGGCGAACCCGCTTACAGCGATGACATCCCAACGTCGTTTATGTTTGTCACGGGCCAGGACAACAGCCTTTCGGTCGATTTCACCAGTGGCAACGTGGCTTTTGCCAGCATCGATGATGAGGGCCTGAGCAACGTGCAACTCGATGATTTCACCATCGAGGCGTGGGTGAAGCGCGCAGGCGGGGTTTGGCAAACGATTGTCGGACGGGATGACCGGAACAACCAGAACAATGACCCCCATCCTTTGCTTCGCTTCCAGATCAATGGCGGCGGCAACTTCAGTTTCCGGGCGACCACGAGGGGAGCGGAAGGCGCGACGGTGGAACGCGAACTGAACACCTCCTTTCAGGTCCCGATAGACGAGTGGGCTCACCTGGCGGTGGTTGCCGACCTGCAAGCGCAAACGCTCACGGCTTACGCGGATGGCCAGGAGGTAGGTCAATTGAGCGATTTTACCGGTTTATGGGTTCCTGCGGGGATCCAGCCTCGATGGACGATCGGCCTCGGCCAGTGGCAGGCGAATCAAAATGACTGGGTAAACGGACTGGTCGACGAGGTTCGCATCAGCTCGGTCGCCCTGGAGCCAATTGAGTTCCTGAACTTCGATCCGGGTCTGTTTGAGATCGCGGTGCAGCCTGCCAGCCGGATTCTCTGGGTGGGAGAAGATGTCACGTTTGCCACGGTAGTGGATTCGGGCGGCCCTTATTCGACTCAATGGGAAATCTCGGTCGATCAGGGCGTCACCTGGACCGAAATCGATGGAGCGACCTCGGATTCGTACAGCATCGAATCCGTGGACCTTTCCCTGGACCGGAATCAGTATCGGGCGGTGGTCACGCGCGACGATGATCCCAGCATGACATTGACCACCGATGCCGCCGTTCTGCGGGTGGGTGACGGAGAAGTTCCCGAACCGCAAAACGTGGTGGCTCACTACCGTTTTGAGGATGGGGCCGCCGGCGGGACGGTGACTCGTGGAACCGATTCCTCGGGGAACGGGCACCATTTGGAGGGCCCGGTCGCGGGTGAGCCGGTGTTTTCCACCTCGGTTCCGTCCTCGCGCCTGAGTCAGACGGGGGAGGACAATAACCTGTCCATGGATGTTCGGGGCGGCAATTTCGCCGTTCAGGGTGAGGATGGCGATTCCCTCAGCCAGATCGTGTGGGATGATTTCACCATCGAAGCCTGGGTGAATTTCACAAATGTCGCCGGATGGCAGACGATAGTCGGGCGTGACGACCGCGACAATCAGAACAATGATCCGCACGCCATGTTCTATTTCCAAAAGGCCGATGCCAATTTCCTTCGTTTTACGGGATTCAACGCCAGTGGAAATCTACTGACGATTGACAGCGGATTCTCTTTTACCGCCAATACGTGGACACACGTTGCCGTGGTTGGCGACACCGCGGCCGGCACGGTCACCCTGTACGCAAACGGGGCGCCGGTCGGATCGACCGGTAACTTTGATGGGCTGATGAGGCCTGCCGCCCCGACACATTGGAATATTGGGCGGGGCCAGTGGGACGGCAACGCCGGTGATTGGGTGAACGGGATGATCGACGAGGTTCGATTCAGCTCGGTGGCGCTCTCGCCGACAGAGTTTCTGAGTGCCGCGAATGCGGTACTCAACTTCCTCATCAATCCCGCGGATGTGACCGCAATGGCGGGCTCGGAGGTTCAGTTCAGCGCGATCGCCGGCGGCGGCGGAATTGGCGAACCGGATTACCAATGGCAGGTTTCCGAAGACGGCGGCGAGACATGGGAGGACATTCCCGGCGGTACCGGTCCCACCTATACCATAGGTTTCGTGACGGTTTCTCTGGATGGCAACCAATACCGTGTGGTCGCAAGCCGGCCGGATCAGGAAGAGATCAGTGAAGTTGCGACCCTGACCGTGCCGGGTTACCCGGAACCGGCGAGTCCGGACGGACTGGGCGCCGGACAGCTGGCGTTTGCCGGAGAACGGTACGTCTTAACCGTGGAAGCCACCGGTGTCGGTAACCTCAGTTACGAGTGGGCCCGTGATGGCGAGTCCCTGGATGAAACGTCCAACTCACTGGTGCTCGAAGTGGTGGAAATGGGTGACGCGGGTGTCTATTCCGTGACCGTCACCGACGATGCGGCGGCTGACGAAGGTTTTGACCCGGTTTCCGCTACGTTTTCCACGAACCTGGTTGTCGTCAGGCGGCCTGCGGCAGCGATCAGCCTCAATTTTGTTGGGGCTTCCGACGCGGGCGGCGCCAACCCCGCATGGGTGAGCGAGCCGGGAGTCATCGATCCGAATGAGACGGCGGGCGTGGTGCCGGTGGCGAATTGGAACAATTCGCCCGGCGGACGGCTGGCTACCCAGACGACGCCGATGGCATTGGTGGATGACTTGGGTGAGTCGACGTCGGCGACCGCGACCTGGGCATCCGCCAACACTTGGGGAATTCGTTACGGATTCGGTGCGCTTGCCGATAAGGATGGCGACCAAAGGTTGTTCCACGGTTACATCGAAAGCCGCGACAACTCAACTGCGACGATTACGGGAATTCCGTATGCATCCTACGATGTCTATGTGTATCCGACCGGTGTGGAAGACCCGCACGCAGCTGCGATCAGAAGTATCACACTCGAGGATGCAGGTGGGTCGGAGACAACCCTCTACGGGAGAAACTACGGGGGCACGACGTTCCTGCCGCCGATTCCGTTCTTCCTGGCCACGGCGACAAGCCTGGAGGAAGCGGAAGCGTCAACCGGAACCGCCACGGTTTACCGTTTCGCCAACGTGAGTGGGCAGAGCTTCACGATCACGCACTCTGACGAGATCGGTTGGAATCTGGGCGGCATCGCGGCGATCTCCATCGTCAATACGACCGCCTCGGCGCCGTCCCGTCCGGTGTTGACCTCGCGCCCGAGCGACGCGTTTGTTCCGGCGGGGAACACGGTAACTCTGTCCGTGTCGGCCGAATCGGTAAACGCGGGTGGAAGTCTGTCCTACCAGTGGCAAAAAGACGGAGTCGACATTTCCGGCGCAACCGGAGCCACGTTGACTCTCAATGACACCTCGTCCGGCGATACCGGACACTACACCGTAGTGGTTAGCGAGACCTCCAACCTCGGCTCTTCAACGAATAAGGCCACGGCGTCGGTTGTGGTTGTTGACAGTCAGCGTCCCGCACTGATCAGCGCCGATATGAACTGGGGACTCCATGACCATATGTCGGGACACGCGAGTCTGCGGACAGACGGATTGATCACGGTCGATCCGAGCCAAGGTGCACAGAATCCCTTCGAAATCGGGGAAGGCGATACGCAGTGGAAGCGAATGGGCGAAGGACTTCCGGTGAATACCTACAATCGATTCATCGACTCTGAAGGCATGAACCTTGCCGGGCTCACTTTCAGCCTGAGCGGAGCAACCGGAATCGCCAATGTCGGTGCCCCCGCCGGAGGGCTGGACGTTCCCACCGAGGACTATTCCGGTCCTCTGCTTCGGGATTACGTCTTCACCCAGGATGATGATGTTATGACCATGACGTTGAGCGGTCTTAACGCTTTCGCAGGTCGCGAAGTGACCCTGGTGGTTTATGCGGTTGGTCAGGATGCCGGCATGGGTAATTGGTTCGACGTGAATAATAATCCTGTTCCTGAGGATCAGAACGATGTCGCGACCGTTACACTGGCCGCGGTGAACAGTCCAACCGGAGAGGCGCAGTCTGGCGCCACCGATCAGGTGGAGGGCCGTGACCTTCGGTTCAACAACCAGGCATATGTCGCCTTTGACGCGGTAGTGGCTGCCAACGGAACGCTGACCTGGACGGTCGGTTCGGTTCCCGAGCATCCGGGCCGGAACGCGTTCGCCGGCTTCCAGTTGCTTGTGACCGACGAGGGTGAGGCGCCGCCGCCGCCGGAAGGACTGGCTGACTGGCGGGAACAGTTCTTCGGGTCTCCGGAGAACGCGGGTGACGGCGCCAACGATGCTGATCCGGACGGTGATGGCTTCAAGAACCTGGTGGAGTATGCGCTGGGAACGGACCCGACTGTGGCGGGAGCGGCTCACGGAGCCTTGAGCCTGGGTCGCGACGGGGACTTCCTGACGTTGACCTTTAACCACATCGACGATCCGAACCTGGTCTATGTCATCGAAGCGACCAACGACCTGAACGGTGGATGGAGCGAGGTTTTCGCCTTCCCGACCTTCACCAGTTCGGGGACGGAGACCTACACGGACAACGTTGCCGTGGGCTCCGGTGACAGCCGGTTTATCCGGCTTACTATTCGTCTGATCGAGTAACCGGGTTCGAACTCCTTAGGGGGGCGAATCCACAAGGAGCCGCCAATCCGCAATTCGCGGGTTGGCGGCTTTTTTTTGGTCTTTTCAACGGTTATTAGGACGGTTTCTTGACTTCGCGGGTGGTCCTAATGTAGCCCGTCAAGCAGTCTGTAACTTATTCAGTTTTGCGCGACCACGCTTTACTTTCTCCAGAATATCCTTGGCGGTTGCTGTCCAGATGAAAGGTTTCGGCGTCTTATTATGTTGGGCGATGTAC
>JBJHCF010000021.1:0-86194 GCA_050506795.1 Opitutia bacterium
GCGCATCAGCGCCGACCACCATCTCGAACCGCTGTCGGATCAACGTCTGTAGTGAAGACCTTTGGCCCCGCCCTACGCACGGAAGCGCCCTGGCGGACCATCATAGGCTCCAGTTTCGAAAGTCGGGTTAACCGTGCCGTGGTAAGTCTCCGGTCCGGAACCGCTCATCTCGAATTCAAAGGAAGCGGGACCGGTAAACCCGGGTGCGGGAGTGAAGCGAGCGGTCTTTCCGTCCGGCAAAAGGATCACGCTTCCATTGACCGGTTCGAACACCGAAAACTCCGGTGTCTCCGGATCTCCCCAAACCAGTGACGGAAGGTGAACATCGATAAACGAGTCGCTGAAAGCGTTGATCACCGGCGCTTCCGTATCCGGGTCGGCTACGAATGAATAGGTTCCCGCCTGGACCTCCATCGTTACGGTGCCGTTTCCGATGCTGATCACATTGACCCCTTCCGCCTCGCGGATCGATATTCCGCCCTCGCGAATCTGCCAGCGTTCTTCAGCCGGCAGATTCAATTCCGCGACCGTGTTCGCGGGTACGGTCAGTTCCAGGTGAAGAATGTCGCCTTCGATCTGAAACGCCGCTTCGATGGTTCCTGAAAGCGTTGGCACCCGGATTTCGGCATGCTGGAGGCCTCCCGGCTGCGGCTTAACCGTAAAGCGACGGTGAGCGGGCTCCAGAATCTCAATGCCGAAAACGCCCTGAGAAACCAAATAAACCGGGGAGCCTCCGGCCGGGTGGGAATAAGTGGTGTTGCCTTTGAGAGAGGGATCCCAGGTCTCCATGGTGGTGCCGGCTCCGATGGCGATCATGTTGCGCCAGCTTCTGAGGTCGTCGCTGGTAAGCAAGGTGACCGCATCATCAGCCCGTCCCAGGGCGAAAAGGGCCTCCACCTGGTAGGCCGCGGAGAAGATGTTGCCCACGATCCGGCGATCAGCCAGGGCTTGAGCCGCTACCGCCTCGCGGTCGGTGGCGATTCCGAAAGAGAGCGGAAAAATGCTCGCATGCAGGGCATGGTGGTCGACGTCAAGCCCGTCCCGGTAAAGTCCCGTTTCCGGGTCGAAGAGGTGAGTGTTGATCGCGTTCGCCGCGGTGTCGGCGAGTCCGGTCAGCTCCTCGGCTTCGTCCTGGCGGCCCAAGGCGTTGGCGATTCGACCGAGATCCCGCACACTGCGCTCGTTGTAGGCGTTGATCACGGTGTTGACGTCGGTGAACACGTAGCCGTCGCGCAGTCCGGCCGGCCAATCGATGAGGTCGGTCCAGGCGTCGGGGTGGTGGGCTCCGCCGGGACTTTTGACCACCAATCCGCGATGGTCCATGAAATGGCGGATGCTTTTGGTGTCGCGGAGAAGCTCGTAGTAGCGTTCCAGTGAGCGGTCATCGCCGGTCTGAAGGTAGTCGCGCCAGGCGGCACTGGGTGAGGTGAGTTTCCATTCGGTGGGCCAGGTGTAATTGAAATACAAATACTCGGTGGAGTAACGCGCCAGAGCGAACTCACGGTCCAGGGCGTAATGGGCCAGTTGATGGAGGTAGGAGTCGCCTTCGTACGCCCGGCGTTCGCGTGAGGGGGTGTCCATGTAAAGGTCCATGCTCAAGAGGCGGATGCTGTCGCGCGAGAAGTGCCACACTTCGTCGAGATGCGGGTCCGAGGAGGAAAAAGCCGCGGCTTCGTCGTCGAAGGGATAGATGAGTCCGATGCCGACGATGCTTTCCGCCCCCGCGTCTTCCGGAAGATCGTGGATTTCGGCATAACGAAAGACCCGGTATCCAAAATGTTCGAGCGTCTGTTCGCCTTCGGCCAGGGTCCAGCGGTCGCGATAGTGATTGCCGGTGCGCATTTGAAAACGGACCGTTCCGTTGCTGTTCAGCTCTTCGCCCAGGCGGATGTCGACTTGGTCGCCTTGGGATCCGTTGACGGTAATTCGGAGCCCGCCCACAACGGTGCGGCCGAAGTCGAGCCGGTAGGCTCCGGGACCGATTTCGTTTACGGCGACCGGTTCACGGATTTCCCGCTCCAGATTGCGGGTCGGCATTCCGGTCAGACCCTCGATCGAGGGTTTTTCAACCGGTGCGGTCCAGTTTGAGCTGTCGAATCCGGGGCTGCTGAATCCGTGTGGCCAACGGTCGGCGCGAAGGTATTCCCGCGGCGCGTAATAATAGCTGTCATGCCCCGCGTTGCCCACTTCGAGGAAAAGGTCCGAGCCGCTGCGGGCTTTCCAGATTTCGGTGTTGGTGGCGATGATTTGGCGTTCGCCGTTGACGTAAACGATGTTGAGCTGGGCCTGTACGGCTTGCCCCGAGGCGGCGTAGGCGACGAAACCCAGGGTGTTGGCGCCCGTTGCCAGGCGGTCGGTCACGTCGAAGGCATTGTAGAAATTCATGCCGTTATAACCTCGGGAGGGCCCGATTCCGACGAACTCACCGTTGAGTTCCGCCCGGTACACATGCTGTGCCGCCGGCTCCGGCGACAGACCCGTTGCGTAGAGGGTGGCGTAGGCGATCGGTTCCGCGGAAACCTCGAAATCGGTACGGAGCAACGCCCAATTGGTGCCGGAGCGGGGAAAGTCGTCCGGGTCGCTGTCCTCGGAGGAAGGTGAAAACAAACACCGCTCCCCTCGTCCGAGGCGAAGGCCGCCGGCGGTCAGGGTACCGCAGGGAAACGGGTTTTCCGCGATCAGGTCGGAATGCAGAAGCACGGTGCCGCCGGCGGAAACCACCTCGAGATTGGCATAGGTCGCCTGTTCGAAATTGCCGTGACGGAAGCCGACCGTTCCGCGGTCGAAGCTGTTGTCCTCGGTCTCGTCGATCAATTCGCCGTCAATGAAGGTTCGGATGGTGTTTCCGATGGCCTCAATGGAGACGCGGTAGGTGGTTTCCGTCTCCAGGTTGAAAGGAAGGGGAACGACCTCCAGCGCGAAAGAGCCCCCCTGGAAGACGTGCCGGGCCAGTTCGTTGGGTCCGGAGCGAAGCTGCCACATGTAGTTGTTGTCGGGATCGGCGGCGCGGAACCAGACCGTGGCGGCGTTCTCGTGAATGGTGGCGTCAAAGCTGATGGTGTAGTCCTGCCAGTTCCGCCACGGATCGTCCGGGTCGTCCGCCCATATCGGGTCCGCGATCCAGGTGTCGTGCAACCCGGTACCCAGGACCGCCGGTTCGGCGAAAGGTCCGGCCTGATCGGTTTGGTTCCAGGTGCGCACCGTCCAGTAATAGCGGGTGGCCGGTTCCAGCGGTGGCCCGGCGTAGGCGACGGCGGCGTTGGCGGAGCAATCAACCCGGCCCGAGTTCCAGATATCCGCCTGCCCTGGAGTGAGGAGATCCGGATCGGTGGCGACCAGGATCTGCCGGGCCCGCTGCGTTGCGCCGCGGCGGGGGTCCTGGACTATCCAGGAAAACCGCGGGGCGGTCAGATCTTCAAGCGCGAGCGGCTGAGGATGCAGATCCACCAGAAGGCCGGTCGGCGCGTCGGGCGCGTCGCTTGCCAACGGCTCGGCCCGAATTTTTTGGAAATCGGCGAATACGACTCCCAATCCGAGGCCCAGTGCCACGGTGAGACAGTTTGTATTGCGGAGGGAGAAGGGATTTTTCATGAGAAGGTGACGTTTGAATCTGCCGTAGCCGGTCACGGTCGGCGATCCGAAAAATGAGCCAATCCGGACCAAAGTATTACGTGGCTTGTCGTTTTTTTCATACCAATCGAGGGAAATAAGACGCCGGTGCGGTAGTGTGGCACAAGCGCTGGGAACGCGGCAAAAGCTTTGCCACTTGAATCGTTGCCGGGATCGCGCTTCCCTTTCCTGGAGGGCAGCGCTCCCGCGCCGCCGCTGTGCGGGCAAGATGCCCGCGCGGGGCCATGGGGGAGCATGGCCCTTCAGCGTGGAAGGCGGAGCTCCCGCGCCGACGGCCCGCCAGGGAAAAACGGATGCGATTCGGTTACGCCTAAACTGCTACGATTCAACTTCCATAACCCTGGCATTCTCTCCAGCTCGAAATGGGCGGCGCCATTAGTTCTCGCGATCGACCGGAAATCTACCCAGCCTGATGCTTTCGAAAGGGAGACGAAAAAGCACGGACCATTGCGGATGAACATCGGGGTTAGGAATCGGGTCGATATTCAGGAAAGCCGGTGCTTTAACGGAACAGAGACGTGAGCCATCGTATTGTGGAATTACTGCGCGCCTATCGGGAGCGTCCGTCCGAGGAGGCGGAAAAGGGATTGCGCGAGTTTATCGCCGAGCGGGATCCGCACCTGTTCTCCCATCATCCCCCTGAGCAAACCTTCCGGGACCACGTATGGCGGATAGGCGGCCTCTATTTCTGCAAGGGCTGCGTCATGACGGCCGCCGGGATGGTTTTCGGCCTGCTGTTGTTCGCCCTGACGCGGTGGCTGACGCTGCTCGATGACCTGCAAGTCGGGGGCGTGTTCGTTCTCTTGCTGACGCCCACCCTGATCACGCACCTGCTGGATCTGCCGCGCCCCTGGAAGCATCTCAGTCGCTTTCTCCTGGGATTCCTGATCATCTCGGCGATTTTCATGTTGTTTGTCACCGACTCCTGGTGGGTGCGGGGGGTGATCGTGGGCACCTATCTCGCCGTGAGGGTGCCGCTGGAGCGCAAACGCGATCGGATGAACCGTAAGTTGTCGAATACGAACGGGAACGGGTCCGGCACCTGAGCGGATCTCTCAGCGACGGGCTCAGGGCTGCTCCGGAGAGAAAAAAAGCCGATTTGGTGTTATTATTCGGAGGAAGGGGAGTATTTTTTATATGATTTCCAAGCGATGGGAAGTGGTGACGGCTGTGCTGGCGGGTGTGTTTGGGGGCTGGTGTGCCTGTTTGACGGCTTCGGCCGCGTCGCCCGAACTGGTGCTGAATCATCCGGATGTCCCCTATTTTAACGCCAACTCATTGGATCAACCCCGCCTGGAAGCCGTCCTGACCCGCAACGGTGAAGTGGTGGAGGATCTGCGTTACGATCCCTGGACGGGCAATATCGAAATGGCGCCTGCGGTGTTCAAGGCGTTCATCGATACCGGGGCCTCCGGTTTTACCATCAGCCACCTCCATGCCGAGGTGAATGAATACACGGAGGCCGTTTTCCTCGGATTCACGCCGGAGGAGATAATCGGCCAGTACACCAATCTGGGCCTGGGGGGCGAGGAGATTGGCGATGTGGTCGGGCAGTTCGGCCTGCGGATCCGCAATGGCCCGGTGGACCCTTTTGGCATGGCGGGCGATTTTTTGGAGGAGTTCGTGCCGTACGAAAGCGGTTTTGACTTGTGGTTGCGCCGAGCCCAGGGAGTGGGGGAGGTGAACGAGGTCGATCTCGGCGGCGGCATGGTTTATCAATTAGTGAGTCCGGTTAACATTATCGGTATGCCGGTGATCGAACAGCGCATCATGGTGATGAACTGGGCCCGCAATGAATTCCTGGAAGAGCTTTTCCCTGAAATTCGGGAGATGCACACCTTTCTCCTCGGACAGGGGGACTCGGGCATACCGGAGACGAACGTGACGCTCGATCTGGAGATGCGGGATTTTGTAGGCGAACCTGAACCGGGAGAGGTCAATCCATCGACCAGCCGGAATCCCCTGTTGAACAATGTCGCCATCAGTCACGATCCGGAACGCGATGCCGTGGTGGGTGACTGGCTCTTCGACACTGGGGCGGGCGCGTCCTTTATCAGCTTCGACTGGGCTCAGGCGGTTGGTTTGATTCCGGAGGAGTTCGAAGATTTGGAGGCTTTCCTGGTGGAGCATCAGGCGGCTCAGGGGATCATCTCCCAAGTGGGTGGCATCGGTCCGAACACGGTTACCGTTCCGGTCCTCGAGTTGAATGAAATTCGTATTCCGGCCCGCGAGGGATTCGACCTGGTTTGGCGCAACGTCAAGATCCTGGTTTTCGAACATCCTGAACTGGCCGAGCTCGGCCTGGAGGGAATCTTCGGGATGAACCTGGTGGGCCCGGCGGTGACCATCGACGCCAATGTGCTGGAGGGTGTGAACGTTTCCGATCCGACTCTCCTGCTCACCTTTTTCGACGATATTTCTCCCTCTCCCTTCTCTTCACTGGTGTTCGAGGTGACCGGTGAGGAGACCGCCGAACTGCGGCTGTTCACGGACCGGGAGATACCGGCGAGCGATTCGCCGATTTCCTTTGCCACCTGGCGCCAGCAGCAATTTGGCCCGGATGCGGACGATGACGCTGTCAGCGGCCCCTTGGCCGACCCGGGCAATTTCGGTTTGCCCAACCTCTTGCGGTTCGGATTTGCCATGGAGGGCGCCAAGCCGCAATGGGAGCACCTGCCCGTCGTGACCTGGGCGGCGGCTCCGGCCGGTGACGGTGCGAACGGTGGACCGGTTTTGGTTTTCCGGCGTTATCGCAACGCCACCAGCGTCGACTACCGGGTGGAATTCTCCCCTGATCTGGAACAGTGGGTGAGCGCCGAAGAGGTGACCTGGGAAGTGACCCCTCTGGATATGGAACGCGAGTCCGTTTCCGCCCAAATCCACGATCCGCTTCCCCTGGATCGCGTTTTCCTCCGGGTGGTGGTGGAAAAAATCGATTGATTAGCATCCTGTCGGGCTTAGGCGATCGCCTAAGTCCGACAGGATGCTAAATGGGGAAACATCATGACAAGACGTCTCCTTGTTTTGAGTGTCTCTGCCAGTGCCCCATTTTTATCCGCCTCCATCCGCGGTTCCCCGACTTTTTCTCCGTTGATCTGTAAACTCCGGATCCCCCTCACCCCAGAGCACTGCACTTCACAACCTCGATGGCCTCCCTCTCCCCAGAAAATTCCCCCTCGCCTCCGTCCCCGTCCCACCCACCTCGCTTGACACTCCCCGAATGTGCGTCATAATGTGCTGCATGAAAACGGTGACGGTACGGGAGGCGCAGCATAATCTGGCGGCGGTTTTGCGCCGGGTGGAGGCGGGGGAGGAGATTGAGGTGGTACGCCGCAAGCGGCCGGTAGCGCGAATCGTTCCGGTGCATTCTCCCGGGGAGGCTTCCGGTTTGGTCGACTGGTCGGATTTGCCGGAAAGGTTGGATCGGATTTGGAAGGGGGAGCGTGCCGGAGGAACGCCGACGGATGAGATCCTTGACGACCTTCGCGGCGACCGATGACCCAGCCTTACCTGGATACCGGACTTGTCGTCAAGTTGATCGTCAAGGAGCCGCTCAGCGGCAAAGTTCAGGCGTTTTTGGCGGAGCGGAAGCTGGCCGTGCCCTATACCCGGCTGATCGAGATCGAAACCGTGAATACGTTACACGCGAAGTGTTTTCGCGGCGATATGACCCGCGCCCAGTTGAACCAGTGCAAAAAATTGATTGCGGAGCTGTTGGGGGAGGGACGTTTTTTTCGGCCGTTATTGTCCCTCGACGAGATCGCCGAAGAGACCCTGAAACGGTTGCCCGCGATCACCGGCGCCACCGGATGCCGAACCCTCGATCTCATGCACATTGTAAGCGCCAGGCTCCTCGGGTGGCGTGAGTTCGTTTCGACCGATCAACGTCAAATCCGCGCCGCCGCCGCCGCCAAACTCAAGCCCGTCGACCTGACCAATTGGACGCCCAAACGCCCATAACAAAACAAACCAGCGCCCAAAAGCCCCATCCCTCAAATCCCACGCCCTTCGCCCCACGTCCCACGCCTCCCGCTCACCCTCCACGCTGCCGCACCGCTTCAAACAGCGTGATCACGGTGGCCATGGCGACATTGAGCGAATCCGCCTGGCCGGCCATGGGGATGCGGACTTTTTCGTCGGCGGCGTCCAGCAAGGTTTCGCTGAGGCCGTACTGTTCGCTGCCCATGAGGATGGCGATCGGGCCGCGCAGGTTGGCGTCGGTGTAGAGCAGGTCGGTGTCCGGGGTCGTCGCCACGGAACGGATACGGCGTTCGCGCAGGAAGGCGAGCATTTCGTCCGTGCCGGTGATTACGAGCGGCACGGAAAACAGCACCCCGGTGGAGGCCCGTACGACGTTGGGATTGAAAATATCGGTGACCGGATCGCAGAGCAGCACCGCGTCCACCCCCGCCGCGTCCGCGGCGCGGAGGAGGGTGCCGAGATTGCCGGGTTTTTCGATCGATTCGGCGACCAGGAGAAGCGGTTCCGGCGGCAGCTTTAGATCGGTCAGCGCGCGCTTCCACTGCGGCGCGACGCCCAGCAGACCGTCGGGGCGTTCGCGATAGGCGCACTTGGAGAAGGCCTGACGCGAAAGCTCGAAAAGACGGGCGCCGGCGGCTTCGGCTCGCTGCAGCAGGGCGTCTTCATTCTCGCCGAGAAACCATTCCGGAGCGAAATAAACTTCGCTTACAGGAATCCCTTTTTCCAATGCGCGTGTCAGTTCGCGGTAGCCTTCGATCAGAAACAACCCCTGACGGTCCCGTTGCCGGCGCTCCCGGAGCTTGACCAGGTTTTTTAAGCGTGGGTTCTGCAGGCTGGTGATGAGTTCGATCGACATGACGGCGCTGCGCATAGCAGAAGCACAAACCGGCTAAAAAGGGAAGGGTGGAGTGGGGGCGAAGGGGCGAAGGGGCGAGGGGCGAAAGGGCGGGGGGGTAGCGGAGTCCGACCGGGGGGGAGGGCACCGGCTTGACTCTGGGTTAGGTGCGGGGGTAGCGTTTTAGCTTCTTTATTATTGTTATGCGCACAGGAATCACGGTTGTCGTTTTTGCTTTTTTTCTCGTATTTTCCGCCGGGTTGGATGGGGAGGAACTGGACCCGATTCTTGAGCGACACTATGAGGCGCGGGGTGGGCTGGAGCGCTTGCGGGCGGTGGAATCGCTGCAAATGACGGGAGTCAATCGCTTTCAGGATCAGGAGATCTCGGTTCGTTACCTGGCCAAGCGACCCAACCTGTTGCGCATGGAGTCGTCCTCGCCGCAAATGGGTCTGATCAGGGCTTTTGATGGCGAGGAGGCCTGGCAGGCGTTTAGCCAGTCCGGGGCCCCGTTGCAAAGTATTCCCATGAACCGGCAGGATGCTGTGGAGGTGATCCGGGAAAGCGACTTCGACGGCCCGCTGGTGGATTATGAGGAAAAGGGGCACCGGATCGAGTACCTGGGAAAGGATATGATCGGAGAGCGGGAGGTGCACCGATTGCGCCTGACCGAGGCCGCCGGGGTCACCGAAACCTATTACCTCGACACACAGACGTATCTGGTGGTGTTGAAAACCACCAATGTCGCGGTGGAGGGCGGTCACATCGAGTTTAACCTGCATTACGATGATTTCCGCGAGGTGGACGGCGTGGTGTTTCCCTTTAGAACCACGGCGACCTCTGAGGATCAAGTCGTCTTTGTGGGAACCATTTCCGAAATTGAGGTTAATGTTGATCTCGACCACGCGATTTTCCAGCAGCCCGAGTAGCGTTCGGCCGCCATCGGCGATGTTTGCATCAAACTGATGGCCGTCATCGATACCGTTGCCCCGGTTTTTATTCTGATTGGAATCGGCGCGCTCCTCTTTCGCTCCTTCCTTGACGCCGCCGTGCTGCGGGGGGTCAACTGGCTCACCTATTGGGTTGGACTGCCCGTGCTGCTGTTCAATTCCATCGCCGCCGCCGATCTGGTGAATCCGGCGGCGATCCGGGTATTTCTTGTGGTCCTGGGCGCTACGATCATCACCGTGGTTACCGCCGCGATCGCGGTGCGGTTGACGGGTTTACGTCGCACTTCCGGCGGGACTTTCCTGCAGGCGACCTTCCGGGGCAATCTGGCGTTTATCGGAATTCCCGTGGTGATTTTTGCCTATCCGGAGAGTTCGACCGCGGGCACCCTGGCCGTATTGACGCTGGCGCCCATGATGTTGGTTTACAATGTGATTTCGGTATTGGTTCTGCAGCGAAGCCAAACCGACTCCCGCGGGTGGGAAATGATGCGCACGCTGTTGCGCGCCCTGTTTGCCAATCCGCTGATCGTCGGAAGCGCTCTCGGGGCAATCGTGGCCGTCGCGGGCGTCGAGTTGCCGTTTTTTCTCCAGCGATCGATGCGGGTCCTGGGAGAGACTGCGCCCGGTCTCGCGCTGATCAGCATCGGGGGTTCCCTGGCAGTGGTAAAGCTCGGGGGACGACTGAAGCCGGCGGTATGGGCCGCTGCGTTCAAAGTGGCCCTCTGTCCCCTGGCCGGAGTCCTCCTGGCGTATCTTTTGGGTTTGGAGGGAGAAGCCTTGGGCGTGGCCTTGATTTTTCTGGCCGCGCCCACTGCCGCCGCGTCGTTTATCCTGGCTCAGCAATTTGGCGGCGACGAAGGCCTGGCCTCCGGCGCCATTGTTATCAGCACCCTGTTCTCGATCGTTTCCCTGAGCCTGGTTGTGGCGTTTTGCTGAAGGAACTCAGTTTCGCAGGTAATCGGGGGTAAAGTCTTGCGCCCGGCTGCGTTGCGGGCGAGACGGCGTGAAGGAGTCCGGAGAAGTGGTGGCGGCTTCGGTGGTGGCGGCCCCCGAGCTCCAGGGCGTCGAACCAAAGGGACTTGTGCTCGCATTGCGGCTCGAGAACGGGCTTCCCCGGTCTTCGGTGGAAGAAAGGGAGCGGATCGAGCTGCCTGGAGCGGTGGCGGCGGAATCGTCGTCAAAAAGTGAGCGCACGGATCCGGTCCCGCTGCGACCGATTTGCGAAAACTCACCGACCAATGAAGACGCCGGGCTGGGTCGGGCGATGGATTGGGTCCCCGAGTCGGTCGCGGGACGGAAGGACTCACTGATCAACGATTCTGAGCCGAGCAACGAGCCGCGAGTCAAATCGGGAATGGCGCGGTGCAATCCCGTGTCGCCGGAGAGGCCGGTGGACCAGCCGCTTTCCCGGTTGTAGCTGCCCCAGTCGATTCCAGTGACGGCGCGGCTCTGAACCCTTTCCTCCCGCCATTGCGAAAATTCGCTCATTGCTTCCTGCATGGCCGTTTCCCTTTCGGGAGTGGAGGAGGATTCTTCCGGTTCGGCTGCCATGCTTTCCGCGGCGTTCGCGGTGAGCACCGCAACGCACGGCAGGAGTAGAAGGGTCAGAATTTGTTTGGTAAATTTCATAGGGTTCTCCTGATCGAAGGACTTTGGTCAGTGACTCTGTTCGGCGAAGCGCCGCAGAGGCAAAGATACCTTGGAAATTAAAGCGTGGAGCGGACATGTCAAGGATGACTGGCGGATCCCTCCAGCGCCGGTTTTGCGATTGCCTGCCCCTTGAATCCCCTGCAGGGTTGGACGCGGATTTCCCTTTAGATTCAGCACGGAAGCGCACGTTCATCCGATGAGCCAGGAGACCTATATTCTTGCCCTCGACCAGGGAACCAGCAGTTCGCGTTCGATTCTTTTCGATCGCGCCAGCCGGGTGGTGGCGGTGGCGCAGAAGGAATTCCGTCAGATTTACCCGCGACCCGGGTGGGTGGAGCACGATCCCATGGACATCTGGTCCAGCCAGAGCGCCACCGCTGCCGAGGTGCTGGCCCAGGCCGACGCGGGGCGCGATTCGATCGCGGCGGTGGGTCTGACCAACCAGCGGGAAACCACGTTGTTGTGGGACCGGGAAACGGGCCGGCCGGTTTACAACGCCATTGTCTGGCAGGACCGGCGCACCGCCGATTTTTGCGCTCAGCTCAAGAGCGAGGGGGTCGAGCCCGCGGTGACGGAAAAAACCGGCCTGCGCCTGGATCCCTATTTTTCCGGAACCAAGATCCGTTGGATCCTGGACAACGTCGAGGGCGTCCGCGCCCGGGCGGTGGATGGCAAACTGTGTTTCGGTACCGTGGACACCTGGTTGCTTTGGCAGTTGACCGGTCGTCAGGCCCACCTGACCGATGTCACCAACGCGTCGCGCACCCTGCTGTTTAATTTGAAAACCGGAGACTGGGACGACGACCTTCTCGAGATTTTTGACATTCCACGCGCCATTCTTCCTGAGATTCGTTCCTGTTCCGAGGTCTACGGCAAAGTCGGCCCCAATCTGCATCCGGCGGGAGCGCGCATCGCCGGGATCGCCGGCGACCAGCAGGCGGCCTTGTTCGGTCAGGCCTGTTTTCGCCCCGGTATGGCCAAGAACACCTACGGCACGGGTTGCTTCCTGCTCATGAATACCGGGGACCAACCCATTCCTTCGGAAAACAATCTGCTGACCACCGTGGCCTGGCAAGTGAAGGGCAAAACCGAATACGCCCTGGAGGGGTCGATTTTCATCGGCGGCGCCGCGGTGCAGTGGGTGCGCGACGAATTAAAAATGGTCGCCAGCGCGGAGGAGTTGGACCGGTTGGCCGAAAGCGTGCCGGACGCCGGAGGCCTGTTCCTGGTGCCGGCCTTCGCCGGCCTGGGGGCTCCGCATTGGGATCCGTACGCGCGCGGCCTCGCCGTGGGGATCACCCGCGGCACCGGCCGGGCTCAGTTTTGCCGGGCGGTTTTGGAAGGGATCGCCTTCCAGAGTGCCGATCTGATTTCCTGCATGGAAAAGGACAGCGGCCTCGAATTGAAGGAGTTGCGGGTCGATGGTGGCGCCTGCCGCAGTCGGCCGCTGATGCAGTTTCAAGCCGATCTTCTCGGCCGCCCCGTGGTGCGTCCGAAGAACATCGAAACCACCGCCCTGGGCGCCGCCTACCACGCCGGACTGGCGGTCGGCTTCTGGGAGGACCGCGAGGATATCGTTCGGAACTGGGAGGTGGATGCCCGCTTCGAACGAAAGCGCGATCCGGAAGAGATGGCCGGACTGCAATCCGACTGGAACCGGGCCGTCGAGCGAGCCAAGGGCTGGGAGAAGGCATCCGGCTAGCAGCCTGAATGGCGCTCGGTTAAGCCGGTTGATCGCTTGATGAAACCGTATCGAGATCGCGATGGCGCTTCCCTTTCCTGGAGGGCGGCGCTCCCGCGCCGCCGGTGTGCGGGCAAGATGCCCGCGCCGCCATGCGGGAGCATGGGCCTCCAGGGGAAGAATCGATGCGATTCGGTTAAGCCTAAGCTGCTTCGATCAACGCCCTTAACCGTGCCATTCCTCCTAGCCCTATTCGATTTATTTGAGGGATTTCGCGTTCGCGGGTGTAGAAGAAGGCAGAGGCGTACCGGAAATTCGCAAATGGCGAAGGAATTGATCGAATGGATGGCGCCGTAACCGAATAATTCTATCAAGACCATGCAGTACCTATCTTGGAAATCCGGAGTTCTATCGGCCGCCTTGTTGCTGGCGGCCGCCGTCACCGTCAATGCCTCGGCGCCCTGTTGCGCCGCCGCGCCCTCTCCCGCTCCCGCGGGAAATCCGGCGGAAGCGGCCGACGCCGCGGAAAACGGTTTGTTCGCGTATTTTGAAAGAATCTCCGCCGCGCTGGTGGCGGACGACCTGGATGCAGCCCGGAAAGCGGCCCGGGAAACGGCGGAACTGGCAGCCGGCAAAGAACAGGAGCGCGCGGCCGAATTCGCCGTCGCAGTGGCCGAGGCGGAGGGTCTGGAGGCCATGCGGGAAGCCTTTATTCCCTTGAGCCGCGAAGTAATTAAATTGGCTGCCGGAGAGGAAGGCTATTACGTGATGAATTGTCCCATGGTGGAAAACGGCAAATGGCTGCAGAGCCACGACGCTGTGCAAAACCCTTACATGGGCCAGCGCATGATCGCCTGCGGCGGGGTCGAAATGCCAACCGCCGAAATCGAATTGCGCGCCTGTTGCGAGGAGCGACGTGAATGCTGCGACGAAATCGGAGCCTGTTGCCCGGTCTGAGCTGTAGTCTGTGAACCGGGGACCAGGGGCAACGGCTATGGTGCGACGGAACAAGAGCCGATCGAATGTGACCTCCGGTTGCCGGTACCTGCCTTTGCGGCCGGCGGTCGCTCTTTTCGGGGCTCTGTTGCTCCTGGGCGGATGCTCGACTTCGGGCGGCACCCTCCACTATGAGTGGGCTCCCGAAAGGCAAATTTCCGCTGCGAGCGGCGATCGGGACGAGCATACGGAATCGGCAATTCCCAATCCGGCTCCCGGCAGTGCCAACTCGGCCGGAAACGGCGATCAGGAGGCGCCCTTTTTGGCGGAGGATGACATGAGCCTGGCCGACCTACTGACCTACGCGCTGGAGCATAATCCCTCCGTCGAAGCGGCTTTCGAGCGCTGGCGCGCGGCGACCGATCGCGCGCCACAGGCGCGCAGCCTGCCGGACCCGCAGTTGACCTACGGGTACTTCGTCCTGCGGAGCGCCGAGCGGCAGGGGATGATGGAGAGGCAGCGTATTTCCATTACCCAGATGTTTCCCTGGTTCGGTACCCTGGATTCGCGGGGCAGTGCCGCCGAACAACAGGCCCACGCGGTTGCCCGCCGGCTCGAGGCCGAGGTGAACCGTCTGGTGGCGGAGGTGCGTAAACAGTATGCCGAATACTATTACGTCGAGGCGGCGCTAAGAATCCTCGAAGAACAGCGTGAGATCGTGAACGGGTTGAATGTAGCGATCGAAGCATCCTACGAAAGCGGCCTGGCGAACCTTGCCGATGTGCTCCGCATTGCCAGCGACCTGGACCGGATTGGCGACCGGGTGCAATCCCTGGAGGAACGGCGCCGGCCGGTCGTGGCCGAACTGAATCGTCTGCTTGGCCGTCCGGCCGGCGCGGCGCTGCCGGCGCCCCGCGAATGGGATTTCCGTGCCGCGGACGACGAGGAACTCCTGGAGCTCGCTGCCGAATTGTACCGGCATCCTGAACTGCGGGCGCGTGAAAGTGAGATTCGCGCCGCCGAAGACGCCGTGCGGCTCGCCCGGCACCAGGGCCGTCCGGATTTTATGGTGGGGGCCGAAGTCATGGAGCGCCGCGGCGAGCAGACGGAGGGTCTCCTCATGCTGGGAATGAGTCTTCCGGTCTGGCGCGAAAATTACTCCGCCGCCCGGCGCGAAGCGCGGGCGCAGCGTCGCGAAGTCGCCGCCGAGCGTCAGGCCTTGACCCTCGACCTGGAAGCGCGTTTTGCCGGCGCGGTTTTTGAACTTCGCGATGCCGAACGCCAGGTGCGCCTGTACGACGAATCGCTCCTTCCGCGCGCGGAAGGGACGTTTGCCATCGTCGAGGCCGCCTACTTCGAAGGCGAGGCGAGTTTCGTCGATTTGACCGCCGCCCGACGCGAGCTGCTCGATATTCGGGACGCGCGCGCGCGATCCCTGGCCGACCAGGCCGGGAGCTACGCGGAGCTCTACGAACTGGCCGGACGCGGAGCGGCCGAATCCCCTGATTTTTTCCAAAATGAACGCCCGTAAAACAAACGTCACCTGGATCCTTTTCGCCACCGGGGCGGTGCTTGTGGCCTTCGCCGTGGGTCGGTGGACCTCCGGCGACGGAGAAGCCGCTCACCGCACGGAGCCGGAGGAGCCCGCTCGCGAAACGGTTTATTACTGCCCGATGCATCCGGAGCAGACCTCCACCAACCCGGACGCCACCTGTCCGATTTGCGGCATGGATCTGGTGGCCGGTGATCCCGACGACGAAGACGACCGTGACCTGCCGCGGCTCCGTCTGAGCGAGCGTTCCATGGCTCTGATGAATGTCGAGGTGTCGCCGGTCGAGCGACGAACCATCGAAGCGCCTCTCCACTTTCTCGGTCGTCTGGAAGCCGATGAAACCCGCTTGCGCGACGTCGTGGCCCGGTCGTCCGGTTACGTGGAACAGCTCTACGCGAATTACCAGTGGCAGATGGTGGCCGAAGGGGAGCCCCTGGCGGAAATCTACAGCCCGGAGGTCCGGGCCGCCGCGCGGGAATTGCTGGTGAATCAGAGCGGGGTCCTTGCCGGAAATCAGGGTGCGCTCGAAGGCGCCAAAGGCCGGCTCACTCGTCTGGGTGTTTCCGCCGACCAGATCGCGGAAATTCTCGAAACGGGGGAGGCACCGAGGACGTTCCAAATCCGCAGTCCGATCACCGGGCACATCATGAATCTCAGCGGACGCGAAGGACACTGGCTGGATGAAGGCGACCGGCTGGTTCAGATCATGAACCCTTCCGGTCTCTGGTTGCAGTTGGATGTATATGAACGTGACCTGGCCTGGCTCCGGCGGGGTCTTCCGGTGGCCTTCACCGTGGAGGCGTTCCCCGGGGAAGCGTTTGCAGGAGAGGTGAGCTTCATCGACCCCCACCTCGATCCGCGCAGCCGTACGGTTCGCGTGCGGGTGGACGTGCCCAATCCGGAGTTGCGTCTCAAGCCCGGCATGTTCGCCCGCGGCTCCATCCTGATGCGTATCGGCGAACCACGGCCGGACCTGCTGGAAGCGCCACCTCCGATCGACGACATTGCCGGTATCCGGGACGAAGCGGCGGAACCGCCCCTGCTGATCCCGGCTTCCGCCCCGCTGATCACCGGTCGTCGCGCCATTGTGTATGTGAAAGACCCGGACGCCGAACGGCCCACCTTTGAGGGGCGGCGGATCGTTCTGGGGTCCCGCGCCGGAGATTATTACCTGGTTCGCGAGGGCCTGGACGAAGGCGAACTCGTGGTGACCCGCGGCGCGTTCAAGATCGACAGTGAGCTGCAGATCCGCGGCCGCCCCAGTATGATGTCCGCCAGATGGGAAGAAGAGCCCGATCCCGCGCCCGAGCCCGAAGACTACCGCGATCCCCCGGAACCGGCCGATTTTGCCGCCGAGGTCCCCGAATCCTTCGGACAGGAATTGCGGCCCCTGGTGCGGGGGTACCTCGACCTGGCCACCGCCCTGGCCGCCGACGATTTCGAAGGCGCCCGGGATGGGGTGGGCACCCTGCACGAAGCGCTGCTCGAGATCGGCCAGCACCGGCTCGACGGCGACGCTCACATGGCTTGGATGGAGCGCTACGAGGCGGTCCACGTGCTCAGTCACCGCATGGAACACGCCGACGCGATCGAAGGCATCCGCGCTCACCTCCAGGAACTCACCCGCGAGATCGAACACATCGCCGTCTCCTTCGGCGTCGGCCAACTGCCCACCCTGTACCGCGTATACTGCCCCATGGCCCACGACGACGAAGGCGCCACCTGGCTACAGGACCACGACACCGTCGACAACGCCTACTTCGGCGCCTCCATGCTTCGCTGCGGCGAAGTCCTCGGCGAGTTGTGAGGGGCGAGGGACATGGGACGTGGGGCGAGGGGCGTGGGGCGAGGGGGCGAGACGGCGAAAGGGCGAGTGGGCGAAGGGGGGATGTGGAATACAAAGTTGAAACGAAAGGAGAAATAATAGATGGCTGTGATCAAGCATTTCCGGGATCTCAACGTATATCAGAGTGCGATGGATACGTGTATGGAGATCTTTCGGATTACCAAGGTGTTTCCAAATGAGGAGCGGTTTTCGTTGACCGATCAGATTCGCAGATCCTCGCGTTCGGTGTGTGCTAATATTGGTTCCGCGTGGCGGAAACGACGTTACCGGGCCGCGTTCATTTCGAAGCTCAGCGATGCCGAAGAGGAAGCCGGGGAGACGCAGGTTTGGTTGGAGGTGGCCCTAAAAAGCGGGTACTTGGGCGAGAGAGACTTTCTGCGTCTTGATGACGTTTACGACAAGATTCTTGGCCAAATCGTGAAGATGATAGATGAACCTGAGAAGTGGACGCTTCCGTCTCGTCAGGGTCGTCGTCCCAACTCTCGAAATGCCGAGGATCTGAAAGACCGATTTCCCGCGCGTGACTAAGAATCGTTGATACGTTATGGCCACTTCCGAAGATTCCCCCGCCGACTCGCCCACACGCCCGCACGCCGACTCGCCGACTCGCCGGCTCGCCCCACCTCCCTCGCCCCTCGCCAGTCTCATCCGCTTCTTCCTCGAGCGGAAACTCGTGGTCGGCCTGATGACCCTGCTGCTGGTCGGTTGGGGGGTGGCGGTGGCGCCGTTTGATTGGGAGATCGATTGGATGCCGCGCGATCCGGTTCCGGTCGATGCCATCCCGAACCTGGGCGAGAATCAGCAGATTGTCTTTACCGAGTGGGAGGGGCGTTCGCCGCAGGATATCGAGGACCAGGTGACGTATCCGCTTACCGTCAACCTCATGGGCGTGCCGGGGGTGAAGGAGGTGCGCAGCCAGTCGATGCTGGGGTTTTCGATGGTCTTTATCATTTTCGACGAGGACATCGAGTTCTACTGGTCCCGGGCGCGCATTATCGAAAAGCTCGACAGCCTGCCCGCCGGAACGTTGCCTGCGGGCGTCTCGCCGGCGCTGGGGCCGGACGCGACCGCGCTCGGCCAGATCTTCTGGTACACCCTGGAGGGCCGCGATCCCGACGGCAACCCGGCCGGCGGTTGGGATTTGCAGGAGTTACGCCGGGTGCAGGACTGGTACGTGCGCTATGGCCTGCTCGCGGCCGAGGGAATCAGCGAAGTGGCGTCGATCGGAGGGTTTGTGCCCGAGTACCACGTGGAGGTCGATCCCGACGCGATGCGGGCGTACGAGGTCGGCCTGGGCCAGGTGCTCGATGCGGTGCGCAAGAGCAACCTCGACGTCGGCGCGGGGGTGACCGAGATCAACCGGGTCGAGTACATCATCCGCGGGGTGGGGTTCATCCGGAACCTGGAGGACATCGAACTCGCCACCGTGGCCGTGCGCGAGGGCGACGTGCCCATTCTGGTGCGCGATGTGGCGACGGTGAGCCGGGGGCCGGGGCCGCGTCGCGGCGCCCTGACGGTCAGCGGTGCCGAGGCGGTCGGCGGGGTAACGGTGGTCCGGGAAAACTTCAATCCGCTGCAAGCGATCCACAACGTCAAACGGCAGATCGCGGAAATCAGTCCGGGCCTGCCCGCCCGAGTCGTCATCGATTGGAGCCGGACGGACCGGCTTAACGTGGAGGGTTTCGCCGAAGGCGAGGGGTTCGAGGCGTTTGCCGCCGCGGATCCCGATCACGACGCCTGGGTGGCGTGGCTGCGCGCGAACCCGCGCGAGGATTGGCCGGAGTGGGTGACACTCAGCCAGCTCGAAATTGTTCCCTTCTACGATCGGACCGACCTGATCTACCGGACCCTGGGCACCCTGAACGATGCCCTGGTGCAGCAGATCCTCGTCACCATCGTGGTGGTCGTACTCCTGGTACTGCACCTGCGCAGCGCCATGGTGATCAGTCTCATGCTGCCGCTGGCGGTGCTGATGAGTTTCATCATGATGAAACTCATCGGGGTGGACGCCAACGTGGTTTCCCTGGCGGGCATCGCCATCGCGATCGGCACCATCGTGGACATGGGCGTCATTATCACCGAAAACGTGCTCAAACACCTGAAGGAATCCCCGCCCGATCGACGCCGGATCGAGGCGGTGTTTGAGGGAACGCGGGAAGTGAGTTCCGCCGTGCTGACAGCCATCTGCACGACCATCATCAGCTTTCTGCCGGTCTTCACCATGACCGGGCCCGAGGGGAAGATGTTCATCCCTCTCGCCTACACCAAGACCTTTGTCCTCATCGGGGCGATTTTCGCCGCGCTGACCATCGTGCCGGCGGCGGTGCACGTGTTTGTCGCCGGGAATATCGAGCCGGGTCGGATGCGGCGGTCGCTTATGTTCGGCCTGAGCGTGGCGGCGGTGGTGCTGATCGGGCTCGGCCTGGCGTGGGGATGGGGGTGGGTGGCTCTCGCCGGGCTGGTTCTGCTGGGCGTGGCGGTGTATCATCTGCTTGAGGACGAACTGCCGGGCTGGATCGGACGCGTTTCTCCTCGGTGGGGGGATACGGCGGCCGGGTTCGGGAGGGGATTGCGCCATGCGACCCCGTGGGCGGCCAGCGTGGCCGCCGCCGTATTGGTCGGTTGGATACTGGCCCGCGTCTGGGAGCCGCTGGGACCGGAGTTGGGCATCATCAATAACTTTATCTTTGTCGCCCTCCTGATCGGCGGAATCCTGGGCTTGTTCAGCCTGCTCATGTGGTTTTACGTGCCGATCCTGCGCTGGTGTCTGGAGCATAAGGTTGCTTTCCTGAGTCTGCCCGCCCTCCTGATGTTGTCCGGCGTGACCATCTGGATTGGCTTTGACCGGACTTTCGGTTTTCTGCCCGCCGCGGTGGACCACGCGGGGCTTTCTGGGGATTCCCTTCGCGAGAGCGGTCCGTGGACGGCGGCGTCGAACGAGTTTCCCGGACTGGGCCGCGAGTTCATGCCGGATATGGACGAGGGCTCGTTCCTGTGGATGCCGATCATCTCCTACCACGGTTCGATCGGCGAGGCTCTTGAGGCCTTGCAGTTTCAGGACATGGCGATCGCGGGCGTGCCCGAGGTGGACGGGGTGTACGGCAAGCTCGGCCGGGTGGAAAGCCCGCTCGATCCGGCGCCGGTGGGGATGTTCGAGTCGGTTATCAATTACAAGAGCGAATACGTGACCGACGAAGCCGGCCGACGCGTGAACTTTGCCTTCGACCGGCGGCAGGGTTGGTTTTTGGACGAGGACGGCGAGCTGCTGGAGCGGGATGAGGAATATCCCGAACTGGTGGCCAACCCGGCCGCTTTAGTACCCGACCACAGGGGCCGTCCCTACCGGCAGTGGCGCGAAGAGATTCAAAATCCCCGGGATATCTGGGATGAAATCGTTGCGGCCGCGCATCGCCCGGGAATCACGCGGGCTTCGCCGCTGCAACCCATCGAAACGCGTTTGCTCATGCTCCAGACCGGGATGCGCGCCCCCATGGGGGTGAAAGTGCGGGCGCCGGATCTGGAGACCCTGGAGAGGATGGCGCTGCGCCTGGAGGAATTGCTGCGCGAGGTGCCGGCGATCGATTCGGCCACAGTGACCGCCGACCGGGTGGTAGGCAAACCCTACCTGGAAATCCATCCGGACCGCCGGGCGATCAGCCGGTACGGATTGAACATCGAGGACGTACAGCAGGTGATCGCCACCGCGATCGGTGGCGCCATCGTCACCGAAACCGTCGAGGGCCGGGAGCGATTCCCGGTGCGCGTCCGCTACCCGCGAGAATTGCGTCAGGGAATCGAGGAGATGGAACGGATCCTGGTGCCGGCGCGTGACGGCGCGCAGATCCCGCTCGGGCAGATCGCCGAGATCCGCTACCAGCGCGGGCCGCAAATGATCCGCAGTGAGGACACCTTTCTGACGGCGTTCGTCACCTTCAGTCCGCGTGTGGATGGGAGCCCGGCCGAGCCGGCCGACGGTGCGATGGCGGGACACGATCACGGTTCCGGTCCGGCGGCCGGGGGCATGGCCGAGGTGGAAGTGGTGGAGCAGGCTCGCGATTACCTTGATAGCAAAGTCGCCAGCGGCGAATTGCGGGTACCCGACGGCGTGAGTTGGCGCTTTGCCGGAGATTACGAGCACCAGGTGCGCGCGGCACAGACCCTGCGGGTGGTGATTCCGGTCGCCATGATCATCATCTTTTTGGTCCTGTATTTCCAGTTCGCTTCGGTGGCGACCACCTTCATCGTCTTCAGCAGCATCGCCGTGGCCTGGGCGGGCGGATTCGCGTTGCTCTACCTCTACGGGCAACCCTGGTTCGCCAACTTCCACGTGTTCGGGCACAACCTGCGGGAACTGTTCGGCATGGGGACAATCAATCTCAGCGTCGCGGTATGGGTCGGATTCCTGGCGCTCTTCGGCATCGCCGTGGACAACGGGGTCGTCATGGCGACCTACCTGAAACAAAGCTTCACCGAGCGGCGCCCCGGTTCCATCGAAGAAGTTCGGACGGCCGGTGTATTCGCCGGGCAACGACGCGTTCGGCCCTGTCTGATGACGACGGCGACCACGGTGCTCGCCCTCGTTCCGATTCTCACCGCCACCGGCACCGGCGCCGACATCATGATCCCCATGGCCATTCCCAGCGTCGGGGGCATGTTCTTCGTTCTGCTCACCCTCTTTTCCGTCCCGGTCCTCTATTGCTGGGTGGAGGAGGTGAAAGTGAGAAGGATGAATGATGAAGGATGATACGCAGTTCTCCGCCCGCTCGAGCTCGGCTTCCGATTCCGAGGTGTCGCCTGACTCCTTTTCCTTCTGCCGGAACGATAAAGCTCGCTTTTTCAGCGGGATCGGTCATCGTTCATTCCGGTCGAGCTCCTCTCGACCGCCCAAATTCGTAACATCTATCTCTAAATGAAAACCTCCTCTCTCTCTGTTGCGTTTGTTTGCTCGCTTTTGATGACCGCATCGGCGTTTGCTTCGTACGCGGTCACTGAAGCCGAACTGGAGGAAAGACTCGTCGGCACCCACGGCCCAAGGGTCGGCGCGGCAATGACGGCCAGCGTCTTCCATGACCGCGAAATCCCGGTCGCTGTGCTCGAAGAGCGCTTGATCAACCAGTTTGGCGAGCAATGGCACACGTTTTCGCCCGAACGCCGTGACTGGCACATCACCAATCATCGCGAGCTGCTCGCCAACGCCGCCAAAACGGAAGCGCGGCGACCGCCGCGAGGGGAATTCGATCCGAATGCGCTGGAAGTGGTGGAAGCCGAAATTAAGGCCGAAGTCAGGAGACAGGAACGGATCGAGTTGATCGAGCGGACCCTTCGGCCCACCTTTCCGTATGATCCAGGGTCGCCGGAGCCGGACGGATTGAGGCACGATAACGCCGCTTTTCGCTTGAGGTTGGAGGAACGAATGGCCCAGGAGCAAGCAAGGAGGTGGGAAGTGGAGCAGGCGCTTGATGAAATCGCCGCAAGGCATGGGATCGGCCGGACGGGCCGGCATCCCGATGGCCGCGGGTGGACTTTGGTTGGCGAAGGCGAGAATGTCCCGATTCTCATGACCACCCAGAACGCGATCGCCGCTGCGACGACGTTTGCGGCGGACCTTTGGCCCACGGGTCTTTATCCGTGGCAGGATCCGGCCTTGACGCGAAACCTTACCGGGGCCGGAGTGACCACCGCCATCTGGGAGGCCGATCCGAATCCGGGAATCCTGACGACGCATCAGGAGTTTTTGGACGGCGGCGTTTCCCGGGCCACGCAGGTCGATTCAGCTCCTCCGGGAGATCACGCCACGGCGGTTGCCGGAGCGATTGCCGGCGGTGGAAATGTTAACGTGTTTATTGACGGCAACAACATGGGCCGTTTGCTTCGGGGTGTGGTGTACGAGTCGGAGATTCGGGGGCATAGTCTGCTAAATTTTTCGGCGAATACAGTCGCTTCTGTACTGGGTGGCCAGCGATTTTCGAACCACTCTTATGGCGAGCTGAGCGGATGGGAGATTGTTTCTTACCAGGGTGCATTGTGGTGGTTTTGGCGCTTTCCAGAGTTTGACAAGGACCCCAGGTTGGGAATGTATGCGGCTCCGGCGCAAGAGGGCATTTCGTCCGCCGATCTGGACGCTTTTGTTTTTTCCAACGAAATCCAACTTCCGGTTTATGCGGCGGGGAATGCGAGGTTCGGCGGTCCGGGCCAGCCTGTAGTCTATCTCACTCTAGACGAAAATGGGGTGCCTGTTACCTCGACGGCCGAACGGGCTTGGTTTAACGGCGGGCTTCCGGGGGAAACATGGACCGCCAGCTCGGTTGCCTATAATACCGTTCTCAATCCTTCCACCGCAAAAAACGTGCTATCGGTGGGGTCGATCCAGGACGCGACCGGCGCCACCATCGTTCTTTCAAGCTTTTCCGGGACCGGGCCGACGGATGACGGGCGCATCAAGCCGGACCTTGTTGCGGTTGGCGAGCGCAATACCGGCCTTGGATTGGGGAATTCCCTTTTCCTGCCCCGTGCCGGCAGCGATACCGATTATTACGAAGAAGATGACAATCTGCGCGGGACAAGTTTTTCGGCGCCCCAGGTTACGGGGGCTCTCGCACTGGCCCAGGCGCGCCGCGAGGAACTTTTCCCGAACGCGAGCCCATGGCTGGCTTCGACATGGCGCGCTCTGGCGATCCATACGGCCGAGGACGTTGCCACGCCGGGGCCCACCTACAAGAAAGGTTGGGGAATTTTTGACGCTGTGGCGCTGGTGGAGCGGATCGAAGCCGACGCGGAGTTGGGTCGCGGCGCGCTGATCAAGGAATTCGAAGTCGAGGAAGGGGAGCCGCAGTCGTTTCTGGTCAATCTTCCGGCCGACACGACCGGAAGATTGACCATTGCGTGGAACGATCCGGCGGGAGATCCCGCGCCAACGCATTCCGTGCTCGACGATGACACGCCGATGCTTGTGAACGACATCGATCTCTTGGTAGAGGACATGGTTACCGGCGAGACTTACTATCCTTGGATTCTCGATCCTGATTTTGAGAATCAACTGCCGCAGAATCGAGGGGCGCCGGCAATCAATACGGTGATCAATGGCGTCGAACCGAGAGATGATCGCAACAATGTCGAGCGGATTGATATCGAAGCGAGCCCCCAAGCCCGGACGCTTCGTGTCCATGTCTCCCCGTATGGACTGATTCAGGATGGGCCGCAAAAAGTCTCGATGGTTTTGAGCGGAGCGATTCCGGAAGCTCCCGTTGCGAGGGAGTTTGCTTCTTCGCTTAATCCTCAGGACGAAGATGAAGTGGCCTTCACGTTTACGTCGGACCCCGGCGCTTATTTCACCCTGGAAACCCAGCCGTTTCTGGAGTCTGGGGATTGGACCGCGGTGGAAACGGTTCACGCGACAAACGATGTAACTACTGTTCTGATATCGAGAAATCCGAACGAAAACCGGCGATTCTGGAGAATTAGGAGAGGGGAGTGAAGGCGCGAAGACATTTGTTGTTATGCTGCCTGATCGTTTTGGGTCTGGCACCCGTTGGCTTTATACACGCTTCTATCGTAGTTACCTATCGTGGCGATGAACCCAATGTGTTTGATTTGCGAACCATCGGACCAAGGCCGTTTGATATTAGCGGAAACGGAACACCGGATTTCGTATTTTTATCGGGCAGCTTTTTCGCGTCGCTCCTTTCCGAGGGCGATAACCGTTTTGTCGGCCGGTTGGGCCAGACGTTCGAGGTGGATAATATAACCTGGACAACGGACTCCCAGGTAATTCCGCTGCCCAAAGGCACCGAGATTGGTTCGGAGGCGAGCTTTCCGCTGGACGGCGAGTGGCACCATCATACGGATAGCGGGGGTTCCGATTCGACCGGCTTTCTGTTAGGCTACGCTTCGAGTGGCCTGATGCAGCTTTCGAACGCGTACATCGGAGTCGAATTTATGATCGATGAGAATGTTCATTACGGGTGGATTCATTACGAGGGTTTTAGCGTTTCTGAATATTTCCGTATCGATTCGCCCGGCGGCTGGGTGAATTCCTGGGCCTACAATTCCGTTCCCGGCGAGCCAATCTACGCCGGCCAGATACCCGAGCCGCGGACGTACGCCTTGTTGGCGGGGTTGCTGGTCCTCGGAATCGCGGCAGGGGTTCGCGGACGGAGGCGAGTGTTGGGCCGCGTCAAATGAGCGTTCAAAGAAGGAGTCTGCATGAGGTCGGGCGTGTGGAGTTCACCCTGGAATGGCCGAGTGTGTTGGGGCGTGACTATCGCCTCCAGCGTACCGAAGATCTGCTGACGTGGACGGATATTCCCGGTGATATCCATGCGATCAGGGTGGTTTCATCGGCGGAAGTGACATCGTCGCCTTCGGGGAACCGGGAATTCTTCCGCATTGTGGAAGTGACTCCATGAGTTTTGGTAAACCGATCGGAGGGGTGAAGGGCGTCTTGCCAGATCTTAATCGATTTGCTGTCGGGCTTATAGTTTTCGGAGCCTCACTGCTTCCACTGGACGGGGCGATCGTGTATTTCGAGCCTTCTGAGCCGGTTCCGGTGTTTGGTAGCTGGCCGCCTCTTACAAGAGAGATCGACATTAACAATAACGGGATCGTCGACTTTATTTTCGAGTCCAGCAATAGTCAGAGTGGTTTCAATGTACAGCCGCAGAACGGAAATCGGGCGTTGGCGGCTGTGCCCAATACCTCTGGTGCCTTTCCTTTGAACGGCGGCTCATTTATTGGGGGGATTCCTGACGATAATGTTTATTGGAGAGAAGATCAGTCGATTCTGGTTTCCTGCTTGCGTATAACGCCACCTTTTGACATAGGTTGTGGCGGACTTTGGGCGGAACAGATTAATCCAATCGGGGGTCATTACGAAGGTGTTATCGCCTTCCTGGGAGTTGAGTTTTGGGAGGATGATCAGGTCTATTACGGTTGGCTCGAAGTGGACACGGAAACGCTAGGCCCGATTGTCAACGGCGGCTACATCAATCGTTGGGCCTACAATTCCGTTCCCGGAGAGCCGATCTACGCCGGCCAGATCCCAGAACCGAGGACGTATGCGCTGATTTTAGGAGCTTTGGTGGCGGGATTGGTTGCGATGAAGCGAAGGCTGCCTTTGGGGCGGTCGGTTTCACAACGGAGATCCGGAAGGAATTAAGTCCGGGTGTTAACAAGTAGCGCCGCTCTTTAGACGGCGCTGAACCCGCTGGCAAAGCGAAGGGATAAAGGGTCTTTGAACTGGAAACGGCGTCGCCCGGCTGGTACCGTTTACCATTGTGAAACGGATTCCCTCAAAGACGCGACGTTTTAGGCGCCCGGCATGGGTTTTGGCGGCGTTGGCCGCGATAGGGGTCGCGTTGGCCGTCACGGGAGGGTGCCGTACGGTCGAGGAGGCGATTTATGATGTCGGGACGGTTGTCGTGCGAAGTGCGGCCGGATTTGGTGTCGGACGGGTGGAAACGGATACGCACGGCGAGCTGGCTTACTTTTACCGGGAGGGGGGCGGGCCGACGATCGTCCTGCTCCACGGGTTTGTGGCGCAGAAAGAAATGTGGCTGCAAATGGCGCGAAAGATACCGGAGGAATACGGCATTATGGCGATCGATCTTCCCGGCCACGGGAAAAGTGAACGGGTTTCCGGCGTCCGGTATCGTGCCGAGGATTTCGTCGATGCGATCGAGGATGCGCTCGACCGGCTGAACCTGGAGGACTTTCATCTGGCGGGCGCTTCGTTTGGGGGCATGGTTGCCGTGCGCTACACCCTGCGGCATCCTGATCGGGTGGAGAGTCTCGCCCTGTTCAATCCGGCGTTGCTTCATCCGCCGGAGGCCAGTGACCTGGAGAAACGGATCGCCGAAGGCCGGAATCCAATCATGGTGACGGATCGAAGCGATTTCGACCGCCTGACGGAAATGCTCTTTTACGAGCCTCCTGTCATGCCGTGGCCGGTGGCGCGGGTGCTCTCCCGCCGTGCCGCCGACGACCTCGAACATCGCGAACGGATGTGGGTCGACGTTTGGGAGAATCGTGACGAATTTCGCGAAGAACTGGCGGATCTGACCGCGCCGGTTTTTCTTCTTTGGGGAAGGCACGACCGGTTCATCGATGTATCCGCCGCTGAAATCGTGCGGGACTACCTGGGAGATCGTCTCCACGAGTTTGTGATTCTGGAAGACGCCGGCCATTCCCCCATGCTGGAAAACCCGGAGGAGACCGCACGGCTGTACGCGGACTTTCTCGATTCGGTACGCTGAAGAATCCGTGAGGAGCGCTGGTCGCAGGTGGTGAGTCGTCCTTGAACCAACGAGAAACCTTCTTAGAATATTGGTCTCATGCCTGCGATGAATCATCCTGTTATTTTATTTTTATTTGTGGCGCTCCTGGCGTTTCTCGTGGCTTGCGGGGATTTGGAGCCGAGCGCGGAGAGTTTTCCCGAGGGTTACCATGAATCGTTCCGGGAGTGGGAGGAACACCGGATTGGTGTGCTCACCGATACCACCGGTTGGCTGCGCCTGGTGGATCGCATCTGGTTCGCGGAGGGTGAGAACACGTTCGGCAGTGGAGAGGACCACGATGTGCGTTTTCCGGAGGGTTCTATTCCGGAGAACGCGGGGACGTTCATCCTTCGCGATGGCGAGGTTTTTATGGAAGTGAATGACGGTGTGGAGGTCTTTCACGACGGCGAACCGGTAACGTCGTTGGCTATGCTGGTGGAAGACGGCGACGAGCGCATCCACGCGCACCATGGCGATCTGACCTGGTTCATCGACCGCCAGGGGGATCAGCGCGGGGTCAAGATTTTCCGGGGCGATCGGCCCGAAGCCGATGACTTCGAAGGATTCCCGCGGTACGACTTGCGACCCGAGTGGTATTTGCAGGGCAGGTTTGTTCCGCGCTCGGAAGGTAACGCAATTGAGGTGGAGAATGTATTGGGGGAAACAGTACGCCGGCGCTCACCCGGGAGAGTCGAGTTCGAGATCGCGGGCGAGCGCCACACCCTGGACGTCTTCGAAGCATCGAACGGTTTTTTTCTCATGTTTGCCGACTTGACCAACGACACGGAAACGTATCAGGCCGGTCGCTACCTGATGGTCGATCCTCCCGATGCCGACGGTGTCGTCACCATCGACTTCAATAAAGCCTACAACCCGCCCTGCGCTTTCAGTCGATTCACCACCTGCCAACTTCCGCCTCCGCAGAACCGGCTCGATGTTGCGGTCACCGCGGGCGAGAAACGACCGGTCGGATTCGAAGGCATCTGATTTGTTGAGAAAATCGCGATCGAGATTGCGATTCTTCTTCCTGGAGGGCGGCGCTTCGCGCCGCCGGTGCGGGCAAGATGCCCGCGCTCCCAAGCCGGCGGCCATGCGGAAGCCTGGCCCTCCAGGGGAACGGCCGATGCGATTGGCTTGAGCCTAAGTCTGCTTTTGTTATGTTGTTAACGAAGCCTTTAATACAGCGGAGATTGGGCTCACATGGAGGTACGCCCTCGACGAGCTCAGGCCGGTGGGAGACACGGAGGGTGCAATCGGACCCGCCTCCGTGAGCTCTGTGGCTCCGTGTGAGACCTTTTCCGGTTCAGCAAGCCTTCAGAATCGGGTGTGGTTTTAGGTAAACCTGCCACAATAGGACTAAACGGCTTAGATAAAGGGCCTTACCGTGCCATTCGAGGTTTCTGTCAGCTTTCCGGCGGGGAGGGGCGTTTTTCACGTCCGAGGCGGGCGACGGTGGCGGTGATGGCGAAACCGATGACAACCAGGCCCGCCGAGCCGGCGGCCTGGCTTGGTGTGGGTCGGAAAAACTCTCGGGGGTAATCCTTCGGCTCCACCGGCGCGCCGGTTTGGTCGTAGACCAGCAGGCCTTCCGCTTCGATGATGGTTTGCCCTTTAAGCATGGCGCCGACTTCGGGTTCCATTCCGTGCTGAAACGGCCACAGGCCGGCCACGGCTCCGAGGAGGAGGCCCAGGAGCAGGCCAAGCGTCGGGCCGGGGAAGCGGTGGAGGACGTACTTGACCAGGTTGGAGACGCCCGCGATGCCGGCCACCACGCCGAGGCCGACGGGAAGGGCGATTTGCCAGGCGGGCGGGAATCCCAGCGCGAAATCCAGTGTGCGGGCGGCGGTGACGAGTTGTTCGATTCCTTCCAGGATGGTGACGTACACTCCGAGCAGCAGCAAGAGGTAGCCCCCGCTGATTCCCGGCAGCACCATGGCGCTGGCGGCGGCGACTCCGGCCAGGAACAACAGGAGGAAGCCGTCGTTGGCGCCGCCGGTTCCGGCTCCCTGGATTTGCAGGACGGCCATGGCGATCATAAAGAGGAGTCCAACGGCCGAACCCAGCCAGAATGATGCGGGTTTGCCCGCGGCCATTCGCCAGATCAGGGGCACTCCGCCCAGGGTGAGCCCGATGAATAAACTGTACATGGCCCAGGTGTGATCGATGACCAAACGGCTGATGAGCCCCGCAAAGGGACCAATCACCGCAACCGCGGCCACCAGGATCGTTCCCAGGAGAATGATTGCGTTACGACTGAAACGCAGGCGCGTGAGATCCGCGACCGCCTGAACGAATTGCGGGAAGACCCCGGCCGCCAGCAGCATGGTCCCCCCGCTGATGCCCGGCACCAGGTTGGCCATTCCCATCAGAGCCCCTCCCAGTCCCGCCCTCGCCAGCTGGCCGGGCGGGGGAAGGGCGCGTTTCGAATGATATTGCGTGGTGTCCGCTGCCTGAACGTTGGAAGGATGGTTGTCTGCCATGGTGCCTGAGCGCTTCCGGCAGAAAGAGGGTTTTCCCCCGGTTCGTCAAGCCGTGGGCATTTGTTGGTCTAACCCTGGTCCGCGGCGAGTTGCACCACCAGCCCGTCAGGATCGGGGAAATAGATACGGTTGCCGGTGACCCGCGGAGTGAGTCCGGCGGATCGCAACTTTTCCTCCGCGACCTGAACGTTGTAGTCCTTGATTGAGTAGCAGTAGTGGTCCATGGCCGGTTCATCGCCACGAAAAAGGGCGAGGAAACCGCGGTCGAACGAGAGAAAACAACTGCTTTCGCTTTCGCGAGTCACCGTCATGTCCAGCATGTCGCGATAGAAATCGCGCGAACGCGGAACATCGGTGACCCGAAGGGCGATGTGATCGAGCGCGGTGGCCTGAAACGGCGGGAAATCGTCGTTATTGTCGCCGCCGTCATTTTCGGTTTCGTCGGCGAACGCGGTTCGAATTCCCGTTGCCGAGGCGGTAAGGGCGAGGAGACCGGCGAGCATTTGCCGTCGGTTGATCCGGCCCTGGGTGAAGAGATCGATGAGGCGGTTGATTTCCTTTTCCATGTCCAGGTCCTTTCGTTCGGGTTTTCGTAGGATTTTAAAGGGGTTGCGTGTGTTTATTCTGCCTTTTTCCCCGGATTTTGCAACGGCGGATGGGAAGCGGGTGCCTGCGGGCACAAAAATCGACGCATCGAAAAGGATGCTGATCTATACAGGAGTTTCCTAATTAAGAACGATTTGGACGAAAAATGAAAAAGACGATTTCAGAGAAAATACTGTTATTTAATAAAAAAAGGAACATAACGCCGAACCTTCGAGTCAATACCCAGCGTAACGAGTGAACGTTTTGAACGTTTCAAAATGATCTTCACCCGAAACACTCAGGCTCATCCAACCGCACATGACGTGCGGAACGAACAAACCAACCTGAGCCAACAACTGAAAACCAAGAACCAGGAACCAAGTATTATGAAAACCAAACTGCTCACAGCCATCATCATCGGACTCTCCGCTCCCTTTGCCTTCGCGAATTACGGGGAAAGCGAAAAAACCGAGAAAAACATTGTTGAAATCCTGGTCGCTCCGCCGACCTTCCAAACCCTGACTGCGGCCGTTGAGGCTGCTGGTCTGCTGGACACCTTGGTTGGCGAGGGCCCCTTCACGGTGTTTGCTCCCACCGACGAAGCTTTTGCCGCTTTGCCCGAAGGAACGGTGGAGGAGTTGCTCAAGCCCGAGAACCGCGACACCTTGGTGTCGATTCTCACCTACCATGTGGTGGCCGGTAAGGTGACCTCGGCCGACGTGGCTCCAGGGGACGTGCAGACCGTTAACGGAGCCTCGGCGCGAATTTCGGTGGAAAACGGTCATGTGGCGATCGATAATGCGAGGATCATCGCTACGGATCTTGCGGGCGTGAACGGCGTGATTCACGTGATTGATGCAGTGATCCTGCCCTGACGTTGGGGGGTGCGTTTGACACTGAGGAATACAAGGCCTCCGCTGGCGATTGTCGGCGGAGGTCTTTTCTGTTCAAAGGCCCAACGGCAGTTCCAGTTGATTGTTGGAGATCAGCGACCAGGCTTCCTGTCCGCGCGATCTCAGATCCCGGGCGAACTCTTCGGCGTACCCGTGCAGGGTGTAGACGACGCGAGGGGACACCTGCTCGACGTAGCGGATTAGATCGTCGTAGTCCGCGTGGTCGGATAGGGGAAACACCGTGTCGCATTTCAACCGGAAACGGGCCGATGGATCCAGACCCCAGCCCGTGACAGCGGCGCGTCGGATCTCTTTCACCCGTTGGAGCGCTTTGGGAGGATTGGCGGTGGGAGGGGTGATCAGGATCTTGCCTTCGAGGGTGGGCTCCGTGAGCGTGGAAAAATCAGCCAAATCGAATCCGTAATCCCGATAAACTTCCACCACGCGCGCGATGGCCTCATGGGCCACGATGGGAAATCCCGTGCCCTTCAGTGCCGCCAGTACCTCCTGGGCTTTCCCTAACGAATAAGCCAGGAGAACCGGTACCGCACCGTTCGAAAGGGCTTCGCGACAGAAGGCCACGATGTTTTCAGTCACTTCTTCGGTCGGTGGGAAACGATAACGGGCCAATCCGTAGGTCGTTTCCATGATCAGCACGTCGGCCGATCGGATGGCCGGCGCCTCGCAGGAGAGGCCGGGACGGAGCTTGAAATCGCCGGTGTACACCAGACGGCCGGAGTCCGTGGTGACGCGAATCTGGGCCGATCCCAGGACGTGGCCGGCGGGAAAAAGTTCGAGTCGCCCGCCCGGAAGCGATGTTTCCACGGAAAACGGAATCGAGGTTTCCTGGCGTTGTTTTAGACCGCGAGCACGCATCAAATCCAGCGTTGCCGGGGTGGCGAGGACCCGCTGGTGCCGGCAGGCGTGGTCCGCGTGGGCGTGCGAGACATAGGCCAATGGTGACCGGCGGCTCGGATCCAGCCAGAGGTCCATCTCGGGTAAAAAAATCCCCTGACGGTATTCGAATGGAAACGGTTTGCTGCCCATGTCGGTACGAATAGTGTTTCGCCTTTTCGAGAGTCGCAATACCTGCGGTTCCGGCAGGCGATAATCGGGTGGCGGTGTTGACACCATAACCAAGTCGCATCGGCAATTTCTCTGGAGGGCCATGCCCCCGCATGGCCGCGCGGGCCTCTTGTGATCTCTCAGGCACGAAACCCTGTGTCAGCCCGCTGCCGGGCTAGGATCGCGGGCCTCTTGCCCGCACCGGCCGCGCGGGAACGCCGTCCTCCAAGAAGCGAAATCGCGATATCCTCGATTCTGCTTAATGAATCGATGAGTCGCCTTGACCGAGTTCCATTCTGCTCAGTCGTCGGACGACTCTTCCGAAAGGGGGTCCTCCTCAGGCTCCAGCAGGTCGTCCAGGGTTTCCGGGAGCGCGTCGTGGATGCGATCAGGGAACCGGAGCGCCACTTCCCGCGAAATGCGAGCCCAGGGAAAGGATGGGTCGTCGCTTTGGTACACGATAAAGACCGGTCCGGGCTCCGTATCGATGCCAGCGGTGGTGTCGTCGTTGTTCGAATTGTTCTCGATTGTCGGGAGTTCCACGATATTGCCGTCCTGATCGAAAATGATGGAGGCTTCCACCCGTGTCGGAGTGGTCTCGGCGGGTTGCTCCCGGGCGGTTTCATCCGCGGATGGGGCAGGGCGACGGCCGATTTCAAGGGTGTAGCTTACTCCGTCGAACTGTTGCAGGGTCACTTTCCGGGAATGCTCGCGGGCCGTTTCCACGTCTGGATCCGATGGGTCGCTCAGTTCGGTGAACCGGGCGTTGAGCAAGGTGCTGAGCAGTCGGTTCACCTCGGAGGTCTTCACGTCCCGGCGGTTGTTTTCGTTTTCGCCCGCGACCGCGAACGTGCCGCCGGAGGCGTCCCGTTCCAGGACCAGTGGAAGGTCGCGTCCGGGAAAGTGCAGGGTAACGGATGCGACCTCCTGGCTGGAAAAGTCGAGCGGTCTTTTGACCACCCAGTTATCGGTGCGGGTGTCCGGGTGAATGGGGGTTTTTGTCAGGTGCGCGGCTTCGGCGCCGGCAAACCGGAAAAATGTTCCGCCCGAAGGCCCGGGTCCGCCTAACTCTACTTCCCAGAGCGTTTCGTTGGAGGTGCCAAGCAGCACCAGGTGGAAGCGTCCGAGTTCCAGTCGGGCCAGACGCTCCGGGTTGGAGGTGACCTGTCGATCTATTCCCGCGTCGAGCAGGGAGCGTGTGAAGCGGCCGAGCTTTTCGAAATCGGCGGGCATTCCGTGATGCTTCGGCAGAACCCACCGGTCCCGCTCGTTCTTTGCCAGGATCACTTGCTCACCGTTGCTGCCGGAAAGCTCGATTCGCTGCGCCTGCTCCAGGACGTCCGGTTTTAGAAAGAGGCCGCCGGCGGGAAGGTCGCGGGCATTCGCCTGACCCGTTCCCGGGGATAACCAGTACGCCAGGCTGGCGCCGGCGCCGAGTACGAGTACGAGGATCAGCAAGGGTTTCAGTTTCATGGGTCGCTTATTTCTTCTGACGTTGGGTGCGCACGACAAAAAAGGCGAGACCGCCGATTACGGTGAGGAGGGGCATGGTGACGAGGTTGAACGCCGTCAGACCCAGTTTTAACCTTTCCACATCCTCGCGCAGTTTGCGCCGAATGTCGCGGCGCTCAGCCCGCATGCCGGCCTCCTGGATGCGAAATTCCTCGATGGTCTCCCGGATCTCCGGCGACGCCACCAAGCGCCCCTCCTCCCGCTGCCGGGTTTGCAGTTCGTTCAGGTTGCGCTGGATTTCCTGCAGCCGGTTTTCCAGGGCGGCCAGTTGTTCCTGGTATCGCTCTTCCGCCGCGGCCTCCAGGCGGCGGACCCGATCAAACGGACGTTGGGAGGCGCCCTTGCCCCGGATGGAAATGAGGTCGTCGCTGCCCGCGAGGAATTCGAGGACGTTGCTGGTGAAGGCCAGGTTATCGTTGATCGGTGTCACCGCCTGCATGCCGAGGAAATTAACCCGACGGACGGAAAAATCGTCCGCCAGGAAATCGGTATCGGCCGCGAGGACGAGGGTGCCGCGCCCCGAGGAGCGAAAGGTGTCGTCGGGTGAGGCCGCCGGGCTTTCGTCGTCGTCATCGCTCGCGGGCCGGCCATCGGGATACGCCGACCGGAATGTGCCGCGTACCAGTCCGGCGATGACCCTGCTTTGTCCGTCCGGCGTGAGTTGCCGGGCCACCTGTTCCGGATCGGGAAAATCGAGCAGTCCGCGGAACAGCGTCCCGCTTTCCTCGGAGGTGGTGATAAGGGGAGTTTTTTCCAGGTCCCCGTTGGCCGCGATTGTGAAATAACCAGGTTCCGGAAGAAGCACTCGGTCGAGTTGCGCGGTGGGGGGAGATTCGCGGTTGAAGCGATCGAGTTCCAGCCAAACCGGGTAGCGAACCGTTCCGCCCTGGCCGGTGCCGACCACAGCCGCGTAGCGGGTGTCTCCGACGACGTGTTGCGGGGAGTACTGTATTCCCCAGGCCTCGAAGAGGCGAGGCAGGTCGCTGTGTGTCGGCTCCTGCTGTCCCATCATCATTTGTTGCGGATTGGCCTGGCTCTTCTGGACGAAGGAAGAGGGATCCACGGCCACAAAGAGGGGGCGCCCCGAAAGCAAAAACTGGTCGATCTCGTATTGTATTTCCTCGGACAGATTCCTCGGGTGAATCACCGCCAACACATCCAGATTCTCCGGGAGCCGGTCGCCGCGAACCTGCTCGATGTCGAAGTGTTGCCGCAGTTCCTGCACGAAAACCCAGTCCTGGGATTGTTGCGGCAATCCCATGCCGGGCGGCAACTGGGTTCCCACGACCGGAAGCGAAGACAGGATTCCCAGCCGTGGACGATCCAGCAGGCGGACCCGGTGGATCAGGCGGGAAATGTCGTATTCCAACATGTCCTCCCGTTGACGGGTGAACATTTCGATGACCTCCTCCTGGTCGGCCTGGATGGCGCGGAGACCGAAAAAAAGCGTTTCTCCGTTGGGCAGGGGACGGCCAGCTATTCCGGCCCGAATGGCTTGTTCCTCTTCCGGAGTGTCGGGACGCGGATTGACGACCCGAAGACGCAGGTTGCCGCGAGCGGCATTCTCGTACTGACGAAGGAGGGCTTCCACCCGGCCCGCGTAGTTCTTGAACTGGATGGGAAGTCCTTCCAACGACCGGCTGAAGTGGAACTCCAGGGTCACCGGCTCGTCGAGTTGGGTCAGCATGGCGCGGCTGCCGGGGGAAAGGGTGTAAAGTTTGTCCGCGGTCAGGTCGACCTGCCAGGGCAGCAGGGAGGCGATGACGTTAACCAGGATCAGGCCGGCTACCAGCAGTAGAAAGGCGGTCCATTTGCGCGCGTGTTTCATGGTGTCACGTTGTTCCGGATCAGCGTTCCAGTATCAAAACATTGATAGCCAGTGAAAAAGCTATAATTGAGACGAAGAACACGACGTCCCGCAGGCGAATCAAACCGGCCACCATGCCTTCGAAGTGAGTGACAAAACTGAAGTTCGCCAGGGAATCCACCAGCCAGACGGGAAGGTTCAATGCCAGCATCAGTTCATTGAATGCGCTCCATCCCAGAAGCACCAAGGCCAGGCAAATGATGAGACTGACCACGAAACTGATGACCTGATTGCGTGTCAGCGCCGATACGGCGGAGCAGATTGCGAGGAATGCACCCGCCATCAGGATGCTGCCGATATAGCCGGAGAACACCGGGCCCCAGTCCGGGCTCCCCAGGTAGGCGATGGTGATGGGCATGGTCACGGTCAAGAGGATGGCCAGCGAGACGAAGGCCCAGCCCGCGAGGAATTTGCCGGCTACGGCTTGCCAAATGCTTATCGGAAGGGTGAATAATAATTCCCAGGTTCCGGACCGCTTCTCTTCCGACCATAACCGCATACCCACTGCGGGTACGAGAAAGAGAAAAATCCATGGCAGGAACAGAAAAAAGGGCCGCAGGCTGGCATCGTTACTTTCGAAAAACCCGCCCAGAAACCAGGGGAGCCCCATGGCGCCGACCAGGAACACGGCGAGAAAGACGTAGGCCACCGGCGAGCGGAAATACCCCAGGAATTCACGTTTGAACAGAGTGATGGTCTCTTTCATGACAAATGGGCTGGTTAGGTGGACTCGGAGTTTGACGCGGCCCGTTTCCTCTTGCGGGCGGCGGCGGGGGTTCGTTCCTCCGGCGTTTCGCCGTCTTTGCGGGTGAGCGTGCGGAAAACTTCCTCCAGGCGCAGGGTGGCGGGCTGGAGGGTCTTTACCGGCCACTTTTCGGCCAGCGCTCGTTTCCAAAGGGTTGTTTTTATTTCAGAGTTTCCTTTTGGCAGGACTGTGAGTTTGCCGTTTTGTTGATCGACCCGTTTAACGGCATCCATACCCGCGAGGGTTTCGCGGACAGCCGCGGTTCCGCCGTCCTCCAGCTCTAATTCAACCGCGCCGTAGCTGGGGTGGCGCTTCATGAGGTCCTCCGGAGTTTCGTCCACCAGGATCCGGCCGGCGGCGATGATGATAACCCGGTTGCACATGGCCTCGACCTCTTCGAGGATGTGGGTGGAAAGGATGATCGCCTTGTCCGATGCCATAGAGGCTATCAGCCGGCGAACCTCTTGTTTCTGATTGGGATCCAGACCGTCAGTCGGCTCGTCGAGGATCAGACACGGAGGATCGTGCATGACCGCCTGTGCCATACCGACCCGCTGACGAAAACCTTTGCTCAGGGTTTCAATGGGCTGGTTGCGCACTGCGCGGAGATGGCACAACTGAATGGCCTTGTCGAGCGCTGCGGCAGCGGAGGCGCCGGATAGGCCTCGCATTTCGGCGATGAAACGAAGGAATTCCAGGACTGTCATTTCCGGGTAGAGGGGACCGCTTTCCGGCAGGTAGCCGATGTGACGTTTCGCTTCGCGCGGACGTTCGGCCACGTCGATCCCGGCAATTTGAGCACGGCCCGAGGTCGGAGGCAGAAACCCCGTGATCATCTTCATCGTGGTGGATTTGCCCGCCCCGTTGGGACCGAGGAATCCCAGAATATCGCCTTTGGCGACTGAGAAGGTGACGTCGTCCACCGCGCGAATGGGTCCGTAATCTTTGATCAGGTTGCGTACATTGATCATCGGTCAGAAAGGATATGCCAGGTTTTCCCACTGATAATAAGCCCCTTTAACAAATTTCAAGTCGTGAATGTTCCCCTGAAAAAGTGCGCTTTTGCGGTTGAGCCCTGTGGTGGGAGTGGAAGTGTGGTTTATTGTCGCGAAACGAAAGCGTGGCCCCGGCCTTCAGGCGGGGTTTTGGGACTCGGGAAACGCGTTCGCTTTGCCTGAACGGTTCGGCGCCGTCGAAAGAGCGGCTCTACTTTTTCATCAGCAACGGTTAAGTGTCTCAAGGATAATGCAGTATAAGCTCGATTTCGTTCGTTACCGAAGACCGTTTCGATTTCCTCCCAGGATCGGCGGAGCAGTTCAGCGGGCACGGGAAGGAGTTCTCGTGCGAGTCGCTGGCCCGGACGGGCATTGTGCCTACGGCGAAATTGCGCCTCTGGTTGCTTTTGGCACGGAATCGATCGAACGGGCGGAGCGGTATTTGCTCGGTCTGGGCGGGGTGATTCGAGGCGATCAGGCGGAGGAGGTGCCGAACGAGCTGAGTTGCTGCCGGTTTGCCCTGGAGTCGGCGCTGACGGAACTCGAACGGGGCAAGGATCTGTTGGATCGGTCGAGTGAGGGCGGGCGTCGCTTGGCGGTCGCGGGATTGCTCCCAGGGGGAATGGATCCTGTTGACGGTGTGGATGATCTGTTGGCGCGGGGTTATCGGACATTGAAATGGAAGATCGGCTCGGAGACCTTTGATCGCGAGCGTGACTGGTTTAGGCGAGTGAAGGATCGGGTGCCGAAGGACGTCCGGTGGCGTCTTGATGCCAATGGTTCGCTCGACGTCGCGACGGTTGAAAAATGGGCACGCGAGTTGGAGGGGGCTGCTGTCGATTACCTGGAACAACCGCTTCCCGTTGGCGAGACAAAGGCGCTCTTTACTTTGTCGAAGGAGCTGGAATTGCCGCTGGCTTTGGATGAGGCGGTTGGGACGGTGGAATCGCTTCGGGAATGGCGGGACCGCGGTTGGCTCGGCCTTTTTGTGGTTAAGCCCGCCTTGAGCGGTTCTCCCAAAGCCCTGGCGGAATTCCTCCGGGAGGAACATCGACGGGTTGTGTTTTCATCGGCGCTCGAGACCGGGGTAGGCGTCCGCCATGCATTGGGTCCCGCATTGGATTTCGGCATCGGGGATTCGGCCGTTGGCTGGGGAACCGGTCAGTTATTTGGTGATGATGGCCTCTCGCCACGGTTCGGGCCAAGGGTGACCGATTCCGCTGTTGCCGCGATCGACCCATCTGGTATATGGAACCGGTTGCAGCATGAATCTTGGGGAAAGGCTGATTGAATTTTACCGGCAGGGAGGCGTGGTCGGATTGGATCCGTTGCGGTACCTCCAGGAGTTCAGTGAGTGTGTAAAAGGTGACGCGGACTGTGCGACGCCAACCATTCTGATCGCTGAAAAGGATCCGGCGCGGTTTTTGGCGGCGCTGGCTGTCAGCCTGGCCATCGGCGCCCGGGTCGTGCTGGCCAATCCCGGCTGGCGGTCGCTGGAGTGGAAGCAGGTCGATGAACTGGTGGCGGCGGATATTCGGTTTGGGGATATTTCCTTTCCCGCGGCGTCACGTCCCAGTGACCACGGACCCATTCCGGCTGGTTGTTGCCTGGCGATACCGACCGGCGGTACGGGAGGAAAAATACGGTTTGCGGTGCATGACGGCAGGTCACTCGAAGCCGCCGCGCGAGGCTTCCTGCAATGGACCGAATCGGAGACAGCATGTTGCTGGTCGGATTTGCCGTTTTATCATGTGAGCGGCTTGATGCCGCTATTGCGTGCGGTCGTGGGAGCGGGAAGGTTTTTCTGGCCACCGGCGCTCGGGAGCAGAGCGGTGGTGGCCAATCGAATCAACGTGATATCGCTGGTGCCGACCCAATTGGCCAGGGCGATGCGCGATCCGCGAATGGTCGATTGGCTGCGGGATTTCTCCCACATCCTGGTTGGCGGTGCCGCGGTTGCGGATGACCTGCGACAATCGGCCCGTGCCGCCAACCTGCCGCTATCCCCGTCGTACGGTATGACCGAAACCGCTGCTGCCGTTTGCGCGGTCAAGCCTGAAGATTTTCTTGCCGGTGACGATTCGAGTGGCAGTTTTCTCCCCCACGCCAGGGTTTATGCGGAAAATGGAAACCTGAACCGGCCCGCGCCCCTTTTCATTGAGTGCGAATCGCTCTTTCTCGGATACTGGGGGACCAGGAAAACACCAGATTCCCCCTGGCCTACGAACGACCTTGGCTTTCTCGACCGCCGGAGTCGCCTGTACGTGACAGGCAGGATTCGCACTCTCATTAACAGCGGTGGCGAAAAGATCGATCCCGCGGAGGTGGAAAGCGCATTGATTCAAAGTCGAATTGCCAAGACAGCTCACGTCATAGGTGTTCCAGACCCGGATTGGGGTGAACGCGTGACCGCGTACTACGTCCCCGGCACAGTTCTCGAAAGAGATCGCCTTAAGCAATTCCTTGCCCCCCATAAGATCCCGAAGAATTGGGTCAGCGTTCCTAGCATCCCACTAAACGCCCATGGAAAACCGGATCTCTCACAACTGAGCCAAAACCCCATCTAATACTCGTCATAGTTATAAATAGACAGGCTATTTATACTTGACTAACAGAAGGAATTCGGCCAAGGACTAAATTATGGCTGCTAGGAGAGTGAAAGTGGTTGAGCAAAGTGCGGTTTATCATTGTATGAGCCGAATTGTTGGGAAACAGAAACTGCTGGGATATCTCGAGAGGGAGGTGTTGCGAAAACAGATTTGGAAGTTGGCGGATTTCTGCGGGGTTGATGTGTTGACCTATGCGGTGATGGAGAATCATTTTCATGTACTGCTTCGCGTTCCGGAGAAAGCGACTATCGACGATGACGAGTTGGTTCGTCGGGTTGATGTGCTTTACGGAGAGGTCAAAGCCAAAGCGGTGGAGGCCAAGTTGAAAGGGGGGGCAGGCGAAATGGTAAGGGAGGCGTATCAAAGGCGAATGGGTGATGTTTCGCAGTATATGAAGGAGTTGAAACAGCGATTTTCGATTTGGTACAATCGCAAAAATGGCCGTGTGGGTACACTTTGGGCGGAACGGTTTAAAAGCGTTCTGGTTGAATCGTCGGGTTCGGCGCTGCGAACGGTGGCGGCCTATATTGACTTAAATGCTGTTCGTGCAAGGCTTTGCCGAGATCCTAAGGACTATCGGTTTTGCGGCTATGGGGAAGCCTGTGCGGGGGAGGCTAAGGCTCGAAATGGATTACGGACCGTTATGGCGCAAGAAAAATGGCGTCGCGCGGCATGGGAGTATCGATTGGTGCTGTTCGGTAAGGGATATTATGTGAAAATGGAAGGCAAAGGCGGGATTTCCTGGGAGGACTGGGTTAGGGTTCGGAGCGAATCCGGAAAGCTTTCGGTCGGTGATGCGTTGCGTTGCCGGGTTCGTTATTTCACCGAAGGAACAATTTTGGGATCGAAAGAGTTTGTTGATTCGCAATTTGAGTCGCATCGTGGAATTTTCGGTGCGAGACGGAAGGATGGCGCCCGGCGGTTACGTGGCGCAGAGTGGGAAAACCTGTACAGTGTCAGAGATTTGCGGAAAAACGTGTATGACGGTTGAGCCTCAGTGAACCAAACAAAGAGATGAGAAATCAGTTTCCCCGAAATCCGATTCTCCTGGGGGTGAATATTGACCACGCCGCGACGCTGCGACAGGCCCGCTATCGTGGTTCAGTTCGATCCGCAGGAGAGATGGTTGAGCCCGATCCTCTATTCATCGCGTTACTGGCTGAAAGAGCCGGAGCGGATGGAATTACGGTGCACCTGCGTGAGGATCGGCGGCACATTCAAGAGCGCGATGTCTGGCGCCTGCGGGAAAGTATTTCCACACGACTGAACCTGGAAATGGCCTGCACCCCGGAAATGATTGAACTGGCGTTGAAGCTGAAGCCGAATTCAGTTTGCCTGGTTCCCGAAGGCAGGGATGAAGTGACGACAGAGGGAGGGCTTGATTTGATTGGGCAAAAGAAGCGTGTTACAAAAACCACCGAGTGCTTGATGGAAGCAGGTATGGTGGTGAGCCTGTTCATAGAGCCAGAACTCGATCAAATAGACTGTGCCGGTGAAATCGGAAGTCGTTGCGTTGAGCTGCACACGGGAGCATACGCCAACGCATATTACGGATCGAATCGCGGGGTTGAGTTCGAGCGATTGCGGATAGGCTGTAAGCATGCGGCTTCAGCAGGATTGGTCGTTAATGCGGGCCACGGGATCAATTATGTTAACATTGCCGAGATTCGGACGCTGCCGAATTTGCATGAGCTGAACATTGGACACAGCATACTGAGCCGATCAATCACCGTTGGTATTGAGGGTGCGGTGCGTGAGATGAAAAGCAGATTGGAATGAACGAACCTTCGCTGCAATTGCCGTTGGGCGGATTCCTGATCGGATTGGGGACGGATTTGGTCGAGGTCGGAAGAATTCGCGGCGTCATGGATCGCCAGGGAGACCGGTTTATCAAGAAAGTTTTCACGGAGGAGGAGCAGGCGTATTGTTTGCGGATGAAACATCCGCATAAGCACCTGGCCGCCCGGTTTGCAGCCAAAGAAGCGGTTTCCAAGGCGTTCACGACCGGTATCGGCGGTTGGTTGGGATGGACGTCGGTTTCGGTCTATCACGGCGAGAGGGGAGAGCCGCTCATCCGCCTCGATGTCCAGGGAGAAGCGCTACTGAAGGAAGTCGGAGCCAATCGGATCTGGATAAGCCTTTCCCATACAGAGTCACTCGCACAGGCAGTTGCCGTTCTGTTGCGCGACTGAAGACTGATGAGCGGGTCGGGAGAGCGAAGAGACCCAGCAGTGTGTCAATTATAAATAGCCTGGCTAATTATTATCAGTTGCCAGTAGGGCATTAAGGCTCGCTATTTTGCTGCCATTCTCGAGCGGCGGTGATGATTAAGAGAAATAGTCCCAGGAATATGAGGACCAGGCCGGTGGCGGTAAGGATGTCGTGGGTCAGGATCTGCCTTTGGCGTTCGGGATCTGCGGTTTGCAGCGAGGAGCGGGGGCGGGTGCCGTGGTATACGAACAGGACTAATCCCAGGAGCAACGAGAAGCCTCCGCAGGCTAGTTGTGTTGCGCGTTTTTTGAAATTAAGACTCCGCATGATGTTTTTCGGGTAGAAGAATGAGTGATCTGAAGGGATGATTCAAGGTCTGCGCTGTAAAGATAGGGCGATAGTGGGATACGCGTGTTTGCTATCTGAGATGTTATTCGCTTCAATGGGTAGAATGAAAATCACCCATCCGGCATTGTCCTGCGAGCAGGGAGCTGCCTGGGAGAGGTTTGTCCTAGGGAGGGATGAGAAGTCTGAGTGGGCTGCCATGCGGCGTGCGGGATGCTCTATCGGTCGTGGGGTGCTGGAAGACTGGCTCGAGACCGGGTTTTCGTTGGAGCATCAGAGTGTCCTCGTGATGTGCGGGAAGGGGCATAATGGCGGCGATGCCTTGTTGGCGGCCAAGGAGATCTTTGGGCAGGTGCCCTCGGTTCGGATCCAAGTTCTTTTCACTGAAGGTGAGCGTACTCTGCGGCCTTTGACAGCGCGGGCCTGGCGAGAGCTGCGGGAATCCGCCGGGGATTCGGTTGGATACGAGACGTTACCGTCGGATGGTGAAATTGATGAGTGGCTGGAGGGTCGATTGGGGGCGATTCGCTGGGCGGTTTGTCTCGATGGCGTTCTGGGTATGGGGTTTAAGCCTCCGGTTCGATCACGTCTGGATAGGCTCATTCGATGGGTTAATGGCAGGGCCAGGATTGTTCTTCGCGCTGCGGTGGATCTTCCGAGTGGTGTCGGAGACCGCGCCGCGGAGATGCCGTTTCGAGCGGATTTTACCTATATGCCTGGAATATTCAAATTGCCTTCCGTGGTGCCTGCATTGGAGAAATGGACCGGACGATTGCGCTATCTTGACCTGGCTTTTTTTGATCAGCAGGAACCCGATTGCGCGGAGGCTGTTCCAGGTGAGAGTTCGGATATCGAACGACGGGTGATAGAGCCGGCAATTCTTCGTCCATTGCTGGGATTGCGGGATCCGTTGGCTCACAAGATGGCTTACGGGCATCTGATGTTGGTGGGAGGTTCGTTAGCCTTGCCAGGAGCGATCCTAATGAGTGTGCTGGCGGCGCTTCGGAGCGGGGTCGGTCTGGTTACGGCCTTTGTGCCCCAATCGCTGATGGCGGCGTTCGCCGCACGGGTACCTGAGGCGATGTGGGTTCCCTGTCCGGAAACGCCGGACGGGGGTTTGGCGATGGAGACTTTGGGATTGTTCCGGGAACGTGTTTCCCGTGCTTCGGCACTCGTTTTGGGGCCTGGGCTTGGCCGGGGGTCGGAGACTCATTCCCTGGCGGCGGAAATTATAAAAGGGGCGCCCGGCCCGATACTCCTTGATGCTGACGGCTTAACCCGGGATCTGGTTGCGGCGGCAGCTGTTCCGGAGCGTGAAGGATCTTTGGTTCTCACCCCACACGGCGGGGAGTTTTCCCGTATCGCGGGAATGGACTTCGGGAGTGTGGGTGAGTCCGGTCTGGTGGAATTTGCTCGCCGGCGGAACGCGGTTGTGGTGCTTAAAGGGCCGCCGGTAACTCGTATTACGGATGGACGATCGCTTTGGTACAGCTTGAATGGGGGGCCGGTCCTGGCCCGCGGAGGAAGCGGTGACCTTCTTTCCGGCCTGATCGGGGGCCTTCTGGCCGCCACTCAATCCGGGGCGCCTCTGGAAACTGTGTCCCGGGGGGTCTACTGGCAGGGATCTGCGGCCGATGCCTTAGCTCGCGAGCGAGGAGTGGTTGCGGTTGCGGCAACCGACCTGATCGAGTGTTTGGGCGGGGTCTTACGCGATCATTGATCAAGGTTTACTCGGGCCAGCCTTCCCACCGCGCACGTCCCTCGCCGACGCCCGGCGTGTTTCCACCGCGGCCGTCTTCTTCAATGCGCAGGTACTCGCGATGGCTCACTAAAATATTTACTGGGCCCCGTCGACGGAGAGCGATTCGGTCGCCTTCGGCTATACTGCCCTCGTAGATGGTCTCGCCGGTTTCGATTTCCGTTACCCGGACCAGATCGATGTCTCCCCGGCCGACAAGGAAGAGTTCTTTGATTCCCTCTCCGGGTTCATCCGTGACGGCCTCCGGGGAATCGGATCCGATGATGGCGAACACGATGGCAATCAAGGCCGCGACCACAACCAAGGTTGCGGCGATGGTGGCGCCGACCTTGATATAGAAAGCCTTGTCGCGCCCCTCCGTAGAGGTGAAAGCGGACTCGCGACGACGTTCCTGCCCGTCCTCGTGCTCCCGGGCAACGGCCGCCGCGGTGGATTCGGTGGACGGGCCGGTGGAGTGGCCGAGTTCAAGTCGGCCATAGGATTCCGTCTGGTTTTCTTGAGTGGCGCTTTTGACGGTGTGCGGAGATTCGCCTCCCGACAGTCCGTCATAATCGGTGAGTATACGGGTTCCGTTGAGTTTCAGAAAGTTAGCGTAATTCCTGAGGAAACCGCGGATGTAGATTTCGGGAAGATCGATCTGGAACGAGTTGTTTTCGAAGGCAGCGAGGTACTCTCCTCGGATCTTGGTCGATTCAGCCGCTTCCCGCACTGAAATGCCTTTGTGTTTGCGGGCTTCCTCCAATCTTTCACCGATAGTTTGCATACTTGGGTCTGTGCATAAACTCCCGTGCGGGAAAAGACCACAAAAAATTGGTCAGTCGTCGTCGAGATTGACGAGAATCTCTCGCGGACTGGATCCGTTCTCCGGACCGACAATCCCCTGGCGTTCCAGAATCTCCATCAGCCGCGCGGCGCGGTTGTACCCGACTCGCAGTCGGCGTTGCAGCATTGAGGTGGAAGCGCGTTTGGTGGAACGTAGGACTTCGATGGCATCCGGCAGCAACTCGTCCTCTTCCTCATCGGTGGATTCTTCGGCCTCCGGACGTTCAATCTGTTCCTGGATGTCGGCCGAAAACTGCGGAGGCCCGTTCTGTTTGAGGAATTCAACGATCCTGTTGATCTCGTCGTCGGAAATGAACGCTCCCTGTGATCGCACCAGGCGCGAACTTCCGGGAGGGGAGAACAGCATGTCACCACGGCCGATCAGTTGTTCGGCTCCTCCGGTGTCCAGGATTGTGCGACTATCGACCTTTGAAGCCACCTGGAAAGCGATGCGGGACGGCAGGTTGGCTTTGATCACTCCGGTAATGACGTTTACCGACGGGCGCTGGGTGGCGATCACTAGGTGGATTCCCGCGGCACGCGCCAATTGAGCGAGTCGGGCGATACCGGTTTCGACATCGGCTGGAGCCACCATCATCAGATCAGCCAATTCGTCGATTATGGCGACGATATAGGGTAGTTTTTCGGGGATCTCCAAATCGGAGTCGCGCGGGACTTCCACTTCCGGAGCCACGGCTTCGGGAACTTCACCGATGAGGTCGTCGTCGGCAAAGGATCCTTTGAGGGCTTGTTTCTCGGCTTTTTCCGCCTCCTTTTTGCGCTGAGCGTTAAAACCGGCGATATTTCTGACTCCCACCTTGGCGAAAATCTGATAACGCCGGTCCATCTCGTTGATCAGCCACTTCAAGGCTCCGGGAACCTTTTTGGGTTCCGTTACGACTGGGATCAACATATGGGGCAGGTCGTTGAAAATCTTCATTTCAACGATTTTAGGATCGACCATTAGAAAGCGCAGGTCTTCAGGACTGGCGTGGTACAACAGAGAAGTGATGATGCTGTTGATACAGACCGTTTTCCCAGCCCCGGTGGCGCCGGCGATCAGGAGGTGGGGCATTTTGGTGAGATCGGCGATCAGGGGTTTACCGCTAACGTCTTTGCCCAGCGCGATCGGGATTTCGGCATGAGAACTGGCCCAATCCTCCGACTCGATGATTTCTCGAATGCGTACCGGTTTGGCGTGGCGGTTTGGCACTTCAATGCCAACGCATCCCTTGCCCGGAACTGGCGCCATTATACGAACGGCGGTGGCCTTGAGGGCAAGCGCGATGTTCTTGTCCAGACTGACGATTCGTTCGACGCGAACCCCGGCGGCAGGGAAGACCTCGTAGCGCGTAATAACCGGCCCGGTATGGACTTCACCCATGGTGACCTCGACGCCAAACTCCTTTAGCGTGCGAACCAGGTTTTCCGCGGTTTCGATGTGATCATCCTCAGTTTCGGTCTCGGGAGCTTCCTCAGGTTGGTCGAGAAGATCCAGATCCGGAAACTGATAGTCGCCTTTATGTTTTGGCAGGGGTGGCGAAGCGGCTTTGCGGGTGGTGGCCCCGGTGACGATCTTGAGCGGTGTTGCCGTACGGCTGCCGTTGGCGCCGGTGAGTGCGGCTGGAATCTGTTCGGTGCCTTTGGCGCGAGGCGTATCGTTCTGAGTCGCTTTTAAATCGCGGAGGCTCGGCTTTTTCCTTGTAGCCGGGGGCGGATAGGCCTTCTTGCCGGAATCGGAATCGGTGAACTCGGCGTTGAGTTTCCGCTGTGCCTTCTCACGGGCCGCTGCCTCTCGTGCCTTCCGTCGCTCTTCCCGTCGTTCCTTCCTAATGCGTCGCCGTTCCCCGAAATTGTGGAAGAAGCCTTCGGCGGCCTTGCCCAAATCCCGCGTAATCAAGAGCAACAGCGCGAAGAGGAAGGCGGCTCCCATGATTAACACCGAGCCAAAAACGCCGATGTTATAGCGAAGCAACTGGTCGTACAGAAGGGTTCCGACCACGCCCCCCGGACCCTGGGTGTGAACCCCCTCGGTCAGAAAAACGCTGTTCTGCATGGATAGCAGTCCGGCACCGGTCAGAACAAGCACGACTAGGGCGATGACTTTATCGTACTGCAAACGGTACGAGCGGCTGAAGAGGATCCACGCGACCCAGATAAGCAGAATGGGAACCAGCCAGGCGCAGCCTCCGAAAAGGTGAAACGTGAAAAAGGCGGTCTTTGCGCCAAACCGACCGACCAGGTTTTCTCCTGTGGGGTCGGTGGTATTCACGACATCCTGATCCGGGTGAAAATCGTAAAGAGATACGAGAATCAGCACCCCCAGAACCGCAAAAATACTCCCAGCGATCGGCCGGCACCGCGCCTTGGTCGGCTGGTTGAAAGTGGGAGCCGGTGTTTTCGACGTCTCCGGCGCTGTTTTCTTGTTACCCATCGATCCGTTAAAATAGGGCATCAGGTCACCGCATTTAAAGCACTAATGTACGTTGACCGCTTGTCGGGAGGCAAATTAACTCTTTTTTCATGACGTTGCCGATTGTTTTCGAAGCTCTTTACAAGGAACGGGTCTGGGGCGGGCGCCGTTTGGAAGAGGAATTGGGGCGATCCCTTCCTCCATCGGTTCCGATAGGCGAAAGCTGGGAGATTGTCGACCGGTCCGATGCACAGTCCATCGTGAAAGGTGGCGACTACGACGGGCTCACCCTGCGCGAGATCGTGCAGGCGAATCCGTCCGGAATCATGGGCCCCGGGTACGATCCGGCGCGCCCGTTCCCGATCCTGGTCAAGTGGTTGGATTGCCGGGAGCGTTTGAGTCTGCAGGTGCATCCGCCGGCCGAAGTGGCAGCGGAACTTGGAGGCGAACCCAAAACCGAGAATTGGTACATCGCGGCTGCCGAACCCGGCGCCGGCTTGCTCGTCGGGCTCAGGAGAGGGGTACGTCGTGGCGAATTTGAACGCGCGTTGCGCGAGGAAAGGCTGGAGGAATGCGTCCATCGCGTCGAATGTTCCCCCGGGGATTCAATCCTGGTGCGCAGCGGCCGCATCCACGCCATCGACGGGGGCAACCTGATCCTGGAGATTCAGCAGAATTCCGACACAACCTACCGGGTTTACGACTGGGGCAGGGTGGGACTCGACGGGAAAAAGCGCGATTTGCACATCAAGGAATCGTTGGCCTGCATTGATTTCGACGATTTCGAGCCCGACCTTGTTCGTCCCGGGCTGGGAGATGCGACACTGGCCGACTGTCCTGAGTTTCGCATCCGCAAGGTGGTCGTGGGCTCGGACAGGACGCCATTGCGCTTTCGGTCCGGGGAGGGCCCGTTTCTTCTCCACGTGGTGGAGGGTGCGGTGCGGGTGGCGAACGAAAACCATGCTCTAGATCGCGGCGCCAACGCGCTGGTTCCCTGGGAAGGGGAGCTCGAACTTACGGCTGATCGTGACGCCGTCGTGCTGGTTACCGACCGGTTCACCACGAATTCCTGACCAGTCGGGATCTTTTGCCGGAAACCTGCAATGAGGTGAAAAAGGTGCTTTACAGGGGCGAAAAATCCCTGCAACCTCTTCCTTTTTTCAGGAATAAAGAGCAGACAAATTATGGGTAATCTGAAGAAGAAACGCCGTTTAAAGATATCGAAGCACAAGCGTCGCAAGCGCTCTAAGGCGAATCGCCATAAGAAGCGCACGTGGTAGCTTGCGGCCACTATGCCGTTGGCGGGGGCGGCGACTTTATTCCGTATTTACTCAATCCCCGATCCGAATGATTGTATAGCCTTGGCTGTTTAACAGCTCAAGCATGTTGCCGGGGCCCAAGAGGTGGGCCAGCCCTACGGCGATAAATGCGTTTCCCTCTTCCAGAGCGGGAAGGGCTTTCTCGGTCATGGTTAGATTGCGTTGGTCCAGTAATGCCTCCACGTAATCGTCGTTGGAGTCGGTCCTTAAGCCATCAATCAATCTTTCCACCTTGGTCGTATCTCCGGATGCGTAAGCTGCGATCAATTCATGGTATTGGGGGTAGCCGTTTTCCATTTCATCCAGAGCCTCTTCGATCAGCTGGACGATGGTGTCGTCGTCCAGATTTTTGAAGACCGCCATTTGTTCCTCGACGGTTTCCAGTGCTCTGACCTCGATTTGCCGGTCACGTGCTTCCTGGTACAGACGCACGTCCATCACCTGAAAAAAATCCTCGTTAGGCGGCAGCGCAAAAAAAACAGGAATCATTTCAAAAGCCAGATTTCGCAGCATGAGGTCGGGAAGGCCGGCCCGTTGCGCTGCCGACCTCACCCGGGAATGAAGATGCTCCGGAACTCTGTTCTCCCAGCCTTGACCGCCAAAATCAAAGGCGGCGGCAGCCATTATGCCGATATTCTCATTGGTGAGGTCAATTTCGGGCATAAATACGCTTGATTGAGCCAAGGCTTCAATAACCGCATCCGGAATGCCGCGAACATTCGGATGGGAAGAGTGTATGGTTCCCATGATGTGGCTCTCTTTTCCCTCACGTTCGGCCTTCCAAAGGAATGGCTGTTGCGCTGATAAAACCGGAGCTAACAAGCCCAGTGTCAGGAAAATTAGAATACGGAAAAGGTTCAATCTGAATGGGAAAGACGTTTGCATGGTACAGAATATACCTCGGAAAAACCATGTTTCGCAACCCTCGTGAGAGGTATTCTAAAAAAATTGTAAACATGTTATTATGTTGAATTTACGAATTGATCGATTGGTTTCCATTGCGGTAAGTCTGCGTTCCACAACATGGCGATATCCAGACACAGTGCATATTTTGTCGAGCATTCGGATGCGGGGTTTCTTATTGCCCGAACCTCTGGCTATGTCACGCCCCTGACGTTGGAGGAGGTCTGCGAGACGCCCTCGGACGGAGACCGGGAAATTGTTTCGCTCGTCGAAAGCATGGGAGGCGCATCGGGCGCCGCAGGATACACCCGTGCCCGTTGCGGGGTTTATCCGCAAGGGCGTCTTTTAGGCAAATTGACGATCGACGAGCCTCGTCGGGCCAAGGATCCGCGTTACCTGGAGGAACGGGTGAAGTCTGAGTTCAATATCGAACCGTCCGGTTATCACTTGGCGGTGTTGAACCTGCGAACCGGAGCTGCTGCCGATATCGGGAGTTTGATGGAAAAGGAGTTCTTTGTCTGCGGCGCACCTATCGAAACATTCTCCGAGGCGCAGAAGCATGTGCTTCAGCTTGGAGTCTTCCCTGATCGATTGGAGTTGGGCAGTGTCGCAAGTATCGGAGCTCTGGTGGACTACCACCGGCATGCCGGGTTTGACGCTCCCACATTGATGCTGGAGATAGGACGACGGGATACTCGCGTGGTGATTATTCACCGCGGGGCGGTGGACGCGGTTAGAACTATTCCAAGTGGGTTGCAGTCGATGATAGCTGTTGTGCAGCGTGATCTGGGCTTGAAGGACGAAGAGGCGGCACGTCGTTTGTTTTATTCCGACTCCTTCGATTTCAAGGAGATGGGACCCCGACTTGTTGACCGACTCCTGCGCGAAATTCAATCGACGGTAGGTTTTTACGAAGTGAGTACCGGCCTTTCGGTTGGTCAGGTGATCTGCACCAAAGCCCCTCATCAGTTGGCCTGGCTGAACAAGACTTTCGCCAAGGCTCTAAACGTGGATCCGTTGACCTTGAGCTTTCCGGGTTGGTTGGAACGGAATGGGGTCTCCCTGGGATCCGGTATAGACGCCGACAATATTCCCGCCCATTGGCTGGGATTGCTGGGCCTCATTATTGACGCTGGAGTGCCGGACGATGAAACGAAATAGAAAGAATCATCAAGAGGGACCGCACTGGCACCCCGATTTTCGCGATGCGGCGGCGTTGCCCGACGTCAAGGTGGTTCGCACTTCGTTCTTCCTCAATGTTACCGCGTGTGTGGTGCTCAGTGCTTTGCTTATCGTTTTTCTTTATAGGGAGTTCGAAACTCGTAGCCTTGTGGAGCAGGTTGCTTCATGGGATGTGCGCATTGCCGAGCGGCAGCCGCAGAATCGGCATGCGCTCGACCTGAATCGGGAGTTTGCCGCGGAAGCGAATCGGGTCACCGCGCTCGAGGAGTTCCTCGAAGTGCCGACCGGTGTTTCCAATCTCCTTGCCCAGTTGGCTAAAACGATGCCCGACCGGATTGTTTTTTCCAGAATCAACTATCGCATAGTTGCGTCCGGCGCCGAGTTGGCGCTAACCGGACGGGTCATCGGCGCTTCAGACGATGCAACGAATATCGTCTCCGAGTACGAGCGATTCTTTTCCGAGGACCCTTATTTTTCCCAAAGGGTAAGCGGCGTCAACGTGAGGTCCGTTACGCGTAATCCAGAAACAAATACGCTCTCATTTGATTTTCTTTTGTCTCTAGTTCGCCCCGAGGAGGAAGCGAGTTAATTCGATGAATATCAGCACCATCATAGCCCGGTTTCGCCAATATCCGACCCTGTTTGTTTGCGGCTTATGCTCGATTGTAATCATCCTGGCCATAGTGGTTCGCGGGTCGGGGCTTTCCGATGTCCGAACCGAACTTCAGCAGATGGAGCGTGAAGGGGCGCGCATCGATGAGAATATTAAAAACGCGGTCGACCTTGAGCAGCATTTGGCGGCTCTTGGAGAATTGACCGATGAACTGTCGGTGCGGCTGGTTAACCCGGCCGAGTTGGCACGGAACCTCCAATACTTCTACCGGCTGGAGAGTGAAAGCGCGGTCAGTATCACCGATCTTACCCAAAGAGGAACGCCTTCGCCGCCGACGGAAGGCGAGCCACCGGAATATGTTCCCGTACGGTATGATATCGCGGTGGAGGGGTACTATCCAAACGTGCTGGAGTTTATTCATCGGGTGGAAAGCGGACGCCATTTCGCCCGGTTCACTCAAATGGAAATCGTTCGTGCCCAGCGGACGGATTCTTCCGCCGTACGTTTGGCGATTAACCTGGAGTTGCTTGGACGCCCATGAATAAAAAGCGCATATTGATTATTCTGGTTGCCGCGGTTTTCTTCGCGCTCAGCGATCAGACATTGCAGGCCCAGGTGCGAACTCCCGAAGACCGCCTTAATGTAATCAGTAAGGCCAGGTCCCTTGTGTACCCAGAGTCGAGGACACTGGAGGAGATGACTGAAGGGATGGTGGCACATCCGTTTTACCCGAGAGCGGACACGGTAGTGGCTCCCGGGGAAACGACCCGGAGCATTCTTGCCCAAATTGCGTCAGGAATCTCCGTCGACGGATCCATTCAAATGGGTGGAGTTAGATATTTACTACTGCAGGGCCGTCGGGTCGGCCCCGGTGACTATTTGCCCGTTCAACATGAAGGGCGAACCTACCAGGTGAGGATCGAGGCTGTTACAGCCTCGTCCTATAAGTTGCGGCTAAATGATGAGGAGATTGAGAACAACCTTTGATCCAGATATTATGAAAACAAAGACCCCCTTACAACTGGTGCTTTTAGTATTTGCCTGCACCGTGGCAACATTCCCGCTGAATAGTGAGGAAGCGGATCGGGCGGAGCCTATCTCCGTCGATTCTGTCGTGGGGAGCGTTGCCGAAGCTCCGCCGGACGCCGAGGTATTTGAAGTTGTTACCGCGGCAGTATCCGAGCAACCGGAACGTTTCGAGGAGATAGTAGTGGCTTTGCTGGATGAGTATCCGGCATCCGCTCGTTCCATAGTGCGCAGCGTGGTCGCGGGACTGCCCGACCCAGAGCGTACCGGTGATGTGGTTTACGCCGCGGTGAGAGTTGCTCCTGGGGCGATCGAACCGATCGTTGACGGCGCTTTGGACGCCGCTCCGGATCGAGGTGAAGCGATCGCGCTGGCGGCGACCAACGCCATGCAGGAGATGCCGGCCGGCGACGATATTGAGAGCGAAAGCGGAGAAACCCCGGATAGTGAGGAAGGAGACGATCATGAAAGAGACTTGCTCGTAATCGAATCGGAGCCGGAACTTGTCGAGGTGCAGGATGAAACGATGGAGACTATTTCGGTGGATTTTCCAGACACGGAGATTCGCACGATTCTAAGGAGTGTCGCCGATCTGTATGAACTGAACCTTGTCATTCCGGAAGAGCTTGGGGGTCGCGCTTCCATTCGGTTGCGCGATGTCACCTGGCCGCAGGTTTTCGAAATTGTATTGTCCCCGATTGGATACACTTTTCGGGATGATGCGGGTATAATCCGAATTATTCGGGATGAGGTCGCTCGTGGTGTGGCGACGGACGACCGCGTGAGGGTTCACGAGGATGGCACCTTGACGGTCAATTTTGAAAATGTGCCGATAGCCGACATTGTCGCCATGGTTTCCGCGGAAGCGGATCTGAATGTGGTGATCCCGCAGGATTTCATGACGATGGGTTCCGATGCTACAGCAACCATACGCCTGCGCAACGTTCGCTGGGAACAGGTTTTTGATGTGTCCCTGTCGCAGATTGGTTATGGTTATCTGGATCGAGACGATATCGTAAGAATCGAGACGCTGAGCCGGATCGAGTCGGTCCCGCCGGCGACCCGCGTTGTGCAGGTAAAGTATCCGTCTGCCACAATCATCGCTGAGTTCGTAAGAAATCTATCGGGTGTTCAGCAGGTGCAGGTAGATCCGGGCACCAACGTCTTGATAGTGACTGCAGAGGAAGGGAAGATGCGCGAAATCGAACGCCTTGTGGAGCGCCTGGACCAACCCACCCAACAGGTGATGATCGAAGCGATGTTCATCGAGGTTTCGGACCGCGACGCCAAAGACCTCGGGGTGCGTTGGGATTCGCTTGGAGGGTACACGGTCGGTGCCGGAGATCTGCAGCATAGTTTCGATCGTTCGCGCGACAGTGATCGCGTTTCCGGAACGGCGCGCAACCGGACGCAAACGGTTACCGAAGGTCCCGGAGGGGTTACCTCCACCAGCACCGACACTCGGCAGAGATTCAGCGAGGTGTTGAGTGCCGGCGGAACCGGAAGGCACACTCAGGCGATTTTTACCGCCGGTGAATTCAATTTGGTGCTGAGTGCTTTGCAGTCCAATACGGATGCTCGATTGGTTTCCAATCCGACGGTGGTTACCATGAACGCCAAGGAGGCGGAGATCCAGGTGGTGGACCACCTCTACCGGGAAGGCGCTGCCAACGTTCTGGGGACCGGACAGGCGGGCGATCCGGCGCGGACTACCTTCGACGAACCGATCAAGTTGGAGAATATGCCGGGAATTATTCTAAAGGTGATACCAACTATCAGCGGCGGTGACCTGATCAACCTGTATGCGCGGCCGGAGATTAACAACATTGTTGGAGAGCAGGTTCTCGGCGACGGACCGTTTGCCCAGACGATTCCGACAATCCGGCAGCGATTTGTGGAAACCAATGTCGTGGTGAAAAGCGGTCAGACTCTGGCCATGAGCGGATTGGCCGATGAGGATTCCAGCAGTATGCAAACCAAGGTTCCGTTGCTGGGAGACATGCCGCTGGTCGGACGATTTTTCCGCAGCGATTCCACAGACAGGAACAAAAAGAACCAGATCATATTTATTACGGCCACAATAACGGATCCGGACCGTCATAATTACACGGACTTCATCGATGAGCGCGAGATGCTGCAAATGGGATTAAGTCATCGTGACATCCAGGGATCCCAGTATCAGCGAACCGAAGAAGAAGAGCGTTACCTTGAGGAGTTGGCTCGACGTCGGGCGGATGCGCGTCAGGAGGAGATTCGGCGAATGCTGATGGAATTCGACGATGCCGATCTTGACAACGAAGATGCGCGTTCGGTGAGAAGCGCCCGGATGGGACCGAGGCAGAGACATTAATTGAAGGGATATTGTCATGAAAACCTATTGGATTCCAATTGTCCTTTCTGCAGCGGTCCTCGTTGTGGCGGGAGTACGTGCGGCCGATGAGTCGTCGCCTGCCCTCGCGGCCACGGAGAACGCCGATCGCTATGCCGCGATAATTGAAGCGGTCGCAGAAAATCCCGAGATGGCGGTTGAAATCACCGCGGAGCTTACCCGGAATTTTCCGGAGTCGGCCCCTTCCATCGTCGCCAGTGTTATCGAAGGATTGCCCGAATGGGATGACTCCACGCTTGAGGCCGTCGTGGCTGCGGCTATCGGATCGGCGCCGGATCGTCAGGCGGAGATTGAAGCGGCTGTAGCCGGACTTCGTGAGCCTTCAGCCGAGACTATTGAGCCGCCGTCGATCGAGATCATGGAGACTACGGAGCCGGTTGAGGCCGGGGTTGCCGGGAATGTTGAAGATCCTGATTCCGTGAGAACGGCGGATGAATCATCGGGCGGGGATTACGAAGCCAATGAATCGGAGGACTTGGTAGCGGAAAGCGAAGGAGACGGTGATCCTTCGGAATATGATCCCGAGATATTGGGGGATGAGGACGTTCGGATTGACCTGAGCGAGATTGAAAGACCCGAACGTCTCCTTCGTGAGATTGCGGTAATGGAGTCACTTCTAGGAACCTTTCCCGAACGAGTTCCGGCGACGGTGCGGCGCTCTGTATGGAGAGTTTCGGACGAGGAGTGGTTCTGGAGCGTGATTCTGGTTATGACCGCGATTGAAAATGCGCCGGAGCAGGAAGACGCAATCGTGTCTGCCGCGATCTCCGCGGCGCCGCATCATGAGGAAGTGATCCTCAGCTATGTTACCGAAGTTCCCGCGGTGGATCCCGAGGAGGCAGAAGAAACCTTCCTGGTGGACGATACCGAACTTCCCGCCGCTTTGCTCAGGGAAATCCAGTTGGTGCAATCTTTGCTCAGCACATTCCCGGATAACGCTCCCGAAGCGGTTCGCCGATCGGTTGGAAGGGTGTCCGACGAGGAGGCGTACTGGAGCGTTGCGATTATCTGGGCTGCGCTGGCGGAGGTTCCGGAGCAGGAATCGCGGATTATTGAAACCGCCATTGCCGCCGCGCCTCATCACGAGGGTGAAATACGATTGCTGCTGAAGACGGATGAGTTGCCTGATCAGGTAATCGTGGCGGAACACGAGGAAGAGGAAGGAGCGGTGGAAGCCGTAGCGCCATTTACCGTCGGCAATGCTGTCGAGTCGATTGAGCTGATCGATAATCGTTTGGCAGTGAGATTCGAGGTTTATCCGACCGAGCCTTCACGTGTGCGGCTTGCGGTTCAAAGTCTTGAGTTGAGCATTCGGCCGGAGCGCTATTTCGATCCTTATCAAGGGCGATATCTGGAGCGAGATATGGCCACAATAACGGGAGACGGTATCGTAGGCCTGGGTTTCCGTGTCTATCCGGCCGATACCGATCAAATTGACGGGTTGGCTGCAGTGATGCAGGCATTCTCACGCATGGTTTCCGGAGCGGGAGACTTCGCCGCATCGGTGGCGGCGAGAAGTGATACCGGATTGCTCCTGCGCCAGGTCCGAACGGACATTGGAGACGTCTATTTTTATCCATCGAAGCGGAAGTTCCCCGCCCAATTTACGGGTGACTTCGAGGATCGCACCTATGCTTTGCGGCTGGGAGGCGCGGTTTCGTTGACCCGGGAGACGGTCCCGGCGATCCGGCACCTTCTCGAGAATCTGCATCGGTACCAGGACGAGTATCGCTCCAGGCTCGAGGCACGTGAGCGGCAAATGGAAGAATTTCACGAATTTACCCAAAACCCGAATCGCCAATCCGCGATTGAAGAAGACAAGGAAGAATCATGACGACAGCAAAAACTCCATCGGGATTCGCCCGACGCTTTCTTAACGCACGGTGGTTGCCGCTGGCTGTTTTGGCGGCGGCTTTGGTGCCGGCATTTTCGAACGCACAGTCGAACAATCATCCTCCGGGAATGCGGATGATCGTCGAGTCGCCGGATGCGAATTCCGACGTGGCGTTCGATCCTTCCTTCGGCACTTCGGTACCGATAACCGCCCGGCTGATTGGACCCGAACCGTTTGAGGCCGATGAGGTCCGGTTTAAGATCAACCAGTGGACTTTTGTAGGCGCAGACCTGGATCTGGAGAACCGAATCACCATGAACTGGTTTCCTCCCGCCCCCGGCAGATACGAGGTGGTGGCCGAAATCGACGCGGAAGACTACACGGTTTCGTCCGAACCGCTGGTGTTTTTCGTCACCGGCGCAGAGATGCATATTCCTTATTCAGGAGCGAGGATTCCCGGCGGGTCCACGGTGGCGGTGCGAGGCGAGGCTTACTCGCCGCTCGGCGTACCCATAAGTCGGGTCGAATACTATGCAAACGGTGAATCCATAGGGGAAAGCGGACACTACCCTTACACCGTTTTCTGGACCGTACCCGAGGCGGCGAACATTCAGAATGTGGATTTGACCGCCGAAGTTCACTTTTCCGATGGAACTGACTCCCCATCGACAATTCGGTCGGTTCAGGTCGTTCCGCGTGCGGGGCAACTGCCGACGGTCGCGGTTGTAGATCCGGCCGATGGCGATACGGTGTCCGTTCCCGAATCGGGTGGTGCTGTGACTATCAAGGCCGAAGCTGCAGCCCAGGGGGAGGGGACCCTGGAAAACGTGGAATTCTTTGTCAACGGCCGTTCGGTCGGTATCGTTCACGGGCTTCCATTACAAGTTTTCTGGACCCCCAGATTCGAGGGCACGTACACCTTGCATGCACTGGCTACCGATGACAAAGGCAACGCGACTTTATCCACGCCGGTTACCGCCACGGTGAGCGGCGACCTGCCGCCGGCCCCTCCACCGGGAGTGGATTTTACGACCAGCGTTTCCGGGTGGCGGGGTGAGATCAGTCCGCTGGGTGGCCCGGGAAGCGAAGTCTTCTCGTTTACGGTGAATGTGGAGAGTTCGGGTGCTCCTTACCCCAGCACGTCCGCCCAGAATAATGCATCCGTTTATCTGATACCGGCGAGCGGGCAAGGGAACGGAGACGGGGACGAGCGTTTTCTGGTCGGAAGATTCAATTTCAGCGTCCCCGCGGGCGCTCCCAATGCCAAGACAACCGCGTCCAACCCTTTCAGTTCACGAATCAATGCCGCCCGAAACGCGGAAGCGATTTACGGTGCGGGGCTGACCGCCCAGGAGCGGGATGCCAACCGGCCCCCGCCGGGACACTACTACCTCGAGGTCCGGGTCGATGGGGGGGCGCAGCCCCTGGGAGCGGTTTTCGTTTCCGAAGAACCCGCAGTCGAGGTCACGGCATTACCAAACCTGGCTTTTCAGAACGGACAAAACGGCGAGGAACGCGGTCTGGTTTATGCCAGCGGAAATTATCGACCGGGCGAATATGTCCGGGATCTGGCGGTTTCATTCAAAAACATAGGAAACGCACCGATTAGTGAGGATTACTATATCGAAGTACGTTTGTCTTCGGACACCGTATACGGCAACAGCGACGATTTCCTGCTGACCCGAATTCCCGGTGTCGCCCTGGATGTCGACGGTCCCCTCGCCGGTTCGGGGCGGGTGACGATCGATTTGCCTGAGGTGAAGATCCCCGGCAATTTCCCGGCCGGCGCTTATTTTGTCGCCGTCAAGCTGGATTCAATGGATCAGCAGGAAGAATTGAATGTCGCGAACAATGTCCTGGTGGATACCGTGACACCTCAGATCATGATTGATTCGGAGGATTTCCCGTTCACTCGGCGAATGAGCCAGAGCGCCAACGGAGCGGAAGGTAATGCTATGAGCGACCATCCGGCGGTGAGTGCCGACGGGCGTTATGTGGCGTTCAACTCAGACTCGAGCAACCTGGTGTCGGGCGACAACAATGGAGTAACTGACGTGTTCGTACGTGACACTGTAACCGGAGCGGTGGTGCGGGTGAGTGTCGACTCGGACGGCGAGGAATCGGACGGTCCCAGTTACACTCCGGCTATCAGCGCCGACGGCCGTTTTGTGGTTTTTGTCTCCGACGCCACCAACCTGGTCGACCAACTGCTGAACGGTCGCAGTGCGGTTTACCTGCATGACCGCGACGCCAACAACACGGGAGTGTTCGACGAGGACGGCGGCGTTTCCACGTTGCTGGTCAGTGTCAATGATTTCAGCGTCCAGGCCAACCGGGGCGCGTTCAATCCCGCCATCAGCGGTGACGGACGGTTCGTCGCCTTTGAGTCCCGGGCAACCAATCTCGCGACGGTGCCGTCGGCGGGCTTTAGCCAGGTTTTTGTCCACGACACCCACACGGGAAAGACGGTGCTTGCGAGTAAGGACGAGGATGGAATCGCCGGCAATGCCGACAGCTATTCGCCGTCTTTGAGCGCTTACGGGCGGTATGTCGCGTTCAGTTCTTCGGCGGGTAACCTGACAAGCGGTTTGGACAACGGCGTCTCCCATATCTACGTGCACGACCGCGACGCCAATGGCAATGGGGTGTGGGATGAAGCCGACGGCATCGCCACCGTTCGCGTGAGTGTGGACGGCTCGAACCTGCCGGCGGACGCGGGCAGCTTCACCCCTTCGATCAGTGCGGACGGTCGCTTTATCGCCTTTGCGTCGAGCGCCACGAATCTGCCGATAGGCGGGGTTCCCGGAATCGACAACGGTGTCAGCGACATCTACGTGCATGATCGTCAATCCGGCGAGACATTCGGGGTCAGCGTGCCCGACGCGAATGTGGTTTCCGGCGACACGGAACCGATGTATCCGGAAGACAAAACCGGTGTGGATGGCCGGTCGCTGGGTAGTCTGCAACCCTCCATCAGCGGGGACGGACGGCTCATCGCGTTCCGTTCCACGGCGCACAACCTGGTGGACCACGACCGGAATGATTCCTCGGATGTTTTCGTACACGATCGCACTACGGGTGAAACGTTGCTGGTCAGTGTGAACCGCTTCGGAGAACAGACCGGACAGAACTTCGTGAACCTTGATGGCTCGAATTCGAGCCGCGGCGCCTCCATCAGCGGAGACGGACGGTTCATCGCCTTCGCTTCGGAGGCGAACAACCTGGTCCACGGCGCCACCAACCTGATGTTTCTTTCGGAGAATAACAAACGTGACGTCTTTGTGCATGACCGGCGCAGCGAAGGGGCTTTGGCTGATTTGGAAATCACGGCCCTGACCTATCCGGCAGGGATTCACCCGGGAGGTACGTCGGTGGAGGTTGCCGTAGATTTAATCAATGCTGGAGAAGCTGCCGTACCCAGCGGAACTCCGATCGAGGTGCAATTGTATCTGTCACCCGACCGCGTTTCCGGCAACGGCAACGATATCCCGTTGGATGCTCCTTCGTCCGACTTCGTGTACGACGAAGGTCTCCTCTCCGGTGAATCGGTTGTCCTTTCGGGGTTTGTGACTGTTCCGGTGGATGTGCCTCTGGGACGTTTCTATCTCTATGCCCGGGTGGGACGCATGATCGGCTCCGATTCCGACACGTTGGTTGCAGAGAGCAATTACCGTAACAACCATCGGTTTGGGTCCGCCCGGAATTTCTCCACCAACAACCTTCCGGATTTTACATTCACCGGTGATCAGCCCTTGGAATTTGAGCCAGGGACGTATGCTCCGGGAAGCACGCTTCCGATCACCGTTACCATCGTCAACGAAGGCGCGCCGAACTTCAGCGAAGTCGATATTGTCTTTTATCTGTCACCGGACGGTGATCCAGCGAATGGGGATAATATCGAGTTTTCTCAGGTCCTGACGACGTCGGGTATTGGCTCAACGCCGAAAACGGTAAGTGGAAATCTGGTCTTCCCCGAAGGCGCGATTTCCGGCGAAAATTACTGGATTAGTGCCGTGATCAATCCTGATGAGGATCCTCAGGAAAGTGACACCGACAACAATTTCGCGGTGCGTTCCGGTATCAAGGTGCTCGATGCGCCCGACTTGACGTTGACCAATTTGGCCTTTGATTCCTTCGCCACCTATGCGCCGGAGGATACCCTTCAGGTCGTGGTGTCCGGTGACAACCTGAATGAGAGCGTTCCGGGGGAAGCATTCCAGGTGGAAGTCGTTTTTGTCGATGGAGCCGGCAATGAGTTTCGTCAACCGAACTCCTCGTTGACCGTATCGCCGGGTCAGATTCCCTTCGAATTGACGTTTAACATCAGCCTGGCGAATCTTCCGCTTGGCGATTACCGTGTGCGCGCAATCGTCGATCCGGATAATGCGATCGAAGAAACGAACACGAACAACAATCAAATCGAATCCGCGGCGGCCAACCTGAGAGTGTTTTCGCCTGAGCCGATTGTCAGCCTGGTTTCTCCTGTCGATGGGTTAACCGTCAGCTCTGTTTCCTCGGTACTAATGACCGCGATCGTCGACAGCAACAAAGCGATCGATCGGGTTGAGTTCCGGGTGGACGGCAGTGTGATCGAGGTCGATAGGAGCGCACCGTATTCGGTCAGGTATCGTCCTTCCACTCTTGGAACCAAGAGCCTGACAGCGGTGGCGATCGATTCCAGCGGTGTGGCCGGGGAATCCCAATCGATCCAGGTGCAGGTGGTGGCCCCCGCAACCGCGGCCCCGGTGGTCGAATTGACGCGTCCCCTGGCCGGGTCGGAGGTTTTGGCGGGTGCGTCGGTTCGCATGGAAGCTTCGGCCAGTCCGGCGAGCGGCAGTGCGATCGAGGAGGTGACCTTTTACGTGAATGGGTTTCCTGTGGGCGGAACCGCTCAGGCCCCGTATCAGCTCGATCAAATATTCCAACACGCGGGCACGGTTGAACTGCGGGTGGGTGCCCGGGACAACTCGGGCAACCAGGTGGTTTCGGCGGCGATAATGATCACCGTTCGCGAACCTGATCCGGCAGCTTTTGACAGTGATTTCTTGAATCACATTTATTCGTTCCTTTTGGGACGCTTCCCAAATGCACAAGAGCGCGAAGATGCCCTGGATGCTCTGGCGAGCGGTCAAGCAACCCGGGCGGGACTGGTCCTTCAAGTAATGGAGGAGCCGCGTTTTCGTGCCCTGGTCATGGTTTGGTCGGGATACGAAGTGGCTCTCGGACGCTTCCCGGACACTGATTCTGAGGTGGAGGCGGCCTGGAGTCGATTGCGGCAACAAGCCGGTCTGGAATTCGGGCTACGGGATTTGATGTCGAATCTTTTGAGCTCGGATGAGTTCGTGGATCGTTTCGGGCAGAATTTCCACCTGATGCCGGCGCGCGATTTTGTGCGCCAGCTCTACGCCAACATTGGACAGGTGGCGACGTCTTCGCAGATCTCAAGTGGAGAAAAGGCGATTGACCGGATGATGTCACGGGCCGCCTATGCGGCGGATTTTGTGCAGTCTCTGCCGGCACTGCGGGCCGCGATGCACGAAAGCGCCGCTCTGGTCTATGCGTTGCGAGGAGAATTCGCAACCCGTGCGGAGGCGGGTTCCCTGGCTTCGTTCAGTCGGGAAGGGCGGGTGACCTTCCTGCTGGAAGAGGAGGGTCTGGCCTCGCCGGCGTCCTATCTGGGGGCGACCCTTGGCTCCGGCGGTACCAAGGTTTCGCCCTGGCTGGATGAGTTCAGTGATTCGCACTACGATCATGTATCGGACTCCGGTTGGATCCGCCACAGTGAGCATGGCTGGTGGTACCGTCCGGCGGGTGCTCGCTCCTGGGTTTGGGATCACATCATGCAGGATTGGTTGTGGACCAATGCGGAGGTGTATCCATTTGTTTATAGCAATAACAATGGGAATTGGTATTACTACAATCGTGGCGGAAGTCCCGACAAGCGGGCGTTCTATGATTACCAGGTCAACGCCTGGATCAGCATTGAAAAATAGAGCTGAATTGCCTGAGGCAAAAGGAGGGACATGAGTATGAACAAAAAACGAAATGATTTTGGGTTATTCTTGCTGGTAGGCGCGTGCGTTTTGGCGGTGGCGTTGTTGACCGGTTGTTCCAGTGGGGACAACGGAAACAGTCGCGGCAACGGAGATAGCGCCGAGTCTCCGCCGGAGGGGCCGGGGGATCCTCCCGAGGGTGGTCCAGGTTCCGAGCCGCCGCCCGCGCCGTAAGGTTGAGCCGTTAGGGCTCGATCGTGTTCGGCGCCGGAAGGTCGCTCATCGGCGGGTATACTTTGGTTGGGTGTTCATAATAAAGGGAGTGACCGCGCTTATCGCCGGCTTGGCCGGTCGATAAGCGCGGTTTTTATTTTCGGCGATCCATCTTCGCTTTCGGTGCTCCAGAGGATCAGCGCAGAACCGTCGGCGGTAACCAGTCGAGGATGGGTGGAGCGAACGCCATCGGGTGAGACGCGTACGGCGTCACTCCAGGAACCGGTGTCGGGTGAATAGGTGGATTGGAAAACGGACTGTGTGCCGTTTTCCAATCGATCCCAAACCGCAATAACGGCGCCTGAACTGAACGCGGCAAGATCCGTATTGCGACCGGCGGGCAGTCTCCGGGAGAGTTCCCAATAACGTCCTCCATCGGTACTCTGAAAAATATAGGCATCGGTGTGGTCCGGATGTCCGCTCCATACGCTGGCCAGAATGACCGGTGACGAGTCCCCGGGTTGGAGGACCAGGCTACCGCCCACATGGGGGCAACCTTCGAATTGCCAATCGAAGGCGCCCACGTGACCGTTCTTGATCCAGGTCTGTCCCTGGTCGTGCGACGTGGCCAAAGCCATATCGCTGGGGTTGTGGTCGCGGTAAAGCGCGACCACGGCGCCGTCGGGCGCAATCGCCAATTCATTCCAACAGCAGGCACAGATGGTGGGATCGACTGTCAAGGGATCCGACCACCGCATGGTGTCGAAATTAAGACGGGAATAGCGGAGGCTGCGTTCGTCACCGAGCGCGTGTATCCAGATTGCGTGCAGACATTCGTCATCGGCCGTTATGGCGGGAAAGCGAAAACCGGCTTCGGATTCCGCCGGCGAAGCGGGGGTTGGCGCCGGCCCGGCGGTCCAGGTTTCGCCCCGGTCGAGTGAGAATGCCATGGCAAGCGGCCCGCTGCCCCAGGGGCCGTCTCCGCGGGCGGTCCACACCGCGAAGAGTTTGTCACCTCTTGCGGCGAGCTGAACGTCGTTTCCGCGATTGTGACGTCCTGGGGGGGCGTGATCGATCGACAGGGGAACGGCGGTTGACCAGGTCACACCCCGATCCTCCGACCAAGTGTGGTAGAGGACGGGCGCTTGGGGATCCTCATTTCCCGGCACTCCAAATATGAGATGCCATCCGTTCTCTGTGGTGACGATGTCGAAGGTGAGCGCGTTTTCGAAGAGCGGTGGATCCGGTTCCTCCCTGGCGGCGGTGCACCCGCTTGCGAGGAGCAGGCCAAGGAATAGAGCGGCAGTCATAACGACGCGGTTCCATTTTTTGATCTTGTACAGTTGGTGTTTCACAGTCCCCCCCACATTTCGTCCTGATAATCGCTGTGCGCCGGATCGGTTATGCCGTTGCCCGTCCATTCGCCGGGAAGACCCGGGTAGAATGGAGGTGCGATTTCGGTACGCCGGGCGTGACCGTCGACGAAGCCGACGTTGACCGCGGGCCGTCCGCTTAACGAGTGGCGCGGATTGGGCCGCCCGATGCCGGGGGAAGTCTCGCGGGAGGGCGGCATCAGGTGGGTGGCCAGCGTAGGGTTCCCATCGTCACCGATGCCCGCGTCCGCCAGGGCCACGGTGCGCGAGGGGTTGCGGATGGAATCCAGCGGGCGCCAGTTCAGATTGGTGTTAAAGCCGTAGCTGGCTTCGCGGTCGCGCTGTTGGTTCAACGGACAGTGCCAGATCTGATCTCCTTCGGTGTCCTGGTTGGAACGGCCGGTCTCCAGATAGGGGAACAGCAGTTCTTTTCGGTCTGCGCCGGAGCCCCAGCCGACGTACCGGTCGTGGTCAATGGCGTACAGGTATCCGGCCAAAGCGATTTGGCGGACATTGCTGAGGCAGGCGGCGCCATGGGCGCGATCCCGGACGGCGGCCACCGCCGGCATGAGCAGGGTGGCGAGGATTCCGATCACGGCGATGACGGTCAGCAATTCCAGGAGTGTGAATCCGCTTTGCCGGGTTTGATGCGCGTGTATGAATGAGGCGTTCGATCGATTTTGATTTAATGGAAATAAGTTCATGGTGTTTTCGGATTGAAGGTACAGGTGACAAGGCGTGCCGGGGTGACCCTGCCGGCGTTGACGGCAGGGATGGGCACGGCGGCCAGGTGCTACGGACGTGTTCCGGCTTGCCCAATCAAGGAGGAGGCAATTCGGGAAAAGTCCGTCAGGGCGCCATGCGACTCAAGCGGGAACTCGTCGCGGCGGGGGGACCGGTGAATCCGAAAACGGTGTCGGGGGTGATATGCCTGGAGAATCCAGGGGCAAATAAGTGACTGCAGGGGTATCCAACGAGGGATCGGTCCGGGCGAGGAGGATCAACAACGGGGGAATGATGCGATTATCCGTGCCCGAGGCCAAGGGATCCGCTCGCGTTTCGTCGGCGTTCAAAGCGATTTCAACCTGTCGGCAAACGGAACATGGGGTCGCGCCCTCCAGGGTTTGCTCGATGGCGGAGAACCAGGAACCGGATTCTCGGTGATTTTCCAGCATCATTCCGGACCAGCCGAAAACCTGGAAGAAAACCAGGTGAAAGTTCAGCCCGAAGACGAAGGTGCCGAGCAGCAGGGTGGCCGCGAGGCGTCCGAGAATCGATCCGGTCATCGACCCGGCGGGCGCAGAGCGGTATTTTCGGTGGTGGCTCACAGCAGGCACATTTTGCCGGAGATTGTAAGCGGAAGCTTTGATCCAGGTCAAATCCAGGGAACGAATAAAGCGGATTGGCTCAACGGCTCGCTGGAACCAGGGCCACCTCCACCAGGAAATGGGATGTTTTTCCGGGCTCGACCCAGTGAAGTCCCAGATTGTGGTCGGGGCTGTTGGGCGGTCCCATCCAGGGTTCGACGCAATAAAAAGGACTGTCGATCGATTCGGTCCAGGTGACCACCGTCAGGCCGGGATCTGGAGTGGATTCGTTGTCGCCGAAGCGCAAAACAATCCGGTCGCCGTCGGGAAGTTCCTCGATCACGGCTTTGTTTTTTTTCAGGTCGGTGTGGATGCGATCAACGAGTTCGGGATTTTCAAGCGAGGTCTCTCTTTCGGGCGGCGACAGGGGAACGAGGCTGCCGTCCGGCGCATGCCTCCAAGCCTTGGTGGCGGGAAGCCGGACCTGGTAGTCCGATCGTTTGGTGCCTTCGCGCCACGGCAGGGTGAAATAGAAATGATGGCCGGCCGACCAGGGGATCGGCGTTTGGTCGTGGTTGGCCAGGCTCAATTCGACGTAGAATGCCGCCGCCTCGAACCGGTAAATCACCTGGAATTCGTAGCGAAAAGGGTAGGCTTCGTTGGCGGCGGAGTCAGGCAGGAGCCTCGCGGCAAAACCGTGCTGGTTCAGGTTGGTGATTTCGAATCTTCCGTTGCGGGCAAAGCCATGGCGCGGCATCGGCCTAAGCTTACCGTCCGGCGCGTTCCAATAGCCCTCTCGTCCGTCCCAGTAACACCGTCCGCAAAAAGGGAAAAGGATAGGATTGCCGCCGCGGATCGCGGAAAAATTGTCGAGACGGTCCGTTTCCGGCCAGAAAATGACGTCCCGGACGGACCCGTCGGCATAGCCCAGGTTCCAGTTCATCAGGCGGGCTCCCTTTTCCGGGTGCGCAAGGAAGGTGGAGGCTCCGATCGTCCATTTGCGCAGCGTTTCACCGAGATAGTTGATTGGTTCCATTGATAAATATTTTACCGGCGGACGGGCCTGCGCCAAGGATGGAATGAGGTTGCGGGGGAATTGGTTTGCCGGCCTTCGTCCGGCACCGCTATATGCCCAGCCAGAGCCTTCCCAGGCTGAGCCAGAGGGGAATGGAGAGCAGGCTGACCAGGGTTGTCCCCAGGACGACGGCTAGAGCGGTTTCCGGGTGGCCACCGTAATGGCGGGCTATGACGATGGGAAAGATGGCAGCCGGCATGGCCGCCTGGATCAGCAGGACCCGCTGTAATTCCGGAGTGATTGGAAGCAACAGTGCCAGGAGGAGAAAGAGGGGCGGCAGGACGCCAAGACGAACGCCGCAGGCGATCAGGGGAACCCGCCACCGGCGGCGTTCCGCGCCCTTGACGGCCGTCGTCGAGTCGAACAGGGTGGCGCCGATCAGCAGGAGCCCGAGGGGAATGGCGCAGCCTCCGAGCAGGCCGACCGTGCGGAGCAGGGGCTCCGGGAGGTGCGCGGCCAGGCCGGTGAAATTCAGGATCAGGGCGGTAAAGAGGGCGATCGCGGGGGGATTGAGAATCTGTTTCCATCCTTTAAGGGGGGAGATTCCGGTCAAGAGCAGGATTCCCACGGTCCAGAAAGCGATTTCCACCCCAACGTTAAACAGGAGCAACACACCGAGGGTTTCCCGGTCGAAAAGCTGCTGAACGATGGGGATTGGCAGGTAACCGTAATTAAAAAGGCCAACCGTAAAAACGAAGGTGCGGGCGGCCGCGGGCGATGGCGCCTTCAGTGCCGGCAGGGCGAGGGCTGCCACCGCGAAACCCAGAACGACGGTCAAGCCGCCCAGAACCGGGGCAACAAGAAGATTCTCCATGCGTTCCACCGCTGCATTGTCCAGAACCGCGCCCAGGATTAGACAGGGGTAGAGGATTTTGACCACCAGGTTCATCAGGGATGCATCGGCCGCGGGTTGCAGCCAATGCAGGCGTCGCACTCCCGCGCCGATGGCAAGCAAGAGGAAAACCGGGAGAACCGCGGCTGCCAATGTCAGGTGGTTTCCCATATTTCAGGCCGGACGGAGGTTTCCCGGTGACCGTCGGCAGTGCCGCCGTACGAATCCCGTTTAGGCGTCGCTCTCTTCCTCGTCGTCCCGGTATTCGGATATGACGGTCAGCGCCACCAAGTGGTTATTGAACGAGTAGGCGAGGGTGAGGGGAATCACGTAGAGACCGACGTTCAGCGCGACCATCAGGTTTATGCCTTTTAGGAAATAGCCGAAAACGGTCAGCACAATAATCGTGATCCAGAGTTTAACCTCAACGCTGTTCGTCATGAACGAAGTGCACAACCCCGCGATGATCACGTAAACCCCCAGTAGCCAACCGGACAGGATTAAGGTGATCCCCCAGAGAAAGAAGACCGGAGCGTGAAAAAAAGCGACCCCCTCGCTGCGATGGGCCGTTTGCGCGATTACGGATATCGCCAGGATAGCCGTCACGGTCCCCAGGATAATGTAACTGGAGTGCTCGACCTCGGCATTGGGAAAAACGGCCAGATGCACCAGGCAATAGGTGCCGGCGAAACCACGAATGCCGTCCAGCCAGTTTTGCCAGGCTCCAAGATAACTCGCGAGAGAGTAGTCGAATCCGTACACGTTGGAAACGAACCTTTCCTTGGCCTCGGAAGGGAAAAAGAAGGGGGCCGGTATCCACAGAAGCAGGATCGCGGTGACCAAATAAATCCAGTTAATTTCCATAGGTACGTTATCAGAACACTAACAGAGTCCCCTGTTCTTGCCCGAATGTGAGGGATAGAATCGAAACAGAGGGAATTCGATCAATCAAGCGACTATCGGCTGGTGCTGTAAACAACAAAATATAGGGATCCGCCGGCAGGCTGTGGCGTCAACCTTTCCGGTCTGATGCTGATTCCGGCTGGAGGGGCGCCGGTATTTGCGCCGCGGCTGGATCCGGTTGGGTTTTTGCCTTGGAGGGGACGACAACCCGGTTTCAAGAGTGGTGAGGTATTGCCTTCAAGGGATTTGGTTTCCCCTCATTACTCAAATATCGGCCCGAACCCGGCGCGAAACGACGGCCCGGATCCCTGCTGGCGGAGCCGTTCCGGGAGAGGAAATGCCCGGATGATTTAACAGATGTTTTACCCCCCTCAGGTTGCGAAACGGAAAGGGGTTTCGGTACAATGAGGATCGGCGAAATTGGCTCCTTATATATGCAGATATGATGACATCCCTGAAAAGTACAGATCCCGCCCGTTGGCGTTCTCAGGACGGGGTGTCGCTGGTCGAGGTTCTGATCGCGATCATGGTGATCGGGATTGTGGTCGGTTCCACGGTGGTAGCCATGCGCAGCGGATTCAATATGATCCAGCTCGCACGGGACAATACTATGGCTGCGCAGATCATGCAGAGTGAGATGGAGAATCTTCGTCTGATGAACTGGGATCAACTCGGTCAATTGCCGGAGGAAGAGGAATTCGAGGTGGATACGCAATTGGACGCCAACATCGCCGCGCGGTACGATCGTATTCGGCGGGTAGCGCTGGTGCGGGATGGGATGAGAGAGGTGGAGCTCGTTGTCGAATGGAACACTGTCAGCGGCTCGCGTCATACCCGGACCTATCGAACCTTGTTTTCTCAGGAAGGGCTTAATGACTACTACTACCGTTCATTCAACTAACTTTCGGCGAAACGACCGCCGGGCTTTTACCCTGACCGAATTGATGATCGTCATGACGCTTTCGGTCATACTGTCCGGAGCGATCTTTGCCTCTTTCGGTTTTGTTCTCCGAAGCGGTTTGGCCATCGTCAACTACACGGATATGACTTCGGAAGGCCGTCGCGGGCTGGAGCTGTTCGCCCGCGATGTTCGTACTGCCGATGATATTATCGATTTCTCGCAGAATTCATTGACCCTCCGGGTGCGGGATCCTGGCGATGCCGTGGTCCAGGTCACCTATCGATTTAATGAGGAAGCGGGGAATTTTGAACGGGTGATAGACGGCCAGGCGCAGGTCTTGATGAATGACGTGCGTCAGTTTTTCTTTCGCCGCTTCAACGTGCTTCAGCAACCGGCATCCAACAATCTGGAGACCAAACAAATCCAGTTGGAGCTTTCCATGGTAAAGGAGGTTATCGGGCGGGAGACTTCGGAGAGAGTCGTGTCCGCCCGGTATATCATGCGAAACAAGCAAGTGACCCAGTGAGGAATGGGTTGAACCGAATAGAGGAAAAAGATCGTTATCATGAAAACAAATAAACGGGATTATCGGGACGATCGTGGGTCCATTCTCATTATGGCGATGATTTTCGCCACAATCGCCGCCATTGGCATCGGCAGTTATATTCGGCTGGCGGCGACTGAAATGCGCATGGCCAATACGCAATTCTATTCCAACGCGAGCCTCAATTTGGCCGAAGCGGGAATCGAGGAAGCCCTTTACGCCATCAATCGGAAGGAATGGTCCGGGCAAGGCTGGGGCACGGGCCCGACGTCGCAGGATCGGGAGAAACGTTTCGAGAATGTCGACCTGGGAGCCGGAGCCAACGGCGAATTCATTGTCAGGGTTCTGGGTTATAGAAGTGGCGACCCGACCGTGATCGCCGAGGGGCGGGTTTTTTCCTCCGGAGGACGAATGATTTCGAAGCAGATCGAGACCCAGTTGCGGCGGCGTTCGCCCTTCGCCAATGGGATAACATCGCGTTACGGCATTATCCTCAAGGGGAACAACGTTTTTATAGCGAGCTATATATCGTCCGATCCGTCGGGTGTTCTCCGGGATAACGGCAGTATTGCCAGCGTCCTGGTGGTTGATGAAGCCATCGACATCGGGAATGCCGAAATCCGGGGCTGGGTGGCCACTGGCGGCGGAGACCCCAGGTGGCGCCCGAACGCCACGGTCGGTAGCTTTGATACCCCGAACGGGGTGGTGGATCCCGAGCATATTTCCAAGGACTTCACGTCGTCGTTTCCTGAAACGGAAGTTCCGAGTCCCGAATTGGTTCCCCTGGTCTATTCCAACGAATTAAGTGAAATCGGCGACCCGCTTTTTCACCAGTATTGGATTGCCGACAGCGTGCATCGGAGCGGTGCGGGCAGCGAGCTGAGGATCAGGGGGCATGTCACTATGGTTGTGGACAGCAATTTCACCATCGGCGGAAACGGCGGGGTGGTCATTGAGGAAGGCGCTTCGCTCACGCTCTATGTTGGCGGTAATGTGAGTGTGGCCGGCAATGGCATCGTGAACGATCCGGGCACTCCCAGAAGCCTCCAAATCTACGGATATGGCGACGCCATCAGCGATTGGTCTCTTGGCGGGACGGCGAATCTGTTCGCCGCGGTTTATGCGCCGAACGCCAGAATCGATATCCGTGGCACCAGTGAATTTCGCGGGGCGGTCGTGGGTTATCAGGTGGAGTTGAATGGCAACACCTATTTCCTCTACGACGAGGACCTCGCCGATCTTTTTACCGAGGAGCGTTATGCCATGGCCCGTTGGCGGGAGTTGTACGGCAGCGACCGGCATTCGCTCTGATTATTTCCTTTTACAAAGAGGCGGGAACTCCTGCAAAATGGGGGTTTGTTCCGGCTCCGCGCTTGTGGAGCCGGTGGAACCACCATCGGCATGAAGAAGTTCTACATCACCACCGCCATCGATTACGCCAACGGCAAACCGCACCTGGGTCACGCCTATGAGAAGGTCCTGACCGACGTCATCGCACGTTCCCGGCGGATGATGGGGCAGCCGGTGCATTTCCTGACCGGGCTGGACGAGCACGGTCAGAAGGTGCAGCAGACCGCCGGCAAACGTGGCATCGAGCCGAGCGAACTCTGCGACGAGGCCGCGCGTGACTTTCAGGCGCTTTGCCGGGATCTGGAGATCTCCAACGACGATTTTATTCGCACCACCGAGGAACGGCACAAGCGGGTGGTCCGGCAGATTCTGCAGAAACTCTACGACGAGGGCCAGATCTACAAGGCCGAATACACCGGGCACTACAGCACCCGGGTGGAGCAGTTTCTGCGGGAGCGGGATCGGAATGAAAACGGCGAATGGCCGGAGGAGTACGGCGAAGTGGTGGAGATCACCGAGTCGAACTATTTTTTCAAGCTGGGGGCCTACCAGGACTGGCTGATCGAGTTTTTGAATGATAATCCGGACTTTATTTTCCCGCGTTTTCGTCAGAAGCAGGTTTTGGAATTTCTGAAGGATCCCATCAACGACCTCTGTATCTCCCGTCCGGTGGAACGGCTTTCCTGGGGAATTCCTCTGCCCTTCGACGAAGGCTACGTGACCTACGTCTGGTTCGACGCCCTGGTGAACTACATCTCGGCGGTGGGGTACGGGGAAGAGCGATTTGAGGAGTATTGGCCGGCCGATTTTCATGTCATCGGCAAGGACATTCTGGTGCCCCCGCACGCGGTTTATTGGCCCATTATGCTAAAGGCGGCCGGCGTTCCGCTGCCACGGGCAATCCTGGCCCATGGGTGGTGGCTCAAGTCGGGGCAGAAAATGGCCAAGAGCACCGGAAACATCGTCGATCCGCTCGACCTGATCGGGGAGTTCGGTCCGGACGCTTTCCGTTATTTTGTTACCCGCGAAATGAACGTCGGTCAGGACAGCAACTTTTCGCTGGAACTTTTCCTTTCCCGTTACAACAGCGATCTGGCCAACGACCTGGGAAACCTGGTCAGCCGTACGCTTAACATGATCGGACGTTATTGCGACGGCACGGTACCGGCCGTTTCGATCGACGGCGATCCGGAGTCGGAACTGCGGGCGCTTTGGGAGGAAACCCGGACCGGTTCGGCCGAGCTTTACGCGGAAATGCAGTTTCATGCCGCGCTGGATAAGACCTTCGCGTTTATCCGCGCGATCAATCGCTACGCCGAACTGCGCTCTCCCTGGAAGCTGGCCAAATCGGGGGACCCGGAAGATCGGCGGATCGTTGAAACCGCTCTGGCCACCATGGCGGAGGGCGTTCGTCTGAGCGTTGCGTTGCTGAAACCGGTCATGCCGGGCACGGCGGACCGGGTCTGCGGCTTGTTGGGTATGACCGGCGTCCGGGAGTGGGAAAAGGACCTGGCCTGGTCGACGGTCCTGGAAGGCAATCGCACGGCCAAGTCCGAAATCCTGTTTCCCCGTCCGAAAAGCGAGCTGTCCGGCAGCTAGGGCGCGGAGGGAAGGGATTCGGGGTAACGGCGCGTCGTATGCGGACATTGGAATTCCAGGATTATCCGGATCGCAGCCGGGATTCCCTGGCTGCTTTCTTGAACGATTGTCGGAAACGCGCCCGGGAAAAAGGACGTTTCCAGATCGCCAGCATTTCCCTGCAAGTGCGGAATATTGATCCGCTGGCGGTGCTGGAATCCATTTTCGCGCCACACGAATGGCACTTTTACTTGGAGCGAGGCGAGGAAGGCTGGGCTCTGGCGGGCGCCGACGAAGTGGTTTCGTGCCAGGTCGAGGGGCCGGAGAGATTCGGACTCGCCCGGGAGTTTGTGCGCGAGGTGCTGGAGAACACGGTGGCTATTGGGGATCTGGAGGTGCCGTTTTCCGGACCGCATTTTTTTGGCGGTTTTACATTTTTCGATACGCCGGGCGAGGGGTCGCCTTTCCCGGGCGGCGCCCTGTTTCTGCCCCGCTGGCAGGTGTCCCGGTCGGTCGAGGGAAACTGCGCGGTGGCCAATGTGAAAGTGACGCCCGAGGCCGATGTCGAGGTGTTGGCGGATACGGTCTGGCGGGCGCACGCGCGGTTTTCCGCTTTTGATTACACGGCGCCCGCCGGCGAATCGGTTCCGGCGTCGTCGGAGGGCTTCTCGCCCGGCTTGCGGCACCGGGAGGTGCGGTCCGGCGCCATGACGTTTCGTGAGGCGGTGGCCGGGGCTTTGGAGGATATTGGCCGGGGCCGCTACCGGAAAATCGTGCTGGCGCGAGCCATTGATCTCAGTCTGGGAAAGGCGATCAATCCGCTGCATGCCTTGAATGACCTTCGATTGCGGTATCCGGAATCCTACGGGTATTCGCTGGCCAACGGACGGGGCCACAGTTTTATCGGAGCGAGTCCCGAACGTTTGTTGCGGGTGCGGGGCGGGCGTCTCCTGACCGAGGCTCTCGCCGGATCGGCCCCCCGGGGTCAGGGGGCGGCGGAGGACGTTCTTCTGGGCGAAAAATTATTGCGCAGCGATAAGGACCTGCGCGAACACGCCTTGGTGCTGGATTCCGTATGCCGCCGGCTGAGGGCTGTCGGACTGGCGCCGGAGTCGGCGCCGGTGCCGCGGTTGCTGAGCCTGCCGAACGTGCGGCACCTGCACACCCCGGTGGAAGCGCCGCTGCCGGAATCAGTTGACCTTTTCACGCTGCTTTCGACCCTTCACCCGACACCGGCGGTGGGTGGAACGCCGCGGGAAGCCGCCTGCGCGGCGATACCCCATTACGAGCCGTTTGATCGCGGTCTGTATGCCGGTCCGGTGGGATGGGTGGATTGTCGCGGCGAAGGGGAGTTTACAGTGGCCATTCGTTCCGCCCTGGTGGGTGGAGATCTGGCGCGCGTTTTTGCCGGCGCCGGAATTGTTGAAGGGTCCGATCCCGAGGCGGAATGGCGAGAGACCGAACTCAAATTCCGCACCTTGCTGGAGGCTTTGGCGCGATCCGGCTGACCTGACTTGCGATTCGGCTGGAATGAGCGGATAAAGGACTTCGATGACCGAGGACAAGGCAAACCGAAACACAGGCCGGGCTCTGCGGCGAGGATCTCCCTGGCGACAGGTGGGAATCGTGTATCGCAAGGAGTTGATCGACATCCTGCGGGATCGCCGGGCTCTGATCTCTATGATTCTGGTTCCCCTCCTGGTGATCCCCCTGCTGATTTTCGCGTTTGGCGCTTTGTCCTACGTGGTAATGGAGCAGGCCCGTCAGGAGGTTCATCGGGTGTTGCTGCTTGGTGGAGAGGACTCGCCCGGAGTGGTGGAACGGCTCGGATCGCGGGAGGGCATACTTTTGGTGGAGGGGGAGGACGATCACGTCGACGCGATCCTCAGCCGGCGCGTTCGCGCGGCGGTGCGCATCCCCGATGGATTCGAGGCCGCTTTGCTGGCGGAGGAGGAGACGGGAGAAGTGGTGATTTTCACTTTTGAGGGAGAAATCAAATCCGGTATGGCCGCGTCGCTGTTGCGGGATTTTTTCCGACAACTGCGGGAAGAGGTGGTGGAAACCCGGCTGTCGCAACGGGGTATCGCGCGGGAATTGATGGAGCCATTTTCGATTGGATCGCGCAATGTCGCTCCACCGGAAAAGGTCACTGGCAGTACACTCGGCGGGGTGATTCCCTATCTGATCATTCTGCTCTGTGTGACCGGCGCCATGTACCCGGCCATGGACCTGACCGCGGGAGAGAAGGAGAGGGGGACCATGGAAACGATTCTGAGCAGTCCGGTTTCGCGGCTGTCCCTCGTGTTGGGAAAATACCTGGTTGTGGTCACCGCTTCGGTGGCGACGACCCTCCTGGCGGTGGGATCGCTGGGAGCGGCTTTTTTTTACGGGTTCTCCCTTCTGGACCGGGCGGAAGGCAGTGCCGAGGCCATATTGGCGATCGATCCCCTGGCTCTGGTGGCGGTGTTTTTTCTGCTGTTGCCGGTGGCATGCCTTTTTTCGGCCGCTTTGCTGGCACTGTCCCTATTTGCCCGCAGCTTTAAGGAGGCCCAGAGCTACGTCTCACCCCTATTGATTTTGGCGATCCTTCCGGCAATCGCGGCCACGCTTCCGGGGATGGAGCTCAACTCTGCTTTGATCTGGGCGCCGGTGTTGAACATCGCCCTGGTCAGCAAGGAAATGATGATCGGCAGCTACGATTGGGGCGCCATCGGACTGGTTTTTGGCACCACTTGTGTGTACGCCGTGCTGGTTCTTTTGATCGCGGTGCGTTTGTTCAACCGGGAATCCGTGTTGTTTCGCTCCTAGCCTGGCTTATTCGCGAAGCCCTGAGCCGCAGGCGAATCAATTGCGCAAAATACCGGACGTCAAAAAAGTTCCGCAACCGAATTAAACGTAACAAATTCGTAGAAAATACCCTAAATTGTTTTTTGCGCAATCCGGTGAATAATTCAGGCAAGCCTTCCGCTCAATCGTCCTGAGTACGCGGACCGGGTGAGGGATTCTCCCGGCTTTCCAGATGGCGGCGCAGGTAGGCCATGCCCTCCTCTTCGGAGGAAAACTCACCGTCCAACTGGGCCTCGAACAGGGATTCGAGCAGAGGTTTGAAGTCCGGTCCCGGCGGCAATCCTTCCGCGATCAAATGCCTTCCCTGCAGAATCGGTTTTGGAGCCCGGGCTTCGATTGCAAGGCGGTGCGCGCCCTCCCTCAAACTGTCGATTCCCGGATGCGGTTCGTCCTGTTGCGGGGGGCGTCCGCGCATATCGGCCAGCATGACCAGGCAAAGGTCCTCGATCGCCGCCGGGGCCAAACGCCGGGCCAGGCGGCGAATGGCGGATGGGCTTGGGGTGCCCTGAGTGTGAATGTGAAACAAGTGATTTTCCACCAAAGGCACGACAAAGGCCCGGGTGGCTTTGGGAGCGCCGATTCGTTCCAGAAACGTCGCGGCCAGTTTGCCGCCTTCCATTTCGTGCCGGGGACTGACCCAGCGCAGGACGCCATTCTTTTCCACCTGTTCGGTAGTGACGGCTTTGCCCAGATCGTGGACGAGCACCGCGAGCATCAGGTCCCGGCGTTTCGCCGGTGGGGCCGTGCGCCACTCCTCCATGGCGGCCAGGCTGTCGACGCAGTGCAGAGTGTGGCGAAAAACGTCGCCCTCCGGATGCCATTCGGGATCCTGTGGCACCCCGTCGAGTGCCTGGATTTCGGGGAACCAGGCGAGCCATCCGGTTTCCCGCAGCACCTCCAGGCCCCGTCCAGGAGAGATCGAACGTTCGGCCCATTTTTCCCATTCTCCCCAAATCCTCTCCCGGGGCAGATCCTTGAAAGTATGGCGAATCGAGCGGCAGAGGGCCACGGTTTCCGGAGCCAGGGTCAGTTGAAAGCGGGCGGCGAGCTGAAAGGCCCGCAACACCCGCAGAGGATCTTCGGCAAAGGCCTCGCTGGCGTGACGCAGTCGTCGTTCCCGCAGGTCCCGAACTCCTCCCAGTGGATCGAGTACGGCTTCGTCCCGGGGGTCCCAGGAAATGGCGTTGAGGGTGAAATCACGCCGTCGCGCGGCTCTATCCAGCGGAAGGTGGGGATCGGGCTGCACATCAAACCCGCGGTGCCCCGTGCCGGTTTTAATTTCCCGGCGCGGCAGGCTGAAATCGAAGGAATCTCCGTTTACCCGAACTTTGACTACGCCAAAGTGTTTTCCCACTATGTCAGTTGCCCCAAAAGGGCGAAGGATTCTGAGCAGCCCGGGGTAATCCAGGCCGTATACCTCAATATCAAATTCCTCCGGTTTCAGTCCCAGGAGCCAGTCCCGGACGCAGCCTCCGACCAGCAGCGGGCGACCGGATTCGCCCAGTTTGTGAAGAATCCTCACCAGCGCTCCCGGCAAAAATCGCGATAGCGGTGGGACCGGAGGAAGTCCGGAAGGTTTGTCAGGGTATTCATTCGCCGATGGCATGTCAGGAACCTTCAGTTTAAGAGGTGCGCGGACGGTTAAGCGTTTCGCCAGGCCGCCAGGGCCAGCAGCAGCCACCCCGCCATAAGAATCAGCCCGCCGAGCGGAGTGATGGGGCCGAGAAATCCGGGACCCCCGAGCGACAGCCAATACAGCGAACCGGAGAAAGCCAACGTGCCGGCCAGCCAGCAGGTCGCGGCGGCCGCCAACAGACGCCGGGGCTCGGTCCGCAGCCAGACGCCGGCGGCCAGCAAGGCGACCGCATGAAAGAGATGATAGAGCACCGCAGTGTTCCATGCGGATTCGGTGCCGCGCTCGAGCAGGGCTTCTTCCAGATAGTGGGCCCCGAGAGCTCCCAGCAGGATGGCGAAGAAACCAAGAATTGCGGCGAGAATAAGTATGATTTTGGCGGCAGGCATCATTGATCAGGTCAAACAGGCGGCGAGCGCACGTCCCGGACGAACCGCCGGGCCGGCTAGATTTTCCTTGCGAGGCGATGGGCTTGTCTCTATCCCCCGTTGTGTATTGGTCTTAAACTGAAAAACTTTTATCGTAAATCCCGTATGAAGAAGAAATCACTGATTCTGGCACTGGCCGCGGTGGCCGGTGGTTCAACGCTTGGTGCGCAGTACACGGACTGGTTGCCTGACAACTATTCCCTCACGATGCAGATGGAATATCAATCACGCCATGTTTTCCGTGGTTTCAAGCAGGCTGACGACACGTTCAGCCCTTCGTTGGAGCTCGGTTACGGCGACGCCTATTTCGGTTGGGATGCGTATTTCCCGACCGGAAGGGACGACGGAGCCTTCCAGGAACACCAACTCTATGCCGGTATCGATTTTGCCATTCCGGGCTATCGTACCATGGGTGTGGACATAGGAGCGGTGGTGTACGATTTCCCGCACCAGGATGGCAACCGTAACCATGAATTCTACGGCGGTCTGCTTTTCGGCAATTTTGAAGCGGTTCCCGGTCTGCAACTCTCGACCTACCTGCGCCACGATGTCGATGTGAAACACACAATATTCGAGCCGGCGGTTCGTTATCACTACGATTTCGACGGTCCGGCCATGGTGATTCCGATTCGTATCCAGTTCGATGGATACGCCGGTTTCCTCAGCGATCGCAAACCCGTCGCCAATTACCGGACCGAGCCCGGTGATTTGTCCCGTGAACGCATGAAGGACAGTTACAATTATTACGGCGCCTCGGCGCAGATCTTCTTCCGCATCGATCCGAACGCAACTCTGGGCGCCGGCGTACATTACGCTGACGCGATCAATCAGGACGAAGATTTTCAGCCGCGGGACAATAACCTTTTCTGGAAGGTTAGCCTGACCATGGGATTCTGATTCCCGTCTCCGCAGGTTTTTCCAACAAAAAGGCCCGCACCTTCAAGTGCGGGCCTTTTTGTGCCGGGACTGGTGTCGCGTTCAGATCTCCAACTGCGGACGATCTTTTTTCGGCCAGTCAATATGGAAGAACTTTCCTCGCGGTTGGTCGACCCGCTCGTAGGTGTGAGCGCCGAAGTAATCGCGCTGACCCTGGAGAAGATTGGCCGGCAGACGCTCCGCCCGGTAGCTGTCGTAATAGGCCAGGGCCGAGGCGAATGCCGGAGCTGCCACGCCGTGCTGGGCGGCGAGGGCGACGACCCTGCGCCAATTGGCCTGGCCCTTCCGGATGGCGTCGTTGAAGTAGGGATCGAGCAGCAGGTTGGCGAGGTCCGGGGCGCGATTGTAGGCGTCGGTGATTTTCTGCAGGAAGCGCGCCCGGATGATGCAACCGCCCCGGAAGATCTTGGCGATCTCCCCAAAGCTCAGGGTCCAGTTGTATTCCTCCTGGGCCGCCCGCATCAATTGGAAGCCCTGCGCGTAGGAACAGATTTTCGAGCAGTAAAGCGCGTCGCGAACGGCGTCGATGAAGGATTGACGGTCGCCTTCAAAGGTGATCTCCGGGCCCTCGAGTTGCTGAGAGGCGGCGACGCGTTCCTCCTTCAGCGCGCTTACGCAGCGTGAAAATACCGCCTCGGCTATGGTCGGAGCAGGGACACCCATATCGAGGGCGCTTACCGAAGTCCATTTGCCGGTGCCTTTCTGCCCGGCGGTATCCAGCACGATGTCGACAAAATCGGCGCCGGTGACCGGATCCTTTTGGCGGAGAATGTCAGCCGTGATCTCGATCAGGAAAGAGTCGAGTTCACCCTCGTTCCAACGGCCGAACACCTCGCCCATTTCCTCGGCGCTCATGCCGGCGACATCTTTCATCAGGGCGTACGCCTCGCAGATCATCTGCATGTCGCCGTATTCAATCCCGTTGTGCACCATTTTGACGTAGTGGCCGGCGCCATCGGGTCCGATGTGGGTGGTGCAGGGAACGCCGCCTTCGACCGGTTTTCCCGGAGCGGCGTCTTCGAGCGGTTTGCCGGTGTCCGGATCCACCTTGGCCGCAATGGCTTCCCAGATGGGCCGAATCTCCTCCCAGGCGCCGGCTTCTCCGCCGGGCATCAGGGAGGGGCCGAAGCGTGCGCCTTCCTCCCCTCCGGAGACTCCGGAACCGATGAATCGAAGTCCCTTTTCCCGGAGTTCCTTTTCCCGGCGGATGGTGTCGATCCAGTAGGCGTTGCCCCCGTCGATGATAATATCGCCTTTTTCCAGAAGCGGTGTCAGGTCGTTGATGACCGCGTCGGTGGCCTTCCCCGCCTGGACCATGATCACGATCTTGCGCGGTCGTTTGAGCGACTGCACGAGTTCATTGAGGGTGGTGGCGCCGATAAGGCCGCCGGGGGTGTCCGGGTTTTCCGCGACAAAGCGTTCGGTCTTTTCGGTGGTGCGGTTGTAGGCCGTCAGCTTAAAGCCGTGGTCGGCGATGTTCAGTGCAAGGTTCTGGCCCATGACCGCCAGACCGATGAGTCCGATGTCGGATGATGCGTCATTCATGACAAATTGTGGTGTCAGTTTCAGTTGCCAGGAGTCTGGCGGGTTTCGTCGACAGACTCCTAAAACGTTTATCCAACGGTACCGGCGGCCGACTGAAAAGGTTTTTCTTGGGGGCTTCGCGTTGGAGGGCGCCTCCGGTTCGATGCTTGCCGCTCAGCGGGGGGCGGATTAGGTTTTTTGGCACTGATGAAAAAAGATGAGCGGCAGTTCGATTTTCTCTCCGGGGAAACGCTTGCCGGGGCTCCGGAGGAGGAGAGGCGCTCCGGCTCGCCCTACCGTCCGCTGGCGGCGCGCATGCGACCCGAATCCCTCGACGAGATAATCGGTCAAACTCACCTCCTGCGCGCGGACGCATTGCTCCCGCAACTCATTCGGACCAACCGCTTCGGCAGTCTCTTGTTTTACGGGCCTCCCGGATCGGGCAAAACCACTTTGGCGGAAGTGATTGCACGGGAGACCGGTGGACGATTTGTGCGGGTCAACGCCGTCCAGTCCAACGTCGCCGAATTGCGCGGAATCCTGGAGGTGGCGCGGCGGCGCCCCGAAGCCGGCACCATTTTGTTCATCGACGAACTCCATCGCTTCAATAAGGCGCAGCAGGATCTCCTGTTGCCGGACGTGGAGGAGGGTTCCGTGCGGCTGATTGGCGCGACGACCCACAATCCAGGGTTTTATGTCAACCCGCCCCTGCTGAGCCGCAGCCATCTTTTTCGTCTCGAGCCGCTGTCGGTCGAAGAGGTGACCGCGATCCTGCAACGGGCCTTGGAGGATGCGGAGCGAGGTTTGGGGGATCGACGGTGCACGGCGTCCGAAGCGGTGCTGAAGGCCCTGGCCGGGATGTGTGACGGCGACCTGAGGCGGGCGTTGAATGCCCTGGAGGTGATCGTGATGAGCCGTCCGGAAGGGGCGGCCCTGGAGGCGGAACATCTGGAAGCTTTCGCCATGGAGCGCCGGATTCGTTACGATGCCAACGAGGACGAGCATTACGACACGGTTTCGGCGTACATCAAAAGCATGCGCGGGGGAGATCCCGATGCGGCTCTTTACTGGCTGGCGAAAATGCTGGCCGGGGGCGAGGACCCGCGTTTCATCGCCCGACGTCTGGTGATCCTGGCTTCCGAAGATGTGGGGTTGGCGGACTCGCAGGCGCTGCCTCTGGCCACCGCCGCGCACCATGCCTGTGATTTTGTCGGGTTGCCCGAGTGTGAACTCAACCTGGCCCATGCCACCGTTTACCTGGCTGTCGCCCCCAAGAGCAACCGGGCCTACCTCGCTCTGGCGGAAGCCAGGAAGGCGCTTGGTGAGCGGCCGGTGCAAGCGGTGCCCGTTCACCTGCGCGACAAGGGGGGGCAGGCCTCCAAGCGATTGGGGCACGGTGCGGGTTATGAGTACAGCCACGACTATCCCGAGGCGATTTCCGGACAGGATTTTCTCGAAACCCCGCTTTCGTTTTACCGGCCCGGCGAAAACGGCGAGGAAAAGGAAATCGCCGCGCGACTGGCGCGCTGGCGCCAGTTGAAGGAGGCGCGGCAAGCCGGCCGGTGAGCGCGGGTTAACGCAGCGTCCTTGGTTCAGCGGGACTCGATTATCCGGTGCTGTACCCGGGCCGCGATGCTTTTGGGTTCGATCTGCCGGCCGCTCAACTCGACATAGGCCCGGGTGAATTCGGCGCCGTAGAGGAGGATGAGCGATGAGTAATAAACCCAGAGCAATACCGCCACCAGCGAGCCGGCCGCTCCATAGGTCGAAGCGGTGCCGGTGTGGCTCAGGTAGAATGAAATCAGGAATTTCCCGGCAATGAAAAGGACCGCGGTGGTGACCGCTCCGCGACCGACATCGCTCCAGCGTAGCTTAACATCGGGCAACATCTTGAAAATCATGCCGAAGAGGAAGCTGATGACGAGAAACGAGATCAACAGGTCGGCGCCGGCAAGCATGGCCGGGGGAATGCTGATACGGTCATCGGCGAAACGAATTACCGCGCTGATCACGGTGGAAAGCACCAGCGACACCAGCAGGAGAAAGCCAATGGTGAGGACGACCGTCAGTGAAAGCAGGCGGGTTTTCAGGAGATTGAGGATGCCGCTGCGGGTGGGTTTGACCGTGACATCCCAGACCTGGTTTAGCGATTGCTGCAGCTGTCCAAACACCGTGGTCGCGCCGATAGCCAGCAGGATGACCCCCATAAGCGTGGAAATGTAGCCGGTGTTGTCGAAGCTCGATTGGGCGATGGCTGTCTCCAGCGCTCCGGCGCTCTCCTCGCCCATGATATCGCCGAACTGACCAACGATTTCACCCTGGGCGGCTTTCTCGCCGTAAACAAATCCGGTAACCGCCACCGCGATGATCAGGATAGGCGCCATGGAAAACAAAGTATAAAAGGCCAGGGCGGCTGCGTGTTGAAAGGCGTTGTGGGTCAGCCAGTTCTTGGCGGCTTTTACCGCCACCCGAACCCAGAAAAGCGGATGATTGAAGAGTGCTTTCGACATGATTTTGGGCATCTGCGGAAGGACCGAATCGGAGAAGGACAAGGTAACGCTCCGGTCAGGGAAATGCAATCGGGGTTTGCCGGAGAGATGAAGCGAGCCAGGAGGCTTGCGTGTAAAAAAAGATGGATGGACCGCCTACCCCTAAACGGCCCATCCTTTAGGGCAAAAAAATGGGTGGACCGCCTACCCCTAAACGGTCCACCCTTTGCTTTCTTAGTTACCCCAAACCTCCGCAGTGCGGAGGAAATTCAAATCTTATGAAAACATATAGATCACATGGATTGATGGGTTGCAAGCCCTGATTTGAAAAAAAGTGATTTTTTTTGTTGGGGGCAGTCCCGGTTCCTGGTGCGTTTACCCTCTGACGATAAGATCGGGTTTCAGCGCGGCGACCGTAGCCAACGTGTTTGCATTTGGCGGGCCGAAATCGTCCCGGGGGAACTGCCCGGTCTGGACGCTTCCAATCAGTTTTGGGACGAGGCGGCGCAACGTGGATAGCGCGTAACCGCCCTCCAGAAAGAAACAACAGGGAACCCCGTCCGCTTCCAGGCGCTTGAGGAGGTGTCCGTACATGGCCAGGAAACCGGCGTCGGTGAGTTCCATTTGCGCCAGGGGGTCCTCGGCATGGGCATCGAAACCGGCCGAAACGATCACCAGTTCCGGAGAGAATGCCTCGATCACCGGACCGACCAGGTGTTCGACAATATATAGGTATTCGGCATCCCCCTGTCCCGGCGAAAGCGGAACGTTCGCGGTGAATCCACGGCCGGCACCCTTGCCGGTTTCCTCAATGTTTCCAGTGCCCGGGTAGAAGGGGTATTGGTGGATAGAGAGGTAGAAAACCTCCGCCCGGTCTTCGAAGATGTGCTGTGTTCCGTTGCCGTGGTGGACGTCCGGATCGAATATCAGCACTCTATTCAGTCCCCGTCGGCCAAGCGCGTAGGCGGCTGCCACGGCCGCGTTGTTGAACAAACAGAAACCCATGGCCCGATCCGCTTCGGCGTGGTGGCCCGGTGGACGCATCAGGCTGAAGGCCACCTGGCCCGGGTTGTCGAGGACGGAATTGACCGCCTCGATGGCGCCGCCTGCCGACAGTAGTGCGGCCTGGATGCTTCCGGGCGAGACCGCGGTGTCCGGGTCCAGGGCCAGGTATCGCCCTCGCAAGGCCAGGATCGCATCCACATAATCCGGCTTGTGGACTCGGCAGAGATCCTCTCTCGTGGCTTCCACCGGCTCCCGGCATAACACTTTTGCTTCCAAACCGCTCTCATGCAGGCCCTGATCTATGGCCCGCTGCCGATCGGCGCATTCAGGGTGACCGGGTCCGGTGTCGTGTTGGAGACAGGCCGGATGGCGGAATAAAGTGACTTCTCGCATTCCGGAATTATGACAGCTTGCTGTCCGATATCCAATCTTTACCTGGTTGGGAACGGCGGGTTTACTGTTTCCAGCATGATCCGTGTTGATGCGATTCTTCATCCTTGCGAATTGGCCGCCTTGCGGGACTCCGATCTGGAGAACACCGTTTGCGTCGTTTTCGACGTGTTGCGTGCGACATCGAGCATCGTGACCGCGCTGGCCCACGGAGTGAAGGCCGTCCACCCGGCCGAATCGATCGATGAAGCCCGCGCTCTGAAAAAACGGCTCCCTCATGCGCTCCTGGGAGGCGAGCGCCGCGGGCGGAGGATCGCAGGTTTTGATTTGGGGAATTCCCCGCTGGAGTACCAATCTCTCGCCGATCGGGAGGTTATCACCACCACCACCAACGGGACCGTTGCGCTGCGGGCCTGCGATCATGCGGCGAGGGTGTTTCCGGGCGCACTTCTCAATGTTGATTATCTGGCGGGAGTGCTCGGCGCGTTGGCGCCGGAGAATCTGTTGCTGGTTTGTGCCGGCAGCGGCAGACATTTCTCGCTTGAGGATGCGATCGGAGCGGGAGCTATGGTCGACGGGCTTCAAGGGGCTGGTATCAAGCTGAGCGACGCCGCCTGGGCCGCACTCAGTATTTATTTGGAGCACCGGGATTCGCTGGAAGAGGTTTTTCGGCAAACTCGCAATGGGGAGGCGCTCGCGGCCATCGGAAAAAGCGCCGATATTACCTGGTGCGCCCGATTCGCCTGTTTTCAGGTTGCGCCGAGCATGCGAGACGGCGTCATACGCCTGGACGAATCCGCTGTGTCGGAAAAGGTTCACTAGAACCTTGGCGGTGTCGATCGGATGAATTCATCCAGTGCTAAGTGATAATGGGTCTCATCTATCATTTTTAGGTTGCATTAACCTGAAAACACCGGTGAACATCCCCTTGATGTATGAATTGAATTCGCGATCTCTCTCTTTTGTTTCGCTCGCCGGACGGAGCGTTTTTTCAACCCGTCTTGGACGGTGGTTTCTGTTTGCGGTGGCGGGATGGTTCCCGCTGGCTTTGCCGGCGGCCTTGCTGGTGGATTTCCAGGACCTTGCGTTGGACGAGAACGCTTTTTGGAACGGTTCCGCCGGGGCTCAGGGCGGAGAGGGGTTTAGCAGCCGGGGCGCTCAGTTCAACAATGCGTTTACCGACGAATTCGGTTTCGACTCCTGGAGCGGGTGGGCGTATTCAAATGTCCTGGACCAGGAGACTTCCGGCTTTGGCAATCAATACGCCTCCATATCCGGTCTGGGGACGGGCGCCAATGGCATCTACGGGGTCGCATATCTTGATTCTTTTACGCCCGTATTTCCGCGCATTGATTTGCCGGCCGGCCATTATCCGGTGGAGCTGACCGTGACCAACACCACCTACGCCTACTTTTCCATGCTGGAGAGTGACGGCTTCTCCAAACAGTTTTCGGTGGCGGACCAGGACTGGTTTCGACTGGATATCAGGGGGCTTGACGCGGAGGGGAATCAGACGGGAATCGTGCCGTTTTATCTTGCCGACTTTCGTTTCGAAAGCGCGGATGATGCTTTCATTATAGACGAGTGGACCCCGGTCGAGCTCTCCGCTCTGGGAGAAGAGACCCGGTCGCTCGAATTTTCTTTGAGTTCTTCCGATGTGGGTGACTTCGGAATGAATACTCCCGCTTATTTCGCCATGGGTGATCTTACGGCAGTGCCCGAGCCTTCGAGTTTCGCGCTCGTGGGTGGAATCGCGGTCGCCGTATTGGTCATAGGCACCCGCCGCCGACGGAGGAACGACCCAGGTTTTACCGTTAGGCCTGATCGGGACAGCGCATGATTTGGTTGGGGTTCAGTGATGGGAGAAGTGCCGGCGGCCCAGGCCCCCCGCGGTTACCACAACTACCTAGCCCAGCCGTCACAATGATTGAGACGGTAGCATATAAACAAATAAAGCAGCCCACCAAAAGAGCC
>JBJHCF010000022.1:0-84044 GCA_050506795.1 Opitutia bacterium
CTCCCCAGTAGAGGGTTTGCTCGGCGGCCTGGAGGCGGCGGCGTTGATTCTGCGACCGGCAGAAGCAATCGGTTCGGGGCTGGCCGCCGGCGACCACACCGCCGGCGGCATTTGTCAGCAGGAGTTCGAAACTGCTGGAGGTAGTGTATTCCCGCCGGAGGCGAGGAAAATCGATAGCCAAGAGACGCGGATGGATCTCCGGGTCCGCCTTCCGGTCTCGCGGATGACAGTTGGGCACCATTGTGATTAAATGGTAACATGGTAACGGAGAATAGCCGGCGAGTCTTCTCGCTTCTTCAGAGAAACATTGCATAATTTGCACAAATGCTGGAGAATCTGAAAATCGGGCCCGAATACGATGGATTCGCATTTTTGTCCGAGTCGGTGCGCAATCCGCCGGTCTTGGCGCCACATCGTCATGTGGAGCTCGAGTTGAACCTGGTGGTGTCGGGGGAGATCACCTACGTTTACAACGGGCGCCGCTACCGCTTTCCCCGCCGGTCGCTATTGTGGTTTTTCCCGTCGCAGGTGCATCAGTTGGTCGATCGAACTCCGGACGCGGCGAATTACGTATTGGTGTTCAAGCCGGAGCTTTTGCGGTCCGCTTGCCGGACTCCCCGGTATGCGCCGTTGAAGGCCGAACGGTTTGTGGACGAGGGGGTCCTGCACACCGAGTTGGAGCCGGATGTCTATGAAAGCCTGCGGGCATCGATGGATGCGCTGGTGCGGGACGGGCTCGATCCGGATGTCCTGAACCGGGAAGCCGGTTTCGGGCTGAGCGATGATTTTACTTTTCAACATCACGATCCGGATTACTTGAACGCCGGGTTGCGGCATCTCCTGCTGACCTGCTGGCGTTTGCAGCGGGAACGGTCGGGAAGCGGACGCGAAGTCGCGTTGCATCCGGCGGTGGGCCGGGCGTTGGAGTTGTTGAGCGAGGAATCCGGAGCCGGGGACCTTGATACTCTGGCCCGGGCATGTGGCGTGAGTACGGCCTATTTGAGCCGCACCTTCCGGCGGCAGGTGGGGGTTACTCTCAGCCGCTACCGGAATTCGCTCAAGTTGGGGCGGTTTTGGTCGGCATACCGGAAGTCATCGACGATAACGGTGCTGGAGGCGGCTTTGGCGGCGGGATTCGGCAGTTACGCGCAGTTCTACCGTGTTTTTACAGCCGCCTATGGAGAGAGTCCGCGGGATTCGATCCGAAAATTTTGAAACACGGTCGCTACGAAACCTTTGCGTTTGTATCGAAGGCTGCCGTCGGGGCTGGCGGGGGCGTTGTTCCAGGTGATTTCGGATTCCCCCCAGGCCTCGCCCAGTTTGCGGTTGCCGGGCGTCGATCCCGGATTGAGGGCGTAGAGCCGGAACACCAGGCCGTGGTCGAGATCGGCCGAATCCCACGTGAGATCGGGGACGTCGCCCGCAAGCGCGGAAGGAGACCCGCTCAAAGCGAGGATCGCCGTAAGGATCAGGTGTTTGGTGCGCATGACAGTAGGATGGATTCTTCTTTCCCGGTCGCGTCGATCACGCGCGTGAAGGATCGTTCATCGATTGATTCCAGACAGCTACCTCGGCTTTCGAACGGCCTTTGTTGATAGCTGCGGGTTCCCGAGGTTCGATTTCAAAGAGCAGAACTTCGCCGGGGTGGAGATCAAAGGGCAAACGGATTTCGCCATCCTCGGCGGACGCCTGGATCAGATCGACGGCGGGTTGACTGTGGGCGCGAATCAGCCGCTCGGTCGTCGGCGTGAGATTTTGCGGACGTCCCAGCCGGACCCAGGTTTCGAACGCACTGCCTTTGCCTGGAGAGATCCGGCTGGCGACGATGATTGGCGATTCGGTGCCGTTCCAGGGAATGGCCGCCTCGTCTTTCCAACGGCCGCCGGTTTCGACCTGGCGCCTTGGACCGGTCAGTCGGCTGAGGAATTCGAAGGCGTGAAAGTGCGCTTTCGGATGTCCTTGGGATAACTGTTACCGATGTCTTTGGGTTGTACCGTCGAATACAGGTCGAATCTTTAAGATTGTGATATCATGGTGAATTCTCAACCCGGATGTTTTCGGAATTCGATGTCGAAACCGCCGCAGGAAGCACCTCACCTGATGGCCGTTCGGCGAGATTATCCCTGACAACCACATTGCGCGTCCAATCGAACTGAATCTCAGGCCGTGGAGTGTCAACGAAGCGGTTCCCCTCAATAAGAAGGTTGCGAGGTCCGATCGTGGTGGCTCCTGTACCATGCCCGTTGAAGATGAACGAAAGTGGCGGCACTCCGGCCACGTGATCGAAAGAGGAGTCCTCAATGTGGTTATTGCGGATAATGATTTCCGAGGCATAAAGGCCGTTTGGCCATTGGGTTCCGTTAATGAAACAAATCGCGCGCGAGGACGTGCCTGAAAAATGGTTATCTTGAGCAACACCTCCCTTGGAACGGAACACAAATCCGTAACGCCTGATATCGTGAAATTGCGAATTGCGAACCATGAAATCTCCGCACGACTTGGATCGGTTCCATATCTGGGTGCGATTCAGCAAATGCCCTTCGGTAATGACGTTCTCGGGAACATCGTCAATGAAGGTCACGTCATAGCCGCCATCGCTGCGCGCCTCCACAGATTCGACCCGGGTCTCGAGGAGGATTGCGCCCTGCGTCGGCTCGAAGAACGCGACCTCATTGCCGGCCTCGAGGTTGAAAAATTGGGCGGGACTGACAATGGCCCGGGCGTTGCCATTGGGCCGAGCCTCGCCGATCACGGCGGGGCGAGCGTAAAAGGCGATTCCGTCATCCGCAATGGCCCGAATCGTCAGATTCTCGATCCAGGGACCGACCTCGTGGCCGCGAACATGAACGCCGTCTGCATTCCCGGTCATCCAGTCTTCATCCCTGGAGAAAACCGATTCACAGTGCAGAATGTTAAACAGCGTGCCTTCCTTCGATGAGAAAAGCATCTCACCCCAACCGTCCATGGTGAGGTCGTATGCCGTGATTCCCCGTCCATTCGGAAATTCAACAAGAACTCTTGATCCGGATCTGAAATTATATCCGAAACGATCGCCTTCCTCCCAGTGGTTCACCTCATGGCTCGCGACCTCAAATGACCAGGTGCCGTCGGCATTCCGCTCAAAATCGGACGCCCGCATGAAATTGGGTGCCTTGTTTTTGAGACGTCCCCGATGCCCTGGCTGGAGGAGATAAAAGATATCCTGATTCAGGTTGTCCGAGGCGTCGAATCCGGGATATCCGGATTTTATTGAAACGGTAACACGGCCGGTGGTCTCATCGGCGCCAAGGACGCGGCCCTGAACGCGCAAGGCCCCCTTGGCGAATTCGCTGTAAAATCCCATTACGACAATATTCTTCGAGTCTTCCGCGTGAATAATACCCTGCTTGCGCGATGTGAAAAACAAACTGGTGCCGGTACCGTCGACAATGATGTTTTCAGCCTCCCGCCAATCAATGAGGGCTCCTTCAAAGGATTCAGGAATCCGGTAATCCCCGGGAGCGAAGCGAAGTCTGACCGTCCGGCCCTGTTGCGACAGATCGAGAGCCCTGGCGGCCGCATTTTGGATTGCCTCTGTATGGTCTGCCGCGTCTTCCGCATTAACCGTAACAGTTTCGTCAACATCGGTTACAGTAAAAGCCCGGATTTCACTCCAGTCCGACGGCGATTCCATGTAGGGCACAGCGCGAACTTGCCAGTAATAGGTTCCCGGAGTTAGCGGCCTATCATACACATAACGCGCCAAAGGAATCGAATCCTCGTCCAGAATGGTTTCGAATGAGGGGGTTGTAGCGATTTGGATTTCATAGCTCACCGGAGCACCAACGTCCTGCCAGGATTCCGGATGTTTCGTCCAGGAGAAGTTTGGGAACGGATATGCCGTTCGTTGCTCGTGAGCGGGTGTTAACGGCGTGGGCACGGTATCGGGGTGATCTACTTCCGCGGCCGCATGATGGCAGAAGCTGCCGAGGCTAAAAAGGAGGGCGCTAGTGCAAACGAGGCGTCTTGAAAGCAGTTTGACGGTTGGAATTGGGTCTGGATGCATGTTTGGATTAGTTTTTGTTCTGGATTTCGAAGAACTAGACCTTTCAAAGGTACCAATCTAGTGTTTTGGGTGCTATCGACAAATGCGGATTATTTTTTTGAATTTGCGACGTCACCCACAATCAAGACGAAGTCTCAGACTAGCTTCCCGTTGGGTGAGCGCTCGTGGTAATCGGGAGCCTCATTGGCTGGAGGTTGAATTGGATGCGCGGACCGAAATCGCTTCAGTTCATATTTACACCGGGTGGGGTTCGGGGGATTTCAAGATCGAGAGTCGGCATTACGTCTGCAATGTGATCGAGCCCCGCCGACTTTCATATGCGTGGCGTGGTAATCATCACTTTGCCTTCGAAGCCCAGACTCTGGTGGCGCAATACCTATCGAATCCCAGCGCCTATGATCGAATGCCGCGGAAAATCGATTACGTTGGCCCGGATGAGCGCAATGTTTGGGGAGCGTTCGTGCATTACTCGGAGGACGCATGGGATGAAGGCGACTGGAAAAACAGCGGAGGCGGGACCCCGTTTTTCAGCATTCGCGCCGACTCCGACGGCAGTTTTCAGGTTCACAATGGAGCCTTTGGAAGCTCTATCCGGTCCTCTGTTGTAGCTTTCCGGTCTGCTCGGGGGACACCGACCTGACTCCGATTGCGGCGGCTGAAGGCCGCCTCAGGGCAGCAGGCCCGCCTCGTCCGGGTGCCAGGGATCGCTGGCGTCTCCCCGGCGCGGAAACTTGGCGTCGATGTGATGTTCCGGCTCAAGAGGCAATCCCGCCAGTTCCAGCAGCGTCGGGTAAAAGTCGGTGTTCATGGTCACCAGGTCCGTTGACTTCAGCAGCCGGTTTGCCGATTCCAACAGTCGACTATTTGAGGACGATTGAGCTACTCTTTTTTGTCCACCCAAGAGAATCTACTTGAATCCGTTTCCAATGACTATGCCTTCTTTATCCATTCCATACGGCCGCATCGCCTCTTTTTTCGGCGCATTGCTGGCGGTAACGGTTTTAGCCACAGCTGAAACAGAAACGAGGTTGCTTCTTGATGCGCGGGAATTCGGTCTTCAAGGAGACGGTCTGACCGATGACGGGCCGGCAATCCGCCGGATGCTTGATCGGGCGGAGTCCGCGGGTAAGCCGGTCACTGTGAAGTTTCCGGCGAATAGCCGGATCCGGGTCGCAACGGGAACCGAACGGTATGCCTTCCGAATCGACTCGATGAAGGATCTCTTGATCGATGGTGGTTTTTCAACCTTCCTGGTGGATGACGACCTTCGCTTTCTGCATGTGACGCGGTCGGAGAACTTTGCGATCGCGCGGTTGAATGTCGATGTTACAACTTCACCCGTAGCGGAGGGGGTGATTCTGGGAGTGAAGGATGGGGGTAGGTCGTTGCGGGTGCGCTTGGATGAGCCTGATCAGGCTAAATCTCTTGGTGGCCCGACCCGAAGGGACGGAGAGCAGGCGTTCTTCGGGATGATTTGGATTCCCTCGGCTTATGCCGAGGAAACCGAGCACTACTACGTCGAATCGGTTCGACCCGTGGATGGAGCAGAATTCGGAGAAGGCGTTGTCGAGGTTCGAGGCCCAAACCGCATTCCGGTCCGTGTGCTTGATCGATTGTCACCGGGAGACACCCGAATCAGCCTTCCGGTTCCCGGGGTGGCGCATCGTCATGGACCCGGGGCAATGGTCGTTATTGACCGGTGCGATAATGTTCTCGTTGAAGATGTTGAGATTTGGGCCGCTTCCTGGTTTGCTTACCAGATCTTCCGCAACGACGGCGACCTGGTTTTTCGGCGGGCGCACATCCGTCCGGAGCCTAATGGTGGCAAGGTGACATCGAGTTGGCGGGACGGCTTTCACGTCAAAGGCAACCGGGGCAACCTGCTCTTTGAGGACTGCATTTTGGAAGGGATGAACGACGATGCGTTCAACATTTCCACTCACCAGTGGGAGGTGACCGAGGTTCTGGCGCCGGATCGAGTGCGGATTCGCCAGGTTTTTCCGATTCAATTTATGCCCGTGCAGGAGGGAGGCGATGTCCTCATTCTTTCCGCCGATGGCACTCGGCGGCTTGAGTCGGCCCGAATCGATTCGGTCATCGGCGACTACGACAATAATGATTACCCTTATTACCCAAACACTTTCGAGTCTCCTCGTGCTCCGATGTTGGAAATCGTCTTGGATCGCGCTGTGGCGGGGTTGGATGTTGGAAATTTGCTCTGGGATCGGACGACCTCAAACCCTCGAACGATCATCCGCGGGTGTGTCATTCGAAACAGTTGTCGATTTCAATCCGGCAACCTGACTGTCGAAGATTGTGACGTTTATGCGTTACTCTGGTTCTACAGCGCACCCGTGGAAGGACCGGTGCCGGAGAACGTGGAAGTCATTGATTCAGTTCTTCGTCAGGGACGAGGCAATCCGGAAATAGCCGTTAGTTTTTTTGGATGGCAATCGAACGGTGCTCCGCAGGAACTCCCTCCTCCCGAAGAGTTTCCGATGAGAAACCTGCGGATCGAGAACAACACCATTTACGGAGATCTCCGAATCAACGGAGCGGCCGGCGTCACCTTGGTCAACAACCGCTTTGCCGATTCCAACAGTCGGCTCATCATCGAGAACAGCCTTGATGTGGAGAACGGAGGGGAATAGGATCGGGTTTCCAGGTTCCAGGAGAGGATGCGAAGGGGCTGCCGAGGATGATTTATGTTTGAACACGACAACACTGAAATTAAAAAAACCATGAGGACGATACCTTTTTTGGCGGTTACCTTGTTCTTTGTGGCTCCGCTTTTCGGAACCGAAAGTCAAACCGTTGGCGCGAAAATGGAAGAGGATCGGATTGTCGTTCAGGTGAGTGACGAACTATTCACCACTTATCTTTTTGGACGAGAACACAAATACCCCTTCTTTTATCCGGTCACTGGTCCAGCGAGCGGCAAGTCGGAAACCGCCTGGGATCAGGAGCCGTATCCGCATCACAGTTCGCTCTACGTCAGTCTCGATCACGTGCGCAGTGAGAATGTGAATCGCGGCAACTATTGGCAACCGCGGCATGAACTGGCCACCGGCCAGGTGTTTTCAAGGAAGGCACGAATTCTGGAGGCTGACGGCAGGAGAGTGGTTCTGGCAGACGAGGCCGACTGGATCGTGCCCGCCACGGACAGCCATCAGCTTCGCGACACCCGCACGGTGACGATATGGGCTCCCTCAGCCGAAGTCCGTATCATGGATTTCGAGATCGAACTTGAGGCAATGAAAGATATCGAAATCGGTCAGACCGGCCACTCCTTTTTTAGCGCCCGGATGCGTCCGGAGATCGCGGTCGGCAATCAGGACGGCAGCACGCAGGGGCCCGGGGAGGTGTTGGATATGGGCACGGGAACCATCGTCGATTCGGACGGGAACCGCAACGAGACCGGGATTCGGGAGAAAAATTCGGACTGGGCCGCGTACTACGGTGACAACAACGGGGCTGTCGAAGGGCTGGCGATTATCCAGCATTCCGGCAACCCGTTCTATCCGGCCAAGTGGTTCATTCGAGATTATGGGTTCATGTCACCGACCCCCTTTGCCTTTGACGGTACACGGGAGCTGAAACAGGGCGAAATCCTGACTTTCCGCTACCGGGTGGTGGTCTTCGAGGGCTATCCTGAAACGGCCGATATCGCCGGCTGGCGAGAGGACTTCGAAGCCGGAGAATAACTTTGAGACGATCATTATGACACAGGAAATCGAACTCAAACCGATTGTCCGTTACCTTTACTTGGTGGAGGATGCTCCAGTCGCTCGATCGTATGATCCCGTCTTGCGGGGTGGCCCCGAACCAGGAACCGATCTCTAACCGCAGACGAAGCGCAGCGTAGCTGGTGGAGCATTTCACAGATGCGCACAGATAGGGGCGAGGGGCCGGAATCATTGGGAGCGCGGGGATTCTGTCCGCCAGAAGTTCGTGCATTTGGTGTCGTTCGTGGTCAAGGATGGATTTCCGTACGAAACGATAAAAACCGAATCTAATATGGGAAAACAACTGATCAGATGGATGGCCGGACTGAGCCTGATTGCGCTTCCGGCCGCGCCGGCTGACGTCTCGGCCGAGGGGCGCCCGAATATACTCTGGCTGGATGCCGAGGACGCCAACGTGAACTGGATCGGGAGTTACGGTAATCCCGCGGCCACCACGCCAAACATTGACCGTCTTGCCGAAGACGGATTCCGGTATTCTCACGCGTTTGCCAACGCGCCGGTTTGCAGTCCTTCGCGCAGCACGTGGGTTACCGGTATGCATGCGATTTCTACGGGAACTCACCCGATGCGCAGTCGGAATGTCATTCCCCATGCAACCATTCAATACTATCCGGACAGCCTAAGGGCGGCCGGGTATCATTCCACCCAACCCGGGAAGACCGATTACAATATCGGCGGACGAGGAGACCGGGACGCATGGGATGACGGCGACTGGGCGAACAGGGAGGAAGGGCAACCGTTCTTTCATGTGGCGCACATTGGCGAAAGCCATGAAAGCCGGGCATTCGGCGACGTGACGAATAGTCGGCACGATCCGGAGAAACAGCGGTTGCGAGCGTATCATCCGGATATTCCCGGGATTCGAAAAAATTACGCTCATTATGCGGATGCGGTGGAGGAGATGGATGGACGAGTCGGGGAATGGCTCGATAGACTGGATGCGGAGGGGCTGACCGAGAATACCATTGTTATTTTCACGACCGACCACGGCGGCGTGATGCCGGCCAGCAAGCGCTTTCTTACCGATAGCGGCACGCACTCGCCATTTATTATCCGGATTCCGGAAAAATTCAAACACCTGTGGCCGGCGGAGGAGCCCGGGATGACGGTCGATCGCCTCGTTAGCTTTGTGGACATGCCCAAAACCTGGCTGAGTATCGCCGGCGCCGAAGTGCCGGAGACGATGCAGGGCCGGATTTTTCTGGGTTCGGAACAGGAACCTGAGCGTGAGTTCCATTTTGCTTTCAGGGGCCGAATGGATGAGCGGTTTGACCAGGTCCGGGCGGTCCGGGGGAAGAGATTTTTGTATATCAAAAACTACATGCCCTATGTGCCGCCGGGGCAGCGTCTCGAGTATCTATGGAGAATGACGGCCACTCAAGCATGGGAGCAGCACCACCGGGCGAATAAGACCGACGACATCACGGGCCGGTTTTTCCTCCCCCGGCAGCGAGTTGAGGAATTGTATGACACGGTGCGCGACCCCGATAACATTATTAATTTGGCCGATCGGCCGGAACATCAGGCGGACCTGGAGACCATGCGCGCGGCGCTTCGCGGATGGCAGCTGGAAATACATGACGCCGGAATGTTGTCGGAGGAGGCGATGTTGAGACGGGCGGCGAGAAATGACATCACGATCTACGAAATGGTGCGCGATCCTGATTTATACGATCTGCCTGCTTACCTGGACGCGGCCGATGTTGCCCTCGCGAGGGACCCTCGGAACGTGGAGCTTTTGGTGGAGTTTCTCGAAAGTGACGACGCCGGTATCCGCTACTGGGGCACAGCCGGGTTGTTGATGTTGGATCGCTTGAGTCGCGAGGGGGCGCGCGCGTTGAAGTCACGGCTTCAGGATGAGGCGCACGACGTTCGCGCGATGGCGGCATGGGGCTTGATCAAAGCCGGCGAAGAGAAGGATGCGGCGCGATCCTGCCTGATTGAGCTGTTGAAGAATCATTCCTACGCCACCCTGCTCGCGCTCAATGTGATCGACCTCACGAACGACGATCTTTCCATATACCTGCCTGCCGTGCGTGCCGCGAAAGACGGTGAAGGTGGCTACGCGAACCGGATGAAAGTGTACCTTCTCGGCCGTGCGGGCGAGTGAGACAAGGATGAAAGCCTTTTGACACATTGGATTCAATCGATCAGGATGACTTCCGGACTCTAATCTTAATCCACAGGAATCGTTCTGGAACGTCGCTCCTTTCTAAAAGCATCGGTTTGTTGAGAAGGTCGTTCAGGCTGTAAGCGGCAATACTGTGTTCTTGACTTTAGGGGCATCGTTTTTGATCTTTTCGGCACGGTGAAGGTAGAAGCGGTTCCTGATTTTCCCGGTGCGATGGCGGAACCGGAGAGTTATTACCGGGGTGTGGATACGGCATCCCGCGTACGTTCGCGGAATGCGGTGGTCTTCATGCGCGACTCGAAGACCAAACTTCAGCAGAGTAATCTTTCGAATTTGTCCCATCATCGTTACGTCTGGATATTTGTCATCGAGACGGCTGGGGTGGTCAGCCTGGAGGGGAGTCGGATGCCACTGAAGGTGGGCGAGGCTTTGCTGGTGCTTCCGTACCAGTTTCATCACTATGTGGATATAAGTGATGCCTCGCTGCGCTGGCTCTTTGTAACTTTCGATCTGGAGTCCGGAGAGGAGTTGCTGGAGATCCTCAACCACCGGGTCCTGAAGCCGGATGAGCGGTCTTTAGCGCTGGTGCGTCGCATTGTCGAACTTTGGAACCGGACTGAGAAACAGGGCAGAGCGGCTGAATTGCTCGCGAGCCTGGATCATTTGCTGCTGCGACTGACCGTGGAGGTGGATGAGCAGCAGGGTCGTCCGGAGGTGCAGCAGTTCTCATCACCAACGGTTGGCTGGATCGGCAGGGCGGAGTCACTTGTCGTGCGATCTCTGCGCGAGGGCTGGAGTGTTTCCAACATCGCGGAGAAGCTCAACGTTTCGGAGCGGCATTTTCGGACGCGTTTTAAAGCGGAGACCGGCGTGAGTGTTCGCCGGTACAAAGCGAATATCCAGTTGCACCGCGCTCTTGCCGGGATGAAGGAGTCGCACTTGTCCATGGGGCAAATCTCCGAACTGAGCGGCTTTCAGTCACAGGCGGTGTTTACGCGATTTGTGCAACGCGAGACCGGCCGTTCGCCAACCGAGTGCCGGCGTCTTCTGCGGGCCGGAACGTTGGACGAAATTTTCCCCCGATAACGTCACCCCGTTTGATAAAGCATTTCGGTGATTGATGCGGAGAATTCTTCCAGGATAGTCGCGGCGAAACGTTGAGGGCTTAGGCTTGGATCATTCACTAGAGGATTGAGGTCGATGGCGTAGGAGAGGCGTTCGGCGTTGTCGATGGAGTGCGCGTCGAGGAAGGTGGCGTTCGCCAAACGGCGTCCGTCGACGGCCGCGTCGTAGCGCTTTCCGCCGGTGATTTGGGAATCGAATAAGCCGCCCAACGCGGCCGCGAGATTCGGATGGGCGCTGACGTCGTGATGCACCTTGCGTTCTTCGGGAAGCCAGTCGAGGCTGCGCCATACTTCACAGCCGTAGACTTGTCGGGGTCGAAGCGTTTTCGGGAGCCTTCGGAGGGCCTCAAGAGTGGCAAGAAAAACGCCGACGTGGGTCGCGTGTTTGTCGAAGGGATTATGGGCGTAGACCACGTCCGGTCGCGCTTCTCGCAGGATCGCTTCGATTTCATCGACCATCACACCGCGTTGCTCGGTATTCCTGGCTACGGCGCTCGGGTGCGCGAGTTGGGTGACAAAGGCGTACTGCCCGAGTGTCGCCGCGATCCTTTGTTCTTCGCAGCGGATCGCCTTCATCTCTTCGTCGGTACAGTCGGCGTAAGGGCCGGTGCGGGCGCTGCCGGATCCGTCCGTGCAGATAATGCCGCCGAACCAACGGTCCCGGCGCCGGAAGCATTCAAGGATTCCGTGGAGAGCCATGAATTCAAGGTCGTCCTGGTGGGCGCCGATCCCGAGGTGGGTGGTGCGCGAGACCGAGCCTGGAGAAGGAGCGGATTCGGGAACAAAATGATTTTGCTGCGGGTGCGAGAGCTGCATTGGTCAAACGTTTCTTGGAATTTGTGGCAAACTGGCGGCGGCGATCGCCTGACCGTGCCGCCTGGTGGTTTCGTCAGGGATGTGAAAATTGATCTTCCCCGCCAGGTCGGGGAATTCGGCTTCAAGGACCGCTCGCGCCTCTTTCAGGATGCGGTCGCCTCCCGTGCCCGAGCTAACGCGGCCTAAAAAGAGGAGGTGGCGGAAGTCGTAAAAATCCGCGTAGTGTGCGAGAGCGTAGCCGAAACAGGTTCCGATAGTCGAATAGACCGCGGCGGCGCGCTCATCGCCCCGACTCATTTTATTTTGCAGAACCTCCAGTTGTTCGGGCAGATCGCACTGAGGATCGATTTGAATGTGGGACTCCGGCATGAGGCGAGCGACTCCCTGTTGAGAAAAATACTGTACGCCGCAACCGCGGTCACCGCTCCATTCATCGATCGGAGCGTCGGGTCGGTAGTCAATGGGTGCGAAGGCGAGCTCATTGAGCCAACCGGTAATGCGGCCATGCGGGTCAACGTAGCCCGCAGCGAGACTGGTACCCATGGCAATGCCGAGAATCGCCCCTTGGTTGATGGCGAGAGCGCCGGCAAGAGCGGTGACGTCGCCGTCGTTGACGATCTTGAAAGGGATGTCGTTCCATTCGCTCCTTAACCCATGAAAGAGACCGCGAATGGAGCGGTCGAAATCCTTTTGACTCAGTCCCCGAAAGAGCGATGAAACGCGGGGCTCGTTGTCGATATAAATACCGGCTGCGCTGCCGCCAATGGCGTCCACTCGGGGCAGGTGGCGGGCGGCGCGTCGAAGGGTGTCCTGGATTCCTGCCCGATGATACTCCGGATCGGTTTCGAAGTACGGGTTCCATTTCACCTCCTCGGAGAAGACGAGGTCGCCGTCAATCAAAGCGGCGCATTTGCGATCGCTTCCGCCAAGGTCGAAGCCAATGCGACAGCCATCGAGATGACGCTCTATGTGGGGTGGCGGTTGGCTGGTGACGGGATCCGCAACGGGTAGAGCACCACTTTCGACCGAGAAAGGCTTTCGGAAGCAGGTGTCGCCCAAAAATGCTTCGTCGAAGGCACGGCTTCCCGATCGGTGATAAGTTCGCTGCAGTTTCGCCGCGATTTCCGGCGCGCCCGCGATAGTGACGAGGTTTCCGCCCCAGGCCCAGAGAAGTGTTTTGACGAGGCGCTCGCTGTAACGGACGTTTAATTTCCGGAACATCGCTTCGTCGGGTAAAAGCCGGGTAGGGAACGACCACGCCGATCCGTCCGGGCGGTGGACGGTGAAATGGGCCGGCCGCGCCTCTCGGTGGCTTTCCGTCATGGAACGGTAGGCACGGTTCCAGAGTGATGCGGGCAGGAAATCCGGGTCGAGTTGAGGAACGATGAGTGGCTCTATTTTGAGCATGATCCGATAATGTCCAATCGCTTGAAGGCCTCGATTGCCTCGTACTCGGCGAGACCGAGTGAGTCGTAAGCGGCGGCGGTGGCGCGGTTGATCTTGCTGGCCAGGTTCCAGGTGTTACCGTCGCCATCCTTGCCGAGGTTCGGCGACTGATTTCGTTGGGTCTGGTGCTGGTAAATTCCTTGAATTTTGTTCGCGAACTCGTCGGGGGAGAGCGGGACGGCCATGTCGATTTCATGGGTTTCCCATTCCATTCCCGGACCCCGGTAGAGCCAGACGTGGCAATCTTTTACCCACGGTTCGGATTGGCTGGCGGCTAGAGCGCTCCGGAGAATCTCGAAGCAAAGGGCGGGAACGGAGAGGGGATCGTTTCCGAAACCGGTGGCAAAGATCTGGTGGGGGCGGATTTCGTACAGAAGTTCGATCAGGCGCTCCACGTCTTTTTCGTCGGGCTGGAAGCGGCGGTAGCGGCCGTTCTCGTAAAAGGGCAGGTCGAGAAAACGGAGACGATTCGAATCGATGTCGAGGAGGCGGGCTGACGAGCGGCTTTCGGTTCTTCGGATCAATCCTTTCAATCGCCGAATTTCGGCGGGGTCATCGCCGAAATCTCCTTTCTCCCGGAGCTGGCGTTCCAGCAGGCGGGCGAATTTGAGGTCATCGGCTGATTCCCGCTCTTCGCCGGATTCAAGCATCAACTCAACGACGCGCCGGACCTCACTATCCGGCACGGCAAGGTTTCCGGAGGTTAGGTAGGCGACGGTGACATCGTTACCTTGATTGACCAGGCGGTGCAGCGTTCCGCCCATGCAGTAAATGTCGTCCAAGGGCTCGGGGCTGAGGATCAATGAACGTTTCGGAAACGGTTTTGCCCGTTCCGGGCGATGGCTGTCATCCGCGTCGGGTTTCCCTCCCGGCCATCCAGTGATGGTGTGCTGAGCGGTATTGAACATTCTGATATTAAGTTCATAAGCGGAGCCTTTTTCAGTTAACAGATCGGCCATACCGTTTTCCGAATAATCTTCTTCGATCAGTTTCAGAAGTGGCTTTCCGGTTTTACTGGAAAGCCAAAGAACGGCCTTCCGAATCATTGGCGGGTTCCACTCGACCATGCCGACCAGCCAGGGGTGACGAACGCGTGTCAGATGGCTCGCGGCGGCTTCGTCGATGCAAACGACGCAGTCCGGATGCTTTTGCAGAAAGCTGGCCGGGATCGCTTCTGTTTGCCGCCCTTCGACCGCTTGCGCTATGACCTCGGCTTTTGCCTCGCCCCAGGCGAGAAGAAAAATCTTCCGGGCCTCGAGGATTGTGCCTACGCCCATGGTGATCGCGTGACGGGGAACGTTTTCCTCTCCGAGAAAATCCCGGGCCGCATCCCTTCGGGTAAGGCTGTCGAGGGTGATGAGTCGGGTGCGTGATTCCGACGTGGAGCCGGGTTCGTTAAAACCGATGTGTCCGGTCCGCCCAATGCCGAGGATCTGGATGTCGATGCCGCCGGCCTTAGTGATCGCCTCTTCGTAGGCGCGGCAGGAGGCGAGAACGTTTTCGCGAGGTACGGCACCGTCGGGCAGGTGGCAGTTCTCCGGTTTTAAATCGACCCGATTGAAGAACTGCTCCTGCATGAAGCGCAGGTAGCTTTCCGGGTGCTCCGCGGTAAGACCGTAATATTCGTCGAGATTGAAGGTGATGACGTTCTCGAAAGAGAGGCCTTCTTCGCGATGGCGCCGGATCAATTCCCGATAAAGCCGAACCGGGGTGGAACCGGTGGCCAGGCCGAGAACGGCCGGCTTTCCGGCAGCCCTGCGTGCCGTGATCAGTTCACCGATAGCGTCCGCGACCCGTGCGCAAGCCTGGTCCGCGGAGGTGTAGATTGCGGTCGGAATATGTTCGCGCTGGGCGGATTCGAGATTCAAGACCTGACGCATAACAAGAGTATAGCAAGTGGGCAGATTCGGATCCTTGACTTTATCGGATTGGTTTTTGATGTTTTCGGTACCTTGATCGACGGCATAAAGCGCGGAAGGGGGGTCCCGAAACCGGGAGCCGACTTGCAACCTTCGATCAACCGGTTTGAGGCCCCTGGTGGAGCCAAATCTACGGTGGCTTTTTGACCGTTTCCTTAGCTTCGCGTGTGCAGTCGCCGGCATAAAGACGATGCTGAACGGCCTGGATCGAGATCGCAGGTGTCATAAAAAATATAAAAATATATTATTTCTGATTGACGGTTATTTCGGGAGTCTGCGAGACTGCCGAAACGAGTGATGGATTCCCAGGATAAGCAACTTCCTTTATACGTGCGTGTGCAGGATTATATTCGTGCTGCCATAGGCTCGGAGTATCAACCGGGAGACCTGTTGCCGAGTCAGCAGGAGATCGCGCGAGCCACGGGAACCAGTTTGATCACGGTTAAACGGGCCATAGACGAACTGGCTCGGCAGAGACTGTTGGAGTCGGTTCGGGGGCGTGGAACGGTGGTGAAAAGGCGTCCGGAGGTGGCGGACCAACACCAGGGGGTATCGAGTTGGACGGACAGCATAAGCGGCCTCGGGATGGAACCTCGCACGGCCTGGACCAAAATAAGTGAAAGGGTTCCGCCAAAAACGGTGAAAGGTATTCTCGGACTCAAGGCACGGAAGAGGACGGTAGTCGTGGAGCGCCTGCGCACTGTGGACGGATCTCCTTTTTGTCTAATGAGTAATGAGTTGCCGGCAGATCTGACGCCGGGGTTTGGGAAACGGGGGATGACTTCGGAATCGATCTACAAGGTATTGGAGGATCAGTATGATCTCTGTCCCGCCTGGGCGGATGAAGAAGTGTCCGCGCGTGAATCGACGGTCGAGGAGAAGCGGTATCTGGGGCGCGATGCTCGCATCGTCGTCGAGGTGCACCGGACATCCTATTTAGCCGACGGCCGCCCTTTGGAGATCGCGGTCCTTCGTGCACCCGCTCACTCCTACCGCTATCGGGTGCAGGTGCGACGTTAATTTTGGCCGGGGGAACTTAAATAGGAAACATGGACTTAATTCTGTTCTGAAAGCCGGGGAGAGAACTTCGTTAGTCCGGTGTCGGCATGAATATCCGTGGATGCAAACGATAAAGTTTAAACCTGAAAAAGAAACAAATGACATCAGCCCAAGAATATTATCGAAAGACGGAGGAACTCCTGAGTCGAATCAGTGAGAGCCAGATTCCCGCGATTGAAGAGGCTGCGGAACTCTGCGCCGAGCGAATCGCCAAAGGGGGGCTCGTGTTTCTCTTTGGCAACGGACACTCGCGCATGATGTGCGAGGAAATGACGCCTCGACAGGGGTGCTTCGTCGGGTTCGTGGCCCTCGTTGAGTTGGCCCTATCGAACCACGCCAACATCGTTGGAAGCAACGGTCTTCGCGCGCCGTTGCACCTGGAAAAATACGAAGGCTATGCGGAGGAGCTGTTGAAGAGTTTTAAGTTCGGGCCTAACGATGCCTTCATCATTATTTCGACCAGCGGCATTCGTCCGGTGATTGTGGAAATGGCCCTTGGGGCGAAGAGGCGGGGACTGCCAGTGATCGCACTGGTATCACGAAACCATTGTGACAGTTCGACGCCCAATCACTCCTCCGGGAAAAAACTGACCGATGTCGCCGATGTTGTTCTGGATAATCATGCACCTTCCGGGGACTGCGTTCTTGAGTTGGACGGCCTGGAATGGCGAACGGGGCCGGTCTCGACTGTGACCGGGGGAATGCTCATAAATATGCTTCGTTGCGAAGTGGCCGAGCGGCTGTTGAAGAAAGGTCATAAGCCGACAATTCTGCCGAGTCATCAGTTCGTCGGTAACACCAGTGCCGACGAGCAGTTGGAAGCGTTCTACGAAGATTACCGCAGGAGTCTGAGTCATCTTTACGAGTAAAAACGTGAGCCACGATCTTCAGGGAAAGGTAATCCTCATCTCGGGTTCGACCGGTATAGCGGCTCGTACTGCCATACTGGCAGCCCGGGAGGGGGCGGCGGTGTTTATCGTCAGTCGAACGGAAAGTAGCTGCCGGGAATTATCCGTGGAGATTTCCGGGGAGGGCGGAAAATGCGGGTATAGGGCCATGGATCTGACGGAAGCGCAGAGTGCTGAAAAAGCCGTCGAAGCGGCAGTGCGGACTTTCGGGCGACTCGATGCGCTCTACAATGTTGCCGGGATTAGCGGACGGAAGTTTGGCGATGGTCCCGTGCATGAGTGCGCGGAGGACGGATGGGATACCACGCTCGATACCAATGCGAAAAGCATGTTCTTTATGTGCGGGGCGGTCATTCGCCAGATGCTCCGCCAGGAACCGGCTCCGGACGGGCAGCGCGGCTGTATCCTGAACATGGCGAGTGTCCTCGGATTCTCTCCGTCGCCCCGTTTTTTTTCCACGCATGCCTATGCGGCGAGTAAAGGAGCGATTATTGGAATGACCAAATCGATGGCCGCTTCTTATGCCTTGAAGAAAATCAGGATTAACGCGATTGCCCCGGGTCTGATACGGACACCGATGAGTGCGCGGGCGCAGGAGAACGCGGAGATTCTTGATTTGATGAAAACAAAACAACCGCTCGCCGAGGATTTAATCGAGGCCGATGATGTCGCATCGGCCTCCCTGTTTTTGCTTGGAAGTCAATCCCGGATGATAACCGGCGAGATTCTGACTGTAGATGGGGGTTGGTGCGTCAGCGGTTGAGGTAGAGCGGGCAAGAATATTCAGCAGCTGGATATGTTTACTTACAGAAAAAAGATTCCGACCGGCTTTCACTGCCAGGTCCTGGTTGTCGGAGCGGGTTCGGCGGGAGCGACGGCGGCTATAACCGCAGCGCGCGCGGGAGCCGATGTCTTGTTGGTCGACCGTTACGGGTTTCTCGGGGGAACCAGTACCGCGGTGTTGGATACGTTCTACGGATTTTACACGCCGGGGAAGGTGGAGAAAAAGGTTGTGGGAGGAGTTCCTGATGCGGTGGTGGACGGGCTGAAGGGCTACAACATGTGCATCAAGCGTCCGAATACCTATGGCGCCGGGTCTGGGATCACCTATAATCCCGAGTATTTGAAGGTGGTGTGGGAGAACCTTGTGAAGGAATCGGGGGCAAAGATCCTGCTTCATTCCTTTGTACAGGATGTGGTGGTTGAAGAAGGGCGTGTGGTCGCGGTTTTGGTCGCGACGAAGGCGGGCTTGCAGTGGATAGCCGCGGATACTGTGGTCGACGCATCCGGCGACGCGGAGATTTGTTATTATGCAGGATTCTCCTATGAATTGGCCGGTGAGCAAGAGCCTGCTCAATCTCTGACGACAACGTTCAAAATGTGCAATGTCGATCTGACCAAACGGAGGACACTTTCCAAAGAAGGTCTTCATGCATTAATGAAGGAGGGAGCGGAGAGTGGCGAGTATCGTCTTCCACGGCGCGAAGGCAGCGATCATGCGACACCGGTTCCTGGAACAACGGCAACGGTAATGACCCGGTTGAACTCTTTTGAACGTCGTGCGGGGAGAGTGGTCAACGCTACCGATCCCGAACTCCTGAGCCGGGCGGAGACTGAAGGGCGTCGCCAGGCGATTGAATATGCCCGTTTCCTGCGCGACAAAGTGCCGGGGTACGAGAAGGCGGACCTGGTTGGGTTCGGAGTTCAGATCGGAGTGCGAGAGACCCGCCGTGTGCATGGCGATTATCGTTTGACCCGGGAGGATGTGCTTCATGCTCGTCAGTTTGACGATCAGGTCGGGCTTTGCGGAGCGCCGATTGAGGATCATCATTCCGGTGCGGACACGAAGTGGCAATACCTGCCGGAAGGTGAGTGTGTTGGAATCCCGTATCGCGCGCTTTTGCCACGGGACGCAGTAAACGTTTTGGTTGCCGGGCGTTGTTTCTCGGCGACGCACGACGCGCATGCCAGCGTGCGTTCGATGGGACAATGCATGGCGATGGGACAGGCGGCCGGCGCTGCCGCTGCGATGGCGGCTCAAGGCAAAATAACCCCGCGGGAGATTGCTCCAAACGGTTTGCGGGATGTGTTGCGGAACCTTGGCGCGGTGTTGGAAACGCCTCCGACGGGGGAGGAAGCGTTGTGAACTACGCGATCGGTTTTGATATTGGGGGCACACGGGTCAAGTGCGGCGCGGTGACCGCCGAAGGAAAAGTGTTGGCGCGACGCGTTGTGTCGACCCGACCCGAGGCAGGGCCGGAAGCATTGTTGTCGATGCTCGCCACGCAGGTTGAGGGGATTCGGACCGATATCGAGGGTGACCTGATTGGGGTAGGACTCGGACTGTCGGGAGCGGTCGATCCGGACCTGGGGGCGGTTTGCCTTCCTGGTAAATTCAAGGATCTGGAAGGTTTTCCGATTGTTCCCGGACTGGCGACGGTTGCCGGCGTTCCGGTGGCGGCTGACAACGACGCGCGGCTGGTTCTGCTGGCGGAACGACGCTTTGGGCTGGCCGCGGGAAGGGGTTGGGTGGTTTCGTTGACGATCGGAACGGGCCTCGGTTCGGGCGTGATCCTTGACGGGAAGGTTCTGCGCGATCCACATTTGCAGTTTGGGACCCAGCTTGGGCATATTGTCATTCAAGCCGACGGCGGGAAGCTTTGTTTGACCCGTGCCCATGGTACGGGGGAGTCGCTGTGTTCGGCGACTGCCTTGGCTATGGGGGTAAGGGATGGATTGCAGCGGGGTATCCCGTCGGTCTTGAGTGATCGTTACTTCGCCGATCCTCAATCAGTTGATTTTTCGGCGGTCATCGAAGGAGTTGAGGCCGGCGACCGGCTTTGTCTGCATGAAATGGAGGCTTGGCGGAGGCGTCTCGGATGGGTGATGGTCAACGCGGTGCATGCTTACGCTCCGGAGTTGATAATCATCGGGGGCGGTGGGGCACATGCCTGGCGGCATTTCCTGGAATTCCTTCGGGACCATGTGAATGCCCATACCTTTCGATATCCTCCGGGCGAACCGGTGGCGATCGAAGTTTCAAACCTTCTGGAGGATGCCGGATTCCTGGGGGCGGCGAGTTTGATCTGGAACGAGAAATGAGTTTTGTTCGGACAGTCCTGGGTGACGTGGCAATGGCGGAGTTGGGGGTTTGTTACGCCCATGAACACATCATCATCGATGAGAGCTATATTACCCAGATCTATCCTGAGTTCCAGCTCGATAGTGTTGATAAAGGGGCGATGGAGTTGAAGGATTTCTTTTCCGCCGGTGGTCGTGCCATGGTTGATTCCATGCCCTGCGATTGTGGCCGAAATGTCGAAAAGTTGGCTGAGATTTCACGCCGATCGAAGGTGCATATACTGGCACCCACCGGAATTCACCTGAAGAAATATTATCCGAAGGGTCATTGGTCAACGCGTTCATCCGCGGAAATATTGGCCGGTCTATTCGTCGGTGATATCGAAGCGGGGATCGATCGTAACGACTATGGGGGGCCGGAGGTACAGCGGACAGCTCACAAGGCGGGGCTGATCAAAGTAGCCGGCGGCTGTGAACGGGGTGGATTGAACGAGCATGAGAAGAAGATCTTCGAGGCGGCGGCCATCGCACACGCGAGAACGGGCGCGCCTATTTTGACCCACACGGAACAAGGCGCCGGGGCATTGGAACAAGTGGATTGGCTGGAGAAGAATGGAGTCGATATCCGGCATGTGGTGCTATCACATACCGACAGGAAGCCCGACTTGGGATACCATAAGGAAGTCCTTTCCAGCGGTGTTTTTGTAGAATACGACTCCGCCTTTCGATGGAAACCGGAGCAGGGGAACCCTACGGCCGATCTCGTCGTCGCGCTCTTCGAGTGTGGATTCGGCGACCAGATTATGCTCGGCATGGATGCGGCCCGGCATCTGTATTGGAAACGTTATGGAGGAAGTCCCGGGCTGACGTTTCTTTTGGATCGTTTTTGGTCCCTCCTGCAGGAAATGGGCATGGCCGAGGCCGAATTCCGGATGATATTCTGCGATAATCCCGCACGTGCGTATTCATTTGGGGAGCGGTAGGGTAGGACGTAGTTATCAATTTAGCGTGCGTGGGCGTGGGGATCGCCTTCATGAAGGTCGATGTTTTCCGGCCAGGGAAGTTTCGCGCCCTGGGTTTGGAGGTGCGTTTGGGAACCGGAACGGAGGTCGGCATTGGAGTGAATGCTCCGGGGAGAGCGTTCTTTCTCCAAAGCGAAGGCCGCGAGCAGTGACGAGATAGATCAAGAGGCGAAAATAGCGTTGACTTCCACTTTTTCAGGATTGTATACACGTATTCATTCCGGATTCGATTATCGGGAACTGGAGAAAAATACTTCTTTGATAACCAATGTCTTTCCTTCGAATGTCCCTCGTTACCAGCGTCTTAAGCGTTTGCGTATTCTTGCCTGGATTTGCTCTGGCCTCATCGGAGGCTACGACGTCGGAAGACCTGTATCGATGGGAGGAACTGCCGTCGATCCCTGATGCGGTGGGTCTTGCGGCTCCTTTCGCCGGCGTGCACAACGGCGCTTTGATCGTGGGGGGAGGTGCGAATTTCCCGGAAGGTATGCCGTGGGAGGGGGGCGAGAAGGTCTGGCACGATGAGGTTTATGTTTTGACTGAACCGGATGGTGAATGGCGTTCCGGTTTTAGGCTCCCGCGTCCGCTTGCGTACGGAATTTCCATCACGACCCCGGAGGGAGTGCTTTGTATCGGCGGCGACGATGCGACTCGTTTCTACAGGGATGTCTTTCTCTTGACCTGGGAGGATGGTGAAATTGGCGTTACGGAGATGCCGTCGCTGCCGGCTCCGGCGGCCTATGCCACGGGAGCCATGATCGGTCGGACCGTGTATATCGCAGGAGGTCTGAGCCGGCCGGAGCGGGAAGGACCACCTTTGCACACGTTTTGGTCGTTGGATCTATCGAACCCGGAGTTAGGTTGGGAAGAGTTGGAGCCCTGGCCGGGCGAACCCAGGTTTCTTTCGGTGGCGGCTGTTCAGGGAGGATCATTCTATCTGCTGAGCGGCGCTACAATGGTGGAGGCCGATGGGGCCTGGAAGCGGGAGTACCTAAGCGATGGATACCGGTACACTCCTGGAAAGGGGTGGTCCCGAATCGCGGACTTGCCACGGCCCGCTGTGGCGGCTCCTTCACCCGCTCCGTCCCTGGGTGCCCACCACTTTGGGGTGATTGGTGGCGACGATGGCTCAAATATGGGATTTGATCCGCTTTCAGAGCATCCCGGTTTCACACGTGAGACTTTGGTCTATCATACTGTTACCGATACATGGTCCTTGCGTTCTGAGATCCCGTTCACCTCCCCGGTGACGGTGCCGACCGTGAACTGGCAGGGAAAACTTGTGATTCCAAGCGGGGAAGTTCGACCAGGCGTCCGATCTCCCTCAGTATGGATGGGAGAGCCTTTTCGAGGGCGTGCGCAGTTCGGCCCGTTAAATTACGGAGTCCTGGTGCTTTATCTCATGGCTCTGGTGATCATCGCCATGTTCTTTTCCCGTTATCAGGGAAACACACGGGAGTTTTTTCTCGGAGGCCAACGAATTCCGTGGTGGGCGGCGGGCCTTTCGATCTTTGGAACTCAATTGAGCGCGATCACGTTTATCGCGATTCCGGCCCAGGTGTATGCCAACGACTGGACCTATATTCTTGCAAATCTAACCATCGTGTTGGTCGCGCCATTGGTGGTGTTTTGTTATCTGCCATTTTATCGGCGACTCAATATCACGACGGCCTACGAGTACTTGGAACAGAGATTCAATTTACCTGTGAGGCTTTTTGGCAGCGCTGCGTTCTGCTTTTTACAGCTTGGTAGAATGGGCATTGTTCTTTTCATACCGGCGATCGCTCTTTCGGCCGTGACCGGGATCAATCTTTTTGTGGCAATTCTTTCGATGGGTGTCCTGGCGACGCTTTATACGGTTGTCGGGGGAATTAAGGCGGTGATCTGGACCGACGTGTTGCAGGTTGTCGTGCTAATGGGTGGCGCGCTGCTTTGTCTGGTTCTGATAGCGATAGGGGTGAATGGCGGCGTGCCTGAGATTGTGGCGATGGGGGCGGCGGACGGAAAGTTCAACACCTTTAATTGGACTTGGAACGCCGCGACGGCTGCTGTGTGGGTTGTTCTGTTGGGAAATTTTTTGGCCAACCTGGTGCCGTATTCCGCGGATCAGACCGTGGTGCAGCGGTATCTAACAACCAGCAGTTACCGGCAGGCGGCGAAGTCAATCTGGACAAACGCGATTCTGACCATTCCGGCAAGCCTGATCTTTTTCAGCCTGGGGACGGCTCTTTATGTCTTCTATAAATCGAACCCGGCGATGCAGAACCCACACTTGGCATCCGACGCTATTTTGCCCCTTTTCATCGCCCAGATGTTGCCCCCCGGCGTCGCCGGATTGCTCATTGCCGCCGTTTTCGCGGCGGCAATGTCAAGTCTTGACAGCAGCATGAACAGTGTGGCGACCACCATTACCACCGACTACCGCCGTTTGAGGTCGCGAGTGACTGAGTCGCAGGCCCTGCGTCTCGCTCGGTGGATTACTTTAGGGCTCGGAATTTTCGGAACCGGCACAGCCCTGTTCCTGGCGAGTTTTGAAATCCTTTCCCTTTGGGACGCGTATCTGACGGTTCTGGGTTTGTTTGGGGGCAGTTTGGCGGGGCTTTTCGTTCTGGCCATATTCACTCGTCGCGCCAACGGAAATGGTGCATTGGTAGGCGCAGTTGCGAGCGCGGCAATTCTCTACTGGACGCAGGCCAGTACAGACCTCCATTTTTTTCTTTACGCGGGAGTGGGCATTGGAAGTTGTTTCATCGTTGGCTATTTGGCCAGTCTGGTCATTCCCGGACCTGATAAAGAGATTCTCAATCTCACCGTTTTTGCCATGAATCCTCCTGGGGAATCCATTAAGCCAGAATCACCTATGAAGGTGTAGTTCGAGAGGGAATTTAAAAAAGTCCTTATATACACAAATGACACAGAAGCAAAGAGCCTACGATTACCTTAGGGAAAAGCTGATCGCCGGTGAACTGTCTCCGGGAAGCCGGCTTTCCGATATCGCTTTGGCGAAGGAGATCGGAATCAGCCGAACTCCGATTCGTGAAGCGATCAATCAACTGGCGAATGAGGATCTGGTGCAGTTGGTGCCCCACAACGGAGCTTTCGTAAAAGTTCCCGACGAGGAGGAACTAATCGAGCTGTACGATCTTAGAAAACTTCTGGAGACCTATGCCGTAAAACAAGCGGCAGGTAATATGAGCGAGGGAAACCTGCGCCAGCTGATCGAGATGATCACACACATGGACATGATTATCAAAGAATTAAAAAACTCTGGCCGAGAAGCGCCGACCGCTGCCATTCGTCGACGTTGGGTGATGACGGATTATGCTTTTCACCTGGTTCTATTCAAGTCGTGCGGAAATCGAAAAGTGATGCGGATTGCGAGTGATCTCCGGATGTTGACACAGGCTTTTATTTTCCGGAAGGAAGATCCAAAAATTTCGCCGATTGAAGTGATGCGGATCGCGAACAAGGAGCACCGGGAGGTGTTTCGCGCCCTCGAATCCGGGAAAGGCGACGAAGCCAGCGAAGTTATCGATCGGCATCTCGATCGGGCGAAAAACGCCACCCTGGCGAATTACGCCACTGTATGTCAATCGACTCCAGAACAAGAACCGGAGTGGCTGACGTCGGTACGGGGTGTGATCAATAATGCCTGAGGAATGGTCAAATCCCATGAAAACTCGACTGCATCCCGAACCGAACAACCTGCCGGACCGGGTTGCTGAGTTCTTAAAACAAGGCATTCTGGAGGGAAAGTACCAGGGAGCTTTCCCCAGCGAGCGAAAACTTGCCGAGGAAGTTGATGTCAGTCGCATGACAATACGAGCGGCTTTGAGAAAGGTGCAGGAGGACGGTCTGATAGAGATTTCGGGCAAACGACGGATGATTCCACCTGAGTTTCGAAAGGACCCGGAAGCGGATGGAGCTTCTGCGGAACTCGTCATTCTAAGCGCGGAACCTTTGGAAGAAGTTTACCATTCGCACGTATTCATCTTCGAAATGTTACGTGAGAAACTGGCGCGCCATGGATTTGGGTTATCGATTCAAGTTTCATCCCGCTTTGGCATGACTGGAAAAGGAAAGGCTCTTGCAGAAACGGTCGATCAGCATCCGAACGCGTCTTGGTTGCTGATTCGAATTCCACCAGCCGGGCAGCGCTGGTTCATCGAGAACAACCTGCGAACCATTGTCATGGGGACGGCGGCGCTTGGACTGGACACGGTCTCCATGGACATCGATCATGAAGCCACTTGCTTCCACGCCACCTCGGTCCTGGCGGCCCGAGGCAAGAAGTCGATCGCCTTCGTGCGAAGGGCTGCCAACCTGATTGGGGATGAGCGGAGTGAGGCGGGGATGCGGAATGCCTGCAAGAGAGCGCAAGTCAAAGGCACCGCTCACCGGCTCGCCGGAGATTCGGCCTCCACAATCGACTTGCTCGAATCACTTCGGCGGGAAAACCGCCTTCCGGATGGAATCATTGCGGGAGATCCGGCGATCTTCCTGAGCGCTTACAGTTTCTGTTACAAGCATGGACTACGCATTCCCGAAGACATCGCGCTCATCTCCCGGAACGATGACATCCTGCTTGACGCGTTGAGGCCGACGGTTGCGCGTTATCGGGTAAATGATTCGGTGGTACTCAACCGGTTATGGCGTCTTACGCTGCCGGTTCTGAGGAACCAAGTGTATAAGAAAAGCCCGCATCTTCTCATGCCCGACTATGTTCCGGGTGATAGTGCGGGAGTGCCTGGTATTAGCTGAAACAACAAACACCATTTTGAACGGTAATCATGGTCTATGGTTTATACCAAGGTTCGTTACTTGTGATCTCTTGGAATCGGGTCGAAACTTCTATTATCAATTGCCCGCAAGGGTAGGGAATTCAGATGACAAAACTAAACGGATTAATCGCGGCAGCGTTCACCCCTTTTCGGGGCGGAGAGATAAATGTTGAGGTCATTCCTCCATATGCTCGATATCTTGCGGCCAATGGGATTTCCGGTGTGTTTGTAAATGGCACGACCGGCGAAGGGCACTCCCTCACCGACGATGAGCGGATGCTTCTGGCCGAGACCTGGGTAAAGGCTGCGCCGCCGAATCTTAAAGTACTTGTGCATGTCGGACACAATTCGCTTCCGGTGGCGCGTGAACTGGCACGTCATGCGATGGAAATCGGCGTAGGGGGCTTCGCTGCGATTGGCCCGAGTTTTTTCAAACCGTCGCTGGAAGAGTTGGTGAGTTTCATGGCTGAATTGGCGCAGGCCGCTCCGAATCTGCCATTTTATTACTACCACATTCCGGCAATGACAGGTATTACAATTAGGATGCTCGATTTTTTGCAAGTTGCGGAGCAAAGGATACCAAATCTGACGGGGATCAAGTTCACGCATGAGAATATGATGGATTACGGCCTCTGCCAGGACTATGAGGGAGGAAAATTCGACATGGTTTTCGGACGTGACGAGATGTTGGTCTGCGGGCTTTCACTTGGAGCCAAAGCAGCGATCGGCAGCACCTACAACTTCGCCGCCCCCCTCCATAACGCGATTCTGAAAGCGGCGTCGGACCACGACCTTGATCGGGCGCGATCACTCCAGTGTCTGTCGATGAAGGTGGTCATGGCTTGCACAGATGAAACTCCCAACGGATTGTCAGCCATTCGAGCTCTTACGGAATGGAGATCCGGTCTCGATTTTGGCCCGATGCGTGCCCCGAATACCGGCGTTGGCAAAGAAGGTATCAGGCGCCTAAAAGAAAATGCACAAGCTTGCGCAGGTGACCACCTGTCGGAAGCCGTTCACGATACACCGCAGCCAGAGCGGTATGTGAATGATGATGACGAAAAAGGGGTTTTTGTTTCACCCAGTCTGGAGCGAAACAGTCGGAACTCCGAAGAATAATAAATACTAACCGGCCCACATTTTGGCCAAACTACTTGATATCGAATGAAAGAGAAAAAAAGTCATGACCCGGTCGGTGCTTATGGGTTTACTCTAATTGAATTGTTGACGGTGATTGCTATTATCGGAATCCTGGCTGCAATCCTAATTCCGGTAGTGGCGAACGTAAGGACCAGTGCCAGGGCGGCCCAGTGTACGTCAAATCTGCGCCAGATCGGAATGGCTACCTTTCTGTATCTTGGAGATAATAACGATCGATTCTTCCCGCGGCAAGGCAGTCGGCACAATCTCCTGGGTAAGCCGGCGGAACGGCGCGAGCTTGAGTCGGATCAGCGGATTCTAAACCCGTACCTTTCTTCTACGGGACGCCGCGATCCTGTCGAGGTTGCGCGTTGCCCTGATGATAAAGGCAGCGTTGATTTGTCAGGCGGTCGAACGGAGATCGAGAGCGCTTATGAGGCGTTTGGCAGTTCGTACGGTGCGAATATTTGGCCGGGGGCGCTTCATGACAGCAATCTCCAGCCTATCTCGTTGTATGCGATTCCCGATCCTAGCCGATTCGTTATTTTCGCGGAAGATATGGCGCTGACCAATGCGCATGGCGAGACGAATAGTTCGTCTGGTTGGCATTGGGACAATGAGCCGAGCTTTATTCTTTTGTTTGGAGACGGCCATGTGGGAAGGCATCTGGTGCCCCAGGCTTCCGTCAACACCGAGGAATACACCTTTCTTTTGAATCCGCCCAGGGCGCCGACCAGGCCGACGAGGTAGAATAGTCCACGTAAGGAATCCTGAAACATCACGCTAACCGTGGATACATGGTTTAATCTGTAAAGTTGTTGGTGAAACCCAAAGGAGAAATAGCAATATGTTTAAAAATACGAAAGGTAGCTCAATACGGGTGACGAGGCCGGGAAAATTTCCGGCCGTGATTGCCCTTTCCCTGGTTTTCTCCGGGGTACTGTTTGCTGAGGATGCTGAAACCATCGCTTTTGTTGAAGATGGGGTCCTGCAGAATGCCACCGTGGTCGGTCCGGGAGTGGAACAGCATGGGGATCACATACTCATTCAAGGCACCGGGACCGGGCTCGCTTCCAACCTCGCTTTGATGGAGGGCGATTTCCACATTAAAGCGACCCTGGCATTTGAAGTGGACGGCACGGCAGCCGGATTTGTTTTTGGGTTTCATGGAAATACGGGGAGTTTCCTGGGGAACCCAACCGGCTATTTTGGTTTCGATAGTGGATCGCAGAATCTCTTTGTGGAGGGCGGATTCATGAACGCCGCCCAGGGCACGGGTCCCGCATCCGAGGGAGCGCCGGCTTCGGATTTTATTGAGGACGGGGTTCCGTTCCTGTTCGAGGCCATACGCGAGGATGGGATTTTGACAGTCTTGATCGACGAAGTCGAAGTCTACAGCCAGGAAATAGGCAATCAGGCGATTGGGCATCTGGGAATCCGGCCATGGCGCGCGAATATGCAGGTCTTTGGTTTTAGCGCATCAGGAAACCTGATTGGTGTTACCCTACCGGCAAAAGAGAATTTTGGCGAATACTCGATCTTCGTAGAGAATGGAACCGTATCTGACGTTAACCTGATCGGTGACGGCTGGGAACATATTGACAATTATATCGTTGCTCAGGGAACGGGGAAGTTTCTTCAAACTACGATTCGCTTGCTGGAGGGAGATTTTCATATTGAAGCTGAGGTGGCAATGGATGCCCTGAATGGAACCGCGGCTTCGTTCCGATTTGGGAACGATGACTTTGGTTTTGATGGAGGTCGTCAGGTTTTCTTTCAAAGTGGACCTTTGTATGGGCCGGGAGTAGGTGTTGGTCCGGCAGCGGCCGGTTTTCCGGCGGGTGCCTACATACAGGGGGGACAACCTTTCCTTCTCGAAGCAAAACGTGTGGGGAATACCCTTACCGTTATGATTGACGGGGTGGGTATATACCAAAAGGAGTTCGGCAGCGATGGTATCGGCACGCTGGCCTTCCGTCCCTGGAGATCTGAGATGCGGATTTATAATTTCCGCGTCGCCGGAAACCTGGAGGAGCCAGCGTCCTTGCCAATCGATGACCACTTCGGGCAGGTTCGCTATATAAGTTTATTGGGTGGCTTGACAGAGGGAGTGGGCTACCAGTTGGGACCGGTTGGAACAGGGACTGAACCGTTTCTGGATGATGATATTTCCATCGTCTCGATGCCGTCCAACCTTGATGGGAACCTCGGCTTCCGCACCTCCAATGCACAGTTTTACTGGGGGATGGAGATGCCCGACAATGAGCCGATTGTATTCGTGGAAGACGGCGAGGCGATGTTTATGAGGGAAGTCGGTCCCGCGTGGTCCCAAGGCGACGGCTTTGTTTTTAATCAAGGCACGCAACGATGGCTTAGGACCAACGCTCTGCTTCGGGAAGGGGATTTTCATATCAAAGCCACGATGGCAATCAATGCTATCAATGGAACCGCCGCGACTTTTCAGATGGGCAACGCTCACTTCGGCTTTGATTCAGGGGGCCAAAACCTATTCGTGGAAGGCGGCTTTTTCGGCGGGGTTGTGCAACTGGATCCGGCCGCGGACTACATCGAAGGCGGGGTTCCATTTTTGTTTGAGGCGATCCGGGAGGGTAATATTATCCGATTCCTGATCGATGAGGTTCAGGTCTATCAGAGGGACATAGGCGCGAACCAGGTGATCGGTTCGGTAGGTTTCCGTCCATGGCGTTCTGAAATGCGGGTATATGACTTCGAAGTGACCGGTAATTTCGGATGGACGAACCACCTGGCCTTTGAAATCGATCGTGAGACGAGCGTCTACATCGCGAACGATCCTGAATATGAAGCCGATTGGTTGACGGATCGATTTACAAAGACAGAAATGACCATCGAAACGACCGGAGGTGATTTCGATGTTTGGGAACGGGTTTTCGACGCCCGGGACTTCGTAATGTTGCCGGGCAATGGAGGAGACGGTCATAATTACTGGGTTTTGTTAAGTAAGAAACCCTCGGCGATCACGGAATCGCCGATCAACTATGTTCGCACGCCCGGAGGCGACGATTGGAGTTTGGTCCGTAATGGGTGGCGTCTAACGACCGACCCGGAATCATTGCTTCACTCGGGACGGTTGCTGACAGGAATCTCGAACTTCGTGCCGGAACAGGGGGTTCGGATTCGAGCTGAGTTCCGGGTCCCGCAACTGCAGCACGGCGGAGACAATTCTTACGGGCTCCTCGTTATGGGTGACTCGACTTTGACTCCGAACCAGGGGATCCGGGCGGAATGGTTGCCGCGTCAAGCCGATGGAAGCTCGACTTTTCGCTTGGTGAACAATGCGAATCGGACCGTTCTCGAGGGTGAGAATTCTTCTGTTTCCTGGGGTGGGTTGGCGCCGACGCGAACCAATGATTGGGTGACGGGGGATGATCAGATCGACCTGGTTTGGGATTCAAGGGCGTCGGAACTTGCCAGCCCGTATTTTCTGGATGACGACTCCAAGGTCATTGTAAGACTTCCTGACGGGCTTGATCCGGGATTCCTTCTCGACGCAATCAAGACGGAAAATGATTTGTCCAACTCCAGCGAAAACTTCGTTCAGTTTACGGTGGAATCCGGTGAACCGGGGGACGGTAACGAAGGGGTCACGGTGTTTGTGGCCTGGGATATCAGAAACTCGGGATTCGAGCCGGATTGGTTGACCGAAGGATTTTCCAAAACGGATCACCTCGTGCAGGTCACCGGCGGGGCCCAGTTTCATCGCCTTTGGGCGGCGGAATATCCCGAGGGTGCCGTTGTTACGCTTCCGGGGGCCTCCTATGGTGAAGGCGGTCCTTTCCTTGATGGAACGGATAATTACTTCGTCCTGCTTGGCGATACCCGTTCCGGGCTCGATTCAATTTACACCATGGAGGTGGAAGCCATACGGGAAGGCGAGGAGTGGATTCTGAGCGCGACGCTGACAGACGCCGACGGTTTTTCCGAAACGGTCACTGCCTCCCACGGTCCGGCGTTGAGTGGGGGAGATGTTTTTGGGGTTATCGTTCAGCATCTGGATCGAGCCGATACTTCAGAGACTCCTGTGACGCCGATCTGGGACACCTTTTCTCTAACGATGGACTTTGTCGTCCCTCCGGTACTGAGTGGCTTCGATGCCTGGGCGGCGGAGTATTTCCCGAACAACGTCAACGATCCCCAGGTTAGCGGTCCGGCGGCGATGCCGTCTGGAGACGGGGTCATGAACCTGATCAAGTACGCTTTGGGTCTGCCCCCATTGGAACCGGTTTCGTCAGCAGACTTGCCCGGGGCCGGTCTGAACGAAGAGGGACAACTGGTATTCGTTTATTGGGAACGGACCGATATCAACGATGTGGTCTACATTCCGGAAGTATCTGAAGATCTGATGGAGTGGGATACCGGACCCGATCATTTGGTGGAGATTTTTAGGAATCCAGCCGGCGGGAACGTTGAGGAGGTCGGTGTGAGGCCGAATAACCTGGAAGGCGCGAACCGTGTATTTCTTCGGTTGCGCCTGGAGCAAAGTGATTAAGGTTTGAAAGTTAGGTGGATTGGAGTCCGCCCGGATTGAAAAACGGGCGGACTCCGGCTTGCTGAAGGAGTGGATGTAAAAGTGCGGCGTTTTCCGTTGGCGGTTTGATGGGATTTCTTCCGCGATTTTAAGAGAACAACTGATTAACACAACATGGTTTTTGGAATAGGCACTCAAGTTATTGGAAATGCAATCGCTGGTTTAGGTCTGGCAGTCTTCGCCTTATGGGCCGGACATGACCTTTCAGGAAGGGAGAGTGTGGGAGCTTTGCCGCAGGAAGGGCCGCTCGCGCCCTTTATGGGGGAAGCACGGTTTGACTCTGCCTTGATTATAGAAGGGGAGAGATTTCCCAACGTGGTAATTGGAACAGACGGGACCGTATTGGCAACCTGGGGAACCACCAACGTTCTTGTTCGGCGTAGCGAAGACGGAGGGGAGAATTGGGGGCCTGAAATCCCCATTGGTCCTGGAATCCATGGTGGTGGCGTGGTGGTTGATGAAAGCAGCGGTGATATCCAGGCTTTTGTCGAAGAGGGACATCCTCCCTCCCCGCTGACTGTCTACCGCAGCGTCGACCATGGCAAAACCTGGGCAGTTGACGAAGTGACGATCCACCCGGACGAGAAAGGAAATGTGCCCTCGATGCACATGAACGAGCGGGGGATCACGCTTCGGCACGGGCCACATGCCGGACGTCTGTTGCGTCCGACACGATCCTACGCGGGAGGCAATGCCCAGGTACATTGGCCGGACCATTATACCAATGCAATTTTCAGTGATGATGGTGGAAAAACCTGGCATACCAGCGCTCCCTTTCCGGCAATGGGCACCGGAGAGGCGACGCTGGAGGAGTTGTCGGACGGACGGATCTACTACAACTCGCGAAGGCACCTTTCGACTGACGGTCTGGACCCGCTGAGAAGGTATATCGCCTGGAGTGAAGACGGAGGCGAGACCTGGAAAGACCTTTCGGTGAGCGAGGAGTTGCCCGACGGGCCCCAGAACACGACCTATGGATTAATGGCCGGATTGGTGCGGTTGCCGGTCGAAGGTCATGATATTCTTTTGTTTAGCAATGTAGATTCGGCGAGTGGACGCCGCAATGGTCACGTATGGCTAAGCCTTGATGGCGGGCTGACATGGCCGTTAAAGCGACGGGTTGAGGAAGGTGGGTTCGCCTACTCATCAATGGCCGCCGGACGTCCGGGAACACCGAGTGAGGGTTGGATCTATGTTTTCTACGAAACCGGAGGGCATCCGCATTCGGGGGGGAAGGTCGCGCGGTTCAACCTGACGTGGGTATTGGAAGGAGCTTTGGAATCGGCTTCGCAGAGGATAGGTGAAGCGGAGCTTTTGCTGAAAAACGCCTTAGTCGGGGATAAGCCCGGTGAATACCCTGCAGAAGCAGTGCATGAACTGAGCCAAGCGAAACTGGCTTTGGAAGGACAGCTCGATGGCCTCTCTCTGGAGGATCTCTTCGAGCATACAGGAATCCTTGAGGAACTGAAAGCGAGCCAGAAGGAACTGGAGGATGCGATTAGACAATTCAGGCTTTCGAGAGTTAGGTCCGAGGGGACGTTGATTTTCATCGAACAAGGAGTCGCCCTGGCGATGGAGGAGATCGGCGCGCCCTGGCAACAGGGCGAGGGTTACCTCTTTCAGCAGGGGACAGGCAACGCGCTTGTTACCCTGACCGGTCTGTTGGATGGGGATTTTCATATCGAAGTTCTGCTTTCTCTCGATGCCGTCGCCGCAACCGCCGCGAGCTTCGTGTTTAACGTCGGCCCACCGGCAAGCTTTTCCGGGAGCCATTTTGGTTTCGACTCGGGTTCAAGGACATTATTTGTGGAAGGGGGATTTTTCGGACCAACCCGGCTACTCGAACATGCGGCCGCTGATTTTATCGACGACGGAGAACCCTTTTTGTTTGAGGCTATTCGGGAAGGGGAGACGTTGCGCATCTATATCGACGGAGTGGAAGTGTATCAGCACGACATCGGTTCCGGGCCGATTGAATCCCTTGGCCTAAGGCCTTGGAGGTCGGAGATGCGGGTTTATGAATTTCGGGTTTTTGGAAACCTGGAGACCGTTTTGCTACCTGAATTGGGCAGCTATGACTCGTGGTTTTACCACCATTTCAATTACGAGCAACGGGCCGATCCCTTGGTCAGTACCCCTTCCGCGGCCCCCGCCGGTGACGGTGTCCCCAACCTTTTAAAATATGCCCTGGATATCGATCCCTTTCTTCCTGCTCCGGCTGGAAGAATGCCGGGAATTAATCTGGAGGCAGACGGGGTGCCGACTTTTGTTTATGAGGAACGAACGGACATAAGCGATGTGGAATACATTGCGGAAGTCTCACGAGACCTCGTCGACTGGCGGTATGACGTGGAAAGTATCTTCGAAGTTTCGCGAGATGCGGTCGGCCATCATCTTGAACGCGTCGGCATGCGTACGGATCTTTCAGGTGATAGCGAACGTGCGTTCTTCCGTTTGAGAATAGAACAGACAAATTGATCCGGGCTACGGATCTAAAAAAATCACCCACAATTATGCATAGACTAATATCATTTCTTGCGGTTGGTGCCATGGCGGCGACCGGGTTCGGCACCGGTTGCACCACCGCCAATCCTGGACATTATCAGGACGCGGATCGCGCTGAAGGCCAGTTGCAGCCTTTCCTGGGCGCACCATATCTCGAAGTACAGGAACTTTTTATAGGAGAGCGGTTTCCAAACGTGGTGGTTGCGATGGACGGAAGTGTCATCGCCACCTGGGGCGCGCAGAATTACCGGGTGCGGCGGAGTGAGGACGGCGGTCAAAGCTGGGGTTATGAAATTGCCATCGGTAGCGGTATGCACGGAGGGGGTGTTGTGGTCGATGAGAGAAGCGGCGACATTCTGGTATTTGTGGAACAGGGACATCCTCCGGCCCCATTGACTGTTTACAGGAGCCATGATCACGGCCTGACCTGGCAGGCGGAAGATGTCACAATTCTTCCGGACGGGAAAGGGAATGTCCCATCCATGCACATGAATGAGCGCGGGATCACGTTGCGGCGTGGAGAGTACGCTGGTCGCCTGATCCGTCCCTCGCGTTCATACGCCAGTGGAAATGCCCGTGAATTTTGGTCTGAACATTATACAAACGCAATCTACAGTGACGACGGCGGCAGGACTTGGCATACCAGTCAGCCTTTTCCGTTCTACGGTACCGGTGAAGCGGCAATAGAAGAGCTGTCTGATGGGAGGCTTTATTACAATTCCAGGCGGCACCTCTCGACCGACGGCCTTGACCCCCGACGGCGGTATGAAGCCTGGAGCGATGACGGTGGGGAGACCTGGGAAGACGGTGGAATTATCCAGGTATTGCCGGATGGTCCGCAGAGTTTGGATTATGGCTTAATGGCGGGATTAGTTCGATTGCCGGTGACGGGACGGGATATCCTGGTTTTCAGCAATGTGGATTCGCCCGGCAAACCGGATGGTGATGATAGTAATTGGAGCGAGCGTCGTCGCGGCACACTTTGGGTAAGTTTCGATGGTGGCGCGACCTGGCCGGTGAAACGTTTGTTGAATGAGGGTCCTTTCGCATATTCATCGTTGACCGCCGGACGCCCCGGGACACCGAGCGAGGGATGGATTTATCTGCAGTTCGAGGGAGGTCCGCGCGGCGCTCATTCGGACGGTAATCTCGCGCGTTTCAACCTTTCATGGCTGCTGGAAGGCGAACCGACCGGCGACGGACACGTACCGGATTGGGCGCGCGGGCATGATTATTGAGAGAGCCGAAGAAGGAGGGGCATAGAATTTGGAATTTGGATTTGCGACTTTGGATTTTCCATTGGCTCGCTCCGCGGGCACCAGTCTCGCCTTCCTTCGGGAAGAGGGGCCACTTATTTTGCGCGAAGCGCAGAACTTAAATCTAAAATCCAAAATCTAAAATTCCGACTGTCGGTATTAGGGGAAATATGAACGTAAACGAAAACATACAGCGACTCAAAGGATGCCAATGGCTTGAGATTCAGTCGGCGCGCCTTTTGGGGGGGTGGCTCCCGGGAATTCCGAAATGGGAAATCAAGGGTATGATCGCGCTCCACCTTTGGCAGGATGCACAACGGAGCCAGCAAATCAGGACCCGTTTATGGGAATTGCGGACGCCGTTTCCCGATCGGAAACTTCCGGGCAACCCGGCGGCGATCATCGCCGCCCTGTCCCGGGCACAGCATGATTACGAGTTTCTTGCCGGATTGTATCTCGGATTGAAACGAACCCTGATCTCTGAGTACAAGGATTTGCTGGCACAGACCAACGGTGTCTGTGATGCTCCGACCCTGCCGCTCCTGACCCTTGCCATATCCGGTTTGGAAAACCAAGTGCAATGGGCTCAACCAGTCATTGCCGAGTTGGCCGACACCGGGGAGAGGCAGCGACAAGTTGCCCGGTGGAGGACCTACATCGAGAATGTCCTCGATCGACAGGGCTTCTTTGAAACGATCGAAAATTCCCCCGCCGCGGGCGGCTCCATTGTCGAACCACCGCCCGGTTATTCAGATTCTCCGCTCCCCTTCGCCAACGCAAAAAGAGATAGCCGTTTCCGTCTCTGCCTCGAAGGGCCGGCTCCACCCACCGGTGACGATTCCCTGGGCAGGACGCTTTTTCAATTCGCGAATTATGCCCACGAGATGCAAGCGGCCGAGACCTTGGGTAGCGTTCTTTGGGAGGCGGACGAGATGGACTGGGAATTCTATTTCGACGTGGCCCGCCACTGCTATGACGAAGCCCGCCATTCCCAACTCGGAGAAACACGGTTGCGGGAATTGGGTCATCATATCAGCGACTTTCCTCACACAGTGGCAAACTACGCATGGAGACAGCTCATCGATCCGATGCGGCGATACTGCGTACTCACCTACGTAATTGAAGCCGATAGCTTCGAATATAAGCACAAGACTTACAATCGCTATCTTGAAATCGGGGATACCCTATCCGCGGAATCTGTTCTTTTCGACATCATCGATGAGACAATGCATGTTCGATGGGGCAAGAAATGGACCCCGAAACTTATCGAACGCTACGGGTACGACAAGCCGCTGGAAGATCTTATCAGGGAATGCCGGACGCTTTTAGTGGAGAACACGGTGAGTCCCTTGCAAAGGGATTCCGCACAACAAGCCGCGTGTAGAGTCCAGGCATCAAGCGCACCGGAGGGTACTGAGACTTACGCAGGAAGGTAGTTTGCGAACGCCGGCCAGGAAAAGGGAGAATGTTGAAAGGCGAAAATAGGCTGAACCCTTTTGGAGGACGGCGCTCCGTCGTTGCCGGGTGTTGCATTGCTCGGTGCCATCGGCCATCAGTTTTATGGCGGGTATAATCATGAGACGATAGAGTAGGTTCGGGCGTCCAGCCTGGTTCAGTTCAGCAATCTATTTGTGAAATCATTGGATTGAGCGGCTTCCGCCGCGGAGATATGAAAAACAAAAACCATAGAATTAACCGCCGTCGTTTTATCGGGAAAATAGCCGCTGCCGGTGCCGCCGGTCTTGCATTTCCTTTTGTTGCTCCCACAAGTTGGGCCGGAAACAAGGGCCCGGCGTTACGGGTAGCTATGATCGGGGTCGGGGGGATTGGAGACCTGCACGCGGCTTATATGGAGCGTTTGGGCGCGGTATGCTCGTGTTACGCGGAGGTGGACACGCGACGGGTAGGGAACGCGACAAGCCGCTGGCCGAAGGCACACGGTTTCCAGGATTACCGTCGGATGTTCGATGAGAAACACAGAGAGTTCGATGCGGTAATGGTGGCTACTCCGGATCATCATCATTTTCCCGCTTCCATGTTGGCGTTGATCCATGACAAGCATTGTTTCACTCAAAAACCGCTGACCCACAGCATTGGTGAAGCCCGTCTGCTCCGGGAGGCGTCGGCGATCAAGAAGGTTGCCACCCAAATGGGGAACCAGGGCCATGCCAACCTCGGAAACCGCCTGACCTATAGCTGGGTCAAAAGCGGCATGATCGGGGAGTTGAAGGAAGTCCATTGCTGGACGAACCGGCCGGTTTGGACGCAGGGACTGGCAACGCCGAAAGGTGAAGCGAATGTTCCCTCCGAATTGGATTGGGATGTCTTCATCGGACCTGCGCCATTTCGACCTTTCAATCACGAGCCTTCTAACGCATTTGGAGGGGTTTATCACCCGTTCAACTGGCGCGGGTGGTGGGACTTTGGTGGAGGCGCACTTGGTGACATGGCCTGTCACACCATGGATGGTTTTTACTGGTCGGTGCACCCGCGCCAACCGACAGCCTTCGAGATGGTGAAAACCAGTGGGTTCAACGGGACCAGTTTTCCGAACCAATCAATCATCAAGCTAATCTTTGACGCCCGGGACGGAAAGCCGGAGTTGCCTGTCTATTGGTATTCAGGCGGCGCCAAGCCGGAACGTCCGGCTGAGTTGGAAGAGGAGTATGATCTGCCGGATTCGGGCGCCTTGCTGGTCGGTTCCACGGCAACGATTCTCTCCATCGGTGCCCTCGGTGAAAGCCCTCGTATTATACCGCGAACAAAATTCCTGGAAATTGGTCGTCCTGAGTTGTTGCTGGACCCCTCACCCGGTCACGCCGAGGAATGGTTTATGGCGTGCCGTGGGGAGAAGCCGCTGGATTTCCCGAAATCGAATTTTGACTACGCCGGACCTTTCACCGAAATGACGAATCTCGGCGTGCTTGCGCATCAGTTGAACGAGGGCGAAAGGGCTCATTGGGACACGGAGAAACTTCGGGTCACCGATCGGACGGATCTCAATAAGTTCGTGAACAAGTCGTACCGGGAAGGCTGGCATTTTAAGATTTGAAGAGACCCTGGTTTCCATCATTTTAAGCAACGTGCAATCAGCTATTCGATTTAGGCTTTAGCAGAATAGAACGGCAAATGCTGATGATGGGCGGTGACGCGGTGGGGCTGGTCCTGTAGCCGTTCGGCCAGCGTTTCAGTGAGAAATACCGAGCGATGTTTGCCGCCTGTGCAACCAATCCCAATCGAAAGGTAGCTCTTTCCCTCCTCGGCATATTCGGGGATCAAGAACCGCAAATACTCGGTTGTCTTATCGATAAAGGTCGCGGTGCGCGAATCACTGAGAATATAGTCCTGAATGGGCTTATCGAGTCCGGTAAGATCACGCAGTTCAGAGACAAAATGCGGGTTATGCAAAAAGCGAACATCGAACAATAAGTCACAGTTAGGTGGAATGCCGTATTTAAACCCAAATGAGGTGATTTGAATCTGCATTCCCGCTGAACTGGTTCCGAAAAACTGATCGTTGATGCGTTGTTTAAGGTCATGAACCGTCATATTCGACGAATCAATGATCGTCGTGGCGAGGTCTTTGAGATCACTTAAAAGCCGGCGTTCGCGGACAATGCCGTCGGCCACGCTTTGAGTTGAAAGCGGATGTTTGCGACGTGTCTCCGAAAAGCGCCGGGTCAGGACATCGTCGCTGGCTTCTATATACAAAATCTCGGCGTTTGGGAAATCGCGTAGCACTTGCCGAAACGCGTCCGGGTAGTGTTTAACGAAAGCCCTGTCCCGCAAATCCATCACTATCGCAATTTTTTGAATATCGGAAGGACCGGCCAAAAAGAGCTGGGTTAGTTTTTCGAGCAATTGAATCGGCAAATTATCAATGGCATAGAATCCCATATCTTCGAGGGCGTTCAAGGCCGTGGATTTGCCTGACCCGGATAGCCCGGATACGATGACAAACTGATTGATCATACACGTCGACTTCGGCGGCAGAACTGACCGACCGGCTGATAGGAAATGGCTTTTAGCCCTCCGGGACGTTGGCTCGGAGTTTGGAACTGCAAGCGGGCATTTTCCATACCGAATACTTGCATTTCGGGATTTTAGGGTCAATCAATTCCGGTAACTGGAAATTCGAATTCTGTGGTCGTGTTTCGGCTTTCGTACGTATTCCGGGTAAATAAATCCCGGACGCTCGGGTGCTTCGAAGGAGCTCGCAAATTGTGCGTTGGCGGCCGGGTTGGTTCCATCCGGAAGCGGTCCACGGAGGCGCGGTGAACAGGGCGTGCGTCCGCCACTGCGGAGCGGCCGCCGGATTAGCACGGTGGATATGTAAAAGGCCTTCGGGCACGAGGTGGTTTTTAGGTTGATATCCGGTGGGAGGATGGCAGCCTGCTAATCATGGAACGTCGCTCCTTTCTAAAGGCTTTTTCCGCCGGTGCGGCCGGCGGGGTACTGCTCCCGGCTCTGGCCTCGGCCTCGCAGAACGGCACTGGGTCATCTTCCGGTCAGGTGACGTTGGGGATATCGAGTTATTCGTACTGGCATTTTGATCCTGAGCGCACACCGATCCGGTATGTTATCGAGGAAGCGTCGAGGCTTGGGGTCCACGGGGTGGACATTTTGCACCGGCAGATGGAAAGTGAGGATTCGGCTTATATTCGGGCCCTTAAAAGACATGCCCTGGTTCACGGAGTCGCCCTGAATTGTCTATCGACCCACCAGAACTTTGTCAGTCCCGAGCCTGAAGTTCGCCAGCGCAGCATCGATGCGACCAATCGATTCATCCGGCTGGCGCATGATTTGGGCATTCCTTGCATTCGTATCAGTGCCGGCCGGTGGAACACGACCGGTTCGTTCGCTGAATTGATGCGATTGGAGGGCAAGGAGCCGCCGATCGAGGGTTATACCGAGGACGACGCTTTCGGTTGGTGCATTGAATCTCTCGAAAAATGCGTTCCGGTTGCTGAAGAGCACGGAGTGGTTCTCGCTCTCGAAAACCATTGGGGCATGACACGCACCGCCGAGGGAGTGCTTCGAATCATGAACGCGGTCGATTCCCCCTGGCTGCGGGTCCTGATGGATACGGGAAACTTTCTGGAGAGAACCTACGAGCAGCTCGAGATGATCGCTCCCTACACCGTTTTCGTGCAGGCGAAAACCTATTACGGCGGCGGGCGTTTTTATACGCTGGACATTGATTATGACCGGGTCGCCGCCATCCTAAACAAGGTCGGTTACAAAGGGTACGTCGCCGTGGAATTTGAAGGCCATGCCCCGGCCGAAGAAGGGGTTTCCCAGAGTATTGATTTGTTGAGAAGGTCGTTCAGGCTGTAGTAATTTTTGGTTTTTTCCATCACCGTTTTTTATGGATAAATTGTCATCGAGACTGCGGGGGTGGAGTCCGGTTGCGCCGCGCCGTTGTCCGGATGAAGGAGTCGAATCTGTTCACTGGGCGCCGATCGCTGAACTGAGAGGGTGCCCGGATATTGCCGAAAAAAGCAAAAAACTCTCCGATAATGTCAAAGCAATGGCTTCTTGAACCTGTTATGCTGGCGGGCATAAGCTTCCAGTTCCCTTAGCTGTTAATAACTCACCAACACGTAATTCATTTTCGCATGTCCTCCTTGCTTGATCGCATCGCAATCTGTAGCTGGTCGCTGCAACCGGACAGTGCCGACGCACTTTTCAACCAGGTAAGATCAGCTGGAATTCCTCGTATCCAGCTGGCTCTTGACCCATTGCGACTGGATCCGGACGGTTGGGATTGTTTTCTTGAACGCTGTAAGGATAACGAAATCGAGATCGTTTCGGGCATGTTCGTCACGGAGGGCGAGGATTATTCGTCTCTGGAGTCGATCCGTCGCACCGGGGGCATTGTTCCTGATGCCACTTGGGAGACAAACCTGAAAAATATTCGGTCCAACGCCGAAATCGCCGCCGCGTTCGGCTTGAATCTGGTGACCTTTCACGCAGGTTTTATGCCTCACGATCCCGGCGATCCTGATTTTGAAGTTCTGATTGGACGAGTCCGGGAGGTCGCTGACATCTTTGCGGCGAAGGGAATTGAGATTGCTCTCGAAACCGGACAGGAGGATGCCGAAACCCTCAGTTTGTTTTTAAAGGAACTGGCCCGGGCCGATGTAGGGGTTAATTTTGATCCGGCCAACATGTTGCTCTATGACAAGGGGGATCCGATCAACGCATTGCGCGTCCTGAGCCCGTGGTTGAAACAATGCCACATCAAGGACGCGAAGAAAACCCTTCAGACCGGCACCTGGGGAGAGGAGGTTCCGGTGGGCGCCGGAGAGGTCGACTGGCCATCCTTTTTCAGCACGCTTCGTGAAGTCGATTTTACCGGCTATTGCGCAATTGAGCGGGAGGCGGGGGAGGAGCGCCTGAAGGATATTCGGACCGCGTGGGAATTCGTCGCTCCCCTGATTGGCGACCGAGCTGCGCTGATCCGTTCGGCGTCACCCGTTCGGATCGGGATTGTCGGTTCCGGTTTCATGGCGGCGACACATATCAAGGCTTACCAGAGACTGGAGGGCGCGAGAATCGTGGCGCTTTGCAATCCCAGCGGCCGGAACCTCGATGGAGATTTCTCACGTGTCACTGGAAATATCGGTTCCTCCGATCCGGTGCGCCTGGATATGACGGGTGTCGAGACCTATCGTGATTTTGAACGGATGCTGGCCAACCCGTCGATCGACCTGGTTGATATCTGCTCGCCCACCCGCACTCACACGGCACTCACGGTTGCGGCCCTTCAAGCGGGCAAACACGTGCTTTGTGAAAAACCGATCGCCAGGAGAGCCGAGCAGGCCCGGAAGATGGCCAAAGCCGCGCGCGAGTCGTCGTCGTATTTCATGCCCGGCATGTGCCTGCGGTTTTGGCCGGAGTGGGCGTGGCTCAAGCGGACGATTGCGGAGAATCGCTACGGTAAAGTATTGGCGGCTCGCTTTCGGCGTGTCGCGGAGCCGCCGGCGTGGGGGCAAGCCAACTACTTTTCCGGGGAACACTCCGGTGGCGCCTTGTTCGATTTGCACGTGCACGATACCGATTTCGTCCAGTACTGTTTCGGCAGGCCGCTTTCCGTCTTTTCCAGCGGATACTCGAAATTCAGCGGGGCGATCGATCACGTCGTCACCCAATATACCGTGCCCGGCGGCGGCATGATTTACGCCGAGGGTGGTTGGGCCATGACCCCCGGATTTGGTTTCAGCATGGCTTATACGGTCAACTTTGAACGCGCCACGGCCGATTACGACATCACCCGAACAGAGGCGCCCCTGCGGCTTTTTGAGGAGGGTCAACCGCCGCGTGACGTTCGATGCGGAAGCGACGACGGGTATTTTCTGGAACTCAAGTCTTTCCTGGATTCGATCCGTTCCGGAAAAGCTCCCTCGGTGGTTACTCCGGAGGACGGGGTGGTATCCCTGGAAATCTGTGAAGCCGAAGAAAAATCGGTGCAATCTGGTCGACCGGTGTCCCTCTAATATCCTTAATTACTTTATGAAAAAGCAAAACCACTTCCTTTTCACACGGGATCTTCCGCGGATGTCCTCACTTGTTATCGCGATTATGACCACCGGTGCAGTCGCTGCTACGGCCTTGGGCAATGACACGTCAGAGCAGGAAGGCTGGGTTTCATTGTTCAACGGCGAAAACCTTGATGGATGGCGCGTTTCCGAGGCCGCCGCCCAGTCGTGGAGCGTGATCGATGGCGTGATCGATTGTGATCCCAGAACAACCATATCCGGCGAGCGGGATATTTGGAGCGAGGACACCTTTGGCGATTTTATTCTCTACGCCGAGTGGCGTCTCACAGGCACCCCAACCGTCGAGACCTGGCCGTTGATCGCGCCTGATGGCGGGCATGTCAGGGATGATACCGGTGCCGTGGTTACGGCGACTTTTCCCAATGCTGATTCCGGGATTTATCTGCGGGGAATGTCGAAGGCGCAGGTTAATATCTGGAACTGGCCGATCGGGTCGGGGGAAGTCTGGGGGTACCGTACGGACGAGAATATGCCTCCCGAAGTCCGCGCCGGCGTAACCCCAAGTGTCCGGGCTGATAATGAGCCCGGGGAGTGGAATACTTATGTCGTCACGATGATTGGTGATCGCCTTTCGGTCTTGTTGAATGGTCAGGTAGTGATCAATGGTGCTCAGTTGCCGGGAGTTGCCGATGAAGGCCCCATCGGCCTCCAGTATCATGGCGGATTTAATCATGAGACGGGTGAATACGGTCCGGCTTCCAGTTTGGTGCAGTTTCGCAATTTATTCGTGAAAGCATTGGATTGAGCCGACTCCTGCCAGGTTCGGAGAATCGAGAAAATCGTGTGTGGTCTAGCCGTGCTGAGATCTGGATACAGAGGGAGATAAGAAAGATGAAAGAGCTCAAAAAGTGCGTAGGGTTCACCTTGTTTGGGCGAGTAATCAAGGGCCTTTTAACCACGCCAATGCTCTTTTTCGGCACAGAAACCGCCGCCGAATCTTCCGCGAACAGCGATAGGCCGAATGTCTTATTTATTGCCATCGACGATTGGCGCAACGACTTGCACGCGCTTGGAGTGGACCATGTGCAAACGCCCTACATGGATCGGTTCGCGGAGGAAAGCGTCCTTTTCAGTCAGCATTATGTCCAGGTGCCGACGTGCGGCGCGTCGCGAGCCACTTTACTGACCGGTTTGCGTGGTCCCCAGGCCGGGATGGGCAACAACGCCATACGTGAAAACCACGCTGATTGGGGCGGTCGCGTGCTTCCCCGCGTGTTTCGTCAACACGGGTACCAAACATTGGCGCTTGGAAAAATCACCCATTATCCCGGCGGTCTTGCAGGCGCGAACTGGGCCAGCCCTCCGGAGGAGTTGCCGGATGCGTGGGATCGAAGTTGGGTTCCGGAGGACAGCCCATGGGAATCGCCGGAAGCCATGATGCATGGGTATGCGAACGGCGTTCCGCGTGACCGCGGCAACTCGCCCGCGTGGGAGGCGCACGACGGACCCGACAAGAGTTATCCCGACGGATGGGTCGCCGAGGAGGCGGTGGAGGTCTTGAACCGCTTGGCCGAATTGGACCAACCCTGGTTTTTTGGCGTCGGCTTCTTTAAGCCGCATTTGCCATTTGCCGCGCCAAAAAAATACTTCGACCTGTATGACCCGCACGAGATTCCCGCGCCGATTGACACCGCGCGTCACCCCGCCCCCTCCAGTTGGAATAGAAGCGGTGAATTGATGGGCAATTACGGACACGACGGGAAGGATCCGTACAGCGATGAAGTGTACGCGCGCACCCTTCGCCATGCGTACGCGGCGTCCACGTCGTATGTGGACGCGCAGGTGGGAAAAGTCCTGGAGCGGGTGCGTGAACTGGATCTGATGGACGACCTTATCATCGTGATCTGGAGCGACCACGGCTTTGCGCTCGGAGAACGCGGCACATGGGCCAAACACAATCTGTACGAAGCCGCTGTCCGCTCGCCCCTGCTCATCCGCTATCCGGGCATGGAGCGTGCCGGCTCCCTGTGCCACGCCACCGTCGAAACGGTCGATCTCTTTCCCACCTTGACGGAACTGGCCGGACTTCCCGCCCCCGAAGGCATTTACGGAACCTCCTTGAAACCCCTGCTGGACAATCCCGAAGCTCCATCGCTCAAACCCGCATTTTCCCACTGGAGAGGCGAAGAAACCGTTCGCGATGATCGCTGGCGTATGATCGTGCAAGGTTCGGCCGCTGGTGACGACATCAGTGGTATTGAACTCTTCGATTTTGAAGAATCGGTGGAAGGCGTTCGCGTCGATCCCGACGACCACCCCGAGGTCGTCGAGCGCCTTTTGGATGCACTCATAACCCAGTTTGACTGAAGCGCAGCCGCACGGAGGTCGTAGGGGTTCGCTTGCGCTCCGGCGTGACAGCCTTGTTCTTCGCGTTGCTGCGAGGCGAAGGTAATTCGATGGCCTGCCAAGCCGTAGCCTCGCAGCCGAAAGGTGCGTGGGGTCCGCCTGCGCTCCGCTGTCGCGGAGTCTCCGGCGTGACAGCCTTTGCTCTTCGCGTTGCTGCGAGCGAAGGCTGGTGGAGCCGATCGGGATCGAACCGACGACCTCTACAATGCCATTGTAGCGCTCTTCCAACTGAGCTACGGCCCCATTTTCCAAAGGAAAGATTAATTAGAAATGGATCGGCGTTACTCGTCAACCTTCAAGCTCGAAAAAAAATCCGTCGATCCGGTTTGACCGGTGAAGGCGGAGGTCATAGGTTTGAATTGAACATCCTGGAGGGTTCGAGCGTGTTTTTTAGAGCGCTCTTTGCCTTATTTCTCTAATTATGGGAGCTGGCCCCTGGGAATGAATGTCGGGCCGTAAACCGGAAGGCAGACGTTTTCAGGAAAGCACCCACTTGTCCATCAAGGGACAAGAGCGAAATAACACACGGCCCAACCGGGATGTTCTTTTTTACCTCAATCGACTTCGTAGCCGATCAGGGTGATTCCGCGCCGTTCGGCGTCGCGCACGACCTTGTCCTTTTCCAGCATGATCGTGTTTTCGGCCTCCAATGCTGCCATTGAAATTCCGGCTTCCTCCAGTACTTCGAGGGTGCGCAGGCCGAACATGGGAACGTCAAAGCGATAATCCTGATTTGGTTTCACCGTTTTAACGAATAGGGCTTCGTTGGTTTTGAATTCTCCGGCGCGGTAGAGCATGGCGTCGGTCCCTTCAAACGCTTCGACCGCCAGCACCGTGCCCTTGCGCACCACCACGCCCTGGCCGATGTCGAGCCGGGCGACTTCTTTGGCGATGCGAATTCCGTGTTCGAGGTCGTGGGGCTCCGGACGGCGTTTGCCGCGTGCCATCAAACCGGGGGTGGCGACGTGGTTATCGAGAAATACCCGGGCGTCGAGTTGTTTTACCCCGATTTTCCGGATCTCTTCTGCCACCGCACCGAAAATGGTCTCGGCATTTCTTTCCTTGAGCGATGTCAGGATGGCCACCGCCTTCAGGTCCGGGTGCAAGCCGCGGAAGAGTCTCCGAGGTGTGATCCGTCCCGCCATCACGACGTAATTGGCCTCCAGGCGGCGAAGATTTTTCAGCATCTTCCCCAGTTGCCCGACCTTGATAACGGCGCGCTCGGTTTCGTGGAAGGCATCGACCAGGGAGTGATCGGTTTCCTCGTGGAAACCGATTAGTCGCACCGGAATTGAGTGCTCCCGCAGGGCCGCCACGACCATGGCGGGGTATGCCCCCTGTCCGGCCATCACGACGACCGGACCGCGGGTGTCGAAATCCGGCGGCAGAAAACGTGAGATCATACCGGCGTTGTCGGGTGACGACGACGCCGGGGGTCTGACGGCGGTTTTTTACAACCGGTCATGCCTTGGCCAGCGCCTGATCGATATCGGCCTGAATGTCCTCGAAATCCTCGATACCCAATGCCAGGCGAACGAAGTCGTCGGTGACCCCTGTTGTCGCCTGTTCGTCGGGAGTCAACTGCGAGTGGGTGGTGCTGGCAGGGTGAATCGCCAGGGACTTCGCGTCGCCGATGTTCGCCAGGTGACTGAAAAGGTGGAGGTTCTCGATAAATTTGCGCCCGGCGTCATGTCCGCCCTTGATGCCGAATCCGACCAGCGGACCATATCGGCCGCCCAGGTACTTTTGGGCGGCGGAGTGGCTCGGGTGGTCTTTCAGACCCGGATAGTTCACCCAGGCGACCTTGTCATGGCCGGCCAGGAACTCAGCGGTCTTCAGGGCGTTCTCGCAGTGCCGTTCGATGCGCAGGTGCAGGGTTTCCGCTCCCTGGAGGAAAAGGAAGGCGTTGGTCGGGGACATGCAGGCGCCCATGTCGCGCAACAGTTGCAGGCGCATCTTCATGATGTAGGCGATGTTGATGCCGCCGAACGGCTCAAACGCCTGGAAGGCGTCCCAGTGCACCAGTCCGTGGTAACTCGGGTCCGGCTCGATGAAATCGGGGAATTTGCCGTTGCCCCAGTTGAAGTTCCCGCCGTCGACCACCATCCCTCCGATCGAAGTGCCGTGACCGCCGATGTACTTGGTGGTGCTGTGGACCACGACGTTGGCGCCCCATTCGATAGGGCGGCAGATAATGGGGGCCGCGGTGTTGTCGATCACCAGCGGCAGTTCCGCTTCGATTGCGATTTTCGCCACTTCTTCGAAGGGAAAAATGTTCAGGCGCGGGTTGCCGATGGTTTCCCCGAAAAGGAGTTTGGTGTTCGGTTTGATGGCCTTGCGGAAGGAATCGGGGTCCTCCGCGTCGACGAAGGAAACCTCGATGCCCAGCTTGGGCAGGGTGTAGTGAAAGAGATTGTAGGTGCCGCCGTAAAGCTGGGAGACGGACACGATGTGATCGCCCGAGCGGCAGATGTTGAGGATGGAGTTGGTCACCGCCGCCGAACCGCTGGAGTGGGCGAGGCCGGCGACCCCGGATTCGAGCGCGGCGATGCGCTTTTCCAGGACGTCCACCGTCGGGTTCATGATCCGGGTGTAGATGTTACCCAGTTCCTTCAGTCCGAAAAGATTGGCCGCGTGCTCGGTGTCGCGGAAGACGTAGCTGGTCGTCTGGTAGATCGGTACGGCGCGGGCTCCGGTGGTGGGATCGGGTTCCTGCCCGGCGTGAACGGCTTTGGTGCCAAGACCTTTGATGGAGTTTTTCGACATGGCATTCATCAAAACGGCTCTCCGACGCTAGTCAAGAAATCCGGTTCCGGGACGGCGGCCATTTCTTCGAATGGCGGCCGGGTGTTATGGCATCACGACCAGGGCGTCGCGGTGCACGACCTCCAGGCGTTTGCGGCGGGGATGGATCGCTTGCAGTTCGGTGGCCTTCTTTCCCAGGATGTCGCGGACCTCGTCCGCACTGTACCGGCTGACCCCGCGGGCGAAGATCTGGCGATCCCGGTGCCCGGCAATATTGACGATGTCGCCGGATTGAAAGTTTCCCTGGACCTCCTTGACGCCGATGGCGAGGAGGCTGGAACCGCTTTCGCGGAGGGCCCGCTGCGCGCCGTCATCGACCAGGACGGTCCCATGCGGCCGTTCGAAAAACGCCAGCCACCGTTTTTTGGCTTCCATGGGCAGGCCGCTGGGGACGAAGAAGGTTCCCTGGGCTTCGCCGCGCAGCAGGCGGGGAATGATATCGGTTTCGGAGCCAGAGGCGATGAATACGCCGCAACCGGAGCGGTTGGCGATTCGGGCGGCGCCGATTTTGGTGATCATGCCGCCGACCGCGGTCGCGCTCTTGGTGCCGCCGGCGAGGCGTTCTATTTCCGGAGTGATCTTTTCAACCACCGGCACGACCGCTCCCTCCTTGTCGAGGTCCATCAAGCCGGGGACGGTGGAAAGGATAAACAAGAAGTCGGCGTTGGTGAGACTGGCGACCATGGCGGAAAGGACGTCGTTGTCGCCGAACTTGATCTCGGCTGCGCTGACGGAATCGTTTTCGTTGACCACCGGTACCACCCCTTCGCTCAGGAGATGGTTCAGGGTGTTTCTGGCGGCGATGTGCCGGGGGCGGGAACGCAGGTCGTCGCGGGTAACCAGGAGTTGGCCGACGTGGGTGTCGAAAGGCTCGAAGCCTTGCTGCCAGAGCTGGATCAGGATGCTTTGGCCAATGGCGGCACAGGCCTGGAGACGTTCGAGCTTTTGCGGACGCCTTTTGAGTCCCAGACGGGCCATTCCCAGGCCGACCGCACCGGAACTGACCACGATAACATCGGCGCCCTGACCGCGAAGGTCATTGATCTGCCGGCATATCTCGGCAATGCGCGAAGTATCGATGCCGGCGGTTTCGTTGGTGAGAATGCCGGTTCCGAGTTTTACGACCACACGCCGTGGGCTCAGAGGAAACGTGCTCTGCATTGAAAGTGTTTGTCCGGGGCGATTTCGCGCGCCCGGAGTCGGAGAGGTCACATCGACATCAACTCCGTTTCCTTGCGTTCGAAATGTTCGTCGATCTCCTTGATGTGTTTGTCGGTGAGGGTCTGGACCTCCTTTTCAAACCGCTTCAGGTCGTCCTCGGATATTTCGCCGTTTTTTTGTTCGCTCTTTAAGATTTCCAAGGCGTCCCGGCGTGCGTGACGAATGGATACGCGGCCCTCCTCGGCCAGGTTCTGAGCCACCTTGGTCAGTTCCTTACGGCGTTCACGGCTCAACTCGGGAATCGGCAGGCGAATGATGCCTCCGTCGGTCGCCGGGGTAATTCCGACCTTCGAAGTCTGGATTGCCTTTTCGATGTCCCTGATCACCGTTTTGTCCCAAGGCTGGATCTGGATGGTTCGGGCGTCGGGCGTAGTGATGGCGGCGACTTCCTTTAAGCGCATCTGACTGCCGTAAACCTCGACCATGAGTCCTTCTACCATGGTCGGCGAGGCTTTGCCGGTGTGGAGGGCGCTGAATTCGCTCAACGTGTGATCGACCGCCTTTTTCATTTTGGCGATCATGGATTTGATGGCGGAATGGTCGCTCATAATCTATGAAGTTTCGGAGACGGATTCGATGACGGTCGCGGATCAGAAATTATGCACCAGGGTGCCAATCTTCTCACCTTCCACCACCCGGCGGATGGCGTGTTCTTCGTTCATGTTGAAAACGATAATGGGTACATTGTTGTCGAGGCAAAGCGAAAAGGCGGTCGAGTCCATCACGTTCAAGCGCTGCTTGAGGGCGGAAATAAAGGAGAGCTCCTCGTAGCGCACGGCATCTTCGTGGGAAGCCGGATCCTTGTCGTAGACGCCGTCGACTTTGGTGGCCTTGAGCAGGACCTGGGCGCCGATCTCACTGGCCCGCAGGGCGGCGGTGGTATCGGTGGAGAAATAGGGGTTGCCGGTGCCGGATACAAATATGACCACCCGTCCTTTTTCCAGATGTCGAACGGCCCGGCGCAGGATAAAGGGCTCCGCCAGTTGATTCATGGGAATGGAGCTCATGACCCGGGTGACCACCCCCATTTTTTCCAGGCAGTCCATGAAGGCCAGGCCGTTGATGACGGTGGCCAGCATTCCCATATAGTCGCCGGTGGTGCGGTCCACGCCCCGGCCCTGTCCGGCGAGGCCGCGAAAAATGTTGCCGCCGCCGATGACGACGCCGATTTCGATGCCCATTTCGTAGATTTCTTTTATCTGGCAGCTGATGCTCTCGAGGATATCCGGATCGATGGCTTCGCCGCCGCTGGGGCTGCGAAGGACTTCGCCACTCAACTTCAGGATGATCCGGCGGTAGCGGACGGAGGACATTGCGCTGGTGTCTGGCTGCATCAAGCCGATTATGTAGAGCGACTTTGGAAAGAGAGTCAACTCTCGCGGCACGGTTAAACGATCGCGAACGGCCGATTTCCGGTCGCCGCCGGCCAGCCAGCCGTTCACACGGGCCGGCGACCGGGTTCGGGGCCGGTGTCGGGAACGATCTTTTTCAACGCCTTCCTGGTCCTGGCAAAGGCTTCCACGGGTTTGAGCGGCCAGATTTCAACAGGCAGGCATTCGGCGTGGTGGAGCAGGGGTGGGTCTTCGGGTTGGGGGAGGTGATGCGACGGCAGAAGGTCGGAGTGAAACTCTTCCAGTTCAGCCTCTTGCAGTGTCCAGGGCTGGTGATGAATCCGGCAACGGTAGAGCCGTCCGCGGTGTTCGGTGTAAAGACAATAGCGTTCTGTAAGAAAGAAGGCCAGCGATCCCGGTTCGGACGCCGGGACGGGGGAGCCGGGTCGCCAGCGCGCCAGGAATTCGGCCGAAGGGGCGTTTTCGTGGTTGCGACGCGATCGATAGGTGATCCGGCCGGAATCTTCGGACAGAGAAATCTCCGCGGAAAAATAGGGCAGGTGGTAGAAGCGCCTGGCGGCCCAGACGGCCAGCGGTTTGGAGGCATCGAGGGAAAAGAAGTACACTCCCGGAATTCCGTCGCGGTGAACGTAGGTGCGCACGTTCAGTTCGTGAAAGGCGCTGAGTCCCGGCAGGGCTGGCGTGAGCACCGTCCGGATGTCCCACATGGTAAAGGGCACCAAGCCGATCCAGGCTTCGCCGTTGAAGGTGTCGATCGAAAGGGATTCGGGAACCAGCGAACGCAGACGAGCGGCGGGAATGGGCCAGTGCATGAAAAGCAGCTTGCCCCATTTCTGGCGCATTACCGGGAAACCGCGGGGCCTCGTCCTGATGCTGATCCGATCCATGTCGGTTGGCTCATCCGGAGTTCCCGCCACAACCGGACGCGCGGGAAATTACCGTCCCTGTTGTTGCGGTTGGTTCATGCTGCGGTAGCGAAGGGTGGCGATGATCGCGCCGCGGTCGATGCCCTCGAAGTCGGGGATGTTTTCCACCTCGCGCTGGGTCAATTGTACCAGCACCTGCATTTCCTCCTGAAGTTCCTGCCTGCGTTCCCGAAGACGCTGGAATTCCGGGGAATCGTGGTCGGTCGTGGTCCACAGACCCTGGCGTATGTCCTGGAATTCCTGGTAATATTCGCTGATGTGTTCGTCGATGGCACGAAGGCGCGGATTCTGCCGGGAATGGGTGTCCCAGGTGTTCAGGATATATTGCATGCGCTCTTCGGGGTTGCGTTGTTCTTCGCGTACTCCGCCATAGGCCGGCCGCAGTCCGGAGGTCGCGGCCCCGGTTGGTTCCTCGGTGCTCATGGGGACGATTTCCGCATCGCTCAGACCGATGCGCCGCGTCCGGTCTCCGTACCGAGCCACGATCTGGTTGGTTTCCCTCGAGTACTCGATCACCTGAACCCCGTGGCGGGTCTCGTTCAGGTAAATCCAGAAACTGAGATCCCGGACCGGATCGCGCAGGCTGAATTGGGGGCGGCCCCCGATGGAGAAAACGCTGCGGAGTTCCAGATTGTTGAGAACGTCGCCGCCACTGGAGCGGGCGGGCTGAGCATCCGCGATCAGTGCGGGAATTGTCATCAGCACACCGAACAGGGCGGCGATTCGACCGAGATTCAGTAATGAAGTGTGCAGGCGCATAGCGGTGTGAAACCAGTGAAATCCACTTTCACCCGATACTTTACTTGAAATCGGTCGAAAATGCCATGGCTTTTTTGAGTCATGACACTTGTTTTCGACCGGCAAGTCTGGTTTGATCCGGAAAAGGACTCGAAGTGAAACCATGAGAGATATCCTGGAAACACCCCGTCTGGGGCTCGCGGCGGCGACAGCGGTGGCCACGTTGGTTGGGCTGGCCATCGGTTGGGGCTTGAGCACTCTGACACGGGAGGAACAGGAGGTTTCCGGGTTAAACGACCTGCCGGAATTCGCCCCACCCGAGGAATCCGATCATTCCTCGCCGCAGGATCTGGATTACGCCGCCATGTTGGAGGCGTTCGCCGCCGCGGGGATACGGATCGTTCCGGAAAGCCTGTTGGAACGACTGGACGCGCCGGCGGTGGGTGCGGACGGTCGTTTGACCGAACCTCTGATCGATGCATTACTCTTGAGTGAGACGGAAGCGGAAGAATTGAACCGGGCTCTGGCGGAAACCGAGATCCGTTTGCGGATGATAGAACTCGATCGCCTGCAGGTGGTTGAGCGTTCGGCCGACCGGTTGCTGGTTCGCATTGAAGCGTATCGCGACGAGGGAGTCGGGGTCGAACGAATGCTGCGCGAGCGTATTGCCGCGGCCATCGGACAGATCGACGGGGAGCTTTTCTGGAATCTGATGACCCGCGAATTGCCGTCGACCGGAATGGATTACTGGGGGGGCTTTGGACGCGAGTCGGTGGCGGCGTTATTTGAAAGAGAAATCATCGACGAGGACGACAACGGGCAAACGGTGGAAATCCGTTTTGGCCTGCGTCCGCTCGAACCGGAGGCGGGCTACCCTGAGATTGCCCGCGACGACGAGGCGGATGGCGTGATCCGATTACGGGTGGGCGAGGGGAGTTCCCCTCCGGACAATGCCTGGGTGATGCTGACCGGTCGCTACGCTTACCTTCACCAGTTTTTACCCCCGGGTTGGGAGCTCTACTTTCCGCCGCAATCATGAAAACGGACGTCACGGATAAATCCACCAGCGAGGCGGGTCGGGGAAAACGCGAGTTTTTTGTGGTCGTGGCCGCCGGCCTGTTGATCGGAATCCTGCTGGGGTGGTGGGGCGAACGCACGGCGCGAGGAGGGATCGAACGCGCGGATCCGGTCGTCGGCGAGGTGCGGGAACCGGTCGACCTTGTTCCGGAAGACGACGGCGACCGCCTGATGCGCGCCTGGATGGAAAGTCTGGCCGGCATGGGCCGCCGGGTCGTGCCGGAGCGTACCGTGGTCCGCCTGGCGATTCGTCCCCTGACCGAGGCCGGCGAGGTGAGCCACGCCTGCCGGGAGTTATTCCTGCTAACCTCCGAGGAGACGGATCGGGTCAACGGGCTGATTGCAGAAATGGAGGAGAGATTGTTATTGGCGGAAATGATGCACCTGGAGATTCTGGATATGAGTGACCATGAAGCCGTGTTTCTGATACCCGTGCTCGACGAAGGCGTGGAGATCGAGCACACCTTGAGGGACGGGCTGCTGGAGATCCTGGGCGAAGCCGATGGAAACCTCTTTTGGGCCCTGTTGCAGGCCCGTGAAAGGGAGGGTTTTCCGGATCGCTGGCGGGGGTTTGGGCAACGGGAGCGGGAGATTGTCTTTTCGCTGAGCGATGGAGACCCGAGGGAGTTTTCCGCGGATCCGGTTCCGGGGGAGGTTGTGGGGTGGTTGCGCTACGCGGAGCGGGTTTCGGACGATCCTTTGTGGTTTAGCGATAGCACCGCCGTGCCCCGGGTCGAGGTCAAACGGGTCAGGCCGTTGCTACTGGAGAACGAGTCGGACGGGGAAGGCGAATCCCGGTTTTTCGATCCTCGCCGGGAGCGGTACGGCTTCCTGGTACCGCTCCTTCCGGATCCCCTCAGGCCTTACTTTCAGTAGCGTTCCCGACCGGGACGAGGGTGGGGGAAACAGTGCTTGATTCGGGACGGGGCGCTCGCCAGATTCGACCTTTTATGCGGTCCACCATTTCAGAGCAACCCTTGCTGCAGGCACGCGGAATAGGCAAAGCATTCGGTGTGGTGCGAGTGCTGGAGCGGGTGGATTTCGACCTCCGCGCCGGAGAGGTACACTCGCTCCTGGGGGAGAACGGTGCGGGTAAATCGACCTTGCTCAAGATTATCGGGGGCGTGCATCGGGCCGATCAGGGGGAGTTGGTGTACCGGGGGGAACCGGTGACCATTGATCATCCGCAAAAGGCTCGCGAACTGGGTATTGCTTTGATTCACCAGGAGCCGCTGACCTTTCCCGATCTCGATGTGGCGGAGAATATTTTTCTGGGGCACGGCGCCACCTGGATGTCGCGTTTTTTCCCGATCAGGTGGAAAGACCGATACCGTGAGGCCCGTCGCTTGCTCGACGAACTGGGGGTGCGTCTCGACCCCCGTGCCCGGGTACACGGTCTTTCCACGGCGGACCAACAAATGGTGGAAATGGCCGGAGCACTGTCGCAGAACGCCCGCATCCTGCTCATGGACGAGCCCACCGCCTCGCTGACGCCGGAGGAAACCCGGGAACTGTTCCGCATCGTTCAGCGGCTGCGCGAGCAGGGAACCGCCATTGTGTTCATTAGTCACCGGCTTGAGGAGGTCTTCTCCTTGTCCGATCGCATCACCGTTCTCCGCGACGGAGAATTCGTCGCCACCCGCCGGAAGGAGGAAACGTCCGTTGAGGAAGTCATTCGTATGATGGTGGGACGTCCTCTGGGGAAATTCTACGAACGCGACGAGGCCATACCGGGGAAATCCCTGTTGAAGGTCGAGAACCTCGGTCGCGGTCGCAGGTTTTCCGGGGTGTCCTTCGAGGTACGGGCCGGCGAGATCGTGGGCATGGCAGGCCTGGTCGGGGCCGGCCGGACCGATGTCGCTGCGGCCATTTTCGGCATCCGCCCGGCCGATACGGGAAAAATCGAGATCCGCGGCGAGGCGGTGAGGATCGACAATCCCGCGCAGGCCATTCGCCTGAAACTGGCCTATGTGCCGGAGGACCGGCAGCATCACGGTTTGGTGCTGCCGTTTTCAGTGGCCAGAAACGTCACCATGGCCAGCCTGCGGCGCCTGTTTCCCCGGGGGTGGCTGCGTCCGCCGCGGGAAAAGGAACTGGCGGAAGATTACCGCAAACGCCTTTCCATCAATCTGCGCGATACCTCCCAGCCGGCCTGGGAACTGTCCGGAGGAAATCAGCAAAAGGTGGTGCTTTCCAAGTGGCTGGTTACGGAACCGGAAATTCTGATACTGGATGAGCCCACTCGCGGCATCGATGTCGGGGCCAAACAAGAGGTGCACCACCTCATGGGAGAACTTTGCCGCCAGGGGAAGGCGGTCCTGATGATCTCCTCGGACCTCCCCGAGGTCCTGGCTTTGAGCGATCGCATCCTGGTGATGCGGGAAGGGCGATTGACCGGGCATTTCCGGCGTGAGGACGCGACCGCGGAGAATGTGATGGCGGCGGCGACGGGTCAGTCCCTGCCCGGCGAAAATGGAACACCGGTTTCATCCGGGTAATGCGATCGGAACCATGAGCGATAAGAGCGAGGTGATTGAAGACGAAGTTTCCCGGGGACGTTCTGTGGCTGCGACCATACTGCGTTTTCGCGAACTCGGCATCGCCTTTTTTGTGTTGTTGATTGTCGCGGTGGCGGCGCTCAAGGAGCCGCGATTCATCGATCCCGCCAATCTGCGGAATATTCTTCTCTATATTCCTCTGATTCTCATCGTGGCCATGGGACAGATGATGGTGATTGTCAGCCGCAACATCGATTTGTCCGTCGGTTCCACCCTCGCCTTCAGCGCCATCGTCATCGGCTACCTGTTTGTGAATCAACCCGACTTTCCCATCTGGCTGGCGGCCGTTCTGGCCGTACTGATCGGAGCGGCCCTGGGGGCGGTCAACGGGGCGCTGGTGGCCTGGGTGGGGATTCCGGCAATCATCGTGACCCTGGGGACCATGAGCGTTTATCGAGGCATGGTTTTCATTTACAGCGGCGGACGGCAGGTCAGTGGCGCCGACCTGCCCGAGGACCTGATCGATCTCGCCCGGACGTCACCGGTTTTCGGCATCCCCTGGATTCTTATCCTGGCCCTGATCGTGGTGATCCTGGCGTATTTGTTTTTGCGTTACACCGAAACGGGACGCGAGATCTACGCCATTGGCAGCAATCCGCGGGCGGCTGAACTGCGCGGCATTCCGGTCAAACTGAACCTTTTTCTCGTGTTCACGATCTGCGGCGCCCTGGCCGGACTGGCGGGAATTCTTTTTGCATCGCGGTTCGGTTACGTCAATCCCGCCAACACCGGGGTGAACTTCGAATTGATTGTCATTTCCGCCGCCATTATCGGGGGGGCCAACGTTTTCGGAGGCTCGGGAACGGTACTGGGCACCGTGTTCGGGTGCCTTTTGATCGGGGTGATTCACAACGCGCTGTCGGTGCTCGGGATCTCCGGGTTCTGGCAGACCGCCATTTACGGACTCGCCATTATCCTGGCGGTGGCGCTGGACGCCGTTCTGCAACGCAGGCTGGGCAAGCGAAAGGAAGGAGGGGGGCTGCTGTGATCAAAGCTTCGTTCTGGAGACGGCTTTTGTCGGGGGTCGCGCGGTACCCGGAGTGCGTCACCTTTCTCTTCCTGGTGGCGGCGTTTGTGGTGAGCGCCCGGTTGTCACCGTTCTTTCTCGATGTTTTCTACATCTTCGACTCGACGTCATATTACGTCGAAATCGGCATCCTGGCCCTGGCGATGACTTTTGTCATCATCACCGGCAACATCGACCTTTCGGTGGCTTCGGGCCTGGCGCTGGTGGCGATCGTGACGGCCATGCTGCACGTGCAGTTGGGCTTGCCCATGGAGATTGTTATTGTGCTGTCGCTCGGGTTCGGCGCGCTGCTGGGTTTGTTTAACGGGTTGCTGGTGGTGAAGCTGGGATTGCCTTCGCTGGCGGTTACCCTGGGCACTCTCGCCTTGTTCCGCGGCGCCGCCCAGATCCTGGCCGGCGATCATTCGATTTCCGGGTTTCCGGATTGGTTTATTGGAGCGGATTTCGTGCGGTTCGGCGGTATCATCCCATTGCCGCTGATGGTCTTTATCGGGTTGGCGGCAATTTTCGGGCTGGTGTTGCATAAGACGGTGTTCGGAAGGTACCTCTACGCCATCGGCGCCAACGAGGCGGCGGCCCGTTACGCGGGTCTGCCGGTGGACCGGGTGAAATTGGCTGTATTTGTCATTTCCGGTCTCATGATGGCGGTTGGCGCGCTCCTAATGGTTTCCCGGCTGAGTGTCGCGCGCTACGACCTGGCCCTGGGATGGGAGTTGGCGGTCGTCACCACGGTCGTTCTGGGCGGCGTGCATATCTACGGCGGACGCGGCGGCATTATCGGCGTGGTGCTGGCGCTCTTTGTGATCGGATTTCTCCGCACCGGCATGGGCGTCGCCAACATTCCGCAGGAGAATCAACTCGTGGTCATCGGGCTTTTGCTGTTGGTTGCGGTCGGCCTGGGAATCCTGCTGGAGCGGTTTCGCAGAAACTGACTTGTTTTACTTCGTGACAATACCCGCGGAAAAACGGTATTAGGTTATTTCCATGTTGCAGAACGGTATACTCAACCCCGGCCTCCTCAGCCTGTTGGCGAGGGTTCGTCACACCAACCGATTGGTGATCGCTGATTGGGCGTTTCCCTATTGGCCGGATCTGGAGGTCGTGGACCTCTCTTTGGTTAAAGGCATTCCGACGGTGCCGGATGTGCTCGAGGCCCTGTCCCCGAATTTCAAAATTGGGGGAATTTGGCAGGCCGAGGAGTTTTTGGCGGAGAATCCACGGGAAACGATCACGCGCTTCGACACCTGTTTCGGCCGGTATCCCGAGGCTCGGATCACCCGGCTTCCGCACCTGAAGTTCAAGGAAATGGTGCCGGCAGCGATCGGCCTGGTGCGCACCGGAGATCCCACCGCCTATGGCAACGTCATCCTGGAATCGGTCTGAGTCCATGAGGAGCGCCGTTACCGTCTGTCAGGTTCCCGAAGCGTCGGCCGGGCCCTTTGTATTGCACGATCCGTTGCCGGACGCGTTTGCGAAGGCGGCCTCGTACGGATTCGACGCGGTTGAGCTCTTTCTTCCATCGGCGGACGATGTTCCGGTTGACCGGATTAAGGAACTGACCGAAACACATGCAATCGGAATCGCGGCCGTAGGCACGGGCGCCGGCATGGTCCGCGAGAAGCTCTCACTTACTGACCCGTCTCCGCTGCGACGGTCGGAGGCGCTCGAGTTCGTGTTGCGGTTTATTGCGTTCGCCGGACAACTCGGGGCGCCCGCGATTCTGGGTTCGATGCAGGGCGCGTGGAACCGGGAGGTTTCCAAGGCGGAGGCGCTGAAATTCCTGGAACAGGCCCTGCGACGCTGCGGAGAGGAAGCGCGCCGCTTCGGAGTACCCTTTATTTACGAGCCTTTAAACCGGTATGAAACGAACTTGATCAATCGTCTGGAGGACGGCAGGCGCTTCCTCGAGGAGAACGGTCTGGCGAATGTCCTTCTGCTGGCCGATCTTTTTCATATGAACATCGAGGAATCCAGCCTGCCGGGCGCGCTGCGCGAATCGGGGGCGGCGATCGGGCACGTGCACTTTGCCGATTCCAACCGGCGGGCGATGGGGCTCGGGCACACCGATCCCGTCCCGGTGATAGAGGCGCTGAGGGAAATCGGATATGACGGGTATTTGTCCGCTGAAATTTTTCCGCTTCCCGATTCCGACACCGCGTGCCGTCAGACCATCGATCAAATACACCGTCTGAATATTACCAAATGAAAACGAGACCGCTTGGAAGTACCGGGCTTCACCTGCCCATTCTCTCATACGGAGCCTCCTCCCTCGGACAGGAATTCGGCCCGGTGCAATTGGAAAAGGCGCTGGAATCGGTGCGGGTGGCACTCGATTCGGGGATCAACCTGATCGACACGTCTCCGTATTACGGACGAGGAATGTCCGAGGTGCTTGTGGGCATCGCTTTGCGCGACGTTCCCCGCGACTCCTACCTCCTGTGTTCGAAAATGGGACGCTATTCCGAACGACATTTTGATTTCTCGGCCAGACGGGTGGAGGAATCGATTCATGTCACTCTGCATCGGCTTGGCACGGACTATCTCGATATTCTGCTGCTGCACGACGTGGAGTTCGTTCCTTTGAATCAGATTTGGGAGGAGACCATTCCGGCGGCAATGAAGCTGAAAGCGGAGGGCAAGGTGCGCGCGGTCGGGTTTTCCTGTTATCCGATGAAGTGCTTTCATCAAGTCCTTGATCATGCCGACGTTGATTGCATCCTCTCCTACAACAACTATACGCTGCAAAACACATCGCTGGCAGATGAGTTAATGCCAAGATTGCGGGAGAAAGGAATTGGGATAATGAGCGCGGGACCGTTCTCGGCCCGGCTTCTCACCAACCAGCCGTTGCCCGATTGGTTGTTGGAGCCCGAGGAAGTAAAGGCAGCCGCCCGGGACGCCGCCAGGCATTGCGCGGATCGCGGCGTCGATATCGCGAAGTTGGCTCTTCAGTTCGCGGTTGAGCACGAGGCCATCGCGACCACGGTGGCCGGTTCGGCGAATCCGGAGAACATTCGCCGGTGGGTCGAGTGGATCGAGCAACCGATGGATCACACGTTGTTGGAGGAAGTTCGGGAGATCTTTCGCCCGGTCAGGAATATCGGGCACGTGTCGGGATTGCCCGAGAATAATTGAGTTTACCGACAAGGAGATGAATCAATGAAGGCCATTCAGTTTTCACAACCGAAAGAGATTCGGATCATAGACCTCCCGTCTCCGGGATCTCCGGGACCAGGGGAGGCCCTGGTTCGCACCCACACGATGGGGATTTGCGGCACGGACATCTCCGGGTACCTGGGCAAGATGCCGTTCTTCGGTTATCCGAGGATTCCGGGTCACGAACTCGGCCTCGAAGTCCTGGCGACCGGACCGGAGGTCAGCAATGTCAAGGCAGGCGATCGCTGTTCGCTGGAGCCGTATTTGAACAATCCTGACAGTCCGACCAGCCGCCGGGGAACCGGCAATTGTTGCCCGGATATCCAGGTCCTGGGGGTTCATATCGACGGGGGTTTGCGCCGGGAATGGATTTGTCCCGCCAGGAAACTCCATCCCGGAAACGCGCTTTCCTACAACCAGTTGGCGCTGGTGGAAACCCTGGCTATCGGTTTTCACGCTGTTCAGCGGAGTAAGCCGCAGCCCGGCGACACGGTTCTGGTGGTCGGAGCCGGACCGATCGGGCTCGCCTGCCTGGAGTTTCTCAAGTTGATGGACGTGACGTTGATCGTGATGGACATGAACGCGGACCGCCTCCGCTTCTGCACCGAGAAGCTGGGTGTCGCCGGGGTTGTCCAGGTCGGTTCCGGAATCTCTCCGGTGGAAGGTCTTGGGGCGCTGACGAACAACGCCTTGGCCAACGTGGTAATCGACGCGACCGGATCCGCCGCGTCGATGTCGGCGTGTTTGGAATACGCCGCCTTCGCCGGGCGCGTCGTTTACGTGGGAATCACAGCGGACGAAGTCGCCTTTCCCCATGCGCCGGTTTTCCATCGGCGGGAACTGACTTTGCTCGCGTCCCGAAACGCCCTGCCGGAGGACTTCAGGCAGATCATCGACATTATTGATGAGGGAAAGATCGATACCGATAAATGGATCACGCATCGCTTCGGATTCGACGAGACGCCCGAAATCTTTCCACGCTTTGGAAATGGGTTTCCCGGCCTGATCAAGGCGGTGATTGAACTGGATTGAAGTTAAATGGCGAACTCGTTCACAACTGCGATCGATGCGCATCACCATTTGTGGCAGTATTCACCCGATGAATACCCATGGATTCCATCGGGTTCCCGTCTGGCCGGGGATTACCTTGCGCCCGACCTGAAAGAAACCGCGGGTGAGGCCGGCATTTGCGGCACTGTCGTCGTCCAGGCCCGGCAAACGCTCGAGGAAGCCTCGTGGCTGCTGCGTTTGGCAAGCGAGCCGAACCTCGTTCGAGGCGTCGTCGGGTGGCTGCCCCTGGCCGACGCGAAGGTTGAAGAGCCTTTGGAGCGCCTGTCTGGCAACGCCCTTTTAAAAGGGGTTCGACATGTCTTACAGGACGAACCCGACGAGGCATTTATCCGGAAGGATTTTCACCGGGGCCTTTCCCTTCTGCCGAAATATAGCCTGGTTTACGATTTGCTGTTGTTCGAAAGACAGCTCGAATCGGGCCTGGCTCTGGTCGACCGACAACCCGAATTGCCCATTGTGATCGATCACGTCGCAAAGCCGGAGATCCAACGCGGGGTGGTCTCCGCGAATTGGAAGAAGGGGATGAAGGCGCTGGCGGAGAGGGAGAACGTCGTTGGCGTTAAGATTTCCGGGATGGTAACGGAAGTCCGCGATCCGGAAATCGACGAAGCGACGCTTCAAGCCTATTTTGACGAGACACTCGCGCTGTTCGGTCCGGAACGCCTGATGTTTGGAACGGACTGGCCGGTCTGCCTGCTGCGGATCGACTCTGGGGGAAGATGGCGAAGGATGGTCGAACGTTTCGCTCGGCAATTGTCCTACACGGAAAAAGCGGCGCTTTTCTTTCACAACGCCAACCGGGTGTATCGGCTGCAGATGGAAACGCCGTCCTCGTTGCCACTCTGACATCGGTACGGATATTGGCTTTTAAAGCCGATATCCACCCGCGCTTCGGATGGAGGCGAGAAATTGGCGTCATTTGCCGTCCAGGGTGGGAATTGCTCGGAATTGATCGTTCTCGAATCGGGAGGACGACGAAATGGATAAACTTGACCGCTTGATGGACATTTTCGACGATTTGCCGGAATTTTACTTGTTTCCAGTAGACGATCAAAAATAAACTTCGATCAACCCGTTTGGTTAACCTCCGCTAAATTCTATCGATCCGTATTGCTTATGAAACCAATTACCCGACGTACCTTCCTGAAAAACGGCGCTCTTATGACGGCTGGAATTGCCGGCCTCTCGCTTTCCACGCGAGCTGCCACCAATACCAATAGCCGCCTCCGTGTTTTTCAGATTGGTGTCGGAGGCATCGGGGGGATGCAGCGGGACAATCTGCGCAATCATCCGCGGGTGGAGTTCGCCGGTTTCTGCGACGTGGACACCCGCGAACTCGACCGGATGGCGGCGGAGTACCCGAACGCCTTTCGGGTAACGGACTTTCGGGAAGCTTTCGCGAACCGGGTGGATCAATTCGACGCCGTCATCGTGGACACCCCGGACCACCAGCACATCACCCAGATCCTCATGGCGATGGAGCACGGGAAACATGTCTTCGCCCAAAAGCCGCTCGTCCATCAACTGGATGAATTGCGCATGGTCGACCGGGCGGTGAAGGCGCGTCCGGATCTGGTCACCCAAATGTGCAATCAGCGCTCGTGCAACATGCGTCGCATGCAGGCGGTCGAATTGCTCCGCAGCGGACGTCTGGGGCGTCCGGTGGAGGCGTGGGCCTGGACCGGACATGTCTCACGCGGATACTATTTTGCCGATCCCTGGAGCGACTATACGCCCGCACAGCCGATTCCGGACTACATGAATTGGGATCTGTGGGTCGGGCCGATTGCCGAGGATCTTCCCTATAGCACCGACCTGGCGCCCCGGCGCTGGCGGACTTTCTGGGAAACCGGCGGCGGCCAGCTCAATGACTGGGGCTGCCACCTGCTCGATGTTCTTTATTACGCCTTCGACATGCCGGCGCCCGAAGCGGTTCTGGCCCACACCAGCCGTCCGGCGGGCGTCGCACATTCCGCCCACAATCAGTGCACCATCACCTATCCGGGCGGCGGTGATTTCGCCCGGGATAAATTCGTTTTACGTTATAACGACAGCAGTCAAGGTCCGTCTTATGCCGCCCTTGGTTTGCCGCCGATGCGTTTCGGCGCCAATCATACGCTCATCGTCTGCGAGGAAGGCGCGCTCCTTCTGCAGGCGGACGCTCAGCCGGCCCTGGTGTTCCGTGACGGTGAAATCGCCCGCGACGAACCCTGGCCCGAGGTGCCGCCGCGCAATCATTGGCATGACTGGGTTGATAATTGTTTCGGCGACAACAAACCGCTCTGGTCGCCGTTCGAAATCGCCGTGCCGATCACCGAACCGGGACTCCTCGCGGTCAAGGCGACTCGCTTCCCGGGCCAGGAATTGCGCTGGGACAGCGTCAACGCCCGCTTCACCAACCATGACCAGGCCAACCAGGAAATCGTCTCGCGCGAGTATCGTGAAGGGTTCGAGCCTCCCAGCGTTGGCTGACCGAAGAGACCGGGCCGCCTCAAGTTTCAGAGCGGCCTTTACATTCAATCTCAAGCCTGCTGTCCGATGCGGTACCGGTTGTCGGCGATCGAAATGCCGATTGCCGGTATTCCATCAGCGTTCCAACGGACTTCACGCGCACGCGTACGACGATCGGGACTATTCCGCCGCGGGCCTTTTACAATTGTCTCAGGCAGAATCGTTCTTCCGATTATACCCAAGGCTCCCGGAGAGACTTCCATATCAACCGCTGATCCAGTTCATCGTCGCCGATGATGGCCTCCTTCTCGCCGTCCCATTCTATGGCGCGTCCGGCGACGTAGGACAGGTTGCCAAGATTGTTGAGCGTGGCGATTCGATGGCCTATCTCGATATCCATGCACGGAAGCCGGTTCTCCCTGATCGCCTGGAGCCAATCCTCCGCGTGATCCATATTGTAGTCCTGATGTTTATCCATCCGATAGACTTCCACGCCTCCGGCCGGAACCTGGAAATCGCGAACTTTTTCATCGAGCGGAACCCATCCCGGAATCGGAGCGCCGTCGCCTGAAACGTCAAGGTCGCCCTCCTCACCGTGAAAGACAATGCCGAAACCGGACCCTCCGCGCCACTGGGCGTCGGTCCTTTCCTGCTTTTGGTCCCACACCAACTGCCAATCGGGATCCTTGAATGTGTAGACAACTTTCATCTCCGCCGGAACGTCCCAGATGCCCTCTGGACGGTTGCTGCCGGTGGCTTCCACCCGCACCGGCGATTGGAAGTCCGCGTCCAGACACCACAACGCAATGCCCATAACATGCGCTCCCCGGTCGCGAATATTGCCGCCGCCTGATTCCATGATCCAACGAAAGCGCGCGGGATGGTAGGTGTGGGGGACGTAGGGACGCATACTCAAGGGCCCAAGCCAGCGGTCCCAATCAAGCTCCGGCGGCGGCGGTTCGGTGCGAGTGAGACCGCCCACCGGATTCGGCTCGTGCCAGCACGTCACCTGCGACACCTTTCCCAACATGCCGTTACGGATATAGGTCGCCGCCTGATGGGCCGGTTCCGCCGAACGCGCCTGCGATCCGACCTGAACGATCCGGTTGTGTCGTCGCGCCGCCGCCACCATGGCCTGTCCTCCCGCAATGGTGCAACTCGCGGGCTTTTCCACATACACATGTTTCCCCGCCTCGCAGGCGTGAATTGTCTGCAGCGCATGCCAGTGATCCGGGGTGGCGATGACCACCGCATCGATGTCGTCGCGCGCGAGCAAATCGCGGTAATCGACGTAACCCTCGCATCCGCTTCCGACCCTCCCGACCGCATCGGAAAGCCGATGGGCATCGACCTCGCACACCGCCGGGATATCGATATCTCCGGTTTCACGAAACCGGAGGCCGCGCGACAGGTGTTGATTGCCGAATCCGCCAACTCCGATGTACCCGACGGACAATCGTTCGTTCGCGCCGCGGGTGCGCGCCCCGACGAGTTGGGGAAATAGTCCGGCGCCGATTATGCCGGCCAGGCCGGCACCGGCCGAACTTTTTATAAAGCGGCGCCTGGTGATTCGTTTCATTGCCAAGTTAGGTAGGTGTTTGTTTCCTGAACACTTTGGCGACCAGAACTCATCCGATCCAATGTGTTCTCGTTAACGCGCAGTGTATGATCTGAGAAGAACGTATGCACGTCGGAACCGCAATCAAATAAGCATTAGTAGCGTTGCCTTGGCCGACGGTAACGGCACCTTATGCTTGTACGGTTTTACTTTGGAATTCGCCTGCGCAAGCGTCCTGTGTATCAAACCCGGATCATCGGATTCCTGGCATCCGCGAGCCCCGGGAGTCAGTCCCTTTGGGTCAGGGAATCCACAACACGATAATAATCAAAATCGACGTACCCTCCCGAGGATTCGGTCGCATAAGTGAACAGGCCGAACCGATAACCCATAAAGTGGGGGAGGGTGTAACGCATCTGCAACGGCTCGCCGATCCGGGTCCAGCTTTCGCCGTCCAGGCTGAAGTAAAAATAAGCGCGGTCCCGCCGGTCGTTGAAATCGCATTCGATTTTGAAATGGACCGATTCGGTTTCCAGAGACACACGCTCGTGTTCCCGCACCTGTCCCGAATCGACGCCAACCATCACGATCGACTTGGAGTCATCTTCAGCCTTCACGGCAACATAGCCGTAGTCACGTTGCAAAACGGTCATTCCGGCGACGTCGCCCGCTTTCATACCGGATACATCAACGCGGGTGCTCGCCGCGCTTTCCGGACCGAAGGTGCGCTGTGTCAGCATGTTTCTGGACTGGAGAAAATCCTCGTCGACCCGGTCCGTGGTCAGGCGAAGGAATCCCGGCCGGTCGCTCAGGGACCAGTAGTCGTCAACGGGATTGTGGTTCCATTGCCAGATCGGAGAGAGCGCGCTGTCGTCAAAGTCATCGGATCCGACGTAGGCGGGAATGCTCGGGTTCGGGGGAAGACCTTCGAGGGTGGTGGGAACGACACCGTCTACGCCGAGAACGGGCCAGCCGTCTTCCCAGGTAACCGGGATCACATGCAGGATTCGTCCGACCGCTCCGGCGTCCTGGTGCATGATGGCGTACCAGTCGCCGTCGGGAGTGTCGACGAGGCTTCCCTGAGCGATCCCGCGATCGCGCAAGGCGACGCGGCCCTCGTAGGGGCCTTTCAGGTCGTCCGACCTGAACACGAGCGCGGTGCGCATTCCGCCGCGCGGCCAGGTGATCAGGAAGGTGTAATAGGTGTCGCCCACCTTGAAGATCTGGGCGCCTTCGGCCGGCAGACCGACGTTGTCACCTGCCACCCGACTGGAGTCGCGAATGATGACCTCGTCGAAACCGTCCGGTTTCGGCCCGGTGAGATCTTCCCGCAATTCGGTCAGTCGAATGTTGTTGGTGCCGTGGGCCATGTAAACGCGATCGTCCTCGAAAACCAGCGACATGTCGTGAAAGGCGGGCGAAAAATTGACCTCCTCCCACGGACCTTCGTCGGGATCCTCGGTAATGTAAACGTGGGTCAGGTTGCTGGAATAACTGAAGGTTGTGAGATAGAACTTGCCGTTGTGATAGCGAAGGCTGCTGGCCCAGGATCCACTGCCATAGGCGTTTTGGCCTCTTTCGAGATTGTGCCTGGCGTTTTCGACCAGATTGCCGTGAGCGTAACTCGCGATTTCCCAATTCACCAGGTCGGTCGATTTCATAACCGGAAGGCCCGGGCTCAAGTGCATCGTGGTGCTGCTCATATAGTAGGTGTCGCCGACCCGAATCACGGAAGGGTCGGGAACATCCGCCCAAAGAACAGGGTTCCGCGCGTATGATCCGGTGTCGTTGGTTTCCGGATACCCATGAGAGACAAAAAGTACTCCGAAAATGAGCGGAAGAGCTTTAAGGAAGCGAAGTGTATTCTTCTCAGTCATATCTTAGCCTTGGTTGAGACAATGAGGCCGGCGGGAATGGATCGTGGTACGGTCGCACTCCTTCTAGGCGTATCATCATTCGAAGCCGTTCGCCGCCGGCCGTAACAAATACGTCGAGCCGGGTTCGGTTTGGATTGTGTCGACCCGATCTCCGTAGCGGACGTTCAAGGGTTCTCCCCGCAGCGATTGAAACCGGGCTTCGACAACCTCGCTTTCGCTCCATGACAGGTCGACCTCGAAGCCGCCGTGCGCCCGCAATCCGGTTACCGTGCCCGACGTCCAGGCGTCGGGCAGAGCCGGGAGGAGAATGAGTTCAAACTCGAGATCGCCGGGTGTGTCGGAGCGCAGCGGCCGGCTCTGGAGGAGCATTCCGGCGATCCCGGCGGCGGCGCCGAAGTTGCCGTCGATCTGGAATGGAGGATGGGCGTCGAACAGGTTTGGGTAGGTCCGGTCCGGCTGCAGGAGGCGGTAGAGAACGTCGTGCGCACGGTTGCCGTCGCCGATGCGGGTCCACAGGTTGATGCGCCAGCCGATACCCCAACCGGTGGCGAAATCTCCGCGCAGTTCGAGGCTGCGGCGCGAAGCGTCCACATACTCGGGGGTGTCGAAGCGGTTGATTTGCCAACTGGGGAAGAGACCGTACAGGTGGGACACGTGGCGGTGGTGTCTGTCCGGAGCCCGGAGGTCCCAATCCTCCTGCCACTCCTGGAGTTGGCCTTCTTGGCCGATTTGGTTGGGCGCGAGTCGATCCTTCGCGGCGGCCAATTGTTCGCGGAAATCCGGGTCGCGGTCGAGGATGGCGGAGGCGTGAATGAGAGCTTCGAAAAGGTCGCGGAGAATCTGCATGTCCATTGTTGGACCGGCGGCGATACTGATATTGGGGAGGTGAGCGTTCTCCGGAGAGTTCGAGGGAACGGTGACCAGCCATCCGGTGTTCGGGTCCTCCACCAGGAAATCGAGGAAAAATTCGGCGGAGCCCTTCAGAATCGGGTAGGCCCAGGCAAGGAATTCGTCGTCGAGGTTGAAGAGGTAGTGCTCCCAGAGATGGGTGGTGAGCCAGGCGCCTCCCAGGGGCCACATTCCCCAAAAGACACCGTCGATCGGAGCGGTGGCGCGCCAGATGTCGGTATTGTGATGGGTGACCCAGCCATTGGCGTCATAATGGCGGCGGGCGGTCCTTTGACCGGTTTCGCTCAGCTCCTCGACCATGCGCAGGAGCGGCTCATGGAATTCGGAAAGATTGCCCGATTCGGCGGGCCAGTAATTCATTTCCGCGTTGATGTTGAGCGTGTATTTGCTGTCCCACGGCGGAAACAGCATGTTGTTCCAGATGCCCTGCAGGTTGGCGGGTTGGGTGCCCGGCCGGGAACTGGAGATCAGGAGGTAACGGCCGTACTGGTAATAAAGGGCGGCGAGTTGCGGGTCATCCTGCGACGACGAATCGCGGATCCGTTCGTCGGTCGGCTGATCGGCCGCCGGGGTGCGGCCGAGGTCGATGGAGACGCGGCGAAAAACGCGTTGGTGTTCGGCGATATGTGCGTCCCTGAGCGCCTGGTAGGACTTTTCGGCCGCCGCGGCCAGGTGCTCCCGGGCGCGCTCGGCGGGATCGCCGGAGAGGTCGTCGTAGCGACGAAAATTGGTGGCGATGGAGATTAGAATAGTGACCGAATTGGCGTTCTGGACCGTCACCTGGCCGCCGCTGGCGCGAATGCTTCCTCCATTGTTGAGAAACCGGGCATGGCTCTCGTAACGGACGCCCCCGGGTATTCCGTGCCGGGAGGTTCCCTGACCGCGCAGGATCAGCAGATTATTGCCCTCGTTGACTCTCTCTCCGTCCAATTGGCTTTGAAACGAAGCGGTGAACGAGACCCCGCCCGAACCTGTGGCTGACAAACGTACCACGATGACTTCATCAACGGGACTGGCAAAAACCTCTCGTTCGAAAACCCGGTTACCGACCCGGTAGGTGGTTCGGGCGATCGCCGTATCGAGGTTGAGTTCGCGCCGATAGTTCGTGATCCCGTCGCTTCCGGGAAAACTCAACATGAGGTCTCCAACCGGTTGATACGGCATCTGTTGCAGCGGACGGGCCATCAGGTTTCGTTGGGCGAGGTCCTGAGCCTCCTGGAAACGGCCTTCGAAAATCAGGCTGCGAACGTCCTCCAGCGCGGGGAGGGCGTCGTCGTGCGACGGGTCGTAGGGAGAGCCCGCCCAGAGGGTGTCCTCGTTCAGTTGGATTCGCTCCATCTCGGCGCCGCCGAACACCATCGCTCCCAGCCGGCCGTTGCCGACGGGGAGAGCGTCGACCCAGGCGACCGCCGGTTGGTTATACCAGAGGAAAAGATCGTCAAAAGGAGTCTCGTCTGCTGAAGCAACGGGAGCGGTGGTCATGACAAGGATTACGGCAACGGCGGAGACTCGCTTCAGGATTCGATTTTTCATCATTCTATTTCCGGGGATGGGTTTTATCAATGAAAAGTAGATTAACCGAATTCGGCTGTCAGGCAAAATAGACAAGCTTGACCGCCTGATGGATATTTTCGACTTTTGGCCGGGTTGGGCTTCAACGGATCGGTTGTTTGCTCCAGGTCCGGGTCGATGCCTCTTCCCCGCGTGGTTTCGCGGACGGATGGGTCGGGAAGAGGAAGTCGAGGACCATTGTTTCTGCCTTGGAAGGCCCTGCCGTCCCGACGCATCTGCTTGCACTGTTAACCAGACCGGATACGGTCATTGCATGGGTGATCAACTGACGGATAGGTCGTGCGAGGCGCCGGAGAGGACGGAGGGCCGGCCGTCGCTGCGCGACATCGCCGAAAAGGTGGGGGTCTCTCACGTCGCGGTTTCGCTGGCGTTGAAGGATTCGCCTCGGGTATCTCCGGAACGCCGCGCCCAGATCCGGGCCATGGCGGAAAAAATGGGTTATCGTCCGGACCCGATGTTGTCATCGCTGGCCGCGTACCGGCAGGGCAAAAGGCCGGTGGAGATCCAGTCCTGCATGGCTTGGATCAACCAGTGGGCGGACGCCGACGCCTTGCGTGGATTCAACGAATTCAATGCCTACTGGCGTGGGGCGACCGCGGCGGCGGAAAGCCTGGGGTACCGCCTGGAGGAATTTCGCTGGCCGCGGGGAAAAAGTGGAAAGCGCTTGCAGAATATCCTCTTGAACCGGGATGTCCGCGGGATCCTGATTCCTCCCCACCGGCGGGGAATGGATCTTCCGGATTTCGACTGGAGCGCGTTTTCCTTGGTTCGCTTCGGGGCCTCGGTGAATAATATTCCGGCCCTCTGCGTAACCAGCGATCAAAGTCACTGTGCCCGTCTGGCGGTGGAAAAGGCGATCGCGCTCGGGTACCGGCGCATCGGATACTTCTCCTCGGTGCTCTTCGAGCGCAATACGGGCGGGCATTTCCGGGAAGGGTTTTTGAACACGCAGATGGAATTCTTCGGTATGGATCAGCGGATTTTTCCCATGGAGGTTCCCGATGAATCCCTGGATTGCTTGCCGACGGTTCAGAAGTGGCTGGATAACCAGGAGCCGGATGTGGTCATCACCACGATCGGGTTTTTTTACAGGATCCTGGAAAAAATGGGAATGACCTGTCCGGACGATCTGGCGGTTGCCGTAATCAGTGTGTTGGACGGAAATTTCGATGCCGGAGTGGATCAAAATTCCTACGAAATCGGACGGGTGGCCGCCAATGCCCTGGCCGGCATGATCATTCGCAATGAGCGGGGAATACCGCGTTACGGTCGTCGTATTCTCGTGGAAGGGCGCTGGGTCGACGGTAGAAGCCTCCCGCCCAAAGACTCCGGTAAAAAGGCAACGATTCAGAGCCCGCACTAGAGTCCTAAAACCGAAAAAGTTGTCGTAGTTGAGTCAAGTTTTTTGGCACCGCAGAGGTTGGAAGGTCGCAGAGAAATCATTCGGTATGTCTTGTCCTTCTCTGCGACCTTCCCCTCTTGTGGTATCATTTTTCCTGGTCTGAGGCTTCGCCTCGCTGGGAGTCCAGGTTTTTTGCTTCATCAAACGATGAACCGTCTAAACCGTGCCATTCCTGCTAATGGAGGATGTGGGGGCGGCGCGAGGTTGGTTTTTTTCGGTTTACCGGGAAGTCGGCAGGTTACCAGTGTAAGCGAAATCTTGTTTTCTTTCCGCCTCGGGTTGGGATACCCCATCAGAGAATGGGAGGGTTTGAAGGTAACAGGGGAAACCCGAACTCGAGTGGATTTAAGACTCCGCGCGCCTGTTTTTTGTTGCGGCGGGATGTTTTGACGGAGGTTTTTTCTCCGGAGACACTTCAAAGGATTCGACGAAGGGCCGATGTGGCGGACGTGGTGGTCGACACGGACCGCTGGCGAGATTTTCGTGAGATTCTGGGGGAGAGTGAGGTCCTTTTTTCCGGCTGGAGCGCTCCGGTCATGAACCGGGAGTTCCTGGACGCCGCGCCGAAACTGCGGGCGATCTTTTACGCCGCGGGTTCTATCCGGTATTTCGTCACACCGGCGATGTGGGAGCGGGGCATCCGGGTTACCTCGGCCTATGCGATGAACGGGATTCCGGTTTCCGAATACACGGTCGGCGCCATTCTTCTGGCCTTAAAGCGCTTCTGGCACTTCAGCCGGGAGACTCGCAGGCTGAGATCCTTCCCGATTCACCGTCCGGTTACCGGGGCCTACGGCGCCAAGGTCGGATTGGTTTCCTATGGTACGATCGCGCGGCTGGTCCGCGAACGTTTGCGGCCGTTCGACTTGGAGGTTTTGGTTTATGATCCGCTGCTGACCCGTGAGGAGGCCGACGCGGAGAAGGTAACCCGGCTCTCGCTTAAAGCCTTGTTCGCCGAATCGGATGTGGTTTCAGTGCACGCTCCCGTTTTGGAAGAAACGGTTCGTTCCATCGGCAAAGAACATTTTGAGGTTCTGCGACCATCCGCGACTCTGATCAACACCGCCCGGGGCGCACTCTTAAAAGAGGAGGAACTGGTGGCTTTCCTCCGGGATCGACCCGATGTGCAGGCAATCCTGGATGTGAGTGACCCCGAACCTCCCGTCAAAGAGTCGCCGCTCTACGACCTGCCAAACGTGGCGTTGACTCCTCATATCGCCGGTTCCCTTGGCCCGGAGTGTCACCGTATGGGCGCCGCCATGGCCGACGAATACGAACGCTACCTGGCGGGATTGCCCCTCAAATGGGAACTGACCGAAGAACGGGTGGCGGTAATGGCCTGAGCACGGATTCCCTTTTATGAAGTTTACAGTGAAACCGGGGTGTCGATTGCGCGGTTGAATTCCCTGTGCGACGTTCCAAATAACCTCAGAAGACTCATGAAAGTATCACAATCTCCACGACGTTTGTTATCCCGTCGCGCATTTACGTTGATTGAATTGTTGACCGTAATTGCCATTATCGGAATCCTTGCCGCGATTCTGATCCCCGTCGTCGCCAAAGTTCGTCAATCCGCGTCCCAGGCGGTTTCAATTTCCAACATGCGTCAGGTCGGTATTGGAATCCAGGCGTTTGCCGCCGATCATAACGATCGTTTGCCCGGAGTGTACCGGACCTTGAACGGGCAGCCCCATCCCGGATACAGCCTGGGTGGGGGGCAGTCGCCCTATGCGACGCCGACGCTTCGGACGTCCCTGGGGCATCCCGATCAACTGGGCCCTTACATCGAATCCAGCGTAAGAATCGTGGATGGCACGGAGCGGCGCTACGTGCCCTTGCTGGAAAGTCCGGCCTATGCCCGGAGTCGTCCCCCGAACGAGTTTCCCACCAGTCACCTTCGGGCGGAATCGGTTCGCCATGGCAATGGACGCCAATTGCTGCCGTCGCCCTTCGGTGTCGGCACCGGAGATGAGGGACGGCATACCATGAGCATGACGCTGGTACACATGGAGCGGCAGTTCACGCCTTCCCGTCGTTGGGCCATGATCGAGATCGACGAAAGCGCGCCGATTAACGTGATACGCGAGGCCGGTGGAAGCTGGCCGTGGCCGGTCATTAACGGGTCGATGCACGGCAACGCCTGGACGGCCCTGATGTTTGACGGCAGCGTAAAAGTGCTTCGCGAGGGGGATCCTCTGCTCGATAACCAGCGGACCCAGGACCTTTGATCGAGCCGGCTCTTCGGCGGAAATGCTCTCCTGAAAATAAACCCAAAAAATAAACATGAACTCTGGACTCATTGGAAAACGTATCATCGCTCTCGTGACGGGAGCGGTTTTTGCGGTCGTGATTGCTCACGGCCAGGTTATTTGGAACAATCAAGGTGAGGACAATCTGTGGACCAATCCCGCGAACTGGGACGGTGCCGCCGTGCCGGGCTCCGGCCAGGAGGCGCGGGTGAACCTGTCCGGGGTCGACCGGGCGGTTGTGGACGCCGCGGCCCCGGTTTTCGGACACTTCCGTGTCGGCGTGGGCGGCGGTTCGATCGGGGAGGTGGAAGTGCTCGCCGATGGATTTCTCAACGCCGACAACACCTCGCAGGATCGAGTCGGTGTCGGCGGCGGCACCGGAATCGTAAATCAGAGCGGGGGTACGGTTCGTCTCGGTGGCGCCCAGGTGCAGGTCGGTCTGGATAACGGGTCGATCGGCACTTACAACCTCAGCGGCGGAACCTTTATCGGCGCCCGCGAGCAGGGGGGGACAACGCTCTTCATTGGACAAAGTGGGGGAACAGGATCGTTCAACGTTTCCGGCGGCGAACTCCGGACCCGCGCCGGGGTTGCGCTGGGAATCAACGGAGGAACCGGATTGTTTAATGTTCAGGGCTCCGGCGCGGACCAGATCGCCATTGGTGGCGAGGGTAATCTGGCCGGCCGCTGGATACAGAACGCCGGAAGCACGCTCCAGTTCGGCATCGATGCCGGCGGGGTCAGCGTCATCGATATTCTCGATGACAATGGCGCCGGCGGGGACGTTACTTTCGAGGAGGGCGCCCTGTTAAATGTCGGATTTGTCGATCAGCCGGTTTTCGGCACCTGGACCGTCATGCAATGGGCCGGGACACTCACTGATAACGGATTGGCGTTTGCCCCCGGGGTCGACGAAAATGTATGGAGCTTCGATTTTTCCGGGAACGAATTGCAGCTCACCGCGGTTCCGGAGCCGGCGACGTACGCGCTGATCTTCGGTATCGCCGGCGCCGTTCTGCTTTTCCTGCGTAGACGTCGAACTGGACGCTGAACCAATCGAATTGCGGCTACCGACCGGTACTCGTAATCCTCAGAAGCACAACACACGATCGTCCCATCCGCCACACAGGCGGGTGGGACGTTTCTTTGAGATTGGCAACCCCTTCAGTTTCCAGTGGAACTTGAGTTCAAGTTGGCTTGTGCCCGCCGGTTTGATGGAGTAGGGGATGCTGGCCGGCGGCATTTGATTGATTCGATCCTGCTTAACGGCCTGTCACTGTAACGAACCCAAAAACACAGCTCTGATTATGAAAAAGCGTTTTTCTCGGAAACTGTTGGTTGCCCTGTTGTCTGCCTCGCTCGCCGTCCCGTTGGGTCTTCTTTACGCGCAAACGACCTCCGAAATCGTCTGGACCAACGGTTCCGGCAACAATGACTGGGGGAACAGTGGAAACTGGGATATCGGCTTTTTCCCGGCCGATTTCGAATGGGTCGTCATCAACCTGGCCGGCGGGGATCGAGCCGTTTTTGATTCCAGCGAAGGGAACGACATTCTTTACCTGCGGGTGGGAGAGGGTGAGGGAGTCAGCGGCGAACTGGATATTCTGAGTGGAACCCTCAATGCCGCCCAAGTCGGTTCGCAGTCTCGATTCGGATCTGAAGGCGGCGCCGGTACGCTCAACATCATGGGAGGCACTCTCAGCATCGGAGGCGCTCAGACCCATATCGGGTACGGAGAAGGTTCGACGGGAATGGTCAATGTGAGCGGCGGGCTGTTAAACGTTTTTCGGGAATTCCAGGGAACCTCCGTGTTTATTGGAGCCCAGGGCGGCGAGGGAACCTTCCACATTACCGGGGGTTCGCTTCGCACGCGGGCCGGTGTGCAATTGGGCAGCGTTGCAAATCCCGGCGACCCGGAGAACGAGGAAGATGATGGCTGGCCGGCGGGAGTGGGCGTTTTCAGTGTGGAAGGATCCGAGCCGAACGAGATTGGAATTGGCGTCGAACAATCCGTTCCCGGACGTTGGATACAGAATGCCGGTAGTGTGCTGCGTGTCCGATTCGACGATATTCCCCCCGATTTCGGCGGCGGAGCCCGCCCGATTGATGTGGTGCAGTTCAACGGTCAGGGTGGTCACGTGATATTCGAAGAGGGCGCTCTTCTCGATGTGGACTTCATGGGTGCGGAAGTCGGCGGCACCTTTGTTGTCATGCGCTGGCAGGGAGATTTGACCGACAACGGTCTGCAGTTTGCGGATACGGTAGACACCGAGATCTGGAGCTTCGAGTTGGACCTCGATAACAAACGGTTGCTGGTGACCTCGACCGCCGAAGGTGATAACGGCGGTGTGCCGTTGGGCGATGACGGAACCTGGATCGCTGATGCCGATGGCAATTGGAGCGATGCCGGCAACTGGGAGGACGGTGTTGTGGCGGACGGAACCAGCGCCACGGCCGATTTCGCTACTTTGAATATCTCCGCGCCGCGAACGGTCACCCTGGACGCCAGCCGTACTATCGGAAATCTCGAATTCGCTGATATTTCCGGCGAAAACGGGTGGATACTGGGGCCGGAGGCGCTTGATGCCGCCAGTGAAACCGAGTCCGGAAACCTGCTGACCCTGGCGCGAATCGGCGGTCGCCCCACGATCGATGTGGAGAATGGAACGGTCGCCATTCAACGCCGATTAGGGGGAGTCCAGGGTTTTATTAAGGAGGGATCCGGTGTATTGGAGTTGAACAATCCGTCGCATCCGCTTACCGGCGACCTTACCGTGCGCGAAGGTATTCTACGCGCCTTGGCCGGTGGAAATGGCGGTATGGGAATCGGCACCGTAGGGGGCGCCGAAAATCGAATTGTCGTTGAAGACGGTGGCACTTTCCAGTTGGGAGGCAACGTTCAGATCGCCAATAAGCAGGCCCGAATCGCCGGCGCAGGCGTCGATGACGGCGAAGGCGGCAACCTGGGGGCGTTCTACGTTGATGCGACCGGTTTGGGCAACGGGACCCGTTGGTCTCACAATGGAGCAACCAATCCCGCGTTGTCACTGGCGGCTGATGCGACGATTCGGGTCGATGGCAACGGCTTCGGTCAGAATACCTCCAATGTCCTCATGGCTCACCTGGATCTGGGGGGCCATACGCTTACCAAAGCCGGAATGGGAAGAATCACGCTTGACCTGAACGGCGCGGCGACCGGAGTCGGAACCTTGAATATTGCCGAAGGCGTGCTGGGGTTAACCCACAACAGCATTCGAAACGGAGTCGATCTGGTTATCGGTCAGGCAGGGGAAGTGCGTGGCGGCCGGGCGCCGGCGCCGCTCAACTCAACCACCAATACGGTGACTGTCAACGGGCGTCTGGTCATGAGTGAACGTACCGACGCGTTGGCCACCACTCAACACATTGGAGTTCTGCAGGGCAGCGGCGTCATTACAACCGGTATTTGGGGCAACACCGGGACCCACACCCTGAACATTCATCACCCCACGGTGGACAGTTACTTCAGCGGGGTGATCGAAGAGGAGTCGGGCCGGATCAACATTGTGAAAGGCGTGGTTCCGGATCCGAATGAGGAGAATGGTGAAGCCGAGGAACCCTCGACGCTTACTCTGGACGGTATGAATTCCTACTCCGGAAATACCACCATCAACCACGGTTCCCTCGTAGTGGGAGAAAGCGGCGGGCTGACCTTCTATATTACTTCGCCTTCGGCGAACAACCAGGTGGCCGCCGGGAGCAACGCGGTCGGCGTGAGCCTCCATTTGAACGGAAGCTTCAGTTTCAACCTGACCGAGGCGAGCACTTCGATGGGAAGTTCCTGGTCGCCGGTCAACACCACGAATCTGGACGTTACCGTCGGGGAGACCTTCCGGGTCGCCGGATTCTCCCAGGTTGAGCCGGGGGTTTGGGGAACCAACGCCAACGGCGTAGGGTACCGTTTCACCGAGGCGACCCTGCTTCTCGAAGTGGTTGACGAGTTCGAAGATCTCGAGACCGGGTTCCAACAGTGGCAGAGCGAATTCCTGTCCGGTGTGCCGGAAGCGATGCGAGCCCCGGATGCCGATCCGGATGGCGATGGTCTGAAGAATCTTGCGGAGTACGCCTTCGGCGGGGATCCCCTGCGGCCGTACAGCGCGATGCCGCCCTCCCTGGCGGCGGTGATGGAAGGCGAGGAAATGTTCCTGGAAATCACCTTTTCCCGTATTGATGCTTCCGATATCGTGTATCGTGTCGAAGCCGTCGACAGTCTCGATGCCGAATGGGGTGAAAATGTCATTTGGGATAGTTCAGATCATGCCTATTCAGGTCCGGAAGAAACCGTACGCGATTCCCAGGCGATCGGTAACTCGGGATCCCGCTTCCTTCGTGTTTCCGTTTCGCAGCAGTAATTCGCGCAACCGAATCGTTCCGATACAGGGTCCCGGTGAGCCGTTTGACGCTGGCCGGGGCCTTTTTTGACATGAATTGGTTTACAAAAATCAGGTGCACCACAGCCGTGGCGGCCTTTTGTGCGTTAAACTTGAACGCAGCCGAATTTGTTCATCCGGGTGGCATGTTCAATCGGGCCGATATGGACCGGATGCGTTACCAGGTCGAGGCTCGGATCGATCCCTGGCACGCTTCGTTTCTTGAACTCCAGGCCGAACCGCTGGCCAGCCACAGCTACACCGTGCGGGGCGACCCGGGTTGGACAACGGTAGGCCGAGACCCTGCGATCCGCAGGAATGAATTCGAGTCTGATGTAACCGCAGCCTACTTGAACTCGCTCATGTGGATCGTGACCGGGGACGAGCGTCATGCCGCGAAGTGTGTTGAGATTTTCAATACCTGGCAAAACCTCACCGAGGTGCGGGGCGGCGGTACCGAGTCGCTGAACGCGGGGCTTTACGCGTGGAAGCTCGTGGAAGCGGCGGAGATTATTCGTAGTACCTACGACGGCTGGGATCCACAGGATCTGAAGGCTTTTCAGGACATGCTCGTGTACCCGGGGTATTCCAACACGGAAGTGCCCCCGTCTTTGAGCAACACGAACGGAACCTTCTACTGGAGAGTCTACCGGGGGGATCCCGGGCGTCACGGTAACCAGGACATGATCGCCTGGCGGGCGATGATCACCATGGGGGTATTTCTTGACAACCGCATCATGTACGACCGCGCTCTGCGCTACTTTACGGGACAACCGAGTCGCGAGGACGATCTTCCATATCCGTCGGGACCGTCGCCCTCAGGCCCGGTTGTGACCGATAACGAATTCTTCACGGCTTTCCAGTACCGGGGGTCGGCGAACCGAATCCCGGATTATGGTTACAACGGCGTCCTGGAGCATTTTATCTGGGAGACCGGCCAGACCCAGGAAAGCTCGCGCGATCAGGCGCACGCGATGTTCGGTTTGGGAACCGCCGCCGGGATCGCGGAAGTGGCCTGGACGCAGGGAGACGATGTCTGGAACTCGCTTGAAAACCGCCTGCTGAAGGGATTCGAATTCAATGCCAGGTACAACGCCAGCTACATCGCGGCGTTCCCCGATCAGCCCGACCCCTGGGAGCCGGATGATTTCATCCAACGCACCGATCGAACCGGACGATGGTTCTCCAAAAAAATCAATCCGCATTTCGAGAGCAACTTCGTGTCCATCAGCCGCGGTAACTTTCCCGGTGTACGTCCGATTTTCGAACAGGCGCTCGCTCACTTCGATGTGCGAATGGGGCAGGGCGGAGAGGCGGTCTGGACGCGTCGCGCCCGGGATGTGGCCATCGCCCAGTCCGGATACGAGCGCACCGGATGGAGTCTCGATCATCCCGGTTGGGGGGCGCTGACGTTTCGTCGTCCTCCGTTGACCGCTGGCGATCCGATCCAGGGGTTTACCGACGGCGTGCCGGAGTTCGGCGTTCACCGTTTTCCGACCACAATCGCCGCGGTGAACTACGACTATTTTCCGGGGTCGGGGCTGGGTCGGACTTATCTGGACCATACGCCTGAGAACAGGGGCGGCCACTATCGCCCCAACGATGCTGTGGATATCGAATACGACCCGGTGGAAGGGGACTATCTCACGGACATGGAGGCGGGAGAATGGCTGACTTATACCGTGAGCGTTCCCGCGGACGGATGGTATCGATTCGGCGTTCGTTACTCGACTGCAAACGACCAGGGCGCCATCCGTTTTTCATTCGGCGGCGCCGACGTCACCGGCGCGGTGGCCCTGCCCGATACGGGAGGTCCGACCGAGTGGGAGGATTTGATCGTTGCCGACAGTGTATTTCTCGGCGCGGGTGTACAGGCGATGAGGGTGCATGTTGCGGGAGAATCCCATTCTTTTCGCCTTGCGAGTCTCACCGTCCAGGAGGGCGAGCTCCCCGTCGATCCGCCTCCCGCGCCCGCTGAGCTGTCGGCGACGGCGGTTTCTTCCGGGGAAATCAGACTGGAATGGTCCGCAACCCCGGCGACCGCCACCTACAACGTGAAACGGGCAACGGTGAGCGGCGGTCCCTACGCCACGGTGGCTTCGGGCGTATCCGGTTTGAAATACAGCGATAGCGGTCTCACCGCCAACACGACTTATTTTTACGTCGTCAGCGCAGAGAACAACGTCGGAGAAAGCGATCCGTCGGCGGAAGTGTCGGCGACCACACCCGACATCTTCGAAGGAGCATGGAGCGTCGACGCCGATGGAAACTGGAGTGATTCCGGAAACTGGTTGGATGGGATCGTCGCCGATGGCGCCGGGGTCACTGCGGATTTCAGCCGGACTGCGATTTCGGATAACCGGATCGTCGTCCTGGATACCAGCCGTACCATCGGGCACCTGGTATTCGGAGCCGGAGGTTCGGGGAACTCATGGGCGATCGCATCGGCGCCCGAAGCAAGCCTGAGGTTGGAGGCACCTGAAGAAATACCTTCCATTCAAGTGAATGAGTCGATGCTTTTGATCGAACCCGTGATTTCGGGAAGCCAGGGCCTCCGCAAAACCGGCGAAGGAGTCCTGGTTCTCAGTAACAAGAACCACGAGTTTGATGGAGGCTTGACGGTGGACGAGGGGTACTTCCGCGTCGGCGGAAGCGGAACGCTTGGTGGTGGGGAGATCCGGGTGAACGCGGGAGGCACCTTGGATCTTGCTCCGAGTCTGCAGATTTCGGACCGGAGTTTATCCATTGCCGGCAGCGGGGCCGGGGGCGAGGCCGGGGCTTTCTATCTGGACGCGACCGGGCTGGGCAATCAGACCCGATGGGGGCTCTCCGGGATAAACCCGGCCATCCGCCTGCTCGCTGACGCCACGATACGAGTGGACGGCGATGGATTCGGACCCAATACGGCGAATTTTCTCGTTGGTCGAACGGATCTCGGCGGTAACACGCTCACCAAGACCGGCTCCGGACGTCTGTCATTCGACACCGGCGGGAACGGTTTACAGGGTGCCGGAACCGTGCATGTCGCCGAAGGGGTCCTGGGATTTCGGGGAGGGGCTTTCGCGGGAAATCGGAATCTTGTAATTGATTCCGGCGCCGAGGCTCGTGTCGGTGGCGACAACAACGCCCTGAACTCCACCGCGAATCTGGTGACCGTGGACGGAACCCTGAACCTGAACGCGCGAGGCAACGGAAATGCGGGTAGTGACAATTTGAGTTTTTCGCAGACCATCGGTCGTTTGGCCGGCAGCGGTACCATTACGACCGGCGTTCAGGGAAGCACAGGTACCCAGACACTCACGGTAAGTCACAGCGGGCCGAACGACAGTGTTTTCGAAGGCACGATTACCCAGGCCAACGGCGCAGTTTCGTTGGTCAAGTCCGGCTCCAACACACTTGTGCTCAACGGAACAACGGCCCACCGCGGAAACACCACGGTGAATGCGGGCAGGCTGGTGATCGGCGAAACGGGTCAATTCACCTTCCACATCGGCTCCTCCGGACAAAGCAACCGGGTGCTGGGAAACGCCGAGGTCGAATTTAACGGCGCTTTTTATTTCAACCTTGATGATGCTGGATCCTCGGAAGGCGATAGTTGGGCGGTGGTCGACGTCGCCAATCTTTCGGTTGCTTTCGGACCGGCGTTCCAGGTCGGGGCGTTCGTCGAAACCGATGCCGGTCTCTGGCGGCGTAATGCCAAAGGCGTCGGTTATGAATTCGACCAGTCGACCGGAAGGCTGCAGGTGTTTGAATTGTTTGAGGAGGACGAGCTTCAACCGAAACGGAACCCTTTCGAGAAGTGGCAATTTTCCCACTTCGGGGATGGGTCGGAGGACCCTGCGCTTGCCGGGCCGTATGCCGACCCTGATGGTGACGGTATCCTCAATCTGCTGGAGTTTGCCTTGGGAGGCAACCCGCTCGTCAATTCGCGTCAACGGGTGCCAAGGGTGGGTCAGGTTGACGGTTATCTGGTCATGACCTTTTGGCGTGTGCGTGCGGCCGAAACCTTCCTGCAATACCGGGTTGAAGCGGCCAACGACAAGTCGGGACCCTGGACCGAAATATGGAGCAGCATCGACCATCCGTACTCTACGAATGATGACATGATCGAAGAATCCGTCACCGATTTCCAGCCGATCGCCGAATCCCCCACACGTTTCCTGCGACTTGTGGTGTTCGGCGAGTAACACAAAGCCGGCCCTGGACCGGCGGGCTTCGGGGTTGGTGTGCCCGAACCGCGCGGCGACCTTTGGCCCCTCCGGTCTTTGGAAGTTTTTCGGATTGGGCGTGTGGATTTCCTGGATTGTCAGATCGGGCCGGAGTTGTTCTTCTTTGCGAGTGAAAATGATTCGCGAAATCGGCGTGCGGCATGATCGATCTGATTGGAGAGTTTAACCAACGCCTCAACGCGATCGTTTGGGGGCCGCCGTTTATGATCCTGCTGGTGGGGACGGGGCTCTACCTGACGATCCGTTTGGGCTTTTTCCAGTTCACCCATTTCCGTTACATTTGGGGCGAGACGTTCGGAAGGCTTTTGCGGGGTCGGCAGGAAGGGCACTCGGTGGGAACGCTGAGCCCGTTTCAGGCGGTGAGTTCGGCCATGGCGGCGACCATCGGAGTGGGCAATATAGCCGGGGTGGCGACGGCGATGGCGCTGGGCGGTCCGGGAGCGGTTTTCTGGATGTGGGTGGTGGCGCTGGTGGGGATGGCCACGAAGTTTGGCGAGGCGACCCTGGGGACGCATTTTCGTCAGGTGGATCCGGACGGCCGAATTTCAGGCGGCGTCTTTTATTACATCGAGAAGGGCCTGGGGCCCAAGTGGAAACCGCTGGCAATACTGTACGCCTTGTTCGCCGGCTTGGCCGCTTTTGGGATCGGTAATATGGTTCAGGCCAACACGCTGGCCCACGCGCTGGAAAGTGGTTTCGCCGTGCCGAACTGGGTCGCGGGGATCGTCGCCCTGGTGTTCGTGGGGGTGGTGACGCTGGGCGGAATCCAGCGCATCGGCAAGACCGCGGAGCGGTTGGTGCCGTTTATGGCGATCGTTTATGTCGTTGGCGCCCTGGCCATCCTGGTGCTGCACCTCAATGCGGTACCGGCCGCCCTGGGGGCGATTTTTCATCACGCGTTTGCGCCGGCGCCGGCGGCGGGCGGGTTTGCCGGGGCGGTGGTGGCGGAAGCGATTCGTTACGGAATCGCCCGCGGCATTTTTTCCAACGAAGCCGGTCTGGGATCCGCATCCATTGTGTATGCCCAGTCGCGGAATCGGCCGGTCGGACAGGGAATGTGGGCGATCTGGGAGGTGTTCATCGACACCATGGTGATCTGCACCATGACGGCCCTGGTGATCATGGTGACGGGGGCGCTGGAAACCGGCGCCACGGGCGCGGAACTCGCCGGCAACGCCTTTAGCAAAGGGCTACCCGGCGCCGGGGGGTACATGGTTCTGATCGGGTTGGTTTTGTTTTCGTACACCACCATGCTCACTTGGAACTTTTACGGTGAGAAGAGTTGCGAATACGTGCTGGGGCGCCGCAGCGCGGTGCCATACCGGCTGTTGTTCCTCGGTTTTATTCCGGTCGGCGCGATGATGGATTTGGAGCTGATTTGGGGCATTGCCGACACCCTGAACGGCCTGATGGCGGCTCCCAACCTTATCGCCCTGCTGCTGCTTGCCGGAGTGCTCGCGGCGTTGAAAAGGCGGGCGCTGAGCGAAGCCCTTCGCCGGGGTCAAGGCAGGGGGGAGTGATCCCTTCGACGAGCTCAGGGCAGGGGAGGGAGGGGTGGAGTGGTGGAGTGGGGGAGGGGTGGAGTGGTGGAGTGGGGGAGGGGTGGAGTGGGGGAGGGGTTCTTCGACAGGCTCGGGGCAGGGGAGTGGACTGTCCATGGATCGTCTATTGTCTATCGTCTATTCCGGCTGCGCCGGGGCATCGTCTATCCACGAAGGACGGGACACGCGGACGCGGGCGAAGCGGTTTGGCGATTCACCTTCCAAATTCGGGGCTTCGTAACGTACGTATTCCCAGTTGCCAAAGCTTTGGCGAATCTCCGCGGTTTGTTTTTGTGATATCCATTCGGAAAGGTCTTGGGAGAACTCGACGTGGTAGGTGATTTCGGGATTGGTCTCCGGACTGCGGCGGAGAAAGGCGACATTGAGCCGAGCGGTTTCGGGATCGTACCAGGTGACGGGAAGGCCCGGTGTGTCGTCGTCGGCGCCGACGACCCCCCCGAA
>JBJHCF010000023.1:0-81897 GCA_050506795.1 Opitutia bacterium
CCCGTAGCTCCGTGCTTCAGCCGGAGTCTTCTTCCCCGGGAACCGCCCTCCCCACACCGCACAGACGCCCGCTAAAGCAGGGCGCTACAAGCTTCACCCGTAGCTCCGTGCTTCAGCCGGAGTTCTCTTCGGCGATAGCGAAGATCCGTTTTTCTCCGGTCATGCGCGAATTGCGTTGATCACCATCCGAACACGTCGCGGATACCGCGAACCGCATCCTCCACCGGATCCCGGCGGCGTTCGTCGTCGGAGGGGACGTCACGAGCCGTCGCGGCGCCGGCTCCCGCCTGGATCAGCAAGTCCCACAGGTCGCGTAAATTCGGGTCGCCAATCGTGCCGGTGATGGAGATGGGGCGTTGCCGCAGCATTTGATAATTCTGTGGGTTTCGCTGCTCGGAAAGCAGGTTGAGAATTCGAAATTGCTGGCGCAGGCTCCCCTCGGTTCCCAGTTCGACCCTGAGGTTGAGCCGCGAATCCTCGATGGCATTGAGGTCAATGCCTTCAATGCTGCCGGTTCCCGCTGCGTAGAGAAAGGGTCCAGCCAATTCCATCCGTTCGACCACGAGCGTGCGGCCTTCGGCCATGGCCAGACGCACGTCAATCGATTGATAGGGCACGTCGGTCAGAAGATTAAGGCTTTCGGCGAGGGCCTGAACCCCCGGAGGCGCACCCGCGAGCCGGGCGATCAGCGAACCGATGGCGCCTTCCTGCATACCGGTGATCCTCCTGACCCTTTCCATCCTTCCGTCGGGGATCCTGAATCTCAACCGACCGCGTTCCCCGGTCAGGGTCAAAACACCGTCAAGCTCGCCGATCAGGCGGTCGAAACCGGACGCGCGGGATGAAATATCGTAGCCAAAGGCAAAGGTTCCTTCGATGTCCGGATCCTCTACGCCCAGAGTGCGGCGCAGGAGGTTTTGCACGACCAGATTATTTCCCGATCCGGCCGAAACGAGTTGCAGGATTTCTCCGTTGAGGGATAAGGCACCGGTAATCTCAATATCCGCCTCTTCCGGAAGCCGAACCCGCGCCTCCCGAAGGTCGATCCTGCGGTCGTCGCCGGTCAACCGAACCCGCAGGTCGGACACCTCGAAATCAGGCATGACCCGGATGCGCGCCACGTCGAATTCCCCGTCCACCGTCATGGGAAACAAGGTTTCAGGAACCGGCGCTTCGGGTTCGGTTTCCCGATCCTGTCCTCGGGAAAAAATCCCGGCGAGGTCCTGCAGATGAATCAGGTCGAGGAACTCGCTGGAGCCACGCAGTTCCAACGACGGAAGCTCGGAGCCGGCATCGTTGCGGAGGTGGGCGGTCAGCTCGAAATCCTGGAGGGAATCGCCGTGCCTCACCTCCGCGGCAAGAAGTGCCCGGTTTCGCGTTTCGTCGGTTTCCCCGGAAAACTCAGCGTTAATGGCAAACGGGGCGTCGTCACTGTTCGCACGAACTTCGGGCAGAGTCAGCGAACCCGACCAGGTGGCGGAAAAGGGGCTCGGATTGACAACAAACTCCGAGTGCAGCGCAAACCCCGCGCTTTGCAGGTTGGGCAGGAAGTTCTCCCCCAAAAGATGTTCAACATAAGCGAGGTCGCCGCTCACGGACACCGTTCCGTTGATCCAGCCGGACTCGTCGTCTTCGGTATCCAGCGGCATTTCCCCGGCCAGAGAACCGGCCAGGAGTCTCGTTCCGTTGGTGTTGATAAAGAGCTCTTCAATCCCGAAAGTCACAACGGCCGGGTTCAGCCTCGCGAATGGAGTCATGGTGACCGTCAGCGGGCGAAGCTCTTGTCCTTCGAAGGATCCGACACCGATCTCGGAGATTTCTAAAGCGCCATGGCCAGGGCGCAGGTGGAGTTCTTCACCTTCCAGGGTGACCAAAAAACCGCCTCGAACGTCGCCACCGGAAAAGTCACCTCGTTGCTCCTCTGGAATCCACTCATCCAGTCGAAAGTTGTTTAACTCGATCCCGAGAAGTTCGCCCTGGGGAAGGATATCAAAAAGGGCTTCGCCGTTTGCGAACGCCAGCGGTTGTCGCAGGTCCGCCCGGAGGACAGGCGCCCCACCCTCGACGCCCACCGACAACTCGAATGAGTCGACTTCGAGGAAATCGTGCAGGCGCCAGCCGGATTCGGTCGTTAACGAAACCTTTCCGTTTCCCGGAAGTTCAGTTCGGCCGGTGTCCACCGTCATTTCCGTCGAGGCGTCCATACCCAGCGCGAAAGGCGTCAGGGTTCCCTCATAGCTGATCTCGCCCGACGCCGAGAGGCTTTGCAGGTTTTCGTTGGTTCCGGAAAAAATTTCCGCCCACCACTCGGGAAGGTGCAATCGAATGATGCCTTCCGTGCGCGACCAATCGACGTCAGCGAAACCTTCCACGGAGACGGCCGGTGCGGGTTCCGATCCATTTGGATCGGGAATGACCAGGGCCAGTGTATAAGGATAACCCCGGGAGGTCCCGGCCAACTCTCCCGTCAATGCGACGCGGCTCGGTAAATGGGCGGGAGCCTGCGGGCGAAGGCTGACTTCAGTCGCTGCGTCGAGCGTAACGGCGTCCGGCATCGCATTTCCGTTTTCGTGCGAGGTGCCGGCGGTCCCGGTCAGAGTCAGCTCCGAAATAGGCACTTCGGCGGGAAATCCGTCGGCGTGTATCCGGATGGTGGAGTTCGTGTCGGCGAGCGGCAGCGCTCCGGAGGATTCGAGTGCCAGCGAAAACGAGCGAACCTGGGGAATGGAGGCGTCGGCCGCCAGTTGAAAATTAAAATCCATCGCCGACACGAATCCGGAGGGTCGCAGGGAAAGCCGGCTTTCCTCCAAAAGCACGATGCCGTCGGCATCCGCCAACGTAACGTTCTCAAAGGATAAGGGTTCTGACGTTTCGATTTCGTAGCGGTTGTTTCGAGAGTACAGTGCGAACTTCCCTGTGATCGGATTCGAGGTCAGGCTGAGATTGTCGATTAACAGGTTGATCAATTCCGGAGGGATACCCGGAAAAGCTACCAGCAGGATCGGCTCCTCCTCATCCGGCAACTGCCAGTCTTCGTCTCCGGTAAAGTCCAGATCCAGGGTCCCGGGCGCATGGACCCGGGCGAGATCAATGCCGTCTCCCGAGGCGATGCCGATATCGAGCGTTCTCAGGGAGATATGCTCGGGTAAAAGCGTCAGATCAAACGAGGCATCCACCAGTATTTCATCCAGTTCCCGGGGCATCCCGAACTGTTCGGCGATCTCCGACAGGCGGACCAGGGTCTCATTGGTGAGCTGGAGCCCGCTTCCTTCCGAGTAGGCGAATCGGGTTAGGGCGTTGACCGAAAAACCCGGCAGGCCCTCCATCATGGCGTTGATCGGCAACAACTCGCGCTCGATATTGATGTCTAAAGTTCCCTCGGCGCCGCCGGTGCTTCGCTCCCATTCTCCATCGACTGCCAACAGGAGATGATCGGGGTCCGGCCCGCCCGGTGAGCGGACTTCAATGCCGTAACGTTCCCCGGTTTCCGTTCGCGTGGCCCAAAGCTCGGAGAAAAGCAGCGGATCCGCCCCCTCCCGTTCGCGCAACGCGAAGTTCGTACGGAGTTGTTGGAAGACGCCGTCGGTGCCGAATTCCGGAAAAACGTCAATGTCAGCGAACAAGATTCCGTCACCCGGCAGGTTTTCGTCTTCGACTTCCAAGGCGATTGCGATTCGACCCTGGTCGTCGCGCGAGCTGAGGTCGCTGCCGGTGATGGAGAAGGTGATCGCCGGTCCCGCCGGCATGCGGAGGAGTCCGTCAATATCCGCCTGGGCGACCAGGAAATCCACCGGCAGGTCGAGGAGCAGCCCGGGATAGGTTTCCCAGGGTTCGGGTTCCGGGGGGTCATCCGGCTCGTCGAGGTCGATCACGACGTTCGAGACCGTCAAAGAATCCACATGTAATGTGCGCTGAAAAAGCAGTGGCCTGAGCCGGAAACGCGAATCGAGACTCTCGGCCGCAACACGGGCGTCTGTCGTTGTGATTTCGATACCGCTTAGAACAGCAGATCCTGGACGAATGCGGACGCTGTCGATCGCCACCTCGGTATCGGGTCCGGAAAGCGCCCGGGTGAGGACCGTTTTTTGCACCGCCGGAATCAGTAATACGACCAAGACCAAAATGGCCGTGACAACGCCAACCGCCAATGCCTGGAGAATGTATTTAAAAAAACGACGCATCAAAAAACCGCCCGTTGATCTGTAAGGGAAACTGTGTCAATTGTATCAAATACCGATACAGCAAAACCAACACTGCGACGAACATGAAAATCAAAAAACCCATAGAGAAGGCGATCAACGCCCAGATTCAATTGGAACTGGCATCCGCCTACACCTACCTTTCAATGGCCGCGTACTTCGACCGGCACGCTTTCAGCGGCTTCGCCCACTGGATGCGTTTGCAGCAAAACGAGGAAAATGAGCACGCCATGCGCTTCTTCAACTACCTGCACGACCGTGACGGACGGGTCGAATTGCAGCCCCTCGAAAAGCCGCCCCACGAGTTCAAGAGCCCGCTCGATGTTTTCGAGCAGAGCCTGGAGAACGAACGGAAGGTGACCACGAGCATCCACCGTCTCTATGAGTTGGCGCAGAAGGAAAAAGATCACGCCACCGTTTCCATGCTCAAGTGGTTTGTGGACGAACAGGTGGAAGAGGAAAAGAGCGCGCTCGACATGGTCGACAAGCTCAAACTCGCCGGAGACCATCCCGGTGCCCTCCTCCTGATCGACCGCGAAGCGGCCGCACGCTCCGGCGGTTGATTTTCCGACCCTGAGCGGTGGAGATTCGAAAGCATTGGTCCCTTTTGGTGAAAAAGGCCTTGGCCAATACCACACGGCCGTTCGCCACGCTCGGTGCTGATGACGGCTACGCCTCTTCGGAAGGAGACGAAGAAGTCCGCTCGCTTGGGATGAATCATCGACAAGAAAAGAATTCTAATGCCAAATACTGCACAGCCATCCCCTGAGTGGTGCACGTGCGTATACCTTACGTTATTTCCATAGCCTTTCCAGCTCGTAACCCTCAGTTTCAATCGCTCTTTGAGGACAATACCAAAATTCCGGATCGAATCTTCACCGATTCAAAGGCTTTTCGAGCTGCCTCGTGCTACGCCACCTACTTCTGGGCTCACTCGATCAGTGATAGCTGACCCTAATTACAGTCCAGACGCTCCACCTCCGCGCTGCGTCGCTCCAGAAAGGTATCACCCAAAAAAGGACGGTGGCCTAACGTCTATCATTTATCCCAAGAAAAAGAGCTTGATCTTTGCGAAGGAACACCACAGCATAAGGGAGAAAAGAGTAAATATGAAAGAATACTCCCTACTCCCTACTCCCTACTCCCTCACCGCTTAGCAACGACCTGCTTGTTTCCTGCACAGGCACGGGATACGCGATGCAGGTTATATGCCTTCTATCTTGACCGAAGTGCGGTGCAAGGTCTCTTCGCGCGCCGACAAGGCCCGGATTCGCCAGAACCGTGAATCGGATTAAATACACCATGCTCAATCTCCAATCAATGAGAATACATATTCTAATCCCCGCACTTGTTCTCCCGCTGGCGGCATTGGGCCAGGAAATTTCGGAATTGCGGCCCCTTTCCGACACCGAAGCCGACACAATCGTCGCAGCGAAAGTTTCCGCTATCGCCGAAAGGGAAGCCGGTCGGCCGATCAACCAGGTTGAGTTCGAAGTCTTGCAGGAAAGGGAGGTGCCGAGGAAAGGCGGCGGCAGAATTATCGTGAGGCAGGTTAATCCCCCTGAGATTCCGGTGCGTAAAACAGAACCAATTCCGGATGCCTTTGCGGACCTGGCCGAGGAGGAGCGCGCAATCGTCGAAGAGTATGGACTCACGGCCGCTGAAGTTCGCTACCTGAGCCGATTCGAATTCAAATGGCCCGTTGCTCTTCCGCTGTCGGCAACGATCTACGATGGAGGAATCACACGGATCCGGTGGGTTCACGCCGGTCAGGAATACACCGCCTATTCGAATATCGACTTTAACTACCTCCGGGGCGTGCGCGGCTTCGAAGGCCCCGACGGAGAGCTGTACTACCTGCTCAATATGGGCATTGGAGACGCCGTCGCCGAGCGGCTTCCGAGCGACCTTCCGGTCTTGCCCGAGTTCGACCCCGGGCGGGCCGAGTACGTGGTTGATATACCTGACGTGTCCGCCCTGGACGACCATATCCTTGCACCCCTCGACGCCCTTCACGACTGGTACGAGCAACATGAAGCTCGTCTTAAGATCGATACCCAGCACCGGGACGCGATCAACGCAGCATGGAAGCGCCATCATGAAGCGAACAGTTTCCCGGTGACGGACACCATAATTCATTATTGGCGAGTCCCGAGCGAACGTTGATCGGTATTGGGCAACAACCGAGATATACATAGACCCAAAAAACTCATATTTCAGAAAGAAAAAAGGTGAAAACAAAGCTTCTGCTCCTCGTTTCGTCCTGCCTCTTTATTGTGTCACTCCAGAACCGGGGATATACTCAAGCGGCAAGTGATCACAATCAGGGACTCACCGCGACCTATTCATCAACCCAGGATACCGTTGGTTTGTCTTGGTGGGGGAGTGAGGGTTTCCACTACCAGGTCCATGTCACCGAAGACTTGGATGGCATGGTGTGGACCGCCCTTCCCGAGCTTTTCCTAGGGAATAATGAGCCAATTCATCTAGGCTTTTCAATCACCGGGGAAGGCGAAAATCGTATGTTCTATCGAGTGATCAAACTTCCCCCACCATTTGCAGCGTTACTTGCCGAGAATTCAAATATGGTGATTAGTAGGGTCAGGTTTATTGGCAACGAAAATATGCGAGCACTCCTTACTGATGGCCTGAATTATTTCCCAAACGATCCGGAGAAGTTCTTTGATTCTGGAGTTTTGTTCTCCACGGGCAATGCAACGGAGTGGAACCTGACCGGAATGAACCAATCCACCCATTACAATATGGCCGGTGACATAGACTTGGACCTGTGGATGTTAAACGCGGGTTTCGGATGGGAAGTTCCAACGAACGATTTGGATCAAGTGTTTTGGACTCGTGATGCTTCGGGAATCGAAATAGACTTTAGTCTTGAACCATCCGTGGCGAACGGAAGAATTGCCCTGTCTTATCTCTTCGCCTCCGAGGAGTACTATATTCCGACTCTCTTGGCACAGAATGACGCAATGGGGATCTTTATCGCTGAACTTGATTCCCTCGGCAAACCAATTCAGGAATCACAAGTTAATTTGGGTGTGCTGGCTGAAACCGAGACGCATTCCAGGGCCATAAACATTTTTAATGCAGGCGACATTCAAGTCGTTACGCCAACCTACAAGTCGCCTCCTCATACAGTGAATATTGATGAGTCGGGTTTTATCAATAATTCACCCAAACCAGAACATCACGACGGATTGCAGAACCCGCCGCCGTATGATTTCGGATATGCAGGTTTTACATCTCGTCTGCTGGCGTCTGGAGGCGTGGCGAGAGTCGATACTGACATCGACGTAAGGACCCGGCTTAAACAAGCGAACGTGGTTGGCGTTGGGGCGGAATCGTTTGCCGGGGAGAAAGGATGGGGAGGGATATTAATTCGGGGGAGCAATCGATGGGAAGAAATCACGTACTCCAATTTTCTGACAGGTTATGTGGCGGCGTTTGGGCTAAAGAGCGGCATCCCAGAGGTAACGCTTTACAAGGCGGTCGATCTTGATACAAATAAATATGATGGGTACATGATTCCCAACGAAGAGTTTTTACCCAAGAAAATGGATCAGGAACCAGAGGATCTCTGGGTTTTGTCTTCGAAACCCATCTCAAACTTCGATGCTAACGCGTGGTACTGGATTCGCGTAAAGGCCGAAGGAGATCGTATCACAGTGAAAATATGGAAGGACGGACAGATAGAACCAGCCGAATGGACGATCGACTACACCGATTTAAACGACCCAATTGCATCAGGCTTTGTGGGATTGATCCATCCTGACACCTATGCCCGTTCTGCCAGTGAGGTGAATGATATGAGATGGGATTTGTTCGAAATATTGGCTCCCCAAGGGAGCACAGAAGATTTAGCCAGTACGAACCCGGCAAACACACCCCTCCCGGTTGGTCCACGGTAGGGTATGGACCCAATGCGCTCGAATGGGAAGTGGTTGAAGACACCACGTCGAATGGAGGAAAACACCTCCGGCATCGAAGCGACCTGGAACCCCTGTCGGTGCTCCGGTATGAGGGTCCCGGAACCATCGAAGGGGGGAAATCCTACCGACTCAAGATTGTTGTCGCGGATAGTCGAGATTGGACTCACGACTCAGCGGTTCTGGTAGAAAATGGAAGCATTCAGGTGATACCTGAGTGATATCGAAAAAAATGGAGAGCTTTAAATGAGAAAACTGTACCGACGATTGCTTTGTCCCATTGGGATCGTTTTGACTCTGCAGACGCCAAATGACGCCGATTGCGCTACGATTATTCATGTTCCCGATCAAGGATTCGTACTAGGTTCAACAGGAGAATCAGGTTTGGTTGACATTGGCGGTTTCGATAGGCCATTGGATTTTTTCGCCAGACAAAACGCCGTTCTCAGTTGGTATTGGGAACCTGTGGCACCATTGTTTCACGAGGTTGTTCCAGCCCCCTTTACAGGGTCATCCGCAATGCGATTCGATGCGGGAATAGAAATTGGGAACGACCTTTCCTGGACGAGGGATCTAAGGAATGCTGCCACACTGGCTAGCGCGAGTACGATAGAGCCGGGGCTTTTTTACGATGCCGAAGGTTTTTTGGCGGTTCGTATCTATGAAGAGGAGCGCGGTTGGGAGAACGCGGAAGCACTTCCCTATTATGGATGGATCAGGGTATCGCACAGTGCGGACGAGATGGCGTTGACGGTCCACGATTGGGCGTGGAACAGCACACTGGGCGAGCCGATCCTTGCCGGCCAAATCCCCGAGCCTCAAACCTACGCCGTACTCTTCGGACTCGGAATCCTGATGTACGTGATTGTGCGTCGGCGTTTTGTATAGCCTGGCTCAACGGCGACAGCGCTTCGTACTCTGGAACTTCCCTCAACGGTTCCGACGGTTGGTATCAGCCTGTTGGTATTGATGTTCTGAAGGATCGTCCTGACCCCCGGGATGAGCATTCCCTGCGCGCTCATGATGCTTCCGAGCCTATTCGACTTCACGAGTCAATCGCTTGCCTTTGCCGAGCAGACCGATCCGAACCAACCCCGTATCAAACAGAAGAGAAAAACCATCCTGGCAAGCATGCGCGGCCGCCCGGGTTCCAGCAACAGCGAGCACGCTGCAGGGATGCTCTCGGCGTGGTCATTCTCCCAAAGAGGCACCGATTCCGCCAAGACATCCAGTCGCTGTTGTCGTCGTTCGTGCTTGGAGGCCAGTGCCGCGCAACGCAGCTCCCTTTCGAACGTTTTCCGCAAACCGGTGTTGCGTCCCAAAGTTGCAGGCATTCACATTAGACCAGTTTCTTGTGCAAACCATTGCTGCCAAAATCGTGGCGTATGATCGATATCGTTTTCAGAATTCTTCACCAAACCGGGAACACTGGTTTCCTATTAATCTTTATTTCAATATCTTACACACCATTCGCCCCCAACGGTGGCACATGGATCCAACGGCGGGAAATCCAAAACCAGCCAGCTTGCCCCCCACCCTTTGGGAAGTTGACCGCCCGCCGGGCTCCATTACTATATCTTCCAGTCACGAAAAACCCGACCATGCGAACACATTGACGTAAAACCACCCGAACAATCGGCCGTCGGGACTGGCCCGGCGCCCGTCACATCTTGATTTAGATTTATGAATAACAAAACCGTATCCCGTCGCCGCTTTCTCGGCACCATGCTGGCCGCCGGCGCCGCACCTCTCGTACTCCCCGGTCGTCTCTGGGGCGACACCGCTTCCAGCCGCAAGCTGAACCTGGCTTTTGTCGGGGTGGGCGGACGCGGTGGCGCCAATCTCTCCGGTTGCGCGGACGAGAACATCGTCGCTCTGTGCGATGTCGACAGCGAACGGGCGGGCGGCAATTTCAACCGTTATCCCGACGCCAGGCGTTTCACCGATTACCGCGTGATGCTGGAAGAGATGGGTGACTCGATCGACGGTGTCGTGATCTGCACTCCCGACCACACCCACTTCCCCATCGCCATGGCCAGCATGCAGGCGGGCAAACATGTGCTGGTGGAAAAACCTCTGACCCAAACCATTTGGGAGGCCCGCACTCTGCAACGCGCCGCCCACCATTACGGGGTCATCACCCAAATGGCCAACCAGGGCCACGCCAGCGAACACATCCGGCTGGGCAAGGAATGGTTCCAGGCCGGCTGGCTGGGCGACGTCACCCGGGTGGAGGCCTGGAACGGCGGTCCCAGTTTGCGCTACTTCGGCGACCCCAAGAGCGATCCGCCCGAAGAGGCGCCGATTCCTGCCTCACTCAATTGGGACCTCTGGTTGGGACCGCGGGCGGAGCGTCCGTTCAGCCGCGCCTACCACCCGGAAACCTGGCGGGGCTGGTGGGACTTCGGCAACGGGCCCCTCGGCGACTGGGTCGCCCACACTGTCGATCTTCCATTCTGGGCGCTCGAACTGACGGCGCCGATCTCCGTTTACGCCGAAGTGGGCGAAAGCGATCTCAGGAACTACATCCCGCCCTGGTCCGAGGTTCTCTGGGAGTTCCCCGCCCGCGGCGACATGCCGCCCGTCACCCTGCGCTGGCAGGACGGCGGCCGACGCCCCGAACCGCCCGCCGGTGAGGACTCGGTGGGCGGAAGCGGTATGTACATGGTGGGTACGGAAGCCACCCTCCGCACCGGAGGGCGTCCCACCGACGGACTGCGTATCTCCGAGGCGGAGAAATTCGCCGAGCTTCGTCAAAACCAGCCCGAACCCACCTTTCCCCGCGTTCAGGATCTCTGGCGCGAATGGATCGACGCCATCAAAGGCGACGGCCCGACCCCGGGTTCCAACTTCGACTATGCCGCCCCCCTCACCCAAATGGCCCTCATCGGCACCATCGCGCAACGCGTGCCCGGGAAAAAACTACTCTGGGATGAGGAAAACGGTCGCTTCACCAACAGCGACGAAGCCAACGCGATGCTCAAGGTGCCAGCCCGCGACGGCTGGGAGTACGACATCACTTGATGCAGGTACGAATGCACTAGCCGGAACGGAGCTCGATCGGGCGGCTGATCGTCTGATCTTCCTGGAGGGCGGCGCTCCCGCCTGCACCTTACACGTATTTCCGCTCTGACAAACAGACGAACGGTAAGCACACAATGGACGCGGCGATCGGCCAAGTTCGAAGGAAAGCCGGGTTGATCTGAGATTATGGATTGCCTTCGGAATCACCCCAAGAGATTAACCGTCGTACAATCCAAGTTAGGCAACCCGGTACGCTATATTGTTTGCGAATCTTCTAATAACCGAGTGCTATTGAACCGACCTCAGGTCAGTAAAACCGGCAGGTTGAGCTTGTAGTTGCAGTCGGATCCTCAAAAGATTCTCAATTATGAGAGATGAAGACCTACGCGACATCGAACGCTCAATGAAGGAAGTGGACCTTCACCCCACGTTGGCGCAGGTCGTCGAGGAGCACGGTTTGGATCGAAATAAACTCACGGTCGCGCTCAGGGTTCACAACGATAGACCCGACGTCACGACACGTGAAGAGATCACGATTTCCGACGGAACAAACGACGCCACCTGGACCGTGCCTTCTCTGCGCGCACTCTTTCGAGGAGAAAGGAAGCCACCCGAGATGTCCGATCGCCCCCCTCCCGCCTACATGCCGGTTTTCTGGTTTATCGAACGCCACATCATCACCTTCTGTGACGCGTTCGGGGACACCACCGATCAAGAGTTTGAGGGAATTTTCAACCAACTTCGGCGAAGACCCGACGGCAAAACGACTGACGATTTGCACGCCTTCCTTTGGCAGGTCGCGGCGGTGTTGGCCGGCACCAGACCATTGAGCGCCGCCGAATATGAAGCGATTCTCAACCGATTGCGACGTTCCGCACGAACCTTCAGCATCGCCCCGGTATCGCGGAACTATATCAAAGTGCTTCAAAACATGGGCAAACGATAGCGTTCGCGCGGTGCCCACGTGTCACAGACATTCCTGTCTGTCCTCCCCACACGCCCGACGCCAAGACTTCACAGACAGGAATGTCTGTGTCACTCCTTTAGGGGGTCGAACAGGGTCGAGCTTGACAACACGTGCCTATCATTTTATGCACGTGTCTATGAAGACAAAATTAACGCTTACCGTGGATACGGATGCCGTTATGAAAGCCAAACGTCTTGCAAAAAAACGCGGCGTTTCCGTATCGGCGCTCTTTGAGGAATGGTCCTCCCGCGTCGCCGCATCCTCGACGCGTCCACTGCTGGGCAAACGCCTGCGAGGGCGGTGGAAAACCGTCACTAAATCAGACGGCGACCCACGGCTCGATTATCTCATGGAAAAACACCGCCGGAAATGAGGGTTTTAGTCGACACGAATATCCTCCTGGACGTGCTTCTCGACCGCGCCGGGCTCGCGGACGAAAGCCAGGCGGTCCTGGACTGGTGTGAAGAAAATCCGGGTGAGGGTTGGATCGCGTGGCATACCTTGGCCAATCTATATTATGTCGGCTTGAAAACGGCGGGAAAAAAGGAAGCCGAACGCTTCGTGGATGAGATTCTGGAAGTACTCGATATTTGCCCCGCCGATTCGCTTGCCGCCCGCACCGCCCGAACCCTCCCACTTACCGATTTCGAAGACGCACTTCAGGTGGCCGCAGCCCGGAATGCCAAAGTCACGAGGATCGTCACCCGTAACAAAAAAGATTTCCGGCGCTCTCCGATTCCCGCATTCACCCCGAAAGAATTTCTCACCGATCTCCCCCGTAGCTGAAGCAGCGAGGCGAAGCCTCAGACCCGAAGTAGCGCACGCATCTTGCGTGCGAATTCACGCTGGAAGCGTGAGCTACTTTTTCCCTCGGCAATCGAAAAACTTGACCCAAATACAACAACTTTTCCGGTTTTAGGACTCTAGTCCGTTCCACCCGGCGCCGGATTTACCAACATCTTTTCCTGTCGAGATTCTGCAACAAAATGGAGTTGCATTTTCTTAGATTTGACTCACACATAAACAATGAAAAACTTTTTCCAATTTTTATTCCGGTCATTCTCTGTCCTCTTAATTGCTCTGTTGTGGAGCTTGAATACCGGAAATGCCTTAGCCAGCGGCATCAACGATTACGGTCTCGTCAAGGCCAGGTTTTTCATTCAGGAAGATGCGAATCCTCCATCGCCCGCAGACGAGGACGGATTTATTTTTGTGGCATCGTTTGAAATCGAAGATCCGAGCCTGTCCGGCTCGGGAACGATCACCCTGCCGAACGGAGGGATTCACAGTTTAACGCGAGTGCCAAACAGCGGAGACTTCTTTCACGGCCGGAGCTTTAACACCGAGGAAGAATTGCACGCGGCCTATCCGTTCGGAGATTATACCTTCTCTCTTACGGTCGATGGCGAGGAGCACACCAGCACGATCCATCTCGCCTCAACCCCGTTTCCGAACGCGCCGTACGTGCTGAATTACAACGATCTGCAGGAGGTGGATCCCAGCGCTCCCTTTAGCGTCGAATGGGCGGCGTTCGAGGGGGGGACCACGGACGATTTTATATTCCTCGAGATCGACGATTATGAATCGCCGAATCCGTTCGAACCGGGTACGCTCACGGGAATTGACACCTCTGTGCTCGTCGAAGCGGAGGTCCTGGAAGGAGGCATCGTTTACGAAAGCACTCTTGGCTTCTCCAAAGTCACGGATCGACGCACCGACGACATAGCCGGCGCATTCGGGGCGGGAGTTGTGGGATCGTGGACGCAATTTGAAATCGCTACAACCGGTCAGTCCTCTGGATTCGCGATCACCACAAGTTCGCTTCCTATCGCAACCTTGGGCGAACCCTTTTCGGTCTTTCTGGAAGCGAATGCACCTGTTTTCCTTTGGGTCCTCGATGACGAAGATGCTCTTCCCGAGGGCATAGGACTTGATCCCTTAACAGGTGAACTTTCAGGCTTCCCGCTTGAGGAGGGTTCATTCGGCATCACGGTTATGGCGGTTTCCGCCTCCTTCACCGAAACCGATTCGCGAAACTTCACACTCATCGTGGTCTCGGAAAATACTCCCGAAGCGCCACCGGTAATCATCGACACGAATCTTGAGGCCGGGGTCTTTTCCTTTGCCATCTCGAGTCCGGGAGGAAGGTCTGTCACAATCGAGGTTTCAACCGACCTGAAAGCGTGGACTCCTCTGACTGATGTGGTACCGGTAGACGGTTTGATCTCGTTCGAGGAATTCATCACGACCGCCCACCCGTCGCGCTTTTACCGCGCGCGCTGGCAATAGCAATCATCCCTTTCAGCCTCGGATTCGCTTTCACAAGCGATCTCGCCTGCCTCCCGGCAAGCCGCCCCGACCCTGGTGTTTTTGCGTGCTTAAGCGAAGCGAGCGTGAGACGCTCCCTTACCGGTAACCCAGGCAACCTTATGAACACTGGCGACAACACCACCTTCCCGGTCGATATTCGGGTGGCCGCCGGCGATACGCGCGGCGAACTGAAACCGATCTACCGCTTTTTCGGGGCGGACGAGCCCAACTACGCCACCATGAAGGACGGGCAAAAGCTCCTGCGTGCCATCGGAGATCTGGGAGCCGCCCAGCCCTACTTCCGGGCCCACAACCTCCTGACCACCGGCGACGGCACTCCAGCCCTCAAGTGGGGCAGCACGAACGCTTACACCGAGAACGAACGGGGCGACCCGGTTTACGACTGGAGCATCGTCGACCGGATCTTCGACAGCTATCTGGAGAACAGCGTCAAACCCTACGTTCAAATCGGTTTCATGCCCAGGGCGCTCTCCGCCCGCCCGGACCCCTACCGCCACGAATGGCGTCCCGGTTTTCCCTACGAGGAAATTTTCACCGGCTGGGCGTATCCGCCGGTCGACTACAAGAAGTGGGGTGAACTGGTTTACAACTGGGCCCGGCACTGCGTGGACCGCTACGGCCGGGAGGAAGTCGAAACCTGGTACTGGCAGGTGTGGAACGAGGCCAATATCGGCTACTGGCAGGGAACGCCTGAGGAGTTCCGGATTCTGCACGATCACGCCATCGACGGCGTGCGACGGGCGTTGCCCTCGGCTCGAGTCGGCGGTCCCGACACCGCCGGCGACGGCGGCCCTTTCATGCGCGATTTCCTGGAGCACTGTCTGCGGGGGACCAACCATGCCACGGGTGAGACCGGCACTCCCCTGGACTTCGTCTCGTTCCACGCCAAGGGACAACCCGAATTCGTCGGCGACCACGTGCGCATGGGTATGGGCGCGCAGCTGCGCGACATCGACCGCGGCTTCGCCCGCATCGCTTCGTACCCGGAACTCAAGGACAAACCGGTCATCCTCGGGGAGTCCGACCCCGACGGCTGCGCCGCTTGCCAGGGACCGCAACTGGGCTACCGCAATGGCACCCTCTACGCGAGTTACACCGCCGCCTCCTTCGCCCGCAAACACTTGCTGGCCGAAAAGCACGGGGTCAATTTTGAAGGCGCCACCACCTGGGCCTTCGAGTTCGAGGACCAGCCCTACTTCGCCGGATTTCGAGCGCTGGCCAGCAACGGCATCACCCTCCCGGTTTTCAACGTCTTTCGCATGATGGCGAGAATGAAGGGCCGTCGGATTGCCGTCCACAGCACCGCCGACCCGGGCCCCGAGGGCATCATTAAACACGGCGTGCGCGACCATCCCGACGTTTCCGCCCTGGCGGCCCTTGATCGGCAACAACTGGCGATCCTGGTCTGGCACTACCACGACGACGACATTCCCGGCCCCGCCGCCCAGGTCAATCTGACCGTTTCCGGCCTCCCTGCAACAGCTGCCGAGCGCAGGATCGCCCTGACCCATTATCGGATTGACGAAGATCACAGCAACGCCTTCGCCCGCTGGAAGGCGCTGGGTTCACCCAACGCCCCCACCCGCACCCAGTACGCCGAACTTGAATCCGCATCCGGACTCACCGCGCTCACAGCCGCGCCGAACGCGGTCACGGTGAAGGACGGAAACGCGACCCTTGCCTTCACCATTCCCCGCCAGGCTGTGTCCTTGATTCTTATGAATTGGTGAATTTCATCGTTCCGTCTCACTCCGATTTCAGGTAAGAACAATCGGGGTTCGCTCTCGTCATGGCGGAGCGAACCGAGGAGAGTAGCCAAAATTGACGTCGATAAAGGCAAGACAGGTCGTATTGGAATCGAATGACTGAAACTCAAAACCCACCCTCGCATGCAAGTGAATAAGAGTAGACCTTTTGGAATCGAATATCTCCTTGGTTTTGTCATTGCGGCTTCCGCGGTGACCCTGGGGACGGGCTGCCAGAAACAGATTTCCGAACCCGAGCCGGCCGAGCTGGCCGAGAAGAGCCGTATCGTTCTGATGGGCAACGGTTTCGGATCGCGGATGATGCATTTCGGACATTTCGAGACCGATTTGCATCTGCTGTATCCCGACCATGAACTCTTTGTTCGCAACATGGCCCGTGAGGGGAACACTCCGAGTTTCCGTCCCCATTCCGGACGAAGCTTTCAGCTCGGTTTTCCCGGCGCCGAAGAATTCCACCACCCGTACACCGGGGGAAACACCGCCAACGCCCAGGGGCACTTTGAAACCGAGGAGGAGTGGCTGGAAAGGCTTCAGCCCGATATCATCATCGCTTTTTTTGGATTCAATGAATCCTTCCTGGGACGTTCCGGTCTAGACAACTTCCGCGCGGAGTTGGACGCTTTTGTGACGCATACGGTCAGTCGGAACTATAACGGCAACTCCCCTCCGGAACTGGTGCTGGTCTCCCCCACGGCCTTCCAGGATCTCACCGCGACCATGGACGTCCCGGACGGCCGGACCGAAAACAACAATCTGGCCGCCTACACCTCGGTCATGGAATCGGTCGCAACCGCGAATGACGTACGGTTCGTCGACGCTTTTTCCGCCTCGTTGCAATGGTACGAGGCGACCGACGAGCCCCTGACCATCGATGGCGCGCTTCTCAATGATTCGGGCTATCAGAAGCTCTCCGAATTATTGAGCAGCCGGATTTTCGGCGCCGCTCCCAGCCGGACGGATCCGCGCCGCGAGAAGGTCCACGAACGGGTCATGGACAAAAACTGGCTCTGGACGAACGACTTCAAGATTCCGAATGGCGTGCATGCATTCGGACGGCGCTACAATCCGTTCGGGCCGGATAATTATCCATTTGAAATCGAAAAGATCCGGGAAATGACCGCCATACGGGATCAGTCCATCTGGGCGGCGGCGCGTGGCGAGACGATCGATATCGCCGCGCTTGACGCCCAAACGTCCTCACTCCCGGAGGTCGAAACCAATTACCGAAACGCGGATTCCATCACCTTTCTTTATGGCGATGACGCGCTGCAAACGATCCGGGTGCCCGAAGGCTACAGGATCGAGCAATGGGCGACCGAACAGGAGTTTCCGGATCTCGCGAATCCGGTCCAGTTGACCTTCGACAATCAGGGACGGCTTTGGGTGGCGACGATGGCCAGCTACCCCCACTGGAGACCGGGCGATCCCCGGCCCGACGACAAACTGCTGATTCTCGAAGACACCAACGGCGATGGCAAAGCCGACACGCAAACAGTCTTCGCCGACGGACTTCACCTCCCGATGGGTTTCGAGATCACCGAGGAAGGGGTGTTCGTCTCGCAAAACACCAATCTCGTCCTGCTCCGGGACACCAACGGCGATGGCAAAGCCGACACCCGCGAAGTCATCTTCAGCGGTTTCGACGATCACGATACCCACCACGCCATCAGCGCTTACGCATCCGATCCTTCCGGGGCCATCATTCTGTCCGAGGGGGTTTTCCTTCGCTCCAACGTTGAAACGGCCTACGGGCCCGTCCGTGGCACTGACGGCGGGTTTTTCCGGTTCAATCCGCAACGCCGTCACTTGGAGCGTCACGCACAGTTGTCCATCCCCAACCCCTGGGGCACCGCGTTCGACGACTGGGGCCAGCCCTTTTTTCTTCACACCTCCGGCCCGCCTTTGGAGTGGATGACACCGGGATCAATCCGGCCGCAATACGGTTCCGCCTCCCCCGGCAGCCGAAATCTCATCGAACCGGCTCATCAGGTCCGGCCTCCTTCCGGCCTCGAGTTTCTCAGCAGCCGCCACTTTCCCGACGAGGTCCAGGGAGACATCATGCTCAATAACACCATCGGATTCCTCGGTACTAAACAGCACCAAATGATGGAAGATGAAACCGGCTATACCACGCGATTTCGCCAGGACCTCATGGACTCCAGCGACAGCAACTTCCGTCCGGTCGATATGGAAATCGCTCCCGACGGCTCGCTCTACGTCGTCGATTGGCACAATCCGCTCATCGGGCACATGCAACACAACGCCCGGGATCCCAACCGCGATCACGCCCACGGCCGGATCTATCGGATCACCTACCCGGGCCGCCCGCTGCTCGACCCGCCGCCGATTCACGACGCGGATATCGAACAGTTGCTCGACAACCTGAAGCTCCACGAGTACCGCGCCCGCGAACGCAGCCGCCGCGAATTGCGTGGACGAGACCCCGAGCAGGTTCTCGCGGCGCTGACCCACTGGGTTGCGAATCTCGACGCAAACGACCCCAACCACGAGCACCACCTGCTTGAAGCTCTCTGGGTGACCTGGGGACTCAATCGCATCGATCAGCCGCTGCTTCGGCGCGTTCTCGCATCCGATGACCACCGCGCCCGCGCCGCCGCCGTCCGGGTCCTTCGTTATGCCGGCCACCAGGTTTCCGATCAGGTTGAACTGCTCATGCAGGCGGCGACCGATTCGCACGGCCGCGTGCAGCTCGAAGCGATCGTCGCCGCATCCTGGCTGGATCGCGCCGATGGCCTCGCCGTTCTCGAAACGGCCGCCCCGGTGACGCCCGAAAACGCACAGTCCGACTACGTCGAGGTTAGCACCGACGGCGGTCTCATTCATATCCGCCCTCCCGAGACCGCCGGCAACATTACCGGCTTCACCATAACCCTGCCGGGCGAAAACCGCACCATCAATCTGGCCGAGATGGAAATCCACTCCAACGGCAGGGATGTAGCATCACAGGCCAACCTGTCGCAGTCTTCTGAATACAACCATGGGCAATTTCCGATCGACAACCTGGTCGATGGCAATCGGAACAATTTCTCCCACACCGCATTTGAGAACGATCCGTGGATCCGGGCCACCTTCGATTCGCCGCTCACAATCGAGGAAATCCGAATCTGGAACCGCAGGGGCTACGAAGATCGGTTTGACGGCGCCCAGATCGTTTTTATCGCCGGAGATGAGGAACGGGCTTCGGTTGAAGTCAACATCGGCGCCAACCGGGCGTTCGCGAACGACTCGTGGATCGACCCGGTCTACCGGACGGTGCTCGCTCGACTGAATGAGCAACCCACAGAGGAGGAAGAAGGCGCCGTCGCGGTTCCCGGCCACCTCGCCGCCGACGAGTTTTTGAGCGAACTTTACGTCACCGGGCAGGAAATCTATTCCAGGGCCGGACATTGCGCCACCTGCCACCAGCCGGACGGACGCGGCCTGCCCATGGCCGGGTTCCCACCGCTTGACGGCACCCGCTGGGTCACTCAAAACGACGAACGCCTAATCAAACTCACCCTCAAAGGGATGCATGGGCCGATGGAAGTCAAAGGCGTGCACTACCCCGGCCAAGTTCCCATGACCGGTTTCGAAACTCTTCTCAACGACCACGAAATCGCCGCCGTACTCACCTACATTCGCAACGCGTTCGGCAATGAAGCCCCGCCCATCTTCCCCGAACAGGTCGAACATGTCCGCGAAGCGACCCGGGATCACACCGGGTTCTACGCACCCGAAGAACTGCTCAGAATGCACCCGCACGAGTGATGCATTCCGCCGATTGACGGCACCGAGCCCGACCATCCGGATCTCGGTTTGCGTCGATGTTCGTTTTTTGTCTCGCTTTGCCGATGTACTCAAACTGATAGTCTAATTAGAATGGCACGGTTAAGGCCGTTGACCGAAGGAGCGTTGTCCAATTATGGTAAGTTTACCAAAAATCACGCCCGGTTTTAAAACTGTGAAGGTTCTCACACGGAGCCACGCCCTCGACGAGCTCAGGCCGGTGAGAGCTCACGGAGGTGGGTCCTGTAAAAACCTCCGTGACTTTGTGCCTCCGTGTGAGCCCAATCGCCGTTGTATTTTTTGCTTCATCAAACGATGAACCGCCTTAACCGAGTTACATTCCGAAAAAGGCCTTGTATATCCTCAAATGCAAAACACCCAAAGGTATAGACTATGAGATCATTCACACTCTTTCTCTGTGTTTTTCTTGTCGCGTTCCAGCTTTCTTCCAAGGCTGATCCTTCGTCGGATGCAAAAATCAACGTCTTGATTGTCGATGGATTCAGCAACCACAACTGGCAACTGAACACGGCCCTTATAAAAGGGATACTCGAACCCACCAATCGATTCGACATCGACGTTTCCACCGCGCCTCCTCGAAGGGATTCTCCGGGCTGGGATGACTGGAGACCGAGATTCTCCGATTACGACGTCATTATACAGACGTGCAACGACATCGGTGGCGGTCCCTCCTGGCCCGAAGAGGTCCGGGACGACTTCGAGAAGTATGTCCGAGACGGCGGAGGCGTTTTTGTGTATCACTCCGGAAACAACGCCTTTCCCGATTGGGATGCCTACAACCGTATCATCGGATTGGGGTGGCGCTCCGTGCATCAGGGAATCGCGCTCGCGATCGATGACGACGAAAACATCGTGCGAATTCCCATTGGCGAGGGGCGCAATACCGGGCACGGTCCGCGCGTGGACGCGGTGATCACGCGGCTGGGGGACCACCCGATCTACGCCGGTCTTCCCCGGCAATGGAAAACGCCGGATATCGAGGTCTATTTTTATCCCCGCGGCCCGGCCGAGAACGTTGAGGTGCTTTCCTATACCCACGACGAACAAACGGATATGCGGTGGCCGATCGAGTGGACAGTGGCTTACGGGGAGGGCCGGGTTTACACGGCCACCTACGGCCATGTGTGGCATGATGACGTTCAACCCGAACGGATGCGTTGCGCGGGGGTGCAGACATTGATGGTCCGCGCCCTGATCTGGCTCGCCGGGCATGAGATCGACCTGCCGGTTCCGGATGATTTTCCAACCGCGAACACCGTTTCGGTCCGCGGCGAAATTCCGCTTTCCGGGGATGGGCATTGACCGGCTCGCGATACTGCCGTGTTAGGTGAGTTGTTTTATGCCTCCCCTGAAACACAAGACGACTGACCCTAAAAGGAACGGGCCTATTCGTTTCTCTCGGGGAAGATACACCGCGCTTTAATAGTCACCTTGAGTTTTTAAACGAATCGATGCAGCCTGATCTTCAATGGCAGGGCAATCCATCAGGCATTTCATCTACGCGGCGGCATTGGCCATCGGGCTGATGACCTCAACCCCCGCGGCCGCGGCCGAACCCGAGCCGGTCCGGATCGAAATCGAAGCCGCCATGATCGGACTGATGTTCGAGCCGAGGTCCTTCGCCGTAAAACCGGGGCAGGAAGTCGAACTGGTCCTTCGCAACGCCTCCAACGGCATGGCCCACAATCTTCTGATCGTGCGACCGGACACGGTGGATGAAGTGGCCGCCATGGCGCTCGACCTCGGGGCTGACGGTCCGGAGGCGGAATGGGTGCCGGATACGGAAAACGTCCTGCACCACACCTCGGTTGTGCCGCCCGGCGAAGAGGAGACCCTCCGCTTTTTCGCTCCGGAAGTCGAAGGCACCTACCCCTTTGTCTGCACGATCCCCGGTCACGCGCAAACAATGCGCGGGACCATGCATGTCACCGAGGATGCGGAACCGGCGGTCACGGCATCCGATTCCGCCCCCGCCGACCGCGGAAAACCGGACGAGGCCGTGCGTTATGAAAATATGGATACGGGCCCCTTTTACTCCGGGGTGATGGAAATTCCCGGGGGAAGCGTTCTGGACAAGGGATTGGCGATCCGCGTCGGGGAGGAGCGTCAGGCGACGATTCACTTCGATACCGACCTTCTGCGCATGAGCGCCGGCTGGACCGGGGACTTTCTCGAGTTTCACACGGAACACGATGCCGGCACCCGCAACGATCCGCCCCCGTCGGCGGCGGGAACGATTCGTTTCACCTCTTCGGCCACCACCGGTTGGGTCGAAGGTACCGAGCGATTCCGCGACCCTCGTCCCCGTCCATTCGGGCCTATGCCCGAAGGGCACGGCCGCTACGAGGGACTTTACCTGCACGGGCATCGGACCGTTCTCGCCTACACGGTCCAAAACACCACGATTTACGAATCCCCCTGGTTCAGGGAAACCGGCGAAACCGGAGCGTTTACGCGCGACCTGCTGATTGAGGAACACGACCGGGCGCTTTCGTTCCTGCTCTTTGACGGGGCGGAGTCCGGCATGACGGTGGAAAGCCACAACGGTTTGCGCATAGTTCGTGCGGAAGCCGACGACCGGCTGCTGATCGCGGCGCTGCGGCCCGATTCGGGAGCGGTATTGGAGGCGTCGAACGGCCGGGTGATCGTGCGTGTCGCGCCCAACGACAATCCCGTCACCCTGCGCCTCTGGATCTGGGAAGGTCAAACCGACGAGCTGGACGCCTTTATCAATCTGGCAACCCGCTATCCCGAACCGGACAATCTTGGCGCGTTGAAAGACCCCGGTCCCGCCCGCTGGGGGGATCCGATCGTCACCACCGGCCACCGGGGACACGGTGACGGCCCTTATTTGATCGATTCGATCCGCGGGCCTCGCGAAAACCCCTACAATGCCGTCCTGCATTTTTCGGGGATCGACTTCACCGAAGACGGCCGGGCGGCGTTGACCACCATGCACGGCGACGTTTGGCTGGTGGATGGAATCGACGACGCGCTGGAGGAGATCACCTGGACCCGCTTCGCCACGGGATTGAACAATCCGTTCGGGCTTCGCGTGCTGGGTGACGAGATTTACGTCGCCACCGAAGACGAGCTCACCGTTCTGCGCGACCGCAACGGCGACGGCGAAGCTGATTTCTACGGAAATCTCCACAATTTGATCGCACCGGGCGCGGGCGCCTGGCGACAGGCCTTCGGGCTGGAAATCGACGATGAAGGAGCCTTTTACTTCGCGCGGGGCCGCGGCCGCTGGGGTTCCCCATACACCAACGGAATCATTCGTGTTTCGCCGGATGGCGACTCCATGGAAGTCATCGCCACCGGGTTCCGCCAACCGTGGGCGATCGGCCTGAGTCCTGACGGGAACGTCACGGTGTCCCAGCAGGAAGGCCCCTGGGTCCCCCAGACTCCCGTGCACATGATAGACACTGAATCGCGCCAAGGCGCCTTTTACGGATTTGATCCCAACAACTTCCGCGCGGAAGACCCCTACCCCCGCGACCGCGGCTACGAACCTCCGATCGTTTGGCTGCCCCGGCACATCGACAACACCGGTTCAGGACAGGTCTGGGTGGAGTCCGATGAGTGGGGTTTGCCAGCGGGAACCATGCTGCACCTTTCCGGCGCCTCCCGGGTGCTGCAGCTTTTTCACGAACAGGTCGACGGAGACCGGCAGGGAGCCGTGGTTTCCCTTGGCCGTCTCAACATGTGGCGTCCGCGCATGGGACGCTTTCATCCCGGCGACGGCCAGCTCTACGTCATCGGCCCCTTTCCCGAAGGCGCGCTGGAACGGGTTCGCCACACCGGCAGCCCGGCACACGTTCCCGTGGCCCTGCACGCGCATAAAAACGGGTTGCGGATACGCTTCAATCACCCCGTCTCAGCGGCCGCCGCGGACCCGGCCAACTACCGGATTCGCCGCTGGAACTATGAATGGAGCCAGGCCTATGGCTCCGACTTCTTTTCCGTGGAAAACCCGGGCCAACGCGGGCAGGATCCGGTCGAAGTGACCACGGTGCTGCCGGTTGATTCGGATGAAAAGGGCCATCGCGAAATTTTCCTGGAGATCCCGGACATGCGTCCGGCCATGCAACTGCGCCTCAGCTATACGTTCGAAGCCGCCGACGGTACCTCGGTATCGGACGAAATCTATTCCACCATCCACGCTCTCCGTCCAGCCTGGCTCCCGTGAGCACTCGATATTAGGGCGAATGGCACTCGGTTAAGGCGGTGGATCGAAGCAGCTTAGCTTAATCGCATCGGCCGTTTCCCTGGATGGCCATGCTCCCGCATGGCCGCCGGCTTGGGAGCGCGGGCATCCCGCCCGCACCGGCGGCGCGGGAGCCTGCACCTTACACGCTTCTGTTTTCGTCCCGGAGGGACGAGTGAGAATAGCCCGGCGTTTTAACGCCGGGTTTCTATTTGGAATTGAAATAGTCCCGAAGGGACGGCTGATTGGCGCTTTATCGCCGGGATCGCCCGAAAAATCGATTCAGTCGTCCCTTCGGGACTGGTCGCCGGGTCGTGAATCAACCCGGCGTTAAAACGCCGGGCTATTTCCATATTGTCCCTTCGGGACAAGCTCGCCTTTCCTTCGCAAATTCGCCGATCGCCGCGTCCAATCTGCCGTATCGTTCGTCTGCTTGTCAGGGCGGAAATACGTGTAAGGTGCAGGCGGGAGCGCCGCCCTCCAGGAAGCAGAGGCGCGATTCCGATTTCGATTCGGTCTCTCAAACGATGAACCTGCTTAACCCTGCCATTCATATTAGGGCCGCAAGAGAATTCATAGAGTTACCAACGGTCGAAAAATAATTCCGCAATCTGATAGCATACATTCAACCCCCTGTTCCCGTGTGCGGGAAAGTCGTTTTGGCGTGCCAAGAGGTAGGATAGCAGGCATCTTTGGTGACCATCCTTCTCACGACAACAGTCCCGTTCCACACTATGAAAAAGGCAGCAATTTCACTCGCAGCCTCCCTCCTGCTGGCGCACCTTTCACTCGGAGCAACCCCCGACGCCTCGAGGCTGATTATCCACGCCGGGCAACCATCGCACGAGATGAGCCCATTGATGTACGGGCTCTTCTTTGAAGACATCAATTTCGCCGCCGACGGCGGGCTCTACGCCGAGCTGATCTGGAATCGCTCGTTCGAGTTCACCGACCGGCTTTTCAATTGGAGCAAGGTCGAGCGTAGCGGTTCCACCGTTGAAATCGAAGTCATGGATACCGAGCCGCTGAACCCAAATAATCCGCATTACCTCCGCGTTACCGTACCCGGGGAGACCGGAGCCGCGGGCATCGCCAACCCCGGCTTTGGCGGGATCGTGCTGGAACGGGGGAAGAATTACCAGTTCTCGGTCCACGCCCGGGCGGCGAACGCCTATGATGGAAATCTTCTGGTTCGCCTGGAATCGGACGGCATTCTCCTTGGGGAGACCCGGATCGGCGAGATCACCTCCGGCTGGGAAAAATATGATGCAACCATTACCGCTCGCGGTGATTCAACAGAGGCCAGACTGGTCCTTCTCGTGGAAGGCCCCGGCGCTGTGGATCTCGACATGGTTTCGCTCTTTCCCGAACACACCTGGCGCAACCAGCCCAACGGACTCCGGGCGGACCTGGTGGAGACTCTCAACGCGATGGAACCGGCGTTTCTTCGCTTTCCGGGAGGCTGTATCGTCGAAGGAAGGACCCTGGAAAACGCCTATCGCTGGAAGGATACGATCGGAGATCCGGCCGAGAGGCGGCAAAATTGGAACCGGTGGGCCGACTGGAATCAACCGCCGCAATATTATCAGTCCTACGGACTGGGCTTTTTCGAGTATTTCCGGCTCGCCGCCGATCTTGGAGCGGAGCCGGTGCCCATCATTAATTGCGGAATGGCCTGTCAATACGAGAGCGGTCAGTTGGTTCCGCTCGATGAACTCGGACCGTGGATCCAGGATGCCCTCGATCTGATCGAGTTCGCCAATGGCCCGGCAGACAGCTACTGGGGAGCCAAGCGAGCGGAAATGGGACACCCGGAGCCGTTTGACATGAAATACATCGGTATCGGCAACGAGCAGTGGGGAGAAGAGTATTTCAGGCGTTACCAGCCGTTCTATGACGCGATCAGAGAGAAATATCCGGAAATCCAGATCATCTCCACCTCCGGCCCCTCAGCCGGCGGCCGTTGGTATGACCTCGCCTGGAATCGTTTCAACAACGGCCTCACCCCCGCCGATGTCGTGGATGAACACTTCTACATGAGCCCGACATGGTTTCTGCAGAACAACCACCGCTACGATTCCTTTGACCGCGATGGACCCGAGGTCTTTGTTGGCGAATACGCCGCCCATAATTCGGATCGCCGGAATGACCTTTGGGCGGCGCTCTCCGAGGCCGCCTTTTTGACCGGCCTTGAGCGGAACGGCGATATCGTCACCATGACCTCCTACGCCCCTCTGCTGGCAAAGATTGGTTCAACTCAATGGCAGCCGGACCTGATCTGGTTCGACAACACCCAGGTCTATGGATCTCCCTCTTATTACGTCCAGAAGCTCTTCAGTCTGCATAGAGGAACCGGATACCTGGCGCACGACCTTCAGCTCGCCGAATCCGAGGATCGTGCTCCCGCGGGCCCGATCGGTCTCACCACCTGGCAAACCGACGCCGAGTTCCGAAACGTCACCGTCACCCGCAATGACGAAGTGCTTCTGTCGCCGGAGGAGTCCGACGACTGGAGAACCATCAACGGCGACTGGTCTTTCTCAAACGGCGTTCACCGTCAGAGGAACGCGTCCATCGCCGGCGCCACCCGAATCGCGGGGGATGCCGAGTGGGACAACTATACCGTGTCCCTCCAGGCGCGAAAGATCGGCGGCCAGGAGGGTTTCATTATTCAGTTCCGGGGGGATGAGACCGGACTCGGACTTCAGTGGAATCTCGGCGGATGGGGCAACTCGCGCCATGCGATCCAGGTAGCAGGAGAGGTGGTTACGGAAGTTCCAGGCCGTATTGAGCGCAACCGCTGGTATGACATCCGCGTGGAATTGGATGGAACCAGGGTTCGCTGCATTCTCGATGGAGAACTGGTTCATGAAATGGAAATCCCCGGACACGGATGGCCGCGCCTTTTTGCCTCAACGACAGTCGATGCAACGACCGACCGGATTGCTCTGAAAGTCGTCAATCCGACACCGACGGCAGAGCCGGTCGACATCGACCTCCGCGATGCCGACGGAATCTCTCGGACCGCCACAGTGACAACGCTCACCAGTGCCGGGCCCCGGGATGAAAATTCGCTGGAGAATCCTCGCAATGTCTCGCCTCGAACCACGATCATCGACAATGCGGCGCTGGAGTTCCGTCACACCTTCGAACCCTACTCACTGACCGTGATCGTTCTGGAGAAGGACTAACGAGGAGTGCGGATCTCGTAGCGCCCTGCTTCAGCGGGGGAATTCCGGTGTCCGAACGGCATGCAGGACCCGGGCCGGGGAGTCTAAAGCACGGAGCTACGGAGAGTGCGCATCTCGTAGCGCCCTGCTTCAGCGGGCGAATTCCGGTGTTCGAACGGCATGCAGGACCCGGGCCGGGAAGTCTCCGGCTAAAGCACGGAGCTACGGAGAGTGCGGATCTCGTAGCGCCCTGCTTCAGCGGGCGAATTCCGGTGTTCGAACGGCATGCAGGACCCGGGCCGGGGAGTCTCCGGCTAAAGCACGGAGCTACGGAGAGTGCGGATCTCGTAGCGCCCTGCTTCAGCGGGCGAATTCCGGTGTCCGAACGGCATGCAGGACCCGGGCCGGGGAGTCTCCGGCTAAAGCACGGAGCTACGGGGTGTGCGGATCTCGTAGCGCCCTGCTTCAGCGGGCGAATTCCGGTGTTCGAACGGCATGCAGGACCCGGGCCGGGAAGTCTCCGGCTAAAGCACGGAGCTACGGAGAGTGCGGATCTCGTAGCGCCCTGCTTCAGCGGGCGAACCGCCGTGTCAGTACCCGATTTAAGATGCATTCTTAATGATCCATCCGGAATCTCCAGCCTGAGAACCTTGCTTACAAAACAAATATTTGGCCGTTTGTAGTACAGATGGGCACAGATCAAAATTTTCGCATTTATATCTGTGGTCATCTGAGCCATCTGTGGTCAAAAATTCCCTGACAGACCAAGGCCCGCATGACCGGGCAATATTCTTAACCGAACCCCATTTACTCTAGTCCCGCGATTAGCGTTCGGACATCCGGATCACGGTCAACGAATGGGCGGGTGCATCATAGGTGAATTCAGGCGCGACCTCGATGCTGTCCGTATGCGGAATCACCCGGTTCGGGTTTTCCAAATCGTTCACAGCCATCGGATCCCCGGTCAGCACCGTTCGGATCGCCAGGGGAAGGAAGTCACCCAATCCGCGCAGATCGACTTGTGTGGGAACAACCTCGGCTCCCGGATTGACCAGCTTGAGGATCAGATCTCCGGTGGAGGTGTCACGTACAGCCGAGCCGGCGAAACGCGTCGCTTCGGCAAGCTCGACGGAAACCAGTTCGGAGGGAAGGTAGACATCGCCGGCGTTGTTCCCAAACATCTTCTGAACGTAATAGTTAACCGTCGGAACGACCTGGGTGTCGGTGAAATAGATCAGGTTCGGGTTCCACTGGGTGTTTCCGATTTTACCCAGGAGCGGCGCGTAGCTGGCCATCCAGACGATGTCGCCGTTCCGCTCCAGCGCGGTCATGTAGGCGGCCTCCGCGAGGGCTGAACGCAATGTCGTCCGGCGGCCGGCGTCATGGGCGGCGTATTCGCTGAGGAATACGCGGGATTTTTCACGGTCGTAAGCGTCGTATCGCTTCATGTTCTGCAAAAACCAGGAAGGCGACTGGTAATAGTGTTCGGCGATCATTTCGAGTCCGTGCTCATTGGCGAATTCCCAGCCGGCCTCAAAATCCGGTCCGTCCGGAAAGGGCCCGACATTGCCGATGATCGTGATCTCCGGATACTTCTCTTTGACCGCGTCGTGAATCATTCTGAAGCGTTCGAAAAACTCCGGCGTCTGGGCGTCCTCGTTCCCCACCGCCAGGAATTCGAGGTTAAAAGGCTCCGGCCGTCCGGCCGCGGCGCGCTTGGCTCCCCACGTCGATGTTGCCGGACCGTTCGCCCATTCGATCAGGTCAAGGACGTCCTGAATGTAAGCGGGCATATCATCCAGGGGGATCGCCTGCTGGCCGATTCCCGCCATGTGTCCTGAGTTTTGACAGGAAACGCCCGCCGCGACGACCGGAACCGGCGCCGCACCGATATCCTCACAGAACTGAAAATACTCAAAGTAACCCAGGCCGACGCTCTGGTGATACCCCCAAATATTCGATTGTCCCCGCCGTTGCTCAATCGGCCCGATCGTATCTTTCCAGCGATACATATTGCCGATGCCGTTGCCATGGGCCAGGCAACCGCCCGGGAATCGGACGAATCCCGGATTCAAGTCCGCCAGCGTCTGCCCGAGGTCCGCCCGCAAACCATTGGGGCGGTCGCGAAAGGTTCTTTCGGGGAACAACGAAATCACGTCCAACGCGACTCCGCCCCTGGCCTTAGCCAGAATCACCAATCGTCCGTTATCCTCAGTCGCGCTCGCGGTAATTGTGGCGGTCAGCTTTTGCCACTCCCCGCCCACCACTTCGGCGGACGCCTGACCCAAAAGATCCCCGGCTTCGTTCTCCAAACGGACATCAAAAGGCATCGGTCTTCCATCGATCCCCGGCCCGCCCCAACGTTGATCCATGTAGAGCTGTTTTGCGAACATGGAAAACTCGTAGTTCTCACCCTCCTGAACCGAGATCCCGCCAAACCCCCGATTCATCAGCCCGACACCGGCGCCAACCTGATCGATGTTCAAAACGACATACTTCGGATTGTTCGGGTGCAGCGGCACGGCCGCATCGATCGCGGCCCCTCCCCTGCCTCCCCCGCGGGTCACCACCTCCCAGCCGGTGAAGGCGTTCCACTGAATGTTGGCGGTCTCCTCGAAATCGAACGAACGATTTCGCACCAACTCGGCGTAAAGCCCCCCGTCGGCGGCATGATTGAGGTCTTCGAAAAAGATTCCGAAAAGTTTCGGACTGATCGATTTCTCCGGACTGGCGGAATCCACTCTCATAATCATCTCCTCAGCGTGTAAAGGCGTCACTGCGACCAAAAGTCCCGCGAAGCAGGATAATAAGGACAAAAATTTAGTAGTTGTATTCATTTTTTAATTACTAAAGGAATTTTCAAATTCTCCCCAGCTACGCCATTCAAGTTCTGCAGGGACAATCTCCTCACGAGTATATTGGGTCCGTAGAATATGGCCACTCCCATCAAATTCTATTTGGTCAATTCCGTTTCCGCGGCGAATAAAGAAGCCACAAGAACTCCTGGCGGTCAAAATGAACGCGACTCTCGCCCATTCTGTTTCATAACAAGATGAGTCGAATTATAGTATCTACTTCATTCCATCAGAGACTTAAATCACGGCACTATACATTCATCACATCGGTCTCCATATTGATTCCTTCACCGGCGAATTTAAAGACTTTCGGATCATCCCATTCATGTGACAGTAACTTCTATTTCCACCAAAAGACTCCCTAAGGCCCACTGTTCATCGCCGTTTGAACCAGGCACCAGGAACACTCCTTCCACCCCCATTCGCCATCGTCCACCGAGCCCGTGTCCTCATGACACTCTCCCATTTTCTTATGGCCTTCGCCGGACGGGGTGCTAGTCTGAAAGCCAGCCTTCCGTTTCCTCGGACGAAGAGGGGGGCATCATTCATAACCACTATCGACGCCTTCGCCATGGATCCATTTATACCACATCTCACCTTCGCTGCGACGGTCGCTTGCGTCGCGTTGTTTTGTACCACCGTCGTTCGAAGCGACTCTCCCGTCGCGGTGCCGAACCCGGTGATCTACGACCTGGCCGACAGCGGCGTCATGCATTACAACGGAGAATACTACATTATCGGAAACTGGATCGCCGGACATATGCTCTCCTCGGAAGACCTGCTCGAATGGGGCAACCGGACCCACGTGTTTTCCATGGACAATGAATGGGCGGTCGGGGCGGCGGGCCGGGACCGTGAAATCCACGCCTGCGACATCCACTATGTCGATGGCGTATTCCACCTCTATTGGTCGGTCAACCGGGCCGACATCGTGCGCGCCATCGGTCACGCCACCAATACGGAGAGCCCCATGAGCTTCTACACCGAACCGGTCAGGGATCGTCCGTTCGCCGAAAAGATCGATCCTCATCTCTTTATCGACGACGACGGGACGCCCTATTTCTACACCACGAAATTCCCCCCCGGTCTGGGCAACGTCATCTACGGCCAGCGGATGGAGGATCCGTGGACTCTGGTCGGTGAGGATATCCGCCTGCTGACCCCCTCCCGCGGCACCTGGGAGACCCAGGACGCGGAAGTCAATGAAGCCCAATGGGTCATGAGGTACCGGGATTGGTATTACATGCTCTACAATGCGAATCACACCCGCTTTCCCGGCTACGCCATCGGGGTTGCCGCCCAGAACGAAGGGCCGCTCGCTTTTCGAAACGCCCACAAATACCCGGAACCGGTGGTGGCGCAAATCGCCCGCAACGGGCACGAAATCACCCACACCGGACAACCCTCCGTCGTCCGCGGCCCCAATGGATTCGAGTGGTGGGTGGCCTACTTCGCCAGCTACGATGGAGGGCGGCGCTCGATTGGCATCGATCGCGTGCTCTTCTTCGACCGGCAGTTGCACGTCGACGGGCCTACCAGCATCGCAACCGCAACCGAAAAAACCTACTCTCCGCCCCCCGCTCCCGCGACCCTGCGCGATCTCTTCAACCAGGGAACCTCCCTCGGCGACCACTGGAATATCGTGGCGGGTGATTGGGAGGTGCACGAAGGACAGGCCCGACAAACCGATGGAGGAGCCGACCTGGGCTTGGCCTTCGCGCGGAGCGCTCCGGCCCGAAACTACCTGGTCGAAGCCAATGTCAGGATCCACGACGACGCCTCCGGACCTGCCGGCCTGGTTGCCTATTATGAAGATCCCGAGAACTGGCTGGCGGTTGCTCTCGACCCCCAATCCGGCGGCTGGCGTTATGCCAAAAGGATTAACGGGGAAGATTTCTCCGAGACGTATCCCCTCCCCGACTCCTACGACTTTCATGTTTACCGAAACCTTCGGGTGGAAAAAAATCACGACCAATTCCGGGTCTGGATCGACGAGCGCCCGGCTCCTGGCAACCCGGTTATCGGTGCTAAATTCAAAGGCGCCGGCCTGCCGGGAATGATGACCCGCCAGTCACGCTCTGATTTTGACGGATTCATCTACACCATCGGCTGGGATGAATACGACGACCGGATCAACGGATGGGGAAGCGCCGCCGACGGTGAGGCCCCACAAGGATCCTGGGCCGTGGGAGCCGCGGGGATTACCGCCGACGGCGACGCCACGATCAACCGGATCTTCAAAGGCGATCTCCTTCACGAATACGAATTCATGACGCAGGTCACACTGGACACCTCTCGGGATGACAACGACGACACCCGTATGGGAATTCTTGCTGTTTACGTCGATGCTGAAAACCACCTCGCCGCCACCATCGACGCGTCCAACAGTGAACTGGTCATTACTGGCTTGAAGGATGGGGAAAGCCTCGCCGAACAGCGGATATCGCTGCCCGAACCTAAATCAAGCTATAACCTCCGCGCCATCAAACGCGACGACGCCACCCGCATCTTCGTCGACGGAGTCCTTCAAGCAACAATCCCCGGCACCTGGGCTCCTTCTCAGGTCGGCCTGATAACGAAAAACGCCAAATCCTCCTTCAACGGCATCACCCACTTCAACCTCCGCCCCATCCACAAAAGCGAGATGCCTGATAATCTCCCCTGATGATAATCCACCAAGGGGGCTAAGAAGCATGGATCGCACTCGGTTAAGGCGGTGGATCAAAGGACCTTAGCCTAATCGCATCGGTCGTCCCCTGAAGGGCAATGCTCCCGCATAGCCGGGTTTGTCCCGGCAACAGGTGATGCCACGATCCCCTCGCAACGCCGGCCACCGGGGTCATACCTTACGGCGGCAACGCGGGAGCGCCGCCCTCCAATCCGAGAACACCCATTCGCATGGCATGCCATCCTACGTCACCGAGAGCGAGTTCCTCCCCGGCGACGGAGCAATTCAGCCGGTCCGCGACTCTGAACAATCGACCGTACTCACCTCAGCTCCCGACCCCGATGCGCGGACGTGGTCAGCCAGACCCATTCTCACCGCCCTCGCTTGGATCTGGCTGACCGGCATGCTGGTGACGGCATTGCCATTGATTTCCGGTTGTGCCGCGATTCGCCGCCTGCTCCGCCAGTCGGTGCGTATCGAGAACGATCGGGAGTTCGAGGCTCTCAACGCTCTGCAAGCAACCCTTGGGTTCAACGGCAGCCTACGCCTGTACCGCGGTCCGGAAGGCACCATGCCGATGACTTGCGGATTCGGTTTATGGCGAGCGCCCGCCACACTGATCCCCGCGGAATCGCGGAGCTGGAGCGACAATCGATTGCGGACGGGTTTCCCTGCAGGAAGACTCTTAGCGTTTAGAAGGAGCCTCAGATTTCTATCGTCTGCTCCTCCGAGGACTTTTGGATTGCATCCAGAAAGCATTTGTCATTTTATCAAGACTCGATCGGGAATCCGTTGCCCTTTCAGTAAACGAGCTGAATCAAATGATCAGATTGCTACTCCTCTCAACCATCCTGTTAATCGCCACACAAGGTTTCGTTTCGTCCGCGACTTCCGAATCCGATTCGAAAATTCTGTTTTTTGAGGATTTCGAGGCTGAGAACGCCCTCGACCGGTGGGCGATGGAGTCGACCGGGCAGGGGCGCGTCCGCATTGCCGAAGACCCGAGGGACGCTTCCAACCGCGGCCTGGTCATGGACGACGCCGTGAACGACGCGGTTTTTTCTCAAAACATCGCGCGAACCACGCTGCCGATCGCCGGCTTCACGGACGTACAGCTATCCGCGGATCTCTATTCTTTTAATAATCATGTCCACACGGTGGAAGGGTTTGATGGCATTGTGCTTCGCGCCGGTGAAGTCGTTCTCCGGTACAGCACCACCTGGGAAGTCGAGCAATCTTTTTCCATAGACGTCGATGAGGAGTTGCTCACCGCCGCTGCGGTTGGCGACGGGCTCCTGACCATCGAACTGCACCAATACGGAAATTTTTCGGTACCGCAAAACGGATTGTTTTTTGACAACATCAAAGTCACAGGCAACCAGGTCCGGTCCATTTTCGTTGTGTCACCTCTCGTGACGCTGAAATCCGAGCCGCTGGAACTGACCGTCCTGCTCGATCCGGTTCCCGACGAGGATGTGGAGCTGACCCTTCTTCGGCAGGGAAGTCTCCATGGAACGGCGACGTATCCGGCGGAGGCGGAAATGACGACGCTGACTTTCCCCAATTTCGACAATAATACCCTGGATGGAGACCGCTTCTACGAGCTTGCGGTCACGGACGGGCGCTTTTCTTCGTCGCCTTTCTACATACTCGTCCAGGACGACACTCCGGCCGGCCTCAGCCTGGTTCTCCCCGAGTCGGTCGTGGAGGGAGAAACCGGCACCGGAACCGCAACCGTAAGCGCGAATCGGGAGTCGTCGCTCACCGTCGCCTTGGAGAGTTCCGATCCGTCGATCGCTTCCGTGCCACCAACCGTAACCCTCCCGGCCCACAGTTCCTCGGTGAACTTCCCGATTACCACCCTTGAGGATCCGCGGGTGCTGGATGACCGAACGGTCACGATCACGGCGCGCGTCGGCGCCGATATTGTCGAACAGGAGATCTCGATCACGGAGGTCAACACGCTGATGCCGGTCCTCAGTGGGCCGCAGGAACTGACTGAAGGGGACTCCGAAGTGGAGTTCACCTTTAGGCTGGACGGCATTTCCGACGAGGAGCTCACCCTTGTTTTTTCCGCCGATCCGAGTGAGGTATCGATTGATCCGGAGAGCGTCATTGTCGCGCCGGGAGAACGAGAAGGTTTGGTGCAGGTCAGCGTCGAAGATGATTCGATTCTGCAGGGAGACCGACCCTTCACCCTCACGGTAACAACGACCAAAACCGGGGAGACGAGCACTTTGGGGGGAACGATCCTCGACAACAATATTGCCGGGTTTGCTTTCTCAATACCGGAAATGATCGAGGCGGACAAGAACCTGAATCTGACTGTCCTGGCGGTCAACATTGACGGCAGCGTCGTTCCGGCCTTTGCCGGCAGCGCCAGTGTTTTCCTCAAAAACCGCGACAGCGAAGAGGAGGCATTGCTGGTGGAGGACCTTGTTTTCGCAGGAGGTGAAGCAACCACCAACCTAACCCTTCCGTTCTCCTCCCGGGGTGAAGTGCTAGTGGTCAGATCGCACGAAAATGAGGTCGAGACCACCTCGGTGCCGCTCTCCATTTTTGCGAATCTTGCCTTCGCGGCCAATGACATCGTTTACGACCCCGAGCGCGATCGCCTTTATACGGTGAGCGGTGGAACCGCGATTTCCGGGCATCGGCACTCGCTGACGGTCATCGACCCGGATACCGCCGAGATCGGCGAGGCCTTGTTTATCGGCGGCGATCCGAGAAATCTGGTCATCACCGATAACCATGAATACGTCTACGCCGGACTATTCGATTCTTTCGCCGTCCAGCGCGTAAATCTCGATTCCTTTACGACCGCGGAAAAATTCACACTGGACGCGACCGGCAGTTGGGCGGGCCGTTCCTATACTCCGGCAACGATTCTCACCGTCCCCGGTCGGGCCCGCGATTTTGTGGTCGGTCAAGACGCAGTCGGGTCCACCTACACCACAACCCGGCTTTACCTTAACGGAGTGGTGCAGCCGCAAGATCGCCGGTCGAGGTTAATTGTCCCCGGCGGAGCGCCGGATGAGTTTTATGCCGTCGGATCCGATTTGAAGCGTATGGGCATAATATCCGATGGCGTCGCAGTTCGTGAATCGAAACGAAACTTCATGTCCGGCACCCTTATTGCCGGCCAGAATGACCTCCTGTTTTCGGATCGTGGGATGGTCGTCGATGGACTGAAGCTGGAAACGATCGCCGAGTTGCGCTTTCCTCCCGAATGGACCAGTTCCTTTAGCAGTCCTCAGGTAGTGGCGTATCCCGATGTTGATCGCTCGCGGGTGTATTATGCCCACGGAAACCAGATCGTTGCCTACGATACCGGTGTTTTTCAGAGCATAGCGTCAAAAACGATTCCGGAAATCGGAAACATTTCTCGTATTATCCGCTGGGGCGACGTCGGTCTCGCCGTGCTCACCAGCGAAGCACAAGTGGTTCTGTTTGATGCCGAGGACCTGGTACCGACCGGGCCGGCCACCGATCTTTCCGTAAGCATTACGGCCGCTCCCGACCCGGTGTTCCTTTCCGAATTGGTCGAATACACCGCGACAATCGAAAACATCGGCGTCGAAATCGCCCGGGACACCCGGTTGCTCATCGAACTGAACGCAGGCCAACGCCTTGAGACTATTTCGGCCGGCACCTTCGGTTCCAGCAGTCACGGCCGGACGGTCACCATAGAAATCGGCGACATGGAACCCGGAAGCAGCCATCAGTTTTCCGTAACAGCCGAGGCGATCGAAGTTACGACCCTTATCGGAACAGCGGGGGCTCTAACCCGTTCACTCGACACCAACTACGCCAACAACCGGGCCTCCGTCGTGCTAAACGTCGGTTTTGATTCGGAGCCCGAGTCCGTCAACGTTGTAAAGATTCCGATCAATGAGGTTTTGCTTGAACCAGTCAGCGGTGATTTGGTTGTTTCGGTTCAATCAAACGCGCATCCCGGAATCGCGAACCATGTGTTGGCGATCGACCCAACCTCCGGCTTGATCACCCGCTCGATCCCTATTCCAGCCGAGCCTGGCCTCCTCGCGCTTTCCGACGACGGCAGCACCGTTTACGCCTTGAACAGAAACATCGGCTACCGGGTGGATCTCAATACCGGGGAAATTGTAGATACGATCACCTTCACGAGTTCGTTCGGAAGCGACATTCCGCGAAGCATCGTTGTTAAGACCGGCACTTTGGACACACTCGTGGTGGGCTTTGATCGCAGGGCCGGGCTGTTTGTTGATGGAAATCGGATAGCAGAAATGGCAAATAATTCCCCAGAGGTTGTCCCGTTGCCTGAGCCGAACCAGATTTTCGCGTTCAACAGCTCATCGACCGGATTCCAATCCTACCTGCTGGAAATCGATGAGAACAGTCTGTCGGTGGCCTCTACCGCCAGCCTCTTCAGTGGCTTCAGCACCCGAATCAAAAGTGACGATTATTTTGTCTATGGCAGCGACGGAAAAGGCGTGCGTGCGGATTTGATGACGCTCGACGGAACCTTTTCGTTCTCCGAAGCCTTCTCGGGGACGGTGGGCTCGTTAACCGCCTTCGCTCCCGACCGGGCTGGCCAACGAATCTATTACGCGCGCAACAAAGAGATCGCCTCCTTCGATACCGGGAGCTACCTGATGGTGCGGAAGGAGAGCTTCGATAATTTACCAGCCAACATCACCTCTCTGGAACGCTGGGGAGATGACGGATTTGCCGCCCGGCTTCAGAACGACGAACTGGCGATAATTCGCACGAACCTCGTTTCACAAAAAGCATCGTCTATTGACCTCCTGGTCGATCTGCCGGACGGAAGCGAAGTGGGTGTACCGAACCTGAGAGTCAGCGGGAGTGCTTTCGGCGGCCAGGGTATAACAGGAGTCAGCGTTAATAGCCACGAGGCCACCACAACGAATGCTTACCTCCATTGGGAAGCCGTCGTGGGAGATCTGGCGGAAGGCGAAAACATATTGACCATTACCGCCACCGATTCCAGCAACCCGCCGGCGACACGGACGATCACTCGCACCGTTTATTATAACCCGCACTTGGACAGTAACGGCGATGGACTGGCGGACTCCTGGGTTGTCGAATATTTTGGAGACCTGGATTCCCCCCAGGCAAATCCATATCTGGATCTTTCGGGCGACGGACGGAACAATCTCACCGCCTATTTGTTCGGCACCAATCCCTTCGAACCGGACGCTCCATACCTTGAGATCAGCCGGAACCCCGGCCCGAACGAAGAGCTCCGGTTCTATCTGGAGTTCATCCACCGCGCCTCTCCCGATTGGGATTTTGTCGTCTACAGTTCAGGGGATCTCGACAACTGGATAAATTTCGCCGGTGAAATCGAGCAGGTAGGAGAACCCGCCCCCATGGAAGGCACTACGAATTATGTCAGACGCACCTATCGTGTGACCCCGGAAAACGGAACCGGTATGGAATTCTTGCGGATTCAGGCTATTAGACAGACGCATTGATCGACTGAGGAATTCCCTGTTTTCGTGTTCGGGCCTCGTTTCTTTGTAAGTTCGTCGAAACTTATTGCACAACTCAGCAACTCCTGAAGTCAGGATGAAACTCTCAATTGATCCCAAAGGTTTTCGTGTGCCGGCCTCCCGGGGAACGAGCAAACCACTCAACCTGGCGAAACAGCCGACCGGTATCGATAAGCTGTACCAGTCCGGGAAAAACTACCGGAAACTGTTGAAAGATTCCACTGAGGAATTACACGACCTTCAGCGGATCCTGTACGCCCACGGCCGATACGCGCTCCTGCTGGTTTTCCAGGGAATGGACACGGCGGGAAAAGACGGCGCCATTCGCCACGTGATGAGCGGCGTCAATCCGCAAGGTTGCCAGGTTCACAGCTTCAAGCAACCCAGTCAGGAGGAGTTGGCCCATGATTTCCTCTGGCGGACCACCAAAAGACTCCCCATGCGCGGCCATATCGGGATTTTCAACCGCTCCTATTATGAGGAAGTATTGATTGTAAAAGCCGTTCCTCCGGTCCTGGCGGCCCAGCCCCTGCCGAAGGAATGCGTCGGACACAAACACTTTTGGCGTGACCGGTACCGCGACATCGTTCAGTTCGAAGACTACCTTCACCGGAACGGGACTCGCATCCTTAAATTTTTCCTCCACGTCTCCAAGGAGGAGCAGCGGAAGCGACTGCTCTCCCGCGCCAAGGATGCCGAGAAACACTGGAAAATCAGCCCGGCCGACCTGGAGAGCCGGGCGCAATGGGACGCGTTTCAAATGGTCTACGGCGAGTGCCTGCGACACACCTCCCATTCCGCGGCGCCCTGGTATGCCGTACCGGCCGACGACAAGCGCAACGCCCGATTGATCATCTCCCACATTCTTATTGAAACCCTCCGTTCGCTTCCGATCGCCTACCCAAAACCCGACAAGGCGCAATTGGCAGAGGTCGAACGGGTGAGAAAGGTTCTCATCGCTGAGGGTAAAACTCAATGAACGATCTCGTAGATTTGGGTACGGAAAGCGTCGATTCATAAAGCCTTTCAGGTCGTTTGTTTAAATCTTGCCCAAACAAACACGTGACGGTTAGAGTCGGCAGCGCCGTAAGAAAGAGGTTAATATCAATAAAGCTATATGCAGGCGAGCAGGTGAAAAATGAGAATGATGAATAAGAGATCCACAACATACATCTGGTCTGCAGCCGCGGTGCTGCTGATATTGTCGTCGCTGGTGGCAGTATCGGAAGCCGAGGAGAACGGTTCGGGATCGAATGATAACATCAAGCCGTACGACGAGGTGGTTACCGACAAGTTCGAGACCAAACCGGGGCTGTTCTTCGCCCATACCGACGGTGAAAAGCTGCTTTACGAAATTCCGGCCCGGGAACTCGGTAAGGACATGTTGTGGATCACGCAGATTTCACAGACCCAGGCGGGGCATTCGTACGCGGGCATGCCGGTCCGCGACCGCACCGTTCGCTGGGAGCGGCGCGGCGACAACATCCTGCTGCGGGATGTGCGCTACACGATCCGTGCCGATGTCGATGATCCGATCGCAATTGCGGTCGAGCGCACCAGTGTCGCGCCAATTATCAAGGTCTTTCCCATCAAGGCCTGGGGCAAGGACAGGGCGCCGGTTATCGACGTGAGTGAGTTGTTTACGACGGAGGTGGCCGAATTCAGCGCCGCCAACCGGGTTGGAGGGAGTTCGATCGACAGCGGCCGGACATTCCTGGAACAAGTCAAATCGTTTCCCCGGAATATCGAAGTCAAGGTGCTGGCTACGTTCAATATGGATCGCGGTCAGGGAGGCGCTTCCAGCGGCATTACGGCGATCGTTCACCACAGCATGACCAAACTGCCGGAGAACCCGATGACGCCGCGGAGGTGGGACAGCCGAGTCGGCTATTTCAACGTCCGCTTCCAGGACTTCGGCGACTCCTCGAATCACGAACTTGAAGATATCCGCTATATCACCCGCTGGCGGCTGGAGAAGAAGGACCCGGACGCCGAGTTATCCGAACCGGTGCAACCGATCGTGTGGTACGTCGGACCGGCCGTGCCGAATAAATGGCGACCGTATGTGCGGGCGGGGATTGAGATGTGGCAACCGGCTTTTGAAGCCGCCGGATTCAAGAACGCGATTATCGCAAAGGAACCGCCCGACCCGAGAGAGGACCCCGATTGGGACCCCGAAGACGCCCGCTACAGCACCATTCGCTGGCTCCCTTCCTCAACCGCCAACGCCTTCGGTCCGCATGTCAACGACCCTCGAACCGGTGAAATTCTCAACGCCGACGTCCGCATGTATCACAACGTGATGAAACTGGTCCGGGATTGGTATTTCGTCCAGGCATCGCCGAACGATGAAAGGGCACAGAAACTGCCGATGCCCGACGATTTGATGGGCGAGCTGATCCAGTTCGTCGTGGCGCACGAAGTCGGCCATTCGATCGGCCTGCCTCACAACATGAAAGCGTCCAGCGCCTACTCGATCGAACAGCTTCGCGATCCGGAATGGACCGCCAAGTACGGGACCGCCCCGTCGATTATGGACTATGCCCGGTTCAATTACGTGGCCCAACCGGGGGACGGCGCCGCGCTGCTCCCCGCCGTCGGTCCCTACGATCACTTCGCGATCGAATGGGGCTACCGCCAGTTTCCCAAGGATGCCGACGACAAGGAAGAGTTGGAAAAGATTGTCGCCCGGCAGATCGACGAACCGATGTTTCGCTTCGGCAACGCATCGCCGGTCGAAGATCCGACCCGGCAAACCGAAGACCTCGGCGACGATGCGGTCGAAGCCACCCGGCTCGGCCTGGCTAATCTTAAAAGGGTGAGCGGTTACCTGGTCGAGGCGACCAGCAACCCCGGACAAGACTATTCGCTGCTGTCGAATATGTACGACCAGTTGCTCGGACAATGGTCGCGGGAAATGGCCCACGTGGCCAACGTCGTCGGTGGCGTCGAGGAGATCAACCTGTATTTTGGCGATGCCGACCGCCGATATCATCCGATCGGCTCGGACAAGCAGCGCGAAGCTGTCCAATTCCTGCTCGAGAATGCCTTGGCGACTCCCAGCGAAGCGTTTGTTTCCGAAGACATCCTGTTGCGCCTGGAAGCGGCCGGTTCTCCTGACCGGATGTTATCCAGACAGGCAAGTTTGCTGCGGTTGCTGCTGCATCAAAACCGAATCAAGCGGATGGCGGAACTGGCCGAACGCAACGGCGACACCTATACGTCACATGAATTGTTTCGCGACATCACCGACGGGCTGTGGTCGGAGTTGAACGGTGATCAACCTTCTATCGACGTCTATCGGCGCAATTTGCAACGGACCCATGTCGGGTTCCTCGCGTCGCTGATCGAAAATCCCGCCGCGGACACCGACGCCCCGGCCCTGGCCCGACTCGAACTCGAGGTCATTCGGGATCAAGTGAACGAGCGGAACGGCTCCGCCGCCAACGAAATCACCGAAGCCCACCTGCGGGACATCGCGGCCCGGATCGAACGGGCGTTGAACGGCGATTGACACCCATCATTCGACCTAAAAGCAGCGGCCCCCCTTCCCCCGTAGCCGGGGCGGGTTGGGCGGCGGACTTCCGGGAAGGACTCACACGGAGTCACGCCCTCGACAAGCTCAGGCCGGTTAGGGCTCACTCATGGATGGTGTCACAGACATTCGTCTGTCTTTGCCGCCTCACACCAAAACTTTCTCTGACGCCTTCGAGTCCTCCTCCACACCCCACTTGACAACCGACCAACCAGCTGGTCTATTACCAAAATGAAGACCATTGGGATTTTTGAAGCGAAGACACAGTTTCCGCGACTCTGCACGGAGGTCGAAGAAACCCGCTCGCCGATTCTCGTAAAACGCCGCGGCCATCCGGTTGTCATCATCTCGCCCGTCCCTCCCGAATACGGCCAGTCGCGGCCGGATATCGTTTCCGACCTGGAAAGGTGGAACAAAGAGCACGGACGCCGAGAGCCACGCGCGGAATTTCCTGACGTGTGGAAGAAGCGCGTCAGCCGCGCGACGAGCCCTCTCACCGAACACGAGAAGTGACCGGATATCTCCTCGACACATCCGTCTATTCCCAGCCGCTTCGACGAAAACCGGCGAAATCCGCGCTGCACCGATGGCGGGAAGTCGGCGATGGGCAGTGCGGTGTATCCATTATATCAGTCGCCGAGGTCGAGTGGGGTCTGCACCTGGAAAACCATCCGGTGCGTTGGGAAAAATATCACCGCATCCTCGAAGGCCGCCTGCAGGTATTGGCCGCCGGGGACGAAGTCTGGAAAAAATTCTCGGAGATAAAGGCGCGTCAGCAACGAGCCGGCCATCCGGTTGCCGACCTGGACCTTCTGATCGCAGCCACCGCCATCGTGCACCGTTTAACCGTAGCGACCCTGGATCACTCCGACTTTTCCCGTATCCAAGGCGTAGCCTGGGAGGACTGGTGCGTCTGATTCGCTTGCGGACTTCGTTCTGACAGTCCTGCATAAAGCGAATGACATCTTGACTCTCGACAACCACCGAGCAGCGGCATTGTCAGCAGGCAGGAATGTCCGCGTCACTGGTACTGATCGCCGGGTCAGCGGCGGTTGGAATCGACGAGCTGGAATACTCGGCTTTCCACTCCCGCGGGCACATAGCGGTCTCCTTCGATTGTCGTACCCATCGGATTGTAAATCGTGAAGAACACCCTGGCGGGCGGAAGGTTTCGGAATTCAAACCGGCCATCCGATCCGGTTACTTCGAAATGGGAATTCATTCGGGGAACCGCGGAATCGGCGGACTCCCAGGAAACGCGAATTCCCTCCACCCCCCGTCCGGATTCTTTGGATACGATGCGTCCCCGGAAAGGCAGACCCTGGGTGAACTGTATGGTCGCTCCAGTCGCCAACAGATCCACCGGAACCTTTTCCGGGACAAGTGCCGCCGATTCAGGGGTCACTTCAAACGATCCGATTGCCCTGGGCGAAACGGGGACATTCAAAATTCCATTGGCGTTCGTATGAAGCCAGGTCGAAACCGGGCGGCCCTGATCGGCGGGTCGCAAGCCGATCAGGACGCGCTGGTTGGAATACGGGCGTCCGTCGGGAGCGAGAACCCGAAGTGATCGATGCACGGGCTCGGGCAATTCCAGAACAAGATCGCGGACCGGCATGGTTCGGGTGATGGAAGTGGATCCGGAAGCGGTCAACAACCCGGAATTCGCGCTAACATCAAGTCTCCGGCTCGAAAAAGGAATGGGCTCCGAGATGTGCCATTCGGCAACGTCCCTGACCATGCTGTATCTGGACTTAATGTCAATTCGATCCCCGGATCGGCGGTCGATAGCGTGAATAAAATGAACGTCGGCCAGTTCACCCCGGTGGTCCAACACCTTGACGCGAAGCATGCCGGCAGGTTCAATGGGTATATCAACCAGGGTCGGATTCGACTCAACCGCATATCGCTGGTCCTTGTGGGCGATAATTCCGCCCACAAGATTCCTGTTTCTCACTTCAAAAGTCGCTCCCTTGGGAAGCATGACGACCGCTTTTCCATCTTCGACATCGACATTCTGAAGCGTGTGCGATGACGAGCGTGGATCCTGCCAGGCAATACTTACTGCGCCGGCAGGCGGACTCCATCCTCGTGCGGGCTTCAGCGACAAGTGTACCTCCGCCTCAAGAGGCGGATGGATCTCGTCGTAGTCGATGACAAATTCGGTGATCGGATCGCTTAAAGGCGGCACTTCGATCCATATCCCAAAAAGGTGGATTGAAACTTTATCAGGCCTCAGGCGATCCAGGGTCACTTCAACCCGATCGTCAACGATTTCAGGGCGCTGGACGAATCGGGTCACCGAATGGGCCTGTCTGTACTGGATACGCCCCACGTCCGAAACACCCGCCAGATTAACGATGCGCAGTTCGACGCGGTGTTCGATTGGAATCTCGACAGTGATTTCCCGGTCCGCCTCGGGATCGAGATCGAAGACCACCGAGCGTCGTCCCTCCCACGAAGCCATCATGGTGTAGATGAATTCGTCACTGAGCCCATCGGCGATCACAACGCCGTTTCCGTCGCTTCGTTTCCCCGAGCTGTTCCATGACGGAAAAGTTCCGAATCGGGCGAACGCCGGCGTGTGCACGGCGCGGAGGAGGACATCCTCCATCGGGTCACCCGTGGCGGCATCCACGAAACGGACGCGGGCCGATCGTTCGTCCCGGAGCGCGACGGTCAACGGGCTCAGGTCCGGAGCCAAACGAATTCCTGCCATCCGTCGGGACTGAAACCCTTCCCGGCTTACAATAATATTCGCCGGCATTTCGTGGGCGATATGAGTGAATCGAGCGGTTCCGTTTTCATCGCTCAAAGCAGTCATTACGATGGAACTCTCAGGCCTCCTGATCTCCACCTTCGCGCCGGCGATCGGGACGCCGTCCTCGTCAGTGCATCGAACCTCCATATCGAATCCCCGATCCATTCGAACCACGAGGTTTGCCGCGGACTGGTTTTCCTGTATCACGGTTACGGCGGGCGCGTAACCCTCTTTCCTGACGGTGATTTGCAGCGCACCCTCAAGGATATCGGTCTCAAAACGTCCATCCTTGCCGGTGGTGCCCTCAGCGCTGGCGGGCGTCTGGCCGGAGCTTACTCGAACCGCCCATGAAGCGCCTCCAATCGCCTCGCCCGCGGCATCGGTCACCACACCGGCAACCCGCCGCTCGCCGCGCTCGTCTCCAAGCGCCGCGGACCGGTCGGGATGGGCGAGTTCCCTCATTCTTTCAATCGCTTCTTCCGATGATGGGTGCGGAATCAGTGCAACGATCGCCGGCGCGAGAAGCAAAACGGCGAGTGCTGCAATCGTCAGGAAACGGGCGCCGGCAAACCGCCGGGACGCGGGTAACTGGGGGGATCGGCTCTTCATGGGCGGAGAAAAGTTTTCCGGAACCCCGCGGCGAGAGCAAGCCAAATTCCATTGATCGAGAACCCGGCGACCGGCCGTTTTGTGCCTTGACCCAACCATGGGGCATGATGACTTTACATCGGACACGCGAAAAATTTGCCACCGCTTTCGCTCAGACCGACTTTTCTTCATCCTTTTCGTGTGGTTCGTGTGTTTCGTGGGTCAAACCATTCCTAAGGCGGGCGGAGCGAAGGGAACGGGTCACCACCTTCGTCTGGCACGATTACGGCCGTGCGGGAGCATGGCCCTCCAGGAAGCCTCTTTCGGCAAAGGCCGGACACCTACGCATCGGACAATGTCCTTAACCGAACGCCGATCCTCCTACTCTCCACCCTCCCCTTCGAATCCGGTGGATCCGTGCAAAGTGGCAGGTCCGGAGCCAACCACCCTCGACCCGGGAGGAAGAGCCTCAAGAATGTTCGCAGTCGGGGTGCCGTCCGGCCGTCGCAGGCGCCCGCCCTCGCTGGCTAGATCGCTAACCGGCATAACATTACCACCCGGAAGTATCCGCTGGTGGGCCTCGCTGGATTGATCGCTACTAACCCGCATTACATTACCGCCCATAAAGACGATGTATCCTCCGGACGTCCCGAATGTCCCGCGGTCATCCCAGGTCCCGTCTTCCCTCAATCCGCGGGTCCATGCTATCGGAGTCGTTGATGGCAACAGCGCGGTTTTGGATATGTTTTCCGGGTTCATCTGCAAAACTCCTTCTGATTATTCGGTTGGTGGGCCTCTCCCCCTTGTCCCGTCAGGGATCGGGGGGTCCGGGGCGCCATAGATGGACTGCTCGGGCGTGAGGCGCTCGAGGATGTTCGTCGGAAGCGTTTCTTCGTCGAAGGAGCTCCAAATTTGATCGGGCTCCAGGTTCCTTCGCCACTGGACATGACCTCCCAGGTAGACGAGGTGGCCACCCTGGTCGCCATAAACCCCGTTTTCGCGGTCCCAACGTCCGTCCTCTCGCAGGCCCCGTGTAAAGCCAATGGGTGTGGTGCGTGGCATCGATAGTGTCAGACCGCCGACCAGCTGGTAGGAGATTCCGGAATTCAAAAATTCCGGATTGATTTGAATGCCGTCGTTTTCCCTGACCATGACGCGATCGGAATTCCGGGGGCGACTTACTCCGGGATGTTGATCGAAGGCCGAGTAGTAAATATACCAATTATCAAATCCACTGATCTCCCGAGCCAGGGCCGCGGCAAATCGATGGACGTTGGTAGTCTCGCCGTCCGCGGGCACACCGTCAGGCCCAAGATTGGTCTCCGGGAGACGTCCCTCCCGTTCCATCGCGTAGATCAAAGCCGCCTGGCCGATCTGGCGAATATTACTGGAGTCAATCGTCCGTCTGTTGCCTCCATTGCGAACCTGGCTGACATTGGTAATCAGAATGGCCGCGAGAATGACGGTGAGCACGGCGGCGACGATCCAGGTAAAGGGCGGTACCATTTGCCGTTTGGGTGGTTGCATTGCGCTCCTTGGTTTCCGATTCAGGCTGCTGACTTCTGATCTCCGGCTTGGCCCGGATGGCTGCGACCTGGTGAGGGTGGGTTTTTCTGCGGCAACACGTTAGTCGTCGACTGTGTTCGGACGAATATTGCCGGTAAAGGGTTGGGATGGAAAGAAAAAAGGCGAGCAGAGTCACGACCTCGACGAACTCCACCGCTCCAAAACTCCCGCACTCCACGGCTCCTTGCGACAGCGGTTCGCCCGCTTAAGCAGGGCGCTACGAAAGATCCCTCACAACCAGCAACGATGAACCGCCGCCAACGTTCCCCTCGTCCCTCGCCCCAATCCGCGCCCATCTGTGAAATGCTACGCCATCCACGCTCTGCTTCGTCTGTGTTTGCCTTCCTCGCAGATTTGAACGTTACAACCCGATGAACATCGTTTACAGCTTATAGCCTCCAGCCAATGCACATTCTCAACTTTGAAAGCCACATACCGTCGAAGCCGATGCGCGCATTTCGTTCCGTTTCCGCCCGAACACGCTTGGCCGGGATCGCCACCTGTGTCGGTTTGCTTGCAACCGCCGGATGCCAGTCCACGCCAGCCTCGCAGGATACCGAAGCTAACACGTTCCGGACCGATGAGCCTTCCGCACCCGCCGAAACGGCTGCGCCCAACCCGGAGCGAACGCCGGCCGAGGGTTTTTACTACCGGGCGGTCAAAGTCGACGATCGCTGGATCGCGATCACCTTTGACGACGGCCCCGACCCGGAACAGACTCCGTTACTGCTCGATATTCTCAACGAGAGGAGTATTCGCGCAACCTTCTTCGTGGTCGGCCGGAACGTGACCGACAACCGCCACCTCCTGGAGCGAATGGTCGCCGAGGGTCACGAAATCGGCAATCACTCCTGGGATCACCCTTATTTGGACGCAATCGATACCGATTCGGTAGACGAACAGCTCGAACGCACGAGTTCCGCAATCCAGACGGTAACCGGCCTGGTTCCCACATTGATGCGTCCTCCCTACGGCGCCACGAACCCGACGTTGAATCAACGGATCAACGTAGAGCATGGCATGAAGGTGATTCTCTGGTCGATAGACTCCTTCGACTGGAGGCCCTCGAACCCCGAACGGATACAGCAGGCGATTCTCTCGGAAGCGCACCCCGGCGGCATCATCCTCGCACACGACACTCAAACGGCCACGATCGAAGCGATGCCTGACACACTCGATACCCTCACGGCACGGGGTTACCGATTCGTTACCGTCTCGGAACTGATCGAACTCGGACGACAAGCCTCGGCGCCTCCCGAATAACGCCAAAGGCGAGCGAGGTTGACGTGACGTTCTATTCTCCTCCCTCGCCCGGAGAACCTGTTGATCCGTGCAAAGTGACTTGGCCGGAGCCAACGACCCTCGCCTCGGGGGGAAGAGCTTCCAGGATGTTCGCCGTCGGGGTGCCGTCAGGCCGCGTCAGGCGCCCGCCATCCCTGCCCAAATCACTGGCGTAAATGACACTGCCACTGAGGAAGACTATATGCCCTCCGGACGAACCATGCGCCCCGCTTTCATCCCAGGTTCCATCTTCCCTCAATCCCCGGGTCCACGCAATCGGAGTCGTCGAAGGCATATCAATGCTCAGGTTTGTCGCGAAGTCGATGGCCACGTTATTCTGGGCGGCGAACTGCGGATCCAGGCCTTGCCTGCTTTCGTCCAAAACCGTAGTCAAGCTGTCTTCCCGCCCCGACTCGGTATCCCCACCGGTAACCCACATCGAAGCATCGTTTAGGCCGGCCGAAGCCAACAACCGGGCCACATCGTGGATCGTTTCCACGTCGTTTCCTCCCGGCAACAGGCCGTCATTGTCATTGGCAAAGATCAGCGAAGCCTGGCCAACCTGCCGCAGGTTGCTCGCACCGACCCGCAAACTCTCGAAGCGCCTATCTTCGGCTTCGGTATCGCCCCCTTGCCTCGCCCTTCCGGTGCCAAGGGACACGAAGTACTCCTCTCCGTCCTTGCGGAGCATCAACCGCCGCTCGTTCGGATGGAACTCCACGATCTCGTAACCGGCAAACACTTCCCCCACGTCCGCCCAGGCGCTCCCTTCCTCCGCTCTGAGCGAAAAGAGAGGGCTCCCGCCAAGGTCGACAATTCCACGAAACTCCAAATCGTCGGCCCTGGTCGATCCGGAGACCGAATGCGCCGCCAGGGGCAGCAGGAGAATTAACACCAGCGTCATCAACGCCGTCTTCGAAATACATTCCGGGCTCATCTGAAAAACTCCTTTCTTCTATTCGACCATTCCCACTGTCGCCGTACCGGATCTTCCAATCGCAGGTAAATCAGCACCAAGGATTTTAAATCGGCATTAAACATTGACACTTCAATCGCTGTCCTATTACAGCAGGACAGTGAGCCTGTCAAGAGATTCCAGAATTTTTTTCGGCCCGATGAGGCGGGAGCTATTCGGCCGGCTTACCTGTGCCCCGTGTTCCGTCGGGGATCGGCGGGTCGGGGCGCCATGTCAAGGGCGGTACCAAATGCCTTTTAGGTGGTTGCATCGTGCTCCTTGGTTTCCGATTCAGGCTGCTGGCTTCTGATCTCCGGCTTGGCACTCGGATGGTTGCGACCCAGCCTCCGCTTAGTCTGAATCTACTGTCTCCGAGCATCCGGGAAAAGCGAAACGATGCACCTGTTTGCTCCGAGAAACCAACCATAGTTCAGAGCCGCCGCGCGTGGTGAAGGCCTCCCAGTTGCCGCTATTGAATTCATCGCCCGGCAAGGGGAATTTCCGCACCATTCGCCCCTCCAGATCGAAGAGCCAGAGGTGGGACTCCGCTTGCGTGACGAAATTTCGACCATTGTACCAAAAGTTTGAATGGCTGTTCCCAATCGAAATCGTATTGGTGCGGACTGGATCCCCATTCGCCCGGTAAAGGTTGATCTGCCACTCCCCTGTATTCGTTCGGTCATCACGCGTCGCCAACACGAAGGATCCGTCCGGCGCCACCGCCCCGTTCCCCCACCCGATCAGCCAGTTCCCATCCGGGCGGCGTTCGATGATCCGTTTCACGGTCATTTCCGGGTCGCGCAAATGGGCACTCCTAAAGCCCACCTCAAGCAACCCTCCCGACGGTAAGGCAAACCGGCCGCTACCCCCCAGGTTTACGGTGCCGTCCGGCATCGCTGCCAGGCTCAAAGACGTCGGGCTTTCCGGCAGGTCGGGGGAGTGGGTTTCGATCCAGTTTCCGTTGTCGTCATAAACCTGAACCAACCGGCTACGCGCCTCGAGCGCATACAGCCAGCCGTTATTGTCCACGTCGATCGCCTCCACGCGACCCATGCGAATCTCCCCCGGAACCGGACCCAAGACATGCTCCGGCACCCCGTCCGCCGAAAGGCGAATCAGCGCGTCCGCCTCGCCTGCCACGACAGTTCCGCTCGGTCCCACTTTGATCCCGGACCTTGGGTCAAAACTCCTCCCATCCGGGAATGCCGGAATAAACTCGCCCAGAACCTCCCCTTCCGCATTCATTCTGACCACGGGGGGGGTTCCGTTAAAATCATGGACGAAAATCTCCCCTGCGGGACCCACACTGATACCCACCGGGTAATTGGGTCGCCTTCCCCAGACCTCTTCAAGATCGATGGTTCGAAGATAGGTTCCTTCGGGGTCGAAGAACTTGACGTCGCGCCCGACGTTGCTCAAGAGAGCGACAGAGCCGTCGGCCGTTACCGCGATGTCGCTCGGCGAGAAAAGAGCGCCCGGATTACGACTATCGTTGTCGGTAATTCGCCACCGCGCGCGCCCGTCTCGATCGAAGCGGGCCAATTCGTTCGTGGAACTGTATTGCGCCTGCAATCTCGCCAGGACCAGAAAGCCGCCGTCGCGTGACCCGGCAATGCGCTCCATCGCGGGACTGTCGAACCCTTGGAGGGCGGTTATTCCTCCGTTGGCGACGTTCACCCGCCACGCGACCGCCCGCTCGCCCACTCCATAATTGGAATGGACGACGACCCAATCGTCACCGCTCAACCAGACCACCCGCGCTCGCCGCAGCCCGCCGGTTGACGGAAGATCGAGCGGAATCTCAGTAACCAACCGCCCATTCCCCTCGACAAGGACGAAAGTAGCGTCGCCACGCAAAAACCCGATTCGATCACGGTCGTCGAGGTCAAAATCAACCACGCCGAAAACCGGCGAGGGGTGCCCGACTTCATCAGCGAACGAGAATGTACCAAGGTGCTCCAGTTCGCCCTTCGGAACATCCGACAATTCCGGCAATAGCGCCTCGGTGTCTTCGCCAATCGTATCGCGACGAAGGGAGACTTCGTGAACCGATTTCTCGCGAATTTCACCGGTGGATAACGTGTAGTTCCACCACCATTCCCGCCTGTCACTTTCATCTGGATCAGCAACTCGCACCACCAGGCGTTCATTCGGGCCATCCACAATCAACCCCTTCCCCACCGGGCCCGGCAACGCATGCAGGTATCTGCTCGGTTCCCGTTTGATTATCTCGTGCAGAACGAGCGTTCCCGTTCGGTCGATGACCACCACCCGAAAATCTCCCACCCCCGCCCGATAGCCTTCTCCCGACATGCCATAGAGGCCAAAGCTGTAGGCGTAGCCGGCCGCGAATCCGTCGTCCGTCACCGCCGCTTCATACAACGTGAATGGCAAGGTGGCGGTCCACAGAACTTCCCCCTCTTCAGTCAGTCTGTAGGATGCTTCGCCACGCCCGTACCGGTCAGACGGGTTTACGTCGATACGATAACGCCCATCTGGAGAATGATAGGTGGCGGGATTCAGAACCGGCTCGGAAGCCATACGCGCAAACGCGTTCCCGCCAGTCATTCCGCAAAAACTGGTCAGAAACAGCCCCAGAGCCGCCACCGCAATCATCCTTGATTTCATCGTACCGTGATCTAAAAGTTTGTCCAAAACCAATAATTACATCAATCCCTTTTCATGGCCGAATCGAAATCCCCTCTGCCAAGAGCAAGACCTTACGTCACCCCGGTTGCGCGATGCCAGGGCACTTTTCGGGCCTTATCCGCGCAGTGCGCCGCCGACGGCGCTGGTGTTCCTATACCGAAAATGGTGTCGTCGATTTTCGAATTCGATTCGCGTTTATATCTCAGATAACCAGGAATACCGTTCACCATGACCCTGAAAGGAAAATGTATCGCATTCTCATTGGCGTCGGCCGCGTTCGGCATCGGCGTTGTTGTTCTGTTTGCACCGATCTATACCGGGTTGGTCGAGACACTGATCACGTCGAGGGGAGCCATTCGCTTTGATTTCCTCGCGCTCCTCAATCTCCTCGCACTGCTTTCCCTGGCGCTTTTGCTGACGGCGCTGGCGTATTTCAACTCGGTGCCGGCCTCGATGTCCCGTTACTGTGCCGTTGCGTCGGCAGCCCTTTGGTTTATCGCGATTTCCGCGACCGTGGGAATCGGAACGATCAGTTCGATTGAAAAGCTGGATCGCAGGCGGACAATACAACTCGTGGACGGCGCCAATTATTATCGAAAAAGGAAACGGCCTTCCTCCACAACGTCCTCGGCCTCCTCGTCGCGCGTCAGTTCGTAGCTGCCTTCGTTTGCGGATTCGAAAGTGAGATGAATTTTTTCCATCCACGCCGCCCCGGAATCACCCTCAGTGAATAACACCAGATCCAGTATCGAATCTGTCGCATCAATGATCTCGTAGCGATAACTGCCTTCCTCCCCCAACTCGGCTATAGTCACCTCATTCTCTTCACCAAAGGCCAGAATGTATTCAAACCCGTCCTCGGTTATTGTTAAAATCAATTCGACGCCCGGGGCAAGGTCACCCGCTTCCAGACGAAACGCCGTCACATCATCCCTGGCGTGATGGAACCAGCGCACCCATCTGTCAGGGACCTGTTCTCCGTTCTCTTCCCGGTAGCTGCTGAACCATTGCCGGGCCGGAAAGGCCGGGGAATCCTCGTAAAAATAGAACCACCCGATCTCGTGCACGTAGGCAAAGGGGTGGATTGATTCGTTCATGTAGTGCCACTGCTGCTGACTGTGCCGCCAGAACCAGCCGCCGCCCGACCAATAGAGCCACCCATGCTGGTTGTGGAACAGCCAACCTTGATTCTCTTCCATATCGAAACCGGAAGCGAAGGCGAACTCGCCAAACCACGGTGAAACAAGCCGATGCCCGCCAATCACAGTGCCCGCGGCTTCGAGGTCAAAAAATGAAGCGATTCTTTCCTCCGGGGATTCAGGTGGGACGACCTCGTCACCGGAGGTTTGCCCAAGGACCGGGCGAAACCCGCGGTTGTTATTTCGGCTTCCCGGACCGATGCCGCCTCGCTGCGAAACCCGCGTGGCGAGGGTGCTGCTGTTCCAAGCGCCGCCCCGCTGCACCCGGTCGATGCCCGAAGAAGGACCATGCGGATCACCTTGGCCCGGCGGCACGGTGTAATAGGTGGAGCTGAACCAGTCGTTGCACCACTCCCAAACGTTTCCGGTCATGTCGTGCAAACCGTAGCCGTAGGCCGGGAAGGAGCCCACGGGCGAGGTGTACGGGAACGTTCCATCGTTGTAAACGGGATGATAGGTTAAATCGGCGTAGGGACTCAGTTCGTAGGTGTAGGCACCTCCGGCCGCCCGATAGTTGGCATTGTTGTGCGATATCGTGTCCCCCCACGGGAAACGCTGTCCACTCAGGCCACCCCGAGCCGCCTTTTCCCACTCCGCCTCCGTCGGCAACCGGTAACCGTTGGACGCGTAGTCAATCACGGGCGTAGTGTTACCCGTCTTCATCACCGCACCGTTCACCCGGTACACCGGTTCGAGCCCATCCATTTCGCTCCACGCATTCAGCCATTTCGCCGCGTCGAACCAGTCGACCGAGTGCACCGGATGGTCCGGACCCTTGCCGCCACCAACAGGAAGATCCGTATAGCCATGATTCGCCGCCCACGAGCGCACCTCATCCCACTGGGCCTTCGTCACCTGAGTCCGGCCCATGTAGAATGCCGACACATTCACCGTATGCACCGGAAGCTCGCTACTCGAACCTTCCCCGAAATGATCCCCCATCTCAAAAGTACCCGCCGGGATGAGGGCGAAACCTTCGAGGGCGGGGCCGCCGGAAACACCGGCGCCATTCGCCTCAATGGTGGCCTCATCGCTTATGGCGTCAGATTCCACCGCGATCGTTCCACCATAAACCTGTTCCGCCGCCGGACTGAAGGTCACTGTCACCTCACGCCTCTCCCAGATCGCGACTGTCCCTGCGGTCCAGTCCGCGCTGAAGCCATTTGGTAAATCGATGCCGGTCACCGTGAGAGGACCGTTGCCCGTGTTGGTGATCGTCAGGATCCGAGCGGAAATCTGGCCCACCGTGACGTCGCCAAAGGAGAGATCGCCGGAAAGCTCCAGAACCGGGGTGGGGGCTCGGTCCGCAGACGTGACCGGCCGAAATCCAGAGGCGTTGTTGCGATCGTTCGATTCGATGCTGAAGCGGCTCGAGACCCGCAGGAAAAGGGCACTGCTGGGCCAACTGCCGCCTCGCAGCACCCGGAGCGAGCCCGAAGAGGGTCCGCGAGGATCGACCTCCGGTGAAACGCTGTAGTAGGTGTCGCTATACCTGTCGTGGCACCACTCAAAAACGTTTCCAGCCATGTCGTACAACCCATAGCCGTTGACCACAAAGGAGCCCACCGGCGAGGTATACGGTAAACCTCCACCGACGTAGGACGGATGATAGGTTGCAGAGGTGTAGGGGCTCACATCGTAGGTGAAGGCACTTCCGTTCGCCCGATAGTTGGCATTATCGTGCGAAATCGTGTCGCCCCATGGAAAACGCCGTTCCTTCAGACCGCCCCGCGCCGCCTTTTCCCACTCCGCCTCCGTCGGCAAACGATAGCCGTTGGCCGAGAATTGAGCCGTGGGCACATAGTTTTCCGACCTCATCACCGCACCGTTCACTCGGTACACCGGTGCGAGCCCATCCTTCTCGCTCCAGGCATTGAGCCACTTCACAGCGTCGAGCCAGCTCACCCTTTGCACCGGATGATCCGGACCTATCCCGCCACCACCTGGAATGCCGGTATAGCCGTTATCCACCGCCCACACGCGCACCGCGTCCCACTGGGCCTTCGTCACCGGAGTCCGGCCCATGTAGAATGCCGACACATCCACCGTGTGCACGGGAAGCTCGTTACTCGAACCTTCCTCGAAATGATCCCCCATTTCAAAGCTTCCCGCTGGAATGAGCACGAAGCCCTCGAGGGCAGGGTCGCCGGCAACGCCCGCGCCGGTTGCCTCGATGGTGGCCTCGCCGCTGGTGGCGTCCGAGTCCACCGCGAACGTTCCGTCATAAACCTGTTCCGCCACCGGGCTGAAGGTCACCGTCACTTCCCGGCTCCCCCCGGACGCGATCGTCCCTCCGCTCCAGTCCCCGCTGAAGCCGTCCGGGTAGCCGATTCCGGCAACCGTCAGTGGCTGGTTACCTGCATTGGCGAGCCTCAACAGCCGTGTTGTGCTATACCCGACCGTCACCTCGCCAAAGTCGAGATTGCCGGAAAGGACGATTTCTCGTGACGCGACCACTCCCGTCCCGCTGACCGGATGCGTGTTCGCCCCTTTCGTCGCGTCCGACTCAACCGTGATCGTTCCGCCATAAACCTGTTCCGTCGCCGGGCTGAACGTCACCGTGACCTCCAGGGCGCTCTGGGCGTCGATCGTGCCGCCCGTCCAGTCGCTGTCGAAACCGTTCGGATAGTCGGTAGCGGTCACTGTCAGTGGCTCGTCACCTGCATTGGTGATCCTCAACAGCCGCGTTGTGCTCTGTCCAATCTCCACCATGCCAAAGTCGAGATTCCCGAAAAGGTCGAGGACGCGGGCGGGTGATGTGGAGTCGACTAAACCGCGGACCGGGCGAAACCCAGTGGTGTTGCCGCGGGAGTCAGGATGGTTGCCGGGGCGGCTCGACACCCGCGCGTAAATGGCTCCGTGGTTCCAATCGCCGCCCCGGATCACTCGGCCCGAGCCCGAAGAAGGGCCGCGCGGGTCGACACTCGGCGACTCGCTGTAGTAAGTGGAGCTGGGCCAGTCGTTGCACCACTCAGAAACGTTACCGGCCATGTCGTACAATTCGAAACCGTTGGGCGCGAAGGAGCCGACCGGTGAGGTGTACGGCGTCGTTCCGTCATTGTAGGACGGATGAAACATCAAAGTGGTGTTGGGGCTCACGTCGTAGCTGAAACCACTTCCGTGTGGCCGATAGTTGGCATCATCTTGAGAGATCGTGTCCCCCCAAGGAAAACGCTGTCCGCTCAGGTCGCCCCGCGCCGCCTTTTCCCACTCCGCCTCCGTCGGCAAACGATAACCGTTGGCCGAGTAGTCGATCACGGGCGTGGCGCTTCCCGTCCTCATCACTGTGCCGTTCACCCGGTACACCGGTTCGAGCCCGTCCTTCTCGCTCCACGCGTTTAGCCACTTCACCGCGTCGAACCAGTTCACCGAATGAACCGGATGATCCGGACCCTTGCCGCCACCGTCCGGGAGGTCGGTATAACCACTATCCATCGCCCACGAACGCAACGCATCCCACTGGGCCTTCGTCACTTGAAACTGGCCCATGATAAAATCGGACACGTACACCGTATGCACCGGAAGCTCGCTACTCCATCCATCCTCGAAATGATCCCCCATCTCAAAGCTTCCCGCCGGAATGAGGACGAAGCCCTCGGGCGCGGGCGCCACCAACGTCGCCGTCACCTCCACCCGGGCCTGCGGATAGAGCTCGGCGGTGAGGGAGGCGCCCGATACGAACAGGACGAATCCCGCCATACAAACCGAAACGAACGCGAATGCTGATCGAAAGCGAAGGGAGAGGAGTTGAATCATGACTGGATTGGTTCGAGAAAGCACGACCTAAATGGCACGGAACGCACTCGGGGGAATCCGTTCCAGCAGGTATGACGGAAGCAGCCGGCCCCCGCCGAAGGTGATTTCCTTGTAGGCGATTCTCTGATGTTGGACAAGGAAAAACGTTAAGGACATTTCACGGCGCGTTCCGCTCCCGTGACGGTAATATTCTCTTGCCGGTCGTCATCTTGGCCTTACGACCTGGTTGGACAAAATCAAACGAGTCGTTTACCCCGAAAACAATTCAAACCAGCAAGGATTCCCCGTTGAAGGAGGTGCTTACGCCTGACCCCTTTCGCTTTTCTTTGCAGCGGAACGATATCGAGAAAAAATTCGTCTTGAAGGTTCTTCACCAAAACCTCACCGAATACATTTCTTAAGCCGGCCTACTATCCTGAGCCGTGACGGTGGGATCAGGGCTTTACCCTTGCCCGGCCCCGGGCCGGAAGGAAGATCGAGTTGATCCAATCCAAACACTGTCATGTCTGAACAATCATCGTCTCCCCGGGTTTCCTTTTATAAAGGCCGTGAAATTCCTCTCGAGCTGCACAAGGTGCGGATCGTTCAGAAACTCCATCTCCGCCCGGTGGAACGGCGTCTTGAGGCGATCGGCGAAGCGGGGTACAATACCTTTCTTCTCACCACCCGCGACATTTTCCTCGATATGTTGACTGACAGCGGGACCAATGCGATGAGCGATCAACAGCTCGGGTCGATGATGGTGGCCGACGATGCCTATGCCGGCTCCGCCAGTTTCACGCGGATGCAGCAGGCGATCTCCGATGTCTTCGGCATGCGGCACGTCCTCCCGGTGCATCAGGGACGCGCTGCGGAGAACATTATTTCTCAAACTTTTGTGAAAGAGGGTGACGTGGTTCCGATGAACTACCACTTCACCACCACCAAGGCGCACATCGATGTGAACCGGGGCAAGATCCTCGAGATTTTCACCGACGAGGCGCTGAAAATAAAGAGCGACTGTCCATTCAAGGGAAACCTCGACCTCGATAAACTGCGCGCCACCATTGCTGAGTACGGAGTCGACCGCATCTCCTATGTGCGAATGGAAGCCTCCACCAACCTTATCGGCGGCCAACCGTTCTCGATGGAGAACATGCGAGAGGTGCGCCGCATTACCGCCGAACACGATATTCTGCTGGTGCTCGATGTCAGCCTGGTCGGTGAAAATGCGTGGTTCATAAAACAACGTGAACCGGGTTTCGCCGATACGCCGATTCGGGAAATTCTCCGCGAGATGGCGAGCCTTTGCGACGTGATGTATTTCTCCAGCCGGAAGGTCAGTTCCACCCGGGGCGGCGCCATCGCCACCAACCGGATCGATCTGTTCAATAAAATGAAGGATCTGGTTCCCCTCTACGAGGGGTTCCTAACCTACGGAGGCATGTCGGTACGGGAAATCGAAGCGATGGCGGTCGGCCTTTACGAGACCACCGACGAAACCGTCATAGGCCAATCGCCGTCGTTTATTCGTCACCTCGTGGAAGAACTTGATGCCGCCGGAGTTCCAGTCATTACTCCTCCCGGCGGTCTCGGGTGTCACGTTGACGCCAAAGGGTTTCTGCCTCACGTGCCCCAGGCCGAATACCCGGCGGGAGCTTTGGCGGCCGCGTTTTTCATCGCTTCTGGCGTGCGCGGAATGGAGCGTGGCACGATTTCCAGTGTCCGTGACGAAAACGGAGAAGACATCCTCGCCGACATGGAACTTCTTCGGCTGGCCATGCCGCGACGGGTCTTCACGCTCTCTCAGATCAGCTATGTTTCCGACCGGCTTCAATGGCTCCACGACAACCGATCCCTCATTGGCGGTCTTCAGTTCGTGGACGAGCCGAAGGTTCTTCGCTTCTTTCTGGGACGCCTGGAACCGATCGGCGACTGGCCTGAACGCCTGGCGGAGAAATTCCGCTCCGATTTCGGAGAGAGCCTGTGATTCAGGTGTTGACCGGGTAGGAACCAAATCACGTCGAGGCACCTCCCTTTCGATGTTATTGCCTCAAGGTATCAGGCTGATGGCATGGTCGAGGGCTTCTTGAGCGACGGCATCGTGGGGCCGTTTCTGCAGGGCTTCCTCGAAAGAGGCGCGGGCCCCTTCGAAGTTCCCCATTTCCATCTGAATGCGGCCGCGTGTCATGCGGCTGGAGTAGCTGGCGCCAATCTGCTCTTCCTGGCGATCGATCCAACCCAGGGCTTCCTCAAATTCACCGTGTCCCTCATACAAGGCAACGATGTCCCCAAACAGAGTGGAACTCCACCCTTCCTGTTCCGCCAGATGCAGCAGTTCCTTTTCCGCTGCTTCAAAATCATCGGATAACCGAAGAATTTCCGCCTTCCACCTTCTTCGGTAGGTGGAGGGATCTTGGTCCGCTTCACGTTCGATGACTTCCCGGGCTTCCGATAGTTGATCCTGTTCGATCAGAAGATGAAGATACTTTCCCAGCCAATAGTCGCTCCCCATTCCCGTAGCGAAAATTCGCGCGTAGACCGCACCCAATTCTTCCGTTCGCTCGAGTTCCCACATGGCCTCAACCTTATCGAGCCAAAGGTCGTTGTGTTCGGGGAATTGAGCCAGGTAATGTTTCGCTTTGTCAATCGTCTCCTCGTAGTTCCCCTTCATGAAATGCGAATGGACGATATTGCCGGCGGCATAGTGGTTCTCCGGGTCCATCTCGACGGCCACTCGAAAATAAGCCAGGGCGGTGTCGAAGTCGTCGCGCATGAAATAATAAAGCCCGATTTTATTAAGAATCTGGCACTTGGCCACCCGGCGAGCGGCGGAAAAGGTTTCGGTCGTGGAAAGCACGGCTTCCGTAATCAACTCCATGCTCTCCAGAATCGCGTCGGGATTCCAGCGCTCGTCGATCAGGTTTCCTTCGATCCAGGTATTGATCATCCAAATTCGTCCGTCTCGCTTGATGATGCGATAATGATCGTGTATCGAATCGGTCCCGACCGGTATCCGAAGTTTAAGCTCGCGAATCGTAGTTCCCTCCGGGGCGGCGGTATTGCGATTCAACAGAACTTCTTGATCCTCCAGAACCATATCCTGTACGTAAAGCAATCCCTCAATGATGGCGTCCATTCTTGAGATTGGCTCTGCCAAATCGAGACGCAGTACCTGAAGCTGCGCCCCATAAATGGAACGGGCGGTGAAGGCGGCGGCCGGGAATTCCTCCGCCAAGGCCTCCGAATAAATCCACTCCGGACGGTCGAAAACCAGGCGAAACCCGTCGTCGGGGCGTTCCACCGCTTCCTCGATCAAATCGCCGGTAGTCGTGAATATTTTTTCCGGATCGATCAATTCCATCCCGGTCAGAAAGGCGCGATGCGCGCGATAGACTTCGTCCGCGTCATCAGGATTGCCAAAAGCCACGACCTGAAGCATCAGACCATTGTGGCTTCCGTACCAGTAGTCATAGTGAAAATAGGTCCCACCTGACCTGGCCCGCGCATTCATGGTTTCACCGGCAATCCCCATCGCTTCCATCTGTTCCACCGGCCCGAAGCTCGCGCCTTGTCCGAGGCTGGAGAGGTTGGACCGGACGACTTCTCCCAGAACGGTTGTATAAAAACCTTCCTCTATGCCAACAATCTCCGGCACGACCATAATCCAGATTTCCGGGCTGGCGCGTCTGATAATAAACTGGGCGTCGGTATCGAAATGCGTCGGGTCCATGGTCACCCAGGGATGCTCTGGCCGCTCGAAACGCAGGTTATAGTCTTCGAGTATGACTGACGACCCATCGGTTGCGGGCGCCAACAGAGCGAAACCTGCGACCGACAGACACAGGAAACCGACAAGAGCTTTGCGAACTATTTGGCTGTAAAGAATCAAGCCGAGGAAGAAGCAGAAACCGGCCGCAAACTGACCGGTGGCTCCGGGGAGGATTTCAACAATGGGCATGGTTTAGTTAGGTAGGTCGTTTGATTCGAAAGAAGAGAAGGGCGTCCTGATCCGTTTTTTGCAGTATTTCCCCGTCACGGAATGCGATCAACCTCAAAACCGATTCAATTCTGCGCGCCGCCTCCATGCCTTTTTTTTGAATTTGATTTCGCCAAGTACTACAAGTGTAGCAAGCGCGGTATTGAACGTTGCAATTACTCCCATGAAAGGCATCAAAATATCGGACTCCGAATGGGAAGTCATGAACTTGGTCTGGAAGGAGCCGGGGGTTTCCTCCGGCCGGGTTGTCGAAGTTCTTTCCGCACAGAAGGAGTGGCGTTCGCGCACCGTAAGGACGTTGCTCGTACCCCTGGTGAAGAAAGGCGCAACCAAGGACGTCACGTCTGGCGCAACCAAGGACGTCTTGACCTTTGACAAAATAACTGAGATGGCCGAATCCAAACGCCCTCTGTCAAGAGTCAATGACGTCTTCCAGTTACTCCCAAAGGAGACTCAACCAATGGGGTCATTGGCCGATACATGCTACACTTGGGAACCAGCCCCTGTCGGCCTGACCCCTTCCGAAATGCCCGAAAGTTTTCTGGTGCAAGCGCCAGTCCTACAGGGAAGAATAGATCGTCCGCCGCGGAGAAAAGTAGATTACGCCTTCAGCGAAAAAGAAGCGGACAGGTCGTGCACTTTACTTATACGTGATGGGGTGTTATGGGGCGATTTCTTCAACGACCAATCGGAGAAAGAGGGCGTCGTGATCCTTTGCGGCGACTGCGGCAGTGCGCATTCCGTCGGCGTCGGGCGTGGAGAGAGTGACCTCGGCGGCGTCCCAGTCGATCAGGTTTGTGCTGACTTCCACGGCGTAGTTAAGGCCGGATTGATCGCCGAAGAAGCTCATGCTCAAATGGCCTGCGGCGAACACGGCTTGAGGCATGTGTGCTCTCAAATTCTCCCGGGGATCAAGGTTCAGGGCGTAAGCCATCAGCAGGCCCACGCCATCGCCGTTTAAATCTGTCGCCGGGCCGGTGTAGGCGGCTGACAAAACCTGTGCATTGACGAGCCAATCAGTGAAGGGGCGGGCTTGGCCGAGATTCAGCGCCGGATATCCTTTCCAGGTTGGCGAGGTGAAGCTTGCGGCCGCCCCGTCAAAGTAAAATATCGAAAACGCGGATGCGGTGTCGGCGAATACTCCGGATGCCATGGAAGGTGCGTTACCTTGGAAGACGGCGCGTTCGAGGTTTGAGCAGCCGCTAAAGGCCGCGTAGCCGATAGAGGCGACGCCGTCGGGGATCACCACGCTGGTGAGGTTCGTGGAGTCTTGGAAGGCTCCATGATCGCCCTCGGTGTGTAGATGATCTCCGGCTCCAATAATGGTGACGCTGTCGGGGATCGTGTAGGAGCTATCGGTTTTTCCCTGCGGATATCGAAGGAGGATTGTTTGGCTGACGTCAAACAAGACCCCCGCCACGCTGCTGAAGCGGGAATTGGCCGGATCGACATTAATGCTGGTAAGGTTCGTGCAGCCGTCAAAGGCGTGGCTTCCGATGGAGGTGACGCTGTTGGGAATCTCCAAGGTGTTGAGATTCGTGGCGTCTTCGAAGGCCCACTTTTCGATGGAGGTGACGCTGTCGGGGATTGTATAGAAGGCATCGGTTTTTCCCGGTGGATATTGAAGGAGGACTGTTTGGTTGCCGTTAAACCACAAGCCCGACACGCTACTGAAGTGGGAACTGCCCGGATCGACATCAATGTTGGTGAAGCCTGGTTCCGATTCCGGGGATCGGGTGGTTTGTCGGCCGGTTGGAGACGCCGTCTGAAGAGCGGCGCTACGGTTGAGCGACCGCAGGGAGCGGACATGGAAGCTATTGTGGAGGCTAAGCCTCGGATCCGGATTTATAACCACGAAGGACTCGAAGGACACGAAGGACACGAAGGAGGATGTTATGGCGGGCAGGATGCCCGCGTTCCCAGTCACCTCGCCCCTCGTCCCACGTCCCACGCCCCTCTCCCCACGCCCCTCAAGGCCCGCCGCCGAGGTACAGGGCCTGCAGGGCGGGGGCGTTTTTCAGGTCTTCGGAGGTGCCCTCCAGGGCCACTTTACCGTTTTCCATCACCAGGCCGCGGTCGGCGACGGCCAACGCCTGCTTTGCGTTTTGCTCGACCAGCAGGATCGTCAGGCCTTCCTTCTCCCGGATCTCTCGGACGATGCGAAAGACCTCCTTGACCAGCAGCGGAGAGAGGCCCATCGACGGCTCGTCGAGGAGCAGCATCTTCGGCCGCGCCATCAGCCCGCGTCCGATCACCAGCATCTGCTGCTCGCCGCCCGACAAATAGCCGGCCTTCAGATTCAGCCGCTCGACCAGCCGCGGAAAATAGCCGAGGACCCGATCGATGTCCTCGCGGATCGCCCGCATGTCCCGGCGGCTGAAGGCGCCCATTTTCAAGTTCTCCTCGACGGTCAGATCGGGAAAGACGAAGCGCCCTTCCATGACGTGCATCGCACCGAGGCGCACCATCTGACGGGCCGGGGCGCCGGTCACGTCGCGACCGCCCAGTCGCACGCTCCCCTCGGAGATCGCTCCCCGCTCGGACTTCAGCATGCCCGAGATCGATTTCAGCAGGGTCGATTTTCCCGCGCCGTTGGCTCCGAGGATCGCGACAAACTCGCCTTCCCGGACCGCAAGCCCGACCCCATGGAGCACCCGCACCACCTGGTTGTAGGCGACGTGCAGGTTCTCGATCTCCAGGAAAGGGACCGGCGGCCGGTCGGAGTCGGACCTCATCAGCGCTCCAGAGTATTGTCCCAAATCTTGACCCACTCCCCCTCCTGCACCTGGTAAATCGGCACGTTCATGCTCGGGCGGTGGTCATCCTCGAAAAAGCTTACCGGCGGGATCAGGCCGCCCGGCGAGAAGTCCCGCAAGGTGTAAAACATTTGCCGAAGGTTTTCCCCGGTGATCTCCAGGTCCTCGTCAATCGCGCGACCGATCACCTCGGCGGCAAGCAGCGCCTGGGCCCATCCGCGGATGTAGTGGGTATCCGGTGACGAATAGTTCGCGGCCATAATAGCCTCCATCGCCGATGCGCTCTCATCCCCGTAGGAAACACTCCCATAGAGCGCCAGGTGCCCTTCCGCATCCTCGCCGGCATTGCGAATAAACGCCTCATCCCCGGCGTAGATGTTCCCGATCAACACGCCATCGCTTCCCTGCCGGGCGAGGTCGCGGGCGAGCACACTCATCGCGGCATTCGTGTTGCCCATCCAGATGTGCGTGGCGCCGGCGTTCCGGAACGCCAGGCTTTGCTGGACCGCGTCGGTGGGCGTGTAGCCGATATCCTCCTCGGCCACGATCGGCACGCCGAGCCGCTCGGCCTCCGCCTTGATCGCCGGAATGGGCGCGATGCCGAAGCCTCCCGGATTGCGGGCCAGCCCGAGGCGCCCCTCCTGCTCGGCCACGTACTGCACGGCGCTTTGGGCCGCCGTCGAATAATCGGCGTTGGTGATAAAAAAGTAGGGAGCGTGCTCGGCATCGACGAACTCCTCCGCGTACGAGGTCGGCATGTAGATCACCTGCGCGCGGGTCGAGAGCGGCAGGACCGCGGCGCTGTCCGGCGTGCCGAACCCGTGAATCAGCGGCACTCGGTTGTCATCGGCCAACTGCCGGAAGGCGCGGATCGTCCGCGGAATGTCGTAGCTGGCGTCGATCTCGATCACCCGGACCTGGCGCCCGCGCACACCCCCGTTGGCATTGATCCACCTCCAGGCGTCGCGAACGCCATCCGCCAACGGCACGCCGACATCGGAGGTCGCGCCGGTGCGATTTGAAATCTGCCCGACACGGATCGTGTCGTCATCGTCGCGCGGCGCGCAAGCGGTCAACGCCAGCAGCACAACACCAAGAAACAAGGGAAGGACCGGGTTTTTCATAAACCTATGACTTGTTTAAAAATCAGGACTTTCGAAAGCGCAGGATAATATCCAATTTACCAAAAACGAAATTCGTGAGCTTTCTCCAGCTTCGCGCCATTCCGTGCGGCTCGTAAAGGAGAAAAACAACGATCAGCAAGCCGAATATGCCCTGTCGCACCGGCGCCATCTGCCCGGTCTCCAGTCCCAGCCGCAACGCCAGCCCATCCAGAATCTCGGGGGTCATTACGATGAAGACCGCCCCCAGAATCGCCCCGGCGAGCGTGCCCAGCCCACCGATGATCACCAGCGCCAGCAGTTGGATCGAAACGAACAAGCTGAAAGCCTGGATAGCCACGAACTCCAGGTACCACGCCATCAGCGCCCCGGCAACGCCGGCGTAAAAGGTGGAAACGGCGAAGGCGGTGAGCTTGGTGCGGAAAAGACCGATGCCCATAATCTCCGCCGCGCGCGGGTTTTCGCGCACCGCCGCGAAAGCCCGTCCCATGCGCGTGCGAAGGATATTCGCGTAGGCGATCGCGCCGATCGTCGCAAACGCCAGCACCAACAGGTAATACCGGCTGCCTTCCTGCAGGTCGATCCCCAACAACACCGGCCGCTCCACGAACCGTCCATCCTCCCCGCCGGTCAACCAGCGCGCCTGCTCGAAGAACCAGAAAAGGATGATCTGCGCCGAAAAACTCGCCATCACCAGGTACACGCCTTTCAAACGCAACGAGGGCAGCCCGAACAACAGACCGACAACCGCCGCGATCCCTCCCGCGAGCAGGATCGACGGCATCACCGGCAAGCCGAGATTCTGATTCAGGTACGCCGCGGAAAAAGCGCCCACCCCCATGAACGCCGCATGGGCAATCGAGATCAACCCCGCGTTCCCGGTCAACAGATTCAGGCCCATTCCCGCCAGGGCGTAAATGGTGATAATCGTCAGCAACGCCAACTGCGACCCGGTCATAAACTGCGAAGCGACCGCCGCTCCCAGAACCAGAGCGACCGCCCCATAAAGGTTGCCCTTGCGCACCAGTCGGCCTTGTTCGGAATCAAAACTCATCACAATTTGTCGATCTCCTTTCGTCCGAAAAGTCCGGTCGGACGTATCCACAGTATCAGGATCAGGACAAAAAACGGCGCCACCGGCCCGAGCCCGCTCAGACCGGTCAGGTTCCGCAGGTAGCCGCCCGAGAGGTTTTCGAGGACCCCGATGATCACGCCGCTGATCGTCGCGCCGATGATACTGTCCAGTCCGCCGAGAATCACCGCCGGAAACACCCGCACCCCGTAAGCGCTCAGGTCGGGGGTCAGCCCCGAAATATTCGCCGCCAGGATGCCGCCGACTCCCGATACAATCGCCGAGATCACCCAGGCCAGAGCAAAGACGCGGACGAGTGGCACCCCGAGGCTCTCCGCGGCCTTTTGGGAACTCGACACCGCGCGCATCACCAATCCCCAACGGGTATATTGAAAAAACACTCCGAATAAAACCATGAAGGTCAGGCTCAAGAAAAACGCATAGAGATAAACCTGGCTGACCGTCACCACCCCCAGATCGAGCCCCTCCCGCGGAAAGACCGTCGGAAACGGCCGGTTCGTCGCCCCCCAGACCAGCAGCACCACCGACCGCAAAACGATCCCGATGCCGATCGTCGCCATCACGATGCTCATGACCGGCGCCCCCATCATCCGTCTCAGCACGAGCTTTTCGATCGCCAGGGCCAAAAGCGTCATAAAAACCAGGGTCGTAAAAAACCCGGCCAGGAAGGGCATTCCGGTCGTCACGATCACCTCGAGGCAAATATAGGCGCCGATCATCAGCAGTTCCCCCTGCGCGAAATTGACCACCTCCGTCGCCTTGTAAATCAGAACAAACCCCAGCGCGATCATCGAGTAAATCGACCCGACGACGATGCCGTTGATCAAAAGTCCAAGAAAATAATCCATTAGTGAATTTTCGATTTTGGATTGCGGATTTTGGATTGTCCAGTGGCTCGCTTCGCGAGCAGTGGATTTGTTTTACCCTGGAAAAGTCCTCTCTTCTCGCATTCTGCGCGAAGCGCCGGACTCCAATCCAAAATCGCAAATCCAAAATCCAAAATCATGCGTCCTCCTCCTCCCCCAGGTAGGCCTTTCGGACCGCCGGATCGTTCATGACCTCCTCCGGCGTTCCCTCCGCGATCGTTCTCCCGAAATCGAGCACCGAAACGACATCCGAAATACGCCGCACCACACCGACATCATGCTCGATCATCACCACCGTGATGTTCTTCTCCCGGTTCAGCTTCCGAACCACCTGCGCCAGCTCCGCCTTCTCGCTGTCATTCATGCCGGCCATCGGCTCGTCCAGAAGCAGCAGCTTCGGCCGCGAGACCATCGCCCGCGCCAGCTCCACCCGTTTCTGAGCGCCGTAGGGAAGATCCCCGACCGGCTGCTCCCCCAACTCCCCGATACCGAGCAGCTCGATCGCCTCGACCGCCTCGTCGCGCAACCGGCGCTCCTCCTCCCGGCAACCGAACCGCGTCCAGTACAGCGCGCCGCGCACGATCCCGCTCTTCAGCCGATGATGTCCGCCGGCCATCACGTTGTCCAAAACGCTCTCCTCCCGGAACAAGGCAATGTTTTGAAACGTGCGCGCGATCCCGAGAACCGGCCGCTCGTGCGGACGGCGCCGCAAAAGGTCCTTCCCGTCGAACCGGATCGCCCCCCGCGGACGATACACCCCGGAGATGCAATTCAGCACCGTCGATTTCCCCGCTCCGTTCGGACCGATGATCGAGTGTATCCGTCCGGCAGCGACACCGATGCTCACCGCCTGCAGGGCCTTGATCCCGCCAAAGCTCAAGGACAACTCGGCCAATTCGAGAATCGGGACATCGGAAGGCATGGTCGGTTTCGGATTTCTGATCGGAGGATCCAGCAGTATCAGCCCGAAAAGTCAGCGGCATGTTCGCTGAGAGGGCAACGCCAAAATCCAAGCCATGCGGGAAATGCAACCTTCAATCGGCGATGCCGACACACCCCCTCATAACGGGTCACTGGACTGAGGCCGGACGAGTATTCAAGGGTCCAAAAACCTCTCCCGCCGAAGCCGGACTGGAAGCCGCAGGTACGGGGACAAACGCACAGGAAAAAGATTCAGCCCAACCTTGACGCACTAATATAGTGTACACTATCTTAGTGTAAATGAAAAACATTACCTTGAGCGCAGATGAGGAAGCCATCGAAAGAGCCCGCCAGGTGGCAAGGAACCGAAAAACAACTTTGAACGGTCTTTTCCGGAATTGGCTGGAGCAGCTCGGCGAGGGCGAACTCCGGGCACAAGCCTTCCACCAACAAATGAATCGGCTGGAGGGACGAATCCGGGTGGGCCGCCGGAAATTCACGAGAGAGGAGATGAATGAGCGCTGAATACTTTCTCGATACGAATGTATTGATTTACTCCTTCGATGAGAACGCGCCGGCGAAGCGGGAAACCGCCCGGGAGCTGATTGCCACGGCCCTGAGACGGAGCAGCGGCTTTATCAGCTGGCAGGTCGTGCAGGAGTTTTTGAACGTCGCCCTGCACAAGTGGGAAAAACCCATGAACGCCGCGGATGCAAATGATTATCTCAGCGGGACATTGGAGCCACTTTGCGCGGTATTCCCATCACCAACCTTGTGGCGCGCCGCGCTCTCGCTTCAAGCTCAGAGCCAATACCGTTTTTACGACAGCTTGATCGTGGCTTCCGCACTGCAGTGTGGTGCCAAAGTCCTCTACAGCGAAGACCTGCAAGCAGGTCGCTGGTTCGGTGATTTGGAAATAAAGGATCCGTTCTCGCTCTAATCCAGGATCCGGCCGACGGGTGAGGCGGCGGGTTCGGATTCGGGAGTGTCGGGCTGGAGGCCGTCGACGTGGCGCGAGTAACGGAACACCTTGCCTTCGTAATTGCGGATCTCGACTTCGTCGTCGCTGATCTTGCGCACGTATTCCGGATTGATCGGCACCTTGCCGCCGCCGCCGGGGGCGTCGATGACGAACTGGGGCACGGCGTAACCCGTGGTATGACCGCGCAGGTTTTCGATGATTTCGAGGCCTTTCATCACGTCGGCGCGCAGGTGGGCGCTGCCGGTGATGAGGTCGCACTGGTAAAGATAGTAGGGCCGCACCCGCATCATGAGGAGCCGGTGGACGAGTTCCTTCATGGTGTCGACGTCGTCATTGACCCCCTTGAGGAGCACCGATTGGTTGCCCAGCGGCACGCCGGCCAGGGCGAGGCGATCACAGGCGTCCCGCACCTCCTGGGTGCATTCCTTCGGGTGGTTGGCGTGGATGCTCATCCAGATGGGTTCGTGCTTGCGGAAGATTTCGGTGAGCTCCGGAGTGATGCGCTGGGGCAGGAAAATGGGAATGCGCGAGCCGATGCGGATGAACTCCACGTGTTCGATGGCGCGGAGGCGGCCCAGCAGGTAGTCGAGTTTGCGGTCGGCCAGCAGCAGAGGGTCGCCGCCGCTCAGGAGGACGTCGCGAATCTCCGGGTGGCTTTCGATGTACCGGATGCCCTGTTCGAATTCGGGATGAAAGTCGTAGCCCTGGCTGTTGCTCACCAGGCGGCTGCGGGTGCAGTAGCGGCAGTAGGCGGCGCAGCGGTCGGTCACCAGGAAAAGCACCCGGTCCGGATAACGGTGCACCAGACCGGGAACGGGCATTTTACCGTCCTCCCCGCAAGGGTCGCTCATCTCTTCCGGAGCGACATGCATCTCCTCCACCCGGGGAATCACCTGCCGGCGGATGGGACAGTCCTCGTCCTTGAAATCGATCAGGTTGAAAAAGTAAGGCGTGATGGCCAGGGCCAGCTTCTTGTTGGCGAAAGCACAACCCTGCTTCTCGGCCGGGCTCAGAGGGAAAAACTTCTCAATCTCTTCCTCGGTGGTGATCCGGTTTTTCAGTTGCCAGCCCCAATTCCGCCAGTCTTCGGCCGGCACGTGCTGCCACAAACCCTGTCCCCGGTACCATTCTCGTCGTCCTTTTTTTGAACTCATTATAGGCCGGTAACTAACCGGGATTCCGCGGTGTGTCAAACGCAGGCAAAAATCATCCGGAATCCAAATCGGCAAACTCGTTATTTACACCCGTTGCGATTCCTGTTTGATCTTTAGATATGACGATCATCAGAAAAGGGGTACTGGCGCTGGAAGACGGAAGCGTGTTCCGAGGTCTTGCTTTTGGCGGAGAAGGCACTGTAACCGGAGAGGCGGTTTTTAATACCAGCATGACCGGCTACCAGGAAATCCTGACCGATCCCTCCTACTTCGGCCAGATCATCACCATGACCGCGCCGCAGATCGGAAATTACGGGATCAGTCCCGAAGACGACGAAAGCAGCGGCCCCAAAGCGGTCGGATTCGTGGTGCGCGAACTGAGCCCGGTGGCCAGCAATTGGCGGAGTCGTCAGAGCCTCGACGAATACCTCAAGATCAACAACATCCCCGGCCTGCAGGAGGTCGACACCCGCGCCATCACCAAGAAATTGCGCGTGGCGGGGGCCATGAAAGCCTGCGTCAGCACGCACGATATCAGTGACGAAGAAGCCGTCAAACTGGCGCGGGACTGGTCCGGCCTGGTAGGTATGGACTACGTCAAAGAAGTCACCTGCCGCAGCCCCTTCGAGTGGGATTCGGAGGGCAAGGACAGCGCGCCGTTCACGGTTGAAGGCACGCACCTGAACCGGGGGGAGCCGGAATCGACCTTCTATCGAGTCGCCGCCTTTGATTTGGGCGCGAAGTACTCGATCTACCGGAAGTTGCGCAACCACGGTTTCGAAGTCCACGTCCTGCCCGCGGATACGCCGCCGGAAAAAGTGCGTGAACTGAAGCCGGACGGCCTTTTCCTTTCCAACGGCCCCGGCGATCCCGCCGCCATCGACTACATCCACCGAAACGTGGCTTCGTTGCTGGAAGAGTACCCGACGTTTGGAATCTGTCTCGGCCATCAGGTCATCGCCCACGCCATGGGTGCGAAGACCTTCAAGCTGAAATTCGGTCACCGGGGAGGCAACCAACCGGTCAAGAACCTCGAAACCGGCCGGGTCGCCATCACCGCCCAGAACCACGGTTTCGCCGTCGACGCCAAGAGCGTGGAAAACCGCGGCGGCACCGTGACCGAGATCAACCTCAACGACCAAACCGTGGAAGGGCTGCGACACAACGAGTTGCCGGTTTTCACCGTCCAGTACCACCCGGAGGCCGCCCCCGGGCCCAACGACTCCGATCCGCTTTTCGTTGATTTCTACCGTTTGATCACCAAGCGGAAAGAAGGGAAGATCTGAAGCAATTTGGATTTTGGATCGCGGATTTTGGATTTGAGTCCAGCGCTTTCGCGCTTTGGGGATCGACCGCGCGAAGGTAAACGGTTCCACGGCGCCACACCCTCTGTGCGTGCAACCAGTCGATCCGCAATCCAGAATCCTCAATCCGAAATCCAAAATTCAATATGACCCTTCTTCTCGACATGGATGACCGGGCCTGGATCTGGCTGGGGAATCTTTGTTACGCGGCGGCTTTCGCCTTTGCCCTGGTTTCGGTCGTTCGATCAAAACAACACTCCCGGCTGCTGCTCTTCCTGCTGGTGGTTGCGGGCTTCATGCTGCAATCCACCGGACTTTACCTGCGCGGCCTGGAAACGCGGAGCTGCCCCCTGGGCAATCCGTTTGAGATTCTGCAGTTCGTGACCTGGTCACTGGTGGTAATTTACCTCGCGGTCGGCCCCGCCTTTCGCATGAGCCTGCTGGGGTTCTTCTCCTCCGGACTGGCGGCCGGCCTGGGGATCCTTTCCCTGCTGGTTTCCGACTGGGACGCTGTCCGGCGCGTCGGCCTGTTCGGCGACAATGTCTGGATCGAGACCCATGCGGCGCTCGCCATTTTCAGCTACGGAGCCTTCGGAATCCTGGCCCTGACTTCAATCATGTACCTGCTTCAGAACTACAGCCTGAAGCATAAAAAGCTGGCCGGGATTTTTAACTTCCTGCCCTCGCTGTACCAATTGGAGCAAATGAATCTGCGCCTGCTGGTGCTCGGCGTAGCTATCCTGAGCACCTCCCTGGCAATCGGGTCCATCCACTGGTTGGGGGATGCCGAGAGGCTCCATTCGCTCAAACTCCCGTTCACCACCGCGGTCTGGCTTGCCTACGTCACCGTCCTCGCCCTGCGCCTGCGGGAAACGCTGATATCACGTCCCCTCGCCTGGACCTGTATCGCGCTCTACTTCCTCGCCCTGCTTTCCATTCCGCCGGTTGACGCCGGCCGCAAACCGCTGGAACCGGAATCCGTCAATGCGGCGCCGGCGACCTCCGCGGACGCCACTCTCCCCGCCGCCCAAGATCGATGACCGGTCCGCTGCACATGCTCGGGGCCAGTCACCGCACCGCCCCGATCGAGATACGGGAAAAGCTCGCCGTTCCGGCGGAACGCACCTCGGAAGTGTACGAAGGATTGCGACGAATTGACAACCTGAGCGAGTTCGCCGTCATCAACACCTGCAATCGCGTGGAAGTCTACCTCGTCACGGCGGACCCCCAGGCGCGCCAACGAATCGAGTCGTTTTTTCGTGATTTCCACGGATTGCCGGCGGATACCCTATCCGGCCACACCGTCTGGCGCGAAAATGTCGGCGCGGTCCGTCACCTCTTCGAAGTGGCCAGCGGTATTGATTCCCTGGTGGTGGGCGAAGCGGAAATCCTGGGCCAGGTCAAGGAATCCTACGCGCGGGCGCGCGAACACGCCTCCCTCGGGCCGATCCTGAATCGTATTTTCCAAAAAAGTTTCCAGACAGCCAAGTGGACCCGGACCCACACCGCCATCGGACGCGGTCAGGTCAGCGTCGGGACGGTGGCGGTGGATCTGGCACGCAAGATTTTCGGCGACCTGCGCCGCTGCCGAATCCTGGTGCTGGGCGCCGGAGAAATCGCCGAACGCACCCTGATCAACCTGAAAAACCGGGGCGCGCGCAACATTGCGGTCAGCAATCGCACCTTTGAACGCGCCGGGGACCTCGCGCGCAAACTCGAAGGCGTCGCCCTGCCTTTTGAACAGATTCACTCCGCCCTCGGCGACTACGATATTGTCATCGGCTCCACCGCCGCGACGACCCCCCTTTTCGGCAAGCGGGAGGTCGAAACCCTCATGGCGAACCGCCCCCTGCGTCCCCTCTTTCTGATCGACCTGGCGGTGCCGCGTGATTTCGACGGCTCGCTGACCGAACTCGACAGCGTCTTCCTCTACAACATCGACGACCTGTCGGAACTCGCGCAAGCCAATCGCACCGCCAGAGAAGCCGAAATCGACCACTGCCGCGAAGTCATTGACGCCAAAGCCCGCCACCTCTGGAAACACCTGCGCCTGCCCGCCCCAACCCGGGACCAACCAACCCTGGGCTAGCCCGAATGGCACTCGATTAAGCAGGTTCATCGTTTGAGAAACCGAAACGAAATTGGAATTGCGCCTCCGCTTCCTGATAGGGCGCCGCTCCCGCGCCGCCGGCGCGGGCAGAATTGCCCGTGCTCCCAAACCGGCGGCCATGCGGGAGCATGGCCCTCCAGGGGAACAGCCGATGCGATTAAAGCAGTGCTTAACGGTGAAGGTTCTCACACGGAGCCACGCCCTCAGCGAGCTCAGGCCGGTGAGAGCTCACGGAGGTCGGTCCTGTAAAAATCTCCGTGACTTTGTGCCTCCGTGTGAGCCCAATTTCCGCTGTATTAAAGGATTCGTTACACCATAACAAAGCAGATTTAGGCCTAACCGAATCGCATCGGCTATTTCCCTCGAAGGTCCTGACCCCGCATTGCCAGGGCCTGCCGGACCATGAGCGGGTTGTCGGATATAATTCCATCCACTCCCAAATCCAATAACTTCAAGGCCGTATCCAGTTCGTTGATCGTGTAGATCCACACCTTAAACCCGCGCGCATGGGCTTCGCCGACCGATTCCCGAGTAACCTGCCCGTTCCAGCCGACCACGGTGGCGCCCGCTTTTTCAATGCGGTCGAGAAAGGGGGCGTTGAGAAAACGCTCACTGTACCAATAACGCTTCCCGTCCGGTCGACGCGGCGGACCCAGGGCGCCGAGTGAAACGTTTGCGGCCAGGTCGCGACAATCCGCCAGGAACTTCCAATCGAATGCCTGGATCACGACCCGGTCCAGGCTCCCGCATCGGTCAAGCAGATCGATCAAGGTCCTGGCGTCCCCGTCCTTGCGCTCAATCAGCACACCAGCTTTTTTCCGTATCTCATTGAGCGCCTGTTGCAGGGTCGGAATGCGAACACCGGCGAATTGCGGCGAAAACCAGCTTCCCGCATCCAGCCGGCAAAGCTCGTCCACCGTTCTGGAATGAACCGTCACTCGCTTCGACCCCCACCGCCTGGCGGCGTCTGTGGTTCGATCGAGGGTGCGGTCGTGAATGACGACGGGCACGCCGTCACTGCTATGACGATAATCCAACTCCACCAGGTCGGACTCCGCCAGACACGCCGCCTGGAAGGCCGGAATGGTGTTTTCCGGCGCCGTGAGGCTGTAGCCCCGATGGGCGATGACGAGTGGACGTTCTTCGTTCATGGATCAGTTTTTAACTCAAACCCCGTAAAGCCTTCTGGATTAAACCCGCACCCCTCGCCATATTTTTCTGTTGTGCGCATCGTCTAAAAGCCGGTTTGTCAGTCCTCTAACCCGAATGGCACTCAGTTAAGGTCGTTGATTGAAGGAGCGTTGTCCAACTGTGGTAAGTTTACCAAAAATCACGCCCGGTTTTATGCGGTGCTGAACTGTGGAGGTTCTCACACGGAGCCACGCCCTCGACGAGCTCAGGCCGGTGAGAGCTCACGGAGGTGGGTCCTAAAAAAATCTCCGTGACTTTGTGCCTCCGTGTGAGCCCAATTTCCGCTGTATTTTTGCTTCACCAAATGATGAACCGCCTTAACCGAGTGGCATTCCCCTAACCCCTCCAAACACCATCGAGAGTTCTTACTGTAAGAAATGTTACCTCCGGCTTTAGAGCGATAAACCGGTGTTTACGGTGATTCTTTTGGGATAGGTAGTAAGCTGTTCTCAAGCGTACTCGCCCAATGAAGAATTTCGTCTTAACACTGTTCGCCATCATGATCCTGGGCGCCTTCTCACCGGCCCTGGAAGCACAACGCGGTTCCCGGTCGGCGGAAGTGACCCGTTCGGGCGACACCTGGACGGCGAGCGTCAGCGGCAGCCCGGTTTACACTGGCAGCGACATGATTCACGCCATCCAGGCGGGGATCGACAACCTGACCTCCGGCCGGACGCACCAGGAAACCGTCAACATCAGAGACTCCGGGTCGACCGGCGTTCACCACTGGGACGGCGGTGTCAAGGTCATCGACATGCGCAGCTACACGGTTCTCGATTTCCACGGAAACACGATCAATGTGAATGATACCGAGGACAACCTGATCGTTCCCATCCGGGCTCGGGAAGCCGATCACATCGAAATCCGCAATATGCGCATCACCGGCAACCCTCGCTACGGCATGTGGTTTTTCGGGTGCGAGAACGTCCTGCTTTCCAACATTGAGTTGAATATTCCCGAAACCCAGAACTCCAACGGCCCGGGACTGGGAGTGCGCTTCGAGGCGCGCGGCGGGCAGACCTCCGGTCGCTGGAACCGCAACGTGGAGATCGACCATATTGTCGTGGAGGGCTCCAAAGGGCACGGCGTGGAATTCTGGGGAACCGACGGCCTCACCATCGGCACCGTGGTCACCCGGAATACCGGGGGCGCCGGGCTCCTGATCAACAACAACCGCAACGTGCACGTCGGCCTGGTCGACGCCTACCGCGCCAACCACGGCGGCGGTTACGCCGGTTTTCGCACCGCCAACAACGCCGGACCCAATATCGTGGTGGATAAGGTGATCGCCGTCGAATGCGGTCGCGGGGTCTTCACCGTCTCGGGTAGTCGCGGCATCACCATTCACGAAGTCGATATCATCGGCTCCACCAGCCATGGCATGCTGATCGAGGACACCCAGGATTTTGTGGTCAACGGCGGGATCATTCGAGGTACCGGATCGGAAGGGGTCCGCATCACCTCCCGCTCCAGCACCCAACATCACGCCACGCAAAACGTCACGGTGCGCAACCTCCGCGTTTCTGACTGTCCCTGGGGCATCCGGGAAACGCTGCCGCGCACCAATAGCAACTTCATTTTCAACAACGACCTTCGCGGAAACGACAATTGCCTCGCCTACGACGGTCCAGACACCCAAGCGGCAGCCAATTTCTGCGGTATACGCGCGGTCCGGACCGACGATCTTTACCTCGCCTGGCTGCACCGCCGGTTCATGGACGGTTCCGAGCCGGAAGCCGATCCATCCCATGACCACAACGGTCTGGGCGTTCCCAACCTGATGCGTTACGCCCTGGATATCGACCATGACGACGACCTTCAATCCCGCCTTCCCCAAACCGAATTCGTGGGCGGACATCTGGCTCTGCGTTTCTTCCGCAGCGCCATCAAGGAGGACATCGCCTACATCGTGGAAGCATCTTCCAACTTGAATGACTGGGACGAAGTCCTCTACGACTCACGCATCCACACGCAACCCAACAACGCCGGCGCCTATATGCGTATAGAAGACCCGCAATCCGCCGCAAACAACGGAGCCCGTTTTATCCGCCTGCGCGTGGAACAAATCGACTGATCCCCGCAACCCGGCTATTACATCGCCACCGACATGGACTTCTCCCCACCTGCTCTCAACGTACAAACCGTGCCTCGCTACCAGAGCCGGGATTAATTTCGTCCCCACATCAAATGGCGAAGGACCCATTTGGGAGGTAGTACATTTAAACGATTAAGCCTGACCCGTTCCGGTTGCTCTTGCCGTGGTGCCAAACGGGAATAGCCCGTGATTCGAACGAACCCAGATGACCACTTAATCTGAGTCGGGTTCGATCAACGCGGGCATGAACACAGGATTGAGTCTCACACCCGCACCGGTTGCGTCGCGCCGGGAGTTTAATCCCGCAGCCGTTCCACCGACCATTCCGCCGCGGCGCGCAGGCGCACATCGGAAGATTCGGACAGTGGCCCCAAGTCAGCAAGATCGTTTTCGTCACCGAGTTTGCCGATCGCTGCAATGGCGGCCATGCGAAGGAAAACGGTCTGATCGGAATCGTAGCCAAGGCCGCGCGCGATCACAAGGATCCCGGGGTGATCCAGCTCCGCTCCCACTTGAAGGGCGGCGGCGCGGTTCGCCGGGGTCTGGCCGAGATCGACTGCGATCGCATTGGCCCGCTCAGCGACACTCAGGAAATCGACCGCACCGTAGTCCCCGGCGAGATTCTTCAACGCAAGCACCGCGGTGCCCGAGAAGGTCGCCTCGGTCGAATCGGTGACCTCAAGGTAAAAATCGACGAGCCCTTCCCGCTCCTGCGGACTCGCTTTCGGATACCACGTCCGTAACAACTGGAGGCAATAATCCCGCCAGCCGTTGTCCATGGTCTCGTCATTAAAATGCCCGATCAACAGATCGCCCAATCCCGGTGGAGGCGTTTCCTGATTGATCAACGCAATCACCAGGTCGTTCTTAATTGCATTGAGCGCTGTGGCAGGCAGGGGATCGTCTTCCGGGCGCACCCCGAGAAACCGAATGGCGGTCTCGATCTCCTGGGCGGAAAGGTTCCCGCTCAACCGCCGTACGGTCCGGTAGCGAACGTGATAGCCGGTATCCTCGCCATCCCCAGCGATTATCTCGATCGGGGTCGGAGAGCTTGCCTGACCTGCTTCCACCTCGATTGTTGTCAAAACCGCGAAAAGAAACAGGATCGATAAAAACGGAACGCATAATTTCCGCTTGGTAGTAAGGGATGTCAACTTCATGGCAGGTAGTTTTCGGGTTTGGATCGCGACCGAAAGAATACCCCTTTGAATGAACACTCCTCAAGCAAAAAATACATTGCGTTTTCTCCGGAATCTTCAAAAGATGACGTAATCCTGAAATCAGCCACTCGCGATCCCTTGAACCGCTGATTTACCGATGAATCGATCAGTTTGTACTGCCTGATGCACGCGTTATTTCGCCCCGTCGATATCGCCCCGCTGGTATTCTTTCGGATCGTGTTCGGTTTGGTCATGTTCTGGGAGGTGGGACGCTATTTCGGGCGGGGTTGGATCGCTTCAAAGTTTATCGAACCCGAGTTTTTCTTTACGTATTACGGATTCGACTGGGTAAGCCCGCTGCCGGGCTCCGGAATGTACCTGGTCTTCGCCCTCCTGGGGATCTTTTCGGTTCTGATTGTCCTGGGGCTATTTTACAAGGCGGCGATAACGGGCTTCTTCGTTTGCTTCACCTACGTCTTCCTGATCGACCAAACGAACTATCTCAACCACTTCTACCTCGTCATTCTGCTGAGTTTCCTGATGATCTTTCTCCCTGCCAACCGGGCGTTTTCCGACGATCTGTATCTCTGGCCGAGGATGCGGACGGAAACCGTTCCGGCCTGGACGTTGTGGCTGTTGCGAGGCCAGCTCGCTATCGTGTATTTCTTTGCGGCAGTGGCAAAGGTCAACGGCGACTGGCTGATCCGCGGCGAACCGATTCGCACCTGGATGCAGCGCCGGAACGAGTTGCCGGTCTTCGGACAGTACCTGGCCGATGAACCGATCGTCTATGCAATCGCTTGGGGCGGATTTCTCTTCGATCTTTTGATCGTGCCGCTGTTGTTATGGCGAAAAACGCGTATCCTCGGTTTTTCGGCGGCTCTTGCGTTTCATCTGACCAACTATTACCTCTTCAATATCGGCATTTTCCCCTGGCTGATGATTGCCGCGACGACATTATTCTTCAATCCGTCCTGGCACCGGCAGCTGTTGGAGCGACTGCTGGGCGCCTTCGTAACGTCGGAAAAGTCAACGCTTCGCTCCCGTAAAAAATCCGGAAAACAAGCCCGCGAAGACCGTCGGACGGATTTGCAAGATCAGGCCGCCTTCTGCTCATCTCGGCAGCGGTATGTTGTCACTGGGTTGCTCGCCGCTTACATGTCCATCCAGGTTATACTCCCTCTGCGCCACCACCTTTATCCAAATCCCGTGGCCTGGAGTGAGGACGGACACATGTTTTCGTGGCGCATGCTGTTGCGGACAAAGTCCGCCCATGGAGAGTTTTTTGTTCGCGCGTACGATCCACGTGAGGATGCCTGGGATGAATTCTTTGTGAGAGGTTTAAATCTGACCGAAAGGCAGGAACGCAAGATGTGGACACGCCCCGACATGATCCTCCAGTACGCCCATCACTTGGCAGAAGAGAAGGAAGCGCAAGGATATCGCCAGGTGGACCTCCGGGCTTTCGTCAACGTCTCCCTCAACGCCCGCCCCCGCCAGCCTTCTGTCGATCCCGATATCAACCTCGCGGATTATTCGCGCACACTGCGCCCTACCTCATGGCTCCTTCCGTTGGGAGAACCGGCGCCATAACCCCCCCAGCGTCTCGCAGCCGCCTTCGAGTGTTCGCGCAACTACCTCCCCCGTCTCCCATTTCAAATAGATCCAGAGCCTAGGCCGAATTCATCGGCATCGGTGATTCCATCGATTGATAACATGGTAGATAATTTGCCGGCTGGAGCGCACCAGAACATTATGTCAAGTCCCGCCCCTTCCGAACGCTCCGCGAGTGGCAGGAAGGAAAAGGCGGGATTGGACATAATGTCGTTGTGCGTCGGAAGCAGGCTCTTAAAAACCAAGGGCGGGGCCGGGGGAGGGGGTGACGGGAGGGGCGGCCGATTGGAACCGAAGAGAGCGACGGCGTCCCGCGCTTGCGGGATGCTTTGAGGGAGCCTAGGCGACCGGTAGCAGATGCCGTGACGGAGCGCCGATGTAAAGACAAGGTTTGGAGAAAGTTTCCACTTACAGCAAAGAATCGACGATGGTTCATTCAACGTATGCGACTTCGGTCTCAACGCCCTTAATCTTCTCAGACACAAGCAATTCTCTGACTTTGGGCGAAATAAGGATTATTCGTTCCGGGCGTAACAGTCCTCTTCGCATGCCGACGAACTGACGTGTGCAAATGATTTCGGTATCGCCGCAAGATCCAGACTTAATTGTCACCTCCGAAAGGAGGTTAAGTCCAATCAAATCACCACACTGACAACGGAATTTACCTTCCTCATCTTCATCAAAGGGATCAAGGCCAACGCGTGTTGGAGCGACGACTTCCGCATTGGCATTGGATACAAGCAATTGAAACCAGTTTTGGGATTCCGCACTTGATGAAGGGTTTGCGCGAACAGGACGCAACTCAGCACCATTGATGCCATGTCGAACAAATAGCTCACGCAACCGCCGAGATACCACAATCTCACCGGCAATGGTCCGGCTGACATCTTTGCTTTTTGGTATTTGCTTTTCGGGTAAGTAAAGCGGCGTGACCTGTCTTGCTCCCGCTCCGCAATGGGAACACGCCACTGATTCATCGTATTTAGTTCCCAACTCCTCGCCAGCAGGCTCAAATACAGAAGTAACTTTAAAATGGAAAAGTTTCGCAGCGGCAATTTCCGCCTTTGTGAAACGCCGCCGAATCCGGCAAGCGGTGAAAAGAGTCCTTCCCTCACGCCTGAGTCGTTTGTCCATAAGTCCAATCTCGGCAAACCTTGCTGAGGTAGTATCAAGTTCAACTTTTCGGACACTTCCACCAAGCGACACGCCTTCATCTAAAGCGAGGAAGCGCTTCGCGTGTTCTTCTGGTATCCTTAACTCTGCAACTTCCTTCATCAGGACTTATCCTCCAGGCAACGGATACTTATCGTAAACTTGTCGCATAATTTCTTGTAGACGTTCGGGAGAAGGTTTCTGAGAGCCATAGGGATGTAATCGTCGAAACTCATTTGCAATCTGCTGATGATACGCTCCGTCAAGAGGAACTAGAGGACCTTTGGCATCGCCCCCAAGATATTTGGGTGTGACGTGGTGTTGTTCGATCCTGCCTGCTTTATTTGGATACTGCCTTTGCGCGGATCTGACAAGATCATCTGTATTCCTTGCGGCAACAGTGTATTCCGACGCGGTGTCGTAGTTCAACCAGCCGTTTATCCGGCATTGTTCGCGGGCTGACGGGCCGTTTTCCCCGGCGTTTTCAACGGCCCCGGAAAAAATTTCATCCGGCGCGGTTTTCCAGCTGACGGCCTCCGCGTCCGCGCTCGCGAAGAGCGAACCGAGGAAGGCGGCGAGGGTCAGCAGGAAAAATTTGAAGGAACACAACATACCACTAGAACGCCCTCCAGCTTTCAGGTGTAATTCCCCAATTTTCCGAGGCTGATGATTCAGCTAAAGATTTACTTTCATACCAATCATCGTAAACAGCTTCAGCATCAAGCGATTCATGCAAATAAATGAAGAATCCGCCCGTATCATCAGGATCGTATTCAAGCACTGCCCAAGCAATTCCTTCTTGTCGAAAACACTCTGGGATTTCGGCATAAAACTTTAAGGTAGCATTGCTCATGGGTCGATAAGTGGAACGTGCAAATTCCTCAGAGGTTTTCCAGTGCTCGGATTAATTCGCTCGAAATGGACATGAGGTTGACCACCCATACCGCGACCAGTTAGGTCTGATGTTGTCATTCGAAACTGTCGAGTTCCATCCGCAGATCGAAACACTCCAGGGGCAATTTCTCGATACCCCGGCCCAAGATGGCGCTCTGCTGAAGTCAACGCTTGGTCAACCGTCCTAGCACGTCCAGTTGCATTAACGGCCTGAGGTGGTGTCCTTGCGGCAACAGTGTATTCCGACGCGGTGTCGTAGTTCAACCAGCCGTTTATCCGGCATTGTTCACGGGTTGCGAGGCCGTTTTCCCCGACGTCTTCGAGGGTCCCGGAAAAAAATTCATCCGGCGCGGTTTTCCAGCCGAAGGCCTCGGCTTCCGGGCTCGCGAAGAGCGAGCCGAGGAAGGCGGCGAGGATCAACAGTAACAGCCGGAGCGGTCCTTTCATCGCCGGGACGTTGGCAGATAAACAGGGCCGGGGCAATCTCGCATTGCCCGGATTGAGTGCGGCTTACGGGAAGAGCGGCTAAAGAAAGAAGAGGCGACGCGCTCAGGCGTTTTCTTCGTCCTCGGCGTCGTCGAGCTCGGCTTTCAGTTCCTCGAGGGTGGTGTTTTCGAGGCGGGCGGGATGGGTGGCGGCGTGGATTTCCTTGAGCTTGCGGATGGAGACTTGGGTGTAGATCTGCGTGGTGCTCAATTCGGCGTGGCCGAGCAGTTGCTGGATGAATCGGATGTCGGCCCCGTTTTCGTGCATGAGCGTGGCGCAGGTGTGCCGAAGGAGGT
>JBJHCF010000024.1:0-80357 GCA_050506795.1 Opitutia bacterium
TTACGGAACGTTGTGGGCGGAGCGTTTCAAGAGTGTGTTGGTATCGCCGGATCGCGGGGCGCTCCTGGCGGTGTCGTGTTACATCGACCTGAACGCGGTGCGTGCGGGGCTATGCACGGACCCGAAGGACTACCGCTGGTGCGGTTACGCGGAGGCGTGCGGTGGGGGCCTGCCCTCGCGTGCGGGGTTGCAGCGGATGCTGGAGTTGGAGGATTGGCGTGAGTGCCAGAAGGCGTACCGGGTGCACCTGTTTGGGCGTGCGAACGCGGCGTTGATGGGCGAAGGGCAGGGGGTGCCCATGAGTGTGGTGGCGCGGGTGAAGGGGCGGGAAGGGGAATTGAGCCTGCCTGAGGTGTTGCGTTGCCGGGTGCGTTATTTCACGGCCGGGGCGGCGATCGGGACGCGAGAGTTCGTGGAGGAGGTGTTGCGCCAGAACGCGGGGATGTTCGGAAAGAAGCGCAAGAGCGGCGCGGTGCGAATGCGGGGGAAGGGGTTGGGGGAGTTTTACAGTTTGAGGAATTTGCAGAAGAGCGTGTTCGACTGACGCCCCCCGCACATTGCCGCGATTACTTGGTGGTGGTTCGAGGCGATTTGATTGGAACGATCCCGTTTCCGATTTCAAATTTGTCTTGGAACATGCTGAATATCAGGGCCTGCAGTGGTTTTTCCAGGCGCCGTACGAGGAGGGCCGCGAAATTGCGTGGATCGTGAAAAAAGGACTAACGACAAAGGCTTGACAGGGCTGGCGGTAATCCAAACGATCTATTTTTTGCTCTGGTTCCAACCTTCTGGAGAATGATTTGATATGCAACCGACGTACCGTCCATCCAAACTGAAACGCGCCCGTAAATTCGGATTTCGTGCCCGCATGGCCACACGTGCCGGGCGCAAGATCCTGTCCGCCCGTCGCCGCAAGGGGCGCAAGCGTCTGGCAGCCTAATTCCGGTCCGGTCGATGACCAGCATCCGATGCGCTTTTCTCCCGCCCAGCGATTACGCAAGGCATCCGAGTTTCAGCGTGTTCGGACTGAGGGCCAGTGTGTTAACTGCGGCCCGTTCCTCGCCTACTACCGGTTTTCGCCGGATACGGAACCCGGGTCGGGCAATTTGCCCCGGATCGGGGTGGTAGCGTCCCGCCGGGTGGGAAACGCGGTGGTGCGCAATCGGGTGAAGCGACGTTTTCGCGAGATTTTCCGTAAACACCAGAATGCTCTGCCAAGGGATTGCTGGATTGTTGTTATTGCACGACGCTCGTCTGTGGATCGCCGTTTTTCCGAACTGGAGGGCCGGTTTCTAAAGTTTTGCACGCGGATTTCCGCCTCCGATCATGCAAGCGCCCATTAAATCCTGGCTGAGTCGTATCCTTCGTATTCCGTTGTGTGTGGCGCTTGCGGGCATCGCCGTCTATCAGACGATTTTCTCTCCGTTGAAATTTTTCTTTTTTGGAGAGGCGGGATCCTGTCGTTTTTATCCCACCTGTTCGTCGTACGCCCGTGAAAGCCTGCAACGTTATGGTTTGTTGATCGGGGCAGGGTTGGCGGTGTGGCGTTTACTGAAATGTCACCCTTTTCATCCCGGCGGCCTGGATCCGGTACCGGAGACCTTGAGCAGGTGTCGATGCAGTTGCCGGAAGGATGGGTTGGCAACGAAGTTGCAAACACCTCAGGCCGGTAACGGCCGGAGTTCAATAACCCCGGACAGACCCTTTTTGAAGCATGGATAAAAAGAACACTTTGATCGGTATCACGCTGCTCGTGTTGGCGTTTGTATTGATGTTTACACATCGGCCGCCGATGCCTGAGGAGCAGCCGTCGCGTGAGGTCATTCCCGAAGCCGCCGACGATCCGGCAACGGACGAGACCCGTCTCGACGAGGTTCCGGGCGAGCCACCTCCCCCTGCGGCCCGGCGTCCGGAAGCGGAAACCCGTGCGGCGGCCCGTGAGGAGTACCCTGAGGACGAAGAACGGGTTATTTTGGAGAACGAATACATGTCAGTCGTTTTCACCAATTACGGTGGCGCGATCCGCGAGATAGTGTATTCCCAGTTCGCTCGGAGCAAAGGCTCGGACGAGCGTTATGTGTTTAATCGGGAAAGCTTCGCGCCGGCGTTGAGTATGACCGGATTCGAAGGCGCTGGCCAGAACGCGGTTTATCGCTTGGCAGAGCGTACCGCCGACCGGGTCGTTTATGTGCTTGAGCTGGACAACGGACTGGAGATCCGACGGACCTACTCCATTCAGCTGAATCCGGAGCCCAGGCGTCCCGATGACTATATGATTCGTCATGAAACCGTTCTGACCAACCGGAGTGACGGATCGGTTTCGGTACCTTTTTTCGGTTTGAACCTGGGGACGGCATTGCCCGATGACACCGAGGCACGCGCAGTCGGCCCCCAGTTTATGAATTTCGGCTATTTTGACGGCGACAGCGCCCGATTTATTGGAATGAACCGTTTCCGCGGCGGAGGCTTTCTCAGCTGGATTGGGGTGCGATCCAGCCGTCCCCAGAATATGATCGAAGGCAACGATCCGATTGTTTGGGCTTCGGTCAGCAACCGTTTTTTCAGCACGATCGCCACCCTGGACGATTTCGGGCGGGGATATGTCGCCCGGCCGGTGGAGCTTCCTTTGCGAGAAGGTGAGCGTACGCCAAGGGAAGGCGTTACCGGAAGCGTGCGTTTCAATATTCCCGGATTGGAAGCCGGCGAAGAGCGGGTGGTGGGTCTCGATTATTATTCCGGGCCCAAAGAGTACCGCCGCCTGCAGCATCTTGATGAACGGCAGGATCTCGTCATGCAGTTCGGGTTTTTCGGATTCCTAAGCAAATTGCTTCTGGTGATGATGACCGGAATTTACTCGTTTCTGCCGAACTACGGTTTGGCCATCATCTGCACCACGGTCATCATTAAGACGTTGCTCTGGCCTCTGACGGCCAAAGCGGCACGCTCGTCCAAGCGCATGATGAAGATCGCCGAGCCGATGAAAGAGTTGCGGGAAAAGTACAAGGATAACCCGCAAAAGATGCAGCAGGAGACAATGAAGCTGTTTCGTCAGTACAAGGTCAATCCGCTTGGGGGCTGTCTTCCGATTCTTGTCCAGCTGCCGATTTTCTTCGCGCTTTTCCGCATGTTACAGAGCGCCTCCGAGCTTAGATTTGAGGGCTTCCTCTGGGTAGGCGATTTGTCCACTGCGGATACGGTGGGGCATATTCTCGGGTTTCCCATCAATATCATGCCGGTACTCATGGGACTGACCATGTTCCTGCAGATGAAGATGATGCCGACTGCTACCGCGAATCCCATGCAGCAGAAGATCTTCATGTTCATGCCGCCGCTGATCACGGTGATGCTTTACCAGTTCTCGGCAGGATTGACACTGTACTGGACGGTCAACAACCTCTTAACCATACTTCAGCAATTCCTCATCAATCGCCAGAAAGACGAAATTGATCTGGCTCCGGTGCCGACTGTTGAGGAGAACTCGGGCGCCAAACCGAAACGAAAAAAACCGAAGGGCAAACGCAGGAGATAAACCATGGCCGGACATAGTAAATGGGCGACCACCAAGCGGCACAAAGCCGCAGTCGATGCCAAGCGGGGGAAGATCTTCAGTCGCATCAGCAAAGAGCTGACTCTGGCGGCGCGGGAAGGAGGCGGTGATTCTGCGATGAATCCTCGCCTTCGCACGGTATTGTTGAAAGCCCGCGGCGCCAACATGCCGGCGGACAACATTGATCGGGCGATAAAAAAGGGCACGGGAGAACTTCCAGGCGCGGTTTACGAGGAGTTGATTTATGAAGGGTATGGTCCCGGCGGCGTGGCGGTGCTGGTGGAAGTGACCACGGACAACAAAAACCGCAGCGCTTCCGACGTCAGGAGTGTGTTCACGAAGAACCACGGAAATCTGGCTGGTCCCGGCGCCCTGGCTTTCCAGTTTCAGCGCATGGGGCAGTTTCTTATTTCAGCTGAGAAAACCACGGAGGAGGAACTGATGGAGTGCGCGGTCGAGGCCGGCGCCGAAGACATCAAGGTCGCGTCGGATCACTTCGAAGTGCTTTGTCCTATAACCGCTTATTACAGTGTCAGCCAGGCGCTGGAAAAGAAGGGCATCGAGCCCGATTCGTCTGAACTGGCTTACATCCCCAGTACGCTGGTGCCGGTTTCCGAGCCGGATGTGGTGAAACAGGTTTTGCGGCTGATCGATCAACTGGAGGATTGTGAAGATGTGCAGAATGTTTTTGCCAATTACGATATCGACGAGGCGATTCTGGAGAAAGCCGGGTGAGGAGGCTTCGCCCCGATCCCGCGGCTGTTAGATGAATGACGCTGACGAGAATCCCCTTTTGACCCGTAAAGGCGAAATCGGGCTGGTGCGGTATCAGGATTTCGATTATGACGATTCGTTTACCTTCGAAGATGGCCAAACCATTCCTGGATTTCGTCTACGATACGAAACCTACGGCCGATTGAATAAAAAGCGCGACAATACGGTTCTCATTTGTCATGCGCTCAGCGGGGATCATCACTGTGCCGGGGTTTACAGCATTCGTGATCGCAAGCCCGGCTGGTGGAATAACATGATCGGGCCCGGCAAGCCGATCGATACGGAACGGTTTTTTGTGGTGTGTTCAAATTGCCTCGGTGGATGCCAGGGGTCCACCGGACCCGGCTCCATCAATCGAGAAACCGGCAAGCCCTACAACCTGAATTTCCCTTTTGTCACCATTGGCGACATGGTGCGCGCCCAGAAGCTTTTGATGGATCACCTGGAGATTCCCGAGCTACATGCCGTGGTTGGGGGCTCCATGGGGGGAATGCAGGTGTTGCAATGGGCTATCGAGTACCCTTCCTACGTTCGGCGAATTATCCCACTGGCCACGACTTCTCGTCACGGCGCCCAAAGCATCGCTTTTAATGAAGTCGGCCGGCAGGCGATCATTCAGGATCCTGAGTGGAGGGGAGGCAACTACGATCCGGAGGCGGGGCCCAAGGTAGGACTCGCGATCGCGCGCATGATGGCCCACATTACCTACCTCTCGGACAAGGGAATGGAGCGCAAGTTCGGGCGTCGTCGGCGGGATGGAGGCGACATTAACTTCAGCTTCGACGTCGATTTCGAGGTGGAGCGGTACCTGCGCTATCAGGGGCAGAGTTTCATCAATCGCTTTGATGCGAACACCTACCTTTATTTTACCCGCGCGCTGGATTACTTCGATCTCCCAGCCACCTACGGTTCACTGGAGGCGGCGTTTCGTGATGTCAGCGCGAGGGCCCTGGTGATCGGGTTTACTTCCGATTGGCTTTTCCCTCCGGAACAGAACCGGGAAATCGTGCACGCTCTGCTCAGGCAGCGTAAACATGCTACTTACGCGGAAGTGCCAATGGACTTTGGCCATGACTCCTTTTTGGTCGACGCTCCCAATCTTTATCGCCTGATCATGGCCTTTCTCTGGGAACAATGAGCACCGACAAGACACCGGACAAGCGCACCGTCGACATGCGCATTATCAGCGAGTGGATCGAGCCTAACAGCAGCGTGCTCGACCTCGGGTGTGGCCGCGGGGTTTTTCTGGAGTACCTGATAAAAACCAAATCGGTTTTCGGAGTCGGCGTGGATTGGGATCTGGACAAGGTGGGTTCCTGCATCAAACGCGGCGTACCCGCTTACCAGGGTGATCTGGCGGAACTGATGAAGGCATTTCCGGACAAGTTTTTCGACCGGGTAGTCTGCTCGCGCACCGTACAGGAACTGATTAACCCTTCCGCGGTATTGCTGGAGGCGTTGCGCCTGGCCGATGCGGTTACGGTCGGCTTCCTCAACTACGGTCATTGGCGCAATCGGCTGCATCACCTAACGACCGGCAATCACATTCTGACGGAAATCAACCCGCACGAGTGGTACGAGGCCCGTCCCACCCATCCCATTTCCATAGCCGAGTTTGAATCCTTCTGCGCCCGTCACAATATCACCGTCACCCGCCGGGTTTACCTTGGCGGCGATTGGGAAACCCCGACCAAACGCTGGCACAACCTTCTCTGCGGATACGCCATTTTCGAGATGAAGCAGTAGGGATGGGTGGAGTGTTGGAGGGGTGGTGGAGTGGTGGGCGGTTTCATCCCTCCAATATTCCGTCACTCCACTACTCCAGCACTCCGTCCCTCCTCGTACTCCGCCCAGGTGGCCGCGGTCTCGCTCACGCGGACCCGGCAAAGCTTCAACTGACGGCTGGAGTGCGGCGGTTGATGCAGGCAGTGTCGCAGTTCCTCGTACAACCGGCGGGCCAGATTTTCGGTGGTGGGTTCGCAGTTTTCGAAAGGGATGACGGCGTCGCCAAACAGTCGAATAAGGGTGGTGAAGTTGGGATCGGCGCTGTTGACGCAGAGCGCGTGGTCGTAGGCATTTACGAGGGGGGCGGCGATATCTCTCAGGGTTTTGAAATCAATCACCATTCCGTTCTCGTTCAATTCATCGGCTTCAAGAATGATTTCGATGGAGCGGGAGTGCCCGTGAGGCGTCCGGCACTTGCCTGGATGGCGGCTAAGCATGTGCCCGGATTCAACTTCGAAACGACGGCAGATTCGGTACGGCATATACGGTTGTGCTGGTGAAAGGAACCAACTCTATCCCGTACCTCCAGGAAGATCCGGTCGTAGGCTGGCAAAGGATGCGCGTGGATTGTCTTTGCGGGATGTATCCGTTTGCTCAATGCGTCGTTCGAGTCGAATAGGCTCCGATGGTTCGGATTCCCGATGACCGGTGATAGGTGAGGTTTACCAACACAAAACCTTTACTTTTCGGGCTCCGGATAATCCAGGCCCAGGCGAATGGCGTCCGCCATGACGATATACGGCCGGATCTCGGCAACGTCGTGCACCCGCACCATGTGGCAGCCTTTGGCGATGCCCCAGACGGTGGTGGCGGCGGTGCCTTCCAGCCTGTTTTCCACTGGACGATCCAGGACCAGACCCAGGGTCGATTTGCGCGACGTGCCCAGCAGGACGGGTAAGCCGAGGGATGTCAGGCGATCGAGGTGTTTGAGCACTTCAAGATTGTGGCATGGCGTTTTCCCAAAACCGAATCCGGGATCGAGCCAGATCTGATGGGAGGCCACACCCGCTTGCTTTGCCAGAGCGATTCCGACTCGGAGGTCGAGCAAAAGATCGAACCAGAAATCCTCGTATATTGGCTGACGGCGGTTGTGCATGAGGATGACGGGACATGCCAGGTCGGCTGCCGCCTGCGCCATGGGAGAAAGCGGGAGGTCGGGTGACGGCGATTCCCGCTCCACCCAGCAGCGCCAGGCACTGCGTGTTTCCTCATTAAGACCGTAGGTCAATCCCCAGACATCATTGATCAGGTCGGCGCCCTGTTGCACCGCGGTTCGCGCGACGTCGGCCTTGTAGGTGTCAATAGATAAAGGTGTGTCTGGAAAACGTTTACGCAACAGTTTCAGCAACGGCAGGACCCGATCGAGTTCCTCTGCCGCATCCACCGGTCGGGCTCCTGGCCGGGTCGATTCCCCGCCGATGTCGAGAATATCGGCGCCTTCCTCGATCATTCGCTCGGCGTGTTCGGCCGCACGTTCCGGGGCCAGGTGCCGCCCGCCGTCGGAGAAGGAATCGGGAGTGGCATTGAGCACGCCCATAATAAGGGTTTTTTCGCCCGGGACGGGAAGCCGGCGGCCATGTGGACTTTGCCAGTGTCGCATGCGAGGGACCCTACCGGACCCGAGGTCGAGGGGCCAAGAAATTTATCCGGACCTTTGAACCGATTTGAATGGATAATGGAATTCGTGCGGACCCCGACCTGAGAAGCGCTGGTTTTTCAGGTTCTGTGCGGATTATCCCTCCCGTGGTCGGGGCCTAAAACGGTGACCTATCGTCCTCCTCCGGTCGAAATGCAATGAGGAATAGGATCAAGGTGGCGACGGACATCGCAGTTGCTACGATGAAAAGCAGAATTAAACCGCTTTGGGCGAGGTGGCCGGAAAGTACACTGCCGGCAATGCGGGAGCCACCGACCACAATCATGGTGTAAAGGCCTTGAATCGAATTCCGGAATCGGTCGTTGGCCTGGCGGTTGATGTACATTACCGGGGCGACGTGGAGCGCGATGATGATAAGACCGTGGAAAATCTGTCCCGCGATCGCGACCGAAACGGTAGGCTGCCAGGCCAGCAGAGCGGTCCGCGCCGCCATACAGAAGACTCCAATCAGGATGAGGTTGCGCAGACCGACCTTGCGTATGAGGTATCCCAGTCCGAGGATAAAAACGATTTCGATCACCACCCCGATATTGAAGATCAGCCCAACCCATTTTCGGTCGATTCCGACCTCTTCAGTCAGGTAGAGGGGATAAAACGCGAAGTAGGCGGACGAGGCGGCATGGACGAAAGTCATGCCGATGCAGAACACAAGAACATTGCCTTTGAACAGCGAACGCGCGGCTCCAAGAGTGGGCAGGTTCCATGCTTTGGCGTCGGCGTCGGAGTGGCGGCCTTGGTCGATTCGCGGGTCGGGAATGAACCGGCAGTTGAGAATTCCGAGTATGCTGAACGCGACCCCGATGAACAGAATCACGCTGGTGGTGAAACCGCGTTCAACCAGCAGGTAAATGATGGCGCTGGGAACGATGAAGCCAATGGTTCCCCAAACCCTGATCTGGTGGTACGGGGTTAGGAGAAGCCCGTCTTCTTCGAGCTTTCTCTGAATGGAGAAATTGATCCCGTCCTGGAGTGGAATGACGGCCACAAAGGCCAGGCTGTGCAGACCAAAAAGGAGGATGGTCGGCCAGAACCCCTCCACCATGGACAGCAGGATGAGAAACGAGCTGGATAGCAGGTAACATGCCGCGGTTAATCGCCGGGGGTCCATGCGAGTGTCGGCCAGCAACGTTATGGCGACAGGGGCGATGAGAACGGCAATGCTGGCGGCCGCGGCCACGTATCCGATCTGGATTTCGGTCAATCCCTGGTCCTCCTTCAGATAGACCGCGAGGAAAGGCATGATGGCTCCCATGACGGCAAAGGAGAGAAAGAACTGCAGTTTCACCGCCCTCATATTCTATCCCAGGGAATCACGGCCGCCTGTTCCCCGTCGACCAGGCTTCTGGTGGAAACCCCGTAGGCGGTAGCCAGGTTTTCCGGGTTTAGCGCCTCCGCCGTGGTCGGGACGCCTTCCGCCAGAACCTTGCCTTCCTTTAACAGTAGCACGCGGTCGCAGAAGCGTGAAGCCAGAGCGAGATTGTGAAGTACCAAAATTACGGATACGCCTGACTCGACCCGATCCCGAAGGAGTTCCATTAGCTGAAGTTGGTGGTAGGGGTCCAATCCGCTGGAAGGCTCGTCGGCCAGTAGCAGACGGGGTTCGCCCGCGAGAGCACGTGCCAGCAGGGCACGTCTTTGTTCGCCGCCGGAAAGACGATTGGCCGGCCGGTCGGCCAATCCGGTCACGTCCACTGCGGCCATGGCTTCGGAGACCGCGCGACGGTCAGTGTTTCCGGGCCGGGCCCATGGCCCGAGGTGGGGAATGCGTCCGAGCGTGACCAGTCGTTCTACCGTCAGCGGCCAGTGGCATACCGGGTTCTGCGGAAGGTAGGCGATCTCTCGGGCCAGGGTGCGACGACTGGCGTTTTTGGCCGGTGCGCCCCGGAACAGGACTTCGCCGGAGGTGACCGGAAGAAGTCCGGCCAGGGTTTGCAGCAGGGTCGATTTTCCCGATCCGTTTGCGCCGATGACACCGTAAAGCTCGCCTTCCCTGATTTCGGCACCGACCTCGTCGAGGACTCTCCGGCTTCCGCGGTGGACGCATAGCCGGCGAATTTCCATCAGAAATTTGCCGGCTGTCATGTCCACTCCTTTCTGACCTTGAGGATGAGGAAGAGGAAGAAGGGCGCGCCGATTAGCGCGGTGATGACGCCCAGCTTGAGGTCGCGATCAGCCGGCAGGAGTCGAATGAGGACGTCGGCCGCCGTCAAAAGCACCGCGCCTCCCAGCGCACTGGCCGGAAGGAGCCGGGCGGGATCGTGACGTACCAGCGGACGCAGGAGATGAGGAACGACCAGACCCACGAACCCGATGGCGCCGGCGAGCGCGGTAGCCGGTCCAACTGCCAGCGCGGCGCCGGCGATGATCAGCCAGCGAAGTTTCCGCATGGAGAATCCGAGGCTGGCGGCGGTGTCTTCACCCAGGGTCAGCGCTCTCAATCCGGGGCCGCTCAGGAGTAACAGAAACGCGCCGATCACCATGAACGGCAGCACCAGGCCCAGTTCATCCCAGCCGCGGTTGGCGACCGAACCCAACAACCAGTGAACGATCTCCAGGGCTGCGTAGGGGTTTGGAGCGAAGTTGAGCACCAGCGATGTGAGAGCTGCGGCCAGGGAGGAAACGGCTACTCCGGCCAGAATGAGGGTCTGAATATTAGCCTTGCCCGACAAGGCGATGATTAGAGCGGTGGCGACCAACGCTCCCGCCAGCCCTCCCAACGGCAGGGCAAAAGGAATGGCGGCGAAGCCTCCGGTGTAGAGCACGAGAACGGCGCCCAGTGCGGCGCCGCCATTGACACCGAGGAGGCCGGAGTCGGCCAGGGGATTGCGGGTATAACCCTGGAGTGCGGCGCCGGTCAGGCCGAGCATTCCCCCGACCAGGAGCGCGGCCAGGGTGCGGGGTAGACGGATTTCGCGCAGAGCTACACCCATGAGGTTGTCATCGTCGGCCCGAAGCAGCGCAACCATTTCGGGGAGCGAGATAAATACCGTGCCGATACCGAGCGAGAGCAGGGTGACGAATCCCGCCAGAACGGTTAAGGCTCCAAAGAGCAGCAGATTTTCCCTCCGGGGAGTCATGGCAGATGACGGCTGGCCTGTTTGTGCAGGCTTTCCGCGGCTTGTACCGTTAGATTGTTGCTGGCAGTGATCCAGGCGAGAGGAATCTCAAGTTGGTCCATTTGCCCGGCTACCTGGCGCAGTGCCCGGTGGGAGAGAAAACGGTCCCCCAGGGTGGGGTGTTCGGGGTGGTAGCGAGTGGACACGAGGAAACGCGGGGGATCGGTCAGCACCTGTTCCAGGGTGAGTCTGCGTTCGAAAACAATGCCCATCTCCGCGCCGGTGTTGCGGAATCCCGCGGCCTCCAGGACGGCGTGCATCATGGATATGGACCCGTGAGCGTGTCCTCCGTGTCCCACCGCCAGTGCGGTGGGGCGTTCCGGCCGGAGGCTTGTTTTTTGCTCAAGGACGTGCAAGCGGTTGTTCATTTCCTCGATCAACCGACGGGCTTCCTCCTCCGCGCCCAGCTGGCGTCCCAGCACGGTAATCACCTCGCGCACCTCGCTGAAGGTATTGGGAACGGGGAGACGCAAAACCGGTATCCCCTGTCTCTCGGCGAATGCCAGGGCCTGACGGTTGCCGTGTTCTCCGGCCAGGAGGAGGTCGGGCTGTAATCGGAGGATTTCCTCGGCATCCCCGCGCAGGCCGGGAATACCGGCGGCTTTCTCCGCCAGCATCGATAGTTCGGGATCCGCTGCCATAAAGGAAAGCGCGACGATTCGTTCGCGCTCCACCAGTTGGAGCAGGAGTTGGTCGGTGGCAAGATTGATGGAGGCGATGCGAACGTATTCCGCCTTCACGGTAAGAGTGGCGGCCATCAGGGTTAGTACGCTCAATAAGATTCGACCGGTCATTAGGGAATCCATTGCGCGTTCTCGCTGCGAGGCAGGCAAGGAGAAATTCGCAAGTCCGCCTGTGGAGCTTGATTGGGAAGGCCTGGGGTCTGGAAATGCATTCACTTTTTTGCTTGATTTCAAATATTTATTAGGGAACAAGTTAGGGAGAATGTCGCATGCCGCTGAACCTGATCTGGAATTTGTTCGGTCCGCAGTGCTTTAGGAAGTATTCTGCGGTGGTATTTTTCAGCGCGGACGGTTTTGAGGTTAAACGAGGGGAGCAGGATGAGGGAGGAGGTCTACGAAAGAACAGCGGGGGGGGGGCGTCGATGGGTGCGTGGGTACCTCAACCAGCCCCTGCGTTTGGCCTTCTGGTTGGCTCTCGGATATTTTTGCTTTGCTTCGATTTATATCGTGTTGTCCAGCGAATGGGCGGCAAGGGTCGCGGAGACGCAGGAGCAGTTGCACCGGATCGAACAGACGAAAGGGTTCCTGTTTATCGTTATTACCACCCTCCTCTTGTTTCTGTTTGCGTTCCTGATGTTTCGTCGTGTGGCCCGTGACGAACGATCGTTATCCGATTATCGTGAGACGCTGCTCACCGCGAACCGGCGGGCGGTGGCGGGTTTGTTCGCGTCGTCGGTGGCCCACGACATCAACAATATTCTGATGGTGATAGAGAGTGTGACTGAACAGTTGGGCGACGTTCAGCCGGAAGAAAAGCAGACTATGCTGAACCAGTTGGGCACCGCCAACGAGGAACTTAAGAGCCTGGTGAAGAGGCTGGCCTCGGCACGGAGTGAACAGTTGTCTGAAAAGGAGTGCGAGTTCGATCTCTCGGCTGAGATTCGAAAGATCACCGGTCTGGTGCGTTCGCATCGAAAGGCCCGCTGGTGCAACTTCCAGGTTGAGGGGCCGCCGAATTTGAAAGTTGTCGGCCGGCCGGCACTCTATCATCAGATCCTGTTGAATCTGCTGATCAACGCGGCGGAAGCCACCGGTGGAAGAGGCAACGTGCGGGTCTTGGCGCGCAGTGATGGAGACGAACTTGTCATCGAAGTGCATGACGACGGCCCCGGGATACCGCTGGAACGTCGGGCTGAGATTATGGAGCCTTTCGCCACGACCAAACCCGACGGATGTGGTTTGGGCCTTCTTTCAGTGCGGGTTTGCGCTGAAGCACAAAGCGGAACGGTGAGCGTGGGAGATTCTGATCTGGGCGGCGCCTGTTTTATCGTCACGGTTCCGAAGAAGAGCATGTCGGCGACCGGTCTCGCGGCGATGGCGCCGGATTCTCATCCGGAGGGCGGTGTTCACAGCGGGAGTGAACCTTTTCATTTTCGCCATTAACGGTTGAGCCCGGCAAAAAACTAGTCTTGTTTAAGGCCGGCGTATCCGTCCTATGCTGGCTTATCTTCGCAGTCTATTCAATCGGCATTTTTCCGACCCCCAGGTCATCATCCTCGTCCTGTTGCTGATTGTCGCCTTTTCCGTAATTGCGCTTTTCGGAAGACTGCTGGCTCCGGTTTTGGCGAGCGTAATCATCGCTTACCTGCTGGATGGACTGGTGGGGGCCTTGCGTGGGAGAGGGATTCCGCGCTGGTTGTCCGTTCTGTTTGTTTTTGTCATTTTCATGAACGGACTCTTTTTCACCATCTTCGCCCTCATACCCCTCCTGTACCGGGAAATCACCCGGCTGATCCAGGAAATGCCTCGGATGATTCTGGCTCTTGAAGCCTACCTTCTGGATTTGCCCGATCGTTACCCCGAACTTTTCAATGAAGAGCAAATCCAGGGTTTGATCCGGAACTTGCGTCCGGAAGTGGAGCGTTTGGGCGAGACCGTGTTGTCGGCATCCCTGGCCCTTTTGCCCACCGTTATGGCGGTGGTGGTCTATCTGGTGTTGATGCCCTTGATGGTCTTCTTCTTTCTCAAGGACAAGGTTAAGATCCTCAACTGGTTCAAGAGTTACCTGCCACGGGACCATTCTCTGGCCGGACAGGTGTGGCGGGAAACCAATCGACAGATCGCCAATTACATCCGCGGCAAATTCTGGGAAATCATCATCGTGGGTGTTGTGACCTATGTGACATTTTTCCTGCTCAACCTGAATTATGCCATGCTGCTCGCGGTCCTGGTGGGCTTCTCGGTGTTGATTCCCTACATCGGTGCGGCGGTGGTCACGTTCCCCATCCTGGGAATCGCCTATTTTCAATGGGGCTGGAGTCCCGAGTTGGTCTACGTCATGATCGCCTACGCGGTGATTCAGACCCTGGACGCCAACGTGCTTTTTCCCCTGTTGTTTTCCAAGGTGGTGGATCTGCATCCGGTGGCAATCATTGTTGCCCTTTTGTTTTTCGGTGGGATCTGGGGTTTTTGGGGGATTTTCTTCGCCATTCCGCTCGCCACCCTGGTCAAAGCGGTGTTGAGTTCCTGGCCTCGCACCAACCAGATGATCAGCGCTGAGGCAAGCGCGCCAGTGGAGTTGAATGAAAGCGAGGTTTCCTCCGGAAAGGGGTAGAGAATCTGTGGATTCCCGCGCCTTGGCTTTGAGATCCCGGATTTAGGCGTCCGGCAACGGGAAACCGTTAACCGACAGCGAAACCCCCGACCCCGTTCACTGCAGGATCACGAATTCGACCCGCCGATCTTCGGCCATTTGCGCTTCGGTGCCGCCCACCGCGGCTTCAAGGTCACCCATGGAAAGCACTTCGATCCGGCTGCGGGGAATTCCCAGATTCTGCAGATATTCGCTTACGCTGGAGGCGCGGCGATCACCCAAACCCAGATTGTATTCCGTGGTGCCCCGCCAGTCGCAGTGTCCTTCCAGAAGGATATTCTGGTTCGGATTCTGCCTCAGGTGTTCGGCGACTTGCTCGATCTTCGAGCGTTCTCCCGGACGAATGTTGGAGCGGTCGAATTCGAAGTAAACCGATTCGAAAAGTCCGCGCACCCGTTCGCCGTTACCAAAAGGCTCGCGCTGCTCCAGGATCGGGTCCAGTTGCATGCCCCCGAAATCCTCCAGAAACTGCGAGCTGGTCAGATCCTCGGCCATGCCTGCGCGATCGGCAGGTCGCGTGGCGGCATCACCCAAATAGCCCGATTCGTAGGCCTCATCACCGATCATGGTCTGATCGGGGCTGGGCCGCGGACGCTCCTGACAAGCGGAAAAAAGGCTGATGACGCACAGGCCGAAAAGGAGGATCAGGATGGATTTACAGGACTTCATGGAAACGGTTTTTGGATTTGCAGCTACTACAGATTGCGAAGGCTGGTGAAAGTTCGCAAGACAAATTGAAGATCGCCGGACGGTGGCGTGACCGGTAAATATAGGTATTCATAGGTGTATGGAACGTGACAAGCAAGAAGCGATGCCCGCCGAGGAAGTTTTCCTGGTTGATAACGGGTCTTTACGCCCGGAGGCCACCTGGAATCTGCGCCGGGTGGCGAAACTCCTCTCGGATCGATGCGGGCGGCGGGTGTGCCCGGTTTCCCTCCTTCATTCGCACAAGGTTCCGGCCGAGGAGCTCGGGGGGAGGGCGGCGGAGATTTTCGACTCGGCCCTTACCGGGCGTGCGGCACAGGGGATGCGGGATTTTCGGGTCGTACCCTTTTTTTTCGGGCCCAGCCGGGCGCTGACTGATTATATGCCCGCACGTGTCCGGCGCTTGCGACGCGAGTTCCCCGGGCTGCGGGTGCGGCGGGCGCCGCCTCTGGTCGACACGATCCCGAACGACGAAGAGCGCGTGGCGTCGATTTTGGCCGACGGGGTGCTCGCCCGACTGGAATCGGGATCGAATCCGGCGGTGGCTTTGGTCGATCACGGTAGTCCGGCGCCGGAAGTCACGGAAGTGCGGAATCGGGTGGCGGTGCGGCTGGGGGCAATTCTCGGAGATCGGGTCGCCCGGGTCGAGGCGTCGTCCATGGAAAGGCGGGAGGGTGAGGAGTATCGCTTTAACGAGCCCTTGCTGAGCAGCCTGCTGGGAACCCCCGGGTTTGACGGTGGCACGGTGGTCATTTCGATGATGTTTCTCTCCCCTGGGCGGCATGCCGGTCCGGGAGGCGATGTGGCTGCGATTTGCGCCGAGGCTGAGAAAATGCATCCGGGCCTGCGAACGGTGATGACCGCGTTGGCCGGTGAGCATGAGGGAGTCGTGGAGATCCTGCTTGATCGCTTGAATACCGAAACGTGTCTTATCGATCTCTGAAGAGGGAATCAGTCGCTGGGACGATCATCCAGCACCAGGGCGTAACGGTTTTCGGAAATAAAGCGGAAATCACCGTCGTGCAGGCTCCCGTCGTCCTCCCTGCGGTCGAAACGCCTGAGATGGTCTTCCGAGACTTCCGGATCAAGGACCGCGATGGCGGTGCGAACGCCGTGTTGATTGCGAATCCACTCCCACTGGCCGCCGAAGGGCGTGGGTTGATTCCAGTCGAAGCGTTCCAGGAACGCCTCAAGTCCCTCCGGAGACTGACCGGGCCCCCGTGGGGGCGGCGGTTCCTCGTGGTTTATGGCGTACAGCGAGACCGCGCCGCTGATGCGCCGAAGGTCATTGAGGAACGACTGGTTGCGATTGTTCTCGCGCATCCGGTCGGCAATGGGGTAGGCCACGGCGGCCAGCAGGGCGAGAATGGCGATCAGCGTGACGATTTCGAGCAGCGAAAAACCAAACGAGCGGTTCCCCTTTCGGTCCTTGGACGGGTTTTTCATGCAAGTACTGACGCTATTTCCGGCGGAGGGTTCCGTCAACAGATTGTTAGTCCGCAGCGGCCAACTTTTAATCCATGGCGGCATCGAGAATCTTGTGAACGCGATCCACGATACGTCGGGGGTCGTCCAGCAAGCCGGCTGAGATCAGGGCGTTATCAAAGATCTGCTCGGCCGCCAGTTTGGCCAGCGGTTCGTTTTTGCCGCGCAGGGCGGCGATTTTGCGGACAAGGTTGTGACGCGGATTGATTTCGAGATTGACCCGCACGGTGTCGTCGAAATCCGGAGTCATGTTTTTCATCATCCGGCGCATGGTCGGGGTCATCATCTTATCCGCGTTGAGTACCAGGGCGGGACTCTTCACCAGACGTTTCCCCGGGGCGACCTCGGCCACTCGGTCTCCCAGGGTATCGCGCAGCCAGCGACACAGGTCGCGGGTTTCGTCCTCGGTCAGCGCCTCGCCCTGATGCGAACCCAGGTCTTCCAGTTTCAAGTCAGACTGATCGGCGGAGGCGAACCGTTTGCCCTCGAATTCCTGGAGGTTGTTCATGACAAACTCGTCGATCGGCTCGAAGAGGTAGAGCACCTCGAGATTTCTGGCTCGGAAGGCCTCCAGGTACGGACCGCTCTCGATCGACTCGCGGTTGGGTCCGGAAAGGTAATAGATTTCCTCCTGATTTTCGCGGGCGCGTGAAAGGTAATCGCTCAGGCTGGTCAGGGCTCCTTTTTCGGTCAGGTTCGACTCGAAGCGCAACAGCCTGGTCAATTGCTCGCGGTGCTGGAAATCGGTGGCCGCGCCTTCTTTGATGAAAAAGCCGAATTGACGGAAGAACTCGGTGTAGCCGTCGGGCCGTTTTTCGACCTCCTCCTCCAGGAACTTGAGAAAGCGCCGGGTGAGCAGGCGATTGAGTTTCTGCACCAGCGAACTGTCCTGCATGGTCTCGCGGGAAATGTTCAGGGGCAAGTCCTCGCTATCCACCACCCCTTTGAGGAAACGCAGCCAGTCCGGTAGAAGCCCCTTGGGTTGATGGTCGATTAGGATCTTTCGGCAGTGGAGGGCCACCCCGGGATCAATCCGTCCGAACCCAAGGCGTTCCGGGTTTTCCTTCGGGGTGAAGAGCAGGGCGTTGATGGCAATTGGAGCGTCGGCGTTGAAGTGGAGCCGGTAACGCGGTTCGTCAAAGGCGTTGGCGGTGAATTTGTAAAATTCGGTGTACTCCTCGTCTTTAATTTCGTTTTTGTTGCGCATCCAGAGCGCCTGGACGGTGTTCACCTTTTCGCCGTTGAGGGTGATCGGGAACTGGACGAAACTGGAATAGCGGCGGAGAATCGACTTCACCCGGTCGGCGCCGGCGAACTCCTTGCCCTCGTCACGCAGTTCCACCACGATCTTGCAGCCCCGGCGCTGCCCTTCGGCCGGCTCGATTTGGTAGCTGCCCGCGCCGTCGCTGGTCCAGCACCAGCCCGACTCATCCTTTTTCCAGGATCGAGTGAACACGCGCACTCGCTTGGCCACCATGAATGCGCTGTAAAAGCCGACGCCGAACTGGCCGATGAGATTTTCTCCTTTGCCGCCGCTTTCGCGCAGGGCCTGGAGGAAAGCTTTGGAGCCGGAGTGTGCGATGGTGCCGAGGTTGGTCACCAGTTCGTCGTGAGTCATGCCCACGCCGAAATCCTGGATCGTGATGGTTTTGGCGGTGTCGTCGGTGGTGATATTGATTTCCAGCGGCAGCCGGTCGTCGAAGATCTCCTTTTCGGTGAGCTGGATATGACGAAGTTTTTCCAGCGCGTCCGAGGCGTTCGACACCAATTCACGGACGAAGATTTCGTGGTCCGTGTAGAGCGAGTGAATCACGATATCCAGCAGTTGCTGAACTTCGGCTTGGAACGTGTGTTTTTCAGGTTGAGTGGATGTGCTCATGGAATTGCGGATTTTTTAAATAAATCGAAATTAGCCGGCTTCCGCCCGGACTTCTTCCGCCGCCGGTTCCGCCGGCTCTTCGTCCTCGCCGCTCCCGAAAACCGCGGCAATTTGGCTGGCCAGAATGACGGCGATGGCAATGGGAGCCACATAACGGATCATGATCTGCCAGAGTTTTTCCAGCCGAAAATTCGGCGTGCCGGTTTGGATTGCCAGGGAGGCGTTCTTCAGTCCCCAGGCCCAACCGACAAAGAGGGCCAGCCCGAGCGCGCCCACCGGGAGGAAAAAGCGAAAAGTGATAATGTACAGGAGGTCGAAAAAGGAGACGCCAAAGAACCCTCCGTCGGAGAGCCAGTCAACCGCTCCCTGGCTCAGGGCGGAGGGAATGGCCAGAAGGAAGATGATACCGCCGAGACCCCAGGCTGCCTTTTTGCGCGGAATTTTCCAGTCGTCGACAAAATGCGCCGTGACCACCTCCAGCAGGCTGATGGCTGACGTCAGGGCGGCGATGGCGAGGAGCAGGAAAAAGGCCGAGCCGAAGATCGCCGTGACGGCGGCGCCCCCCGGTAGCTCCACCAGAATCTGCGGAAAGATGACGAACACCAGGCCGGCGCCCTGGGCCACCAGATCTTCGGCCTCGGCGCCATGAACCGCGACCATGAAGAAGATGACCGGAAACACGATCAACCCGGCGAAAATGGCAATCAGGCTGTCGGTAGTCACCACGTAGCCGGCGGAGGAGGGGAGGCACTCCTCTTTGCGCAGGTAACTGCCATAGGTGATCATGACTCCCATCCCAAGACTGAGCGAGAAAAAGGCTTGTCCCATCGCCATAATGATCACGTCACGGTTGATCGCGTTGAAATCCGGCTTCAGGTAGTGGCGCAACCCCTCGCCGGCGCCCTCCAGGGTGATCGAGCGTCCGATCAGCAGAATAAGCAGCACGAAAAGCAGGGGCATCATGATTTTGACCGCGCGCTCGATGCCTTTACGGACGCCGGCCGCGACAATGGCGATGGTGGCGATCATGAATATGGCCACGAAGAGGATCTCGTATCCCGGATTCGCGGTCATCGTGGTGAACATTTCCCCGAAATAGGTCGCGCTGTCCTGACCCTCGGGAACTTTCAGGGCTCCCCCGGCAGCCTGGATGAAATAGAAAACGGTCCAGCCGGCGATTACGGAGTAAAAGGAAAGAATAACGAAACCCGTGATCACTCCAAGGACTCCGACCAGGTACCAGGGAGTCCCCGGTTTCAAGTGCTGCAGCGCTCCCACCGCGTTCTTTTCCCCCGCCCGGCCGATGACCATTTCCGCCAGCATCACCGGGAGACCGACCAGGAGGATGCAGAGGATATAGACGAGGACAAAACCGCCGCCCCCGTTCTGGGCGGCGGTGGTGGGGAAGCCCCAGATATTGCCCAATCCGACCGCCGATCCCGCCGCCGCAAGCACGAAGGCGAAACGTGAGCTCCACAAGCCCCGTCCGTTCTGTGTTCCTGTTTCCTGCATAGGTGTGCCTTGGTTTCCTGATCGGACCTTGGAAAACGTTTCTCCGGCAGGTTCAGCGGTACTCGTGGCCGCTGTCCATGTCGACGATCTTGAAATTTTCCACGTGGAAACTCGCGTCGGGCCGGAAGGCGAGGCTCACTCCGTGCAAGTGCTGCAAGTCTGCCAGCAGGGCTTCGTCCTCCTGTTGCAGACGTTCCAGAATGCTGGGGTGAACAAGAATTCGCAGCCCTCGGATTGTTCCGCCGTCACCGGTATTCTTGCCCTCGGAGGCCAGGCGCCGCAGAATGCTGGCCAGCCGCCGCTGGATCTCGACGCTCATGGTGCGTGCCGACTTCACGATGCCGCGTCCGCGACAGTAGGGACAATCGGTGTAGAGACCGGACGAGTGGCTTTCCTGCTGACGCTGGCGGGTCATCTGCATGATCCCGAGCTGGGATATGGGCAGGATATGGGTTTTGGCGCGGTCGCTGGCCATCTCCGAACGCATTCGGCTGTAGAGCTGATTGCGGTCGCGGCGGCTTTTCATATCGATGAAATCGATGATAATCAGGCCCCCGATGTTCCGCAGGCGCACCTGGCGGGCGATCTCCGCGGCCGCCTCCATGTTGACCTGGAAAATGGTGTTTTTGTCCTCGCCGCTCTTGGCCTTGTGGGCCCCGGTGTTGACGTCGATGGCGATCAGGGCCTCGGTTTCGTCGATGACGATCTGTCCGCCCGACGGCAGGTTGGTCTGGCGCTGGAACGTCTGTTCGATTTGGCGCTCGATATTGAAGCGCTCAAAGATGGGAATGGTGTCCGAATACAGGGTGACCTTGGACTTCGAGCGGGAGGAGATTTGCGAAACCAGTTCCTCGATCCGTCGATGATCTTCCTGGCTGTCCACGATGACGCGATCGATTTCCTCGGTGAGAAAATCGCGCACCGTGCGCTCGATCAGGTCGGGCTCCTGGTACAGGCAGGCAACCTTGCCGGCCTGTTCCATCTTGGTGTTAATCTCCTCCCACTTCTTGAGCAGGATGTGCAGGTCGCGGACGAAATAACGCAGCTTTTTGCCTTCCCCGGCGGTGCGCAGAATAACCCCCATGCCTTCAGGGATTGTGAGGGAGCGGATGATCTTCTTGAGACGATTGCGCTCCTTGGGATCCTCTATTTTGCGTGAAATGCCGCACTGGTCGCAGTAGGGCATGAGCACCAGAAAGCGCCCGGGCAGGCTGATGTTGGTGGTGGTACGAGGGCCTTTGGTGCCGATCGGCCCCTTGGTGATCTGGACCACGATTTCCGTCCCCACCGGATAATGGGCGGGGACGTCTTTTATGTTGAGCTGTTTGCTCTTGGCCTTGCCGTCGTCGCGCTTCTTGTTGACCCGGACCACCTCGATGGACGAGTCGGCGGCCGCCGGCAGGATGTCCCAGTAGTGAAGAAAAGCGTTCTTGGGCATGCCGATATCGACAAAGGCGGCCTTTAACCCGTTTTCCAGGTTCTGAATTCGGCCCTTGTAGATGCTGCCGACCAGGCGATCCTCGCCGACCCGTTCGATTTCGAACTTGTCGAGCACGCCGTCGACCAGCAGGGCGACCCGCTTTTCCAGCGGCTCTGCGTTGATGATCAACTCCCGGAAGCTGCCCTTCTCACGTTTGAAAGTGTCGAGGATTTTGCTAAGCAGGGGTTTCCTGCGGGCGCGATCTCGAGCTTCCCTCTTCAGTTTATCCCGCGGTATGGCCGGCACGTTTGGCTCGACCGGCGGGGATTGCAGTTCCTGGATTTGACGCTCTGAAATGTCATCTCGTTCGTTCTTGTTGGTTGGTGATTGCTTCATTTTTCTGGATGTGTCCCGTTGTTTCCGGGCTCTTCATCTCAGTCGCCGTTGTTGCGGCGGTTGGCAGCAGCGTCGAGGTGGTATCGCGTTCAGACATCAGTATTCCTTTCTGAAGCGATAGACGCTTTGCACCAGTCCTTGCAGGATGCAGCAGCTGATCATGAAAGAGCCTCCATAACTCAAGAAGGGAAGCGGGAGTCCGGTTATGGGCATCAATCCGATCGTCATGCCGATGTTGATAAAAACATGAACGGAAAAGATTATCGTGACCCCGAGGGCCAGCATCATGCCGAAACGGTCCCGCGCCAGGCCCGCGATGCGGACCCCGTTTACCAGCAGCAGGCCATAAAGGCCCACCACCAGCGCGCTTCCCATAAAACCTTTTTCTTCCGCGAGGACGGAGAAAATAAAATCGTTGTGTGCCACGCCGCGCGGCAGGTAGCCGAGCTGGGCCTGAGTGCCCTGTTGCCAGCCTTTGCCGAACGCGCCGCCGGATCCCACCGAAATCAGCGACTGGCGCACATTCCAGCCGATGCCCACCGGGTCGATCCGTTCCGGCGCGACAAACGCAAGGATGCGATTCCTCTGGTAGTCGCGCAGGGGCAGGAGCGAGTGCTCTTCGTATTGGCCGCGGTCGGCGGTGGGGGAGAGATTGTGCTCCTCTAGGAAGCGTTCGTAGCCTCGAACATCGATGGCTACGATTGCGATAACAAACAGCAGTATGCCGATAACCGTGCCGAAGTAGATCTTCGGAAAGTTGGCGACATATAGCAGTGAAAGTACCATCGGTGGAATAACTAAGGCCGATCCTAAGTCGGGTTGCATGAAAATCAACAACATAGGGATCGAAATCGCCACCCCGATCTTGATCGCCGCTTGCAACGACTCGCCGAAGGTGACGATTTTGCCGCGGGCCAGTATACTGGCGGTGATCACCAGGCATCCTAGCTTGGCCGCCTCCGAGGGTTGTACCGAAAAAAAACCGAAATCGAGCCAACGAACCGCTCCGTGACGGGCCTCTCCCGCCAGGGGGGTCCATAGCAGGAGGAGTATGCCGATGGAAGCGAGGTAGATCCAGTGCGACCCCTGGAGCAGGGTACGGTAGTCCAGCAGGCTCATAAAGAGGTAGACCATCAGCCCGCCGCCGATCCAGACGATCTGCATGCGGAATTGACTTAAGCCGGTGTACACCTGGGCGCTGTAGATGAAGAAGACCCCGGCCACCATCAGGACCACCATGCAAATCGGGTTGATAAGATCGAAGCGCGAGTGGGCAGCCGTCTTGAAAAATCTTGAGTAGTAATGCTTTAAATTCGATATCTGCAAGGAATGGTTCCCGTCTCCGGGGTGGCTGTGGTGAGAAATAAATTTGATTTTATGCCCTGAGAAAGGATATTTCCGGAAACAGAGATTGGATCGGGCTGCTCCCCAGTAGAGGGAATGCCCCGAAAATATCGCTTGACTGCTGAAATCGTCTTGGCGCGCTGGCGTGGCCGCCCAAGAGTATTGAACCGGAAGCGAGGATTTTTTCAAGTTGGATTTTATCAATTAATGCTTCATCATGGGGGTTTTGAGACGATTTGAGTTAGATCGCATATGAGCACCGTTTGGCCTTCACTGTTTCTAAGTTTGCTGGCCGCGGTGATTTCCGCCTTGTTGGTCTGGTACCTTACGCATCGCTGGAGGGATAATACCCGGCAGCAATGTGAGAAGCTCCTTTTCTATACAAAGAAGGAAGCAGAGATCTCCTCCCGCGAGATCCTGAATGAGGCGCAAGCCAAAATCGATCGGAAGTGGGGTGAATTGGAACGATCGCGCGACCGCTTCGAACTGGAGCGGGAACGCGACCGTGAGCAGATCGAGAGCGGCCGGCGTGGTCTCAGCCGTGATCGCGAGGCTCTCCGGGAAAGGACCCGCAAACTGGACAGCGAGGAGGAGCGGTTGTACGAAAAGGAGGCCGAAATCAACAAAACCGTGCAGGTCTACCGGCGTCGCTTGGAGGAGGTGGCGCACCTTTCCGCGGCGGAGGCGGAAAAACTTCTGCGCGAGGAGGTTGGGATCGATTGCCAGGGTGAACTGCGCAACCTGCGGCGGATGCTCCTGGAAAAATCGGAGAAGGAGGTGAAAACCGAGGCCCGGAGGATGATGGTGACCGCCATGCAGCGCCTCGCGACCCAGCCCCAACACGACATCACAGCCACCACGGTGCCGATCCCCGGCGAGGAGATGAAGGGCCGGATCATCGGCCGGGAGGGACGCAACATCAAATGTTTCGAGGCGGTTACCGGGGTAACCCTGCTGGTCGACGAGTCGCCCGATACGGTTTTGATTTCCTCGTTCGATCCCATTCGCCGGGAGGTGGCGCGGGTCGGGCTGGAGTACCTGATCGAGGATGGACGGATTCATCCGTCCAGCATCGAGGAGTGCGTTTCCCGCGCTCAATCGGAGATTTCCACCGACATCGCCCGGTTTGGTGATGATGCGGTTGATGAGCTGCGTCTCGGCGGGGTTCACCCCGAGGTGCGCCTGTTGCTGGGTAAGCTCAAATATCGCTACGCCTACACCCAGAACGTGCTAGATCATTCCCTGGAGGTGGGGTTTATCTGTTCCATGCTCGCTTCGGAACTGGGCGTCGATTCCATGCTCGCCAAGCGCGCCGGTCTTTTTCACGACATCGGCAAAGCCATCGCTCACAACCACGAGGGAAGTCACGCCCTGGTGGGCGCTGATTTTCTTCGGCGGTACGGCGAGGATCCGGCGGTGGTCAACGCCGTGGCGGCCCATCACGAGGAGGTGCCGGCGGAGAGCATTTATGCCGGACTGGTTATGGTGGCCGACACGATTTCCGCCGTGCGCCCCGGGGTGCGCAACGAGGGGCAAAGCACCTACATCGACCGGCTCAAGCGGCTGGAGGAAATCGCCGCCGGCATCGAAGGGGTCAACGAGGTGTACGCTTTGCAGGCCGGGCGCGAGATCCGGGTGATCGTCGATCCCAATGCCATCTCCGACGATCACGCCCGGGACCTATCGCGTGAGATCCGCCGCAAAATCGAAGAAAACCTGCAGTATCCCAGCACCATCAAAGTGACGGTGATTCGGGAGCAGCGGTTCAGCGACACCGCGAGGTGAGCTGGAGGTTGATGGTCGCCGTCGGCCGTTCCGCCGGATCCCGGACGACCCGATATCGGATTATCTCCGACTTTGGACCTTGAACATTGTTCGGGGATCTTTGTAGTTCCAAGGGCGACCAGCATGAGTGAGACACCAAAACCATTGATTCTAACCGGAGCCAAACCCTCGGGCGAACTGACCTTGGGCAATTACCTCGGCGCGATTAAGAACTGGGCCATAATGCTGGAGGAATACGAATGTTTCTTCCCTATCGTCGACCTGCACGCTATCACCGTGCGTTACGTGCCCGCCGAGCTGCGCAAGCACACCTACCAGTGCCTGGCTCAGTATATCGCCTGCGGTTTGGACCCCAGTAAATCGCATATTTTTCTGCAGTCCCAGGTAATTGGACATACCGAGCTCAGTTGGATCCTCAGTTGCCTCACTCCGGTCGGCGAGTTGCACCGCATGACCCAGTTCAAGGATAAATCCAGCAAACCGGGAGCCAGTGTGAATGCGGGACTTCTGTTTTATCCGGTGCTGATGGCGGCCGATATTCTCCTTTATAATGCCGACCGCGTGCCGGTGGGCGAGGATCAGAAACAACACCTCGAACTGGCCCGCAACATTGCCCAGCGGTTCAATCACACTTACTCGGAGACGTTCAAGGTCCCCGAACCCTACATTCCCAGTGCCGGCGCCCGCATTATGTCGCTGCAGGATCCCTCCCGGAAAATGTCCAAATCCGACGAGAATCCCGGCGAGGCCATTCTGCTCCTGGATTCTCCCAAGGCCATCCGCAAGAAAGTCCTCGGAGCGGTGACCGACTCCGGCACGGAGGTTAGAATGGCGCCGGAAAAGCCGGGGATAGCCAATCTGCTCAACATTTTCAGTGCCATTACCGGCCGCTCCATCGAGGACCTGGAGCGCGAGTTTGGAGATTCCGGGTACGGAACCTTCAAAAACGCTCTGGCCGACGCGCTCATCGCCCACCTCGAGCCCTTTCAGGAGCGTTATCGTGAAATAATCGACGATAAATCGTTTCTCCACGGGGTACTTAAGGAAGGCTCCGAGGTGGCGCAGGCCCGGGCGTTCAAGACCCTGCGGAAAGTCTACCGCAAAGCCGGGTTTGTGGAACGCGGGTAACTTTCGGGAGCGGCCAACTGAGAAAGCCGTGCCGGTCCTCGCGATTTATGTGATTGGTTCTTGAAAGCCGGGTGGTTTTCATTTTCACTCCGGGGACTGCTGCTTTTCTCGGAATCCCGTTTTGCGATTTAACCGGTCTGATCAATGGGATCAGATCGAATCAGTAACTCGATAACTGGCCAGAGCTATGAGTATACGGGCGAGCGGTGGATTCATTCAACAATTGGCACGGCGTGCGCCGGGGAGTCTTCATGGATTCCTTCTCCTTTTTCTTGCCCTGGCGAGCATTCCGCTTATCGCCCAGGCGCAGTGGAATAGAATCGCCAACCAGCCGGAGACGCTGGGATTGGGCGATGGGTATTTGGAATTCGATCTTCCCGGCTTCGAGCTGGAGTTGGTCAGCGCCTCACAGACCATCGCGGCTCTGAGGCCGAAAGGCGCGGATGGATTCGATTATACGCCTTCCGACCGCCTGGAGATCAGAAGCAGGAACAACCTCTATCATCTGGGCGACCTCAACCTTCGTTTGCGAATCGGCGAATCGCGGGAGTGGCGGGAGTACTCCACCGCGTCGGATCGCCGGCCCGTGAGTCAGGCCGATGCCGCCGGTTCGGTGCTGGCGGCGGCGAATCTTGCCCCTACCTTGCCCGAAGACATCCCTTTGGAGGTGATGCGGTATTGGATACAGGAGGATTCGCAGTTGATTCTTCGGTTCGAACTCCGTAACACCGCCGCGCTTCCGGTGGAGGTCGGGTCGCTTGGCATTCCGATGATTTTCAACAATCTGTTGCATGACAAATCACTGGAGGAAGCCCATACCACCTGCGTTTTCTTCGATCCTTATATCGGTCAGGACGCCGGATACCTGCAAGTGGCCCGGTTGCACGGCCAGGGGCCGGTCCTGCTGGTCCTGCCCGATGGAGACACTCCGTTTGAGGCCTACAACCCATTACTGAACGATCCGACTCCGCGCGGCGTTATCTTCGAGGGGTTTCATGAGTGGATGGCCCACAGCAGGGCGCACGCGGAAGACGACTGGAGCGAGGCCGAGCCCTGGAACCGTCCGACTTCCGTACGCCTGAATCCCGGCGAATCGCGCAGCTACGGGGTGCGCTTTGTTCTGGCCGATTCCTTGCGCGAGATCGAGTCGACATTGATCGCGCACCAGCGTCCGGTGGCCGTGGGAGTGCCGGGATACGTCCTGCCGCGCGATGTCCGGGGGCAACTGTTTCTGAATTACGGAGAGGCGGTGCGTTCCATCGACGTGGAACCGGCGGGCTCTCTGGTCGTGACGGAGGATGAGCCGACCCCGGGCGGATGGAAGCAGTACCGGGTCGAGGGGGCGGAGTGGGGCCGCTCCCGGCTCACGATCACCTATGCCGACGGCCTGCGGCAAACCATCCACTACCGGGTGATCAAGCCGGAGGGTGAGGTGGTCGCCGATATGGGGCGGTTCTTGACCACCGAGCAATGGTATGAGAATCCGGATGATTTGTTTGGCCGGAGCCCTTCCGTCATCACGTTCGATTACGAAACCTGGAGTCATGTCCTGGAGGACCGGCGGGCCTGGATCGCCGGTCTCAGCGATGAAGGCGGAGCCGGTTCCTGGTTGGCGGCAATCATGAAACAGTTCGTTCAGCCGGACGCCGGGGAGTTGGAAAAGCTCCGGAGATTTTTTAATGAGACTTTGTGGGGAGGCATTCAGTACGCTGAAGGGGATCGCCGGTACGGAGTCAGAAAAAGCCTGTTTTTGTACGAACCCGACGAAATGCCGGAAGGCACTTACAGCGAAGACATCAACTACGGCACCTGGTCGGCATGGAATCGACGGGAAGCGGAATCGGTCGGGCGATCGTACAATTACCCGCACGTGGCGGCCGCTCATTGGGTCTTTTACCAGCTTTCCCGCAATCATCAGGATTATATCGAGGAGAGAAGCTGGGAATGGTACCTGGAGCACGCCTACCATACGGCCATCGCGATGGTCGAACAGGCGCCCTATTACGCGCAGTTCGGCCAAATGGAAGGGACCATCTTCCTCATGATTCTGCTGGATCTGCAGCGCGAGGGAATGACCGAACTGGCGGACTCCATGGAAGCGGCCATGAAACGGCGGGCCGACTTGTGGGATTCGCTGGATTATCCTTTCGGCAGTGAAATGCCCTGGGACTCCACGGGTCAGGAGGAGGTTTATGCCTGGTCCCGGTATTTCGGCAACGACGAAACCGCCGATGTCACGCTGAACGCGATCCTGGCTTACATGCCCACCGTGCCCCATTGGGCTTACAATGGGAGCGCGCGCCGGTATTGGGATTTTGTATACGCGGGCAAATTGTCGAGGATCGAGCGTCAGTTGCACCATTATGGCTCCGGACTGAACGCCATTCCCGTCCTTTCCGAGTTCCGGGCCAATCCGGACGATCTTTACCTGCTGCGGGTGGGGCATGCCGGGCTGATGGGTTCCATTGCCAATATTACCTATGAAGGGTTCGCCCCGGCGGCCTTTCATTCGTTTCCCTCAACCCTTCGTATCGACGGTATTAACGGAGACTACGGTCCCGGCTTTTTCGGCTATGCCGCCAACACCGGAACCTATGTCAAGTATGATGAAGAGTTCGGTTGGCTGGCGTTCAGCGGCGAAATCGAAGAAAACGGAGCCTTGGTAAACGTCCGGCCGACCAACGCGGCGCGTTCAAGGGTGTATCTTGCGGACCTGGGACTTTGGCTGACCCTGGATGCCGGGCGGTTCGAACTGATTGAGTTCAATGTCACCAACGGCGAAGTCGCGGTGCATCTCGAGCCGGCAACCGCTCATACCACCCGGGCCTTGCTGCGGATTGAGCAGCCCGCCGCGGTGGAGGGGGTGGCAACTTTTGAAGCCGCCGGTTCTTTTGAGATCGAGAGGGGTGCGGTTGTCATTCCTCTGGGCGATGAGGCGTCGTCGGTCGAGTTGAGGTCGCGTTAAGCTGTTTTGGCTCGTTTTAAACAAAGGTGAACGGTTGGAGACTCTTATGAAAAACAATCGGATATTGGCATGGGTTTGTGTGGGCATAATGAGCGCAATGACTGGATCGGCGGAGGAGGCGGGGGATCAGATTCTCGACGGGATTGGCGAAACGGCGCTGATCGCGCGGTATCCCTTTGACGGCCATTTGCGGGACGCGTCCAGAAACGCGTATCATGCGAGTCTTCCTCCCGGGGAAAGGACGGGTTATCCCGAGGACGCGACGTTTGGAACGGTCCTATCGGCGCCCGGTGATAACGGCGGCTTTCCCAGGGTTCCCGGTGTGGCGCTGGCCTCGGCGGACGCTTTTTCGCTCAGCGGATGGTGGCAGGTCCGGGTTGATGGGGCTCCGGGTGTTTTTTTTGATTTTCGTTCCAGCGCCGGCGGACACCTGGGAGCGGAGTGGTTGGCGGACCGGTCGGTGGCCGTGCAATTGACCGCGAACGAGGGAGTCTATGCCGTCGATTCCGGCGAAGTTTCCGTTCCTGTGGGCGAGTGGGCGCATATTGCGGTGGTGTTGGATCCTTCCCAAAGAATATTGAGCCTCTATCTCAACGGTGAAAGGGTGGGGGCGACAGGTGATGTCGAGGTGCTGTTGGATGAGGTTTTCCCTCCGGATGATGCCGCCGGAAATCGTCTGTTTCTGGGATCCCCATCGAGAGTTGAAGGTGCCGACATAGTGAGACTGTACGATGTGCGGCTCTATAATATCGCGCTGGCGGACCACGAAGTGAACCGGATTTTTACCGGAGTGACCGAAGGTCCGGGCGTCGACGATGCCGACGACATCGCCGCCGCCGATCGGGCGGCTTGGGCGATTGTGGCCGGGTTGCGCGGGGTTCCGGATATCGAAGTTGAAACGCGTCAGGGGCGCTTGCCCCACCTGCCGTGGTTCCTGCCGGGAGACTACGCCACCGGTCGTGAAGGGCCCCCCGTTCGGGTGATCTGGCCGGCGCCGAACGATATTTCCGCGGTGATGAACACGGGAGAATATTACCTGACCGGTACGGTTCCGGGTACCGACCTTCGTCCCCGGGCGAGGGTGTTGGTCAAGTCCTCCGGGGAGCCGCTGGCGGAACCGAGAACGGCTGACGGCGACGATTTGGGGATCGATTCGGGAGTGGTGATTTACCGCGGAACAAGCGTCGATGGCGCGGGGCCCGGACGGGACTTGTATCCCTTCCCCTTGAACGCCGTACACCTGGAACCCGATGACCGGGGCGAACCCACGCCGTTCATGGAGAATCGGGACAAGTTCATCGACGGCCTGGTGGCCAGTTCGCCGGACCAGTTCCTTTACATGTTTCGTGACGCCTTCGGTCAACCCCAGCCGGAAGGCGCCGAGCCGCTGCGGGGCTGGGACGCGCGAACGGTCAAACTGAGAGGTCACGCCACCGGACATTATCTGACCGCCCTGGCTCAGGGCTACGCGGGGGCGACCCACGACGACGAGGCGCGCGCGGCCTTGCGCGAGAAGATGGATTACATGGTGGAGGTCCTTTATGAACTGTCCTCCAAGTCCGGACGTCCCACCTCGGAAGGTGGCGAGTATAACGCCGATCCGACCGCGGTTCCGGTGGGGCCGGGAAAGGAACGGTACGATTCCGATCTTACCGAGGACGGCATCCGCACCGATTACTGGAATTGGGGCGAAGGTTTCATCAGCGCTTATCCTCCGGACCAATTCATTATGCTGGAAGACGGGGCCACCTACGGCGGGAGCGACCGTCAGATCTGGGCGCCCTACTACACCCTGGACAAGATTCTCAAAGGTCTGCTCGATTGTTATGAAGTGACCGCCGATGAAAGGGGGTTGGCCGTCGCAACCCGCATGGGATTGTGGGTTTACGAACGCCTCAGGCCGCTGCCAGAAGATACGCTTGAAAGCATGTGGGGGCGCTATATAGCCGGGGAGTACGGCGGAATGAACGCGGTCATGGCCCGGTTGCATGCGGAAACCGGCGACGAGCGGTTCCTGGAAGGCGCGCGAATCTTTGATAATGTGTCCTTCTTTTACGGCGGTGCGGACCGTCCTCACGGGCTTGCTCGTAACGTCGATACGATCCGGGGTCTGCACTCCAATCAGCACATACCGCAGATCATCGGCGCGCTCAGGATCTTTCGCGAATCCGGCATTCCCGAATACTACCACATCGCGGAGAACTTCTGGAATTATTCGTATCACGCCTACACCTACAGCATCGGCGGAGTGGCCGGGGCCCGCAACCCAAACAACGCCGAGTGTTATACCGCGGAGCCGGACAGTTTGTTCGCCATGGGCTTCTCCCAGGGGGGACAGAATGAAACCTGCGCCACCTATAATCTTCTCAAGCTAACCCGCGACCTGTTTATGCATAATCAGGACGGGCGTTACATGGACTACTATGAGCAGGCGCTTTATAATCAAATCCTCGCCTCGGTTTCCCTTGAGCATGCCGGCAACACCTATCACGTGCCGCTGAATCCCGGGGCGCGCAAGGGTTTTGGAAACGCGAACATGATCGGTTTCACCTGCTGCAACGGCACCGCGCTGGACAGCAATACAAAGTTGCAGAACTCCATCTATTTCAGAAACCGGGACAACACCGCTCTGTACGTTAATCTCTATATTCCCTCGACCCTCACCTGGGGCGAACGCGACGTCTCGATCAGGCAGGAGACCCGGTACCCTTATGGCGAAAGCACCCGGCTTACGGTCGAAGGCGACGGTGATCGCTTTGAGCTTTTCGTGCGAATTCCTGGATGGGTGGGTGAAGGCGCCAGTGTGACCGTAAACGGCGAAGCACCGGCCGGGGAAATGATTCCCGGGTCCTACCTCCGGATCGATCGGGTCTGGACTGACGGCGACACGGTTGATCTGCACTTCCCCTTCGATTTCCGCCTGCATCGGGTTATGGATCGTCCGGACCTCGCCAGTATCTTCTACGGGCCGGTCCTGCTGGCGGTTGAGGAGGAGACGGCACTGTCGGACTGGCGCCGGGTGACACTGAATGTCGATGATATGGGATCCTCGCTGCAAGGAGATCCCGGATCGTTGCGCTTCGGTATCAATGGTTTGGGGCTGAAGCCGTTTTTTGAGTTTGGCACCGAACGTCACTCCGTCTATCTGAAAATACAGCCCGAATAACGACGGCGGGACAGGTCGGTCGAATTCGAGGGTAGACCGCGGTCGGTAGGCGCGGAAATCATTAATTGAGGGGTACTGCTATGCATTCGAGGAAACCTTTCCGCCATCTTTCGCTAATCGCAGGCCCGCTGATCGTGGGCGTCCTGGCGCAGGGGGCGGAAACGGGGCATCGATTCGAGCTCGAGAGCGACCGTGGAGCGATCACCAGCCTGATGCATCGGGGGGATCGCTTTCCCACCGACTACGTCCGGCAGGGAGAACGCTTTGGCGATTGGGTGATCCAGGCGCGTGCGGGAGATCAGTCGGATTGGAACAGGATCGACACCGCGGCCCTGGTATCGGAGAACGCTGATCTTGAATCGCGCCACCAGGCGGACGGGACGTTCTCCGCCGCAGCGACTCGAAGGGTCGGTGACGGTGAGCTCGCTCTTGCCTGGGGGGTTGCCTTGTCCGGAGATGACCTGCTCTGGAGGATCGAGCTGACCAATTCGGGGGAGGTGCCCGTGGAGATCGGCGATCTCGGCTTCCCCTTGCCGTCGAACTCCACCAACCACCCTAATTTTTCCCTTCGGGTCCTTCAGCATTCCCACATTGCCGGCGACGGCTCGTATGTTTTCTGGACCCGTTGGACGACGGAACCGCCGTACCTCCTGATGTTGCCGGAGACAGGGACGGCGCTGGAATACTATCGGCGACACCCCGTGAGTGGGGGCGGCACTTCGCTCTACCATGCCTATGTTCACTCTCGCGCCCAGGAGGAAGTGATCGCGGGCGAGGGAGGGCGCTGGCGATGGGAGCACACTTCGGCGATCCTCGAACCCGGTGAAACCCTTGCCCGGGGATTCCGGTTGTCGTGGGCGGATGGGTACGACGATGTGCGCGCCCGCATCGCCGCGCACGGGTTGGTCGATGTCGAAGTGGCCCCCGGCATGACGGTGCCATCCGACCTGGAGGCACTGATCGCCTTGCGCAGTGCCGCGACCATTCACGGTGTCGAGCCCGAGTTCTCTGAGCAGACCGAGATCGAACTTCTGTCCGAGGAGGACGGAAAACACATTTACCGGGTTCGCATGCGACGTCTCGGCGAGAACACATTGACCGTGCATTTCGGGGAAGGGCAAAAACAGTGGCTCGAGTTTTTTGTTGCCGAACCGCTCGAAACGCTGATCAACAAACGCGCCCGTTTCATCGTCGAGCGGCAGCAGATCCGTGATGAATCGAAGTGGTACGACGGGCTGTTGAGCGACTGGAGCATGAAGGACGAAGTGCTCCTCACGCCGGATGAGCCCCACGACATTCCCGCCTCACGCAGTTACATGATCGCCAGCGACGATCCGGGTCTCTCGCGACCGGCGTTTCTCGCGGCGAAGAACGCCGAGTTTCCCGTTCAGGAAGAAGTTTCGGCGCTGGATTATTACATCGAAAACTTCGTGTGGGGCGGCTTGCAGATGACCCCGGAGGAAACCTACCCGTATGCGGTGTACGGGATTCCAAACTGGTACGTTAACCGAAACAGCCCCGACCCGCGTCAGTACCGTCGCTCGCGGGTGTTTCGGGCGTACGATTATCCTCACATCATGCTAATGTACCACGGCATGTACCGGGTGGCGAAAAATCATCCTTCGATCGAAACCCTTCTCACGGCGGAGGAATACCTCGACCGGGCATACCAGACAGCCATCGCCTTTTTTATCTATCCGGTGGAAGTTTACGACGGCCATCCGGCGTATCAGCACGAGACCGGGTACTTCAACGAGGTTCTGGTCAATCAACTGCTGGAAGACCTCGAGGCGACCGGGAGGGAGGATGAAGCTTACCGGTTGCGGCGGTACTGGGAAAAGAAAATCAATTACTTCATCGGCGGAAACCCGCGACTTTTCTATTCGGAATACGGTTTTGACACCACCGGATTTGAATCCACCCACGCGCTGGCCCAATACGCCGACGCGCATGTCGACCGTCCGGCCGACCCGCTTTTGGCCATGGACGTCACCCGCGAGCAGGTCGACACCTTCATGCGCCACCAGATCGACCTGAACGTCGGCGCGCGGGGATGGCTCGAGCCCCACTATTACACCTACGGCTCCGACTACCGGAGAACCAACGCGGGGTACCTCCTCAGCTACATGTCCCAGATGGGCGGCTGGGCCATATTGGATCACTCGCTGCATTACGCGGCCGATCCGCACGAGCACCTCAAGCTCGGCTACGGCTCCATTCTCAGCTCATGGGCCCTCATGAACACCGGCACCGAAGCGACCGGTTTCGGGTACTGGTATCCCGGGGAGATCAACGACGGCGGGGCCGGAGGCGGTTTCGAGCCCGAAGCGTACGGAAGCAACTGGCTGACCAACCCGCACAGCCGCGGTTCGTGGTATTACGGATGCGAAATCGACCTGGGCTTTTGCGGCTTTCTCCGCGCCGCCCGCACGGTGTTGACCCACGATCCGACCTTTGGTCCAATCGCCCTGGGGGGATCACTGGTGCGGAATGAACAGGAGTCGCGGGTCGAGCCCCGCGACGGAATCCGGCGCCGGTTCCACGTGATCCGGCCGGAGGACAACCAGCGCTTTCACCTGGAGCTGATCCAGGACCGTTTCGCGGCGGGACGGGAAATTCGGGTCCATCACGATCTCGATTATGTTGGTTTTACTTTGGAGCGGTCGGACGCCGCGCGGACCGAGGGGGAAATGACTCTAAGCGGATTGCCGGAAGGAGGGTACGAGGTGCACGTCGACGGAGAGGTTGTCCACGAGATCGATGTGGAGCCGCATGTCGCGCTCACCGTGGTTCTGGCGCTTGAAGACGAAAATCATGAAATTCTTATGCATAGGAAATAGTATGGCTCGATCGACGGCATCCTGGCTTTGTCCCATATGGGCGCTCTTTGCTCTTTCGGCCGCCGGCGCCTCGCCGGCCGGTATCATTTACGAGATTGACACCGCTCCGGAGGAGCGGCTTGCCAATGCGTTTGTTCTCGGGGATTGGAGCCAGGGGGACCTCGATGGCTGGCGGGTAATCGGCGGGCGGGGAGAGGTGCGCAACGGCGCGCTTCGGGTGATCCCGTCGGAAACCGGCTCTCCTTATGCCGCGATGGAACTCGACGGTATCGAGGACGCGCCCGACCTTGCGTACGGTTTCCACAATTACCTGCAACTCCGGTTACGCCTTCCTCCGGGTGACTACGAATACGTCGCGGTCGATTTTGTCACGACCGAGCACGAAGGCTTCGCCGAGGACCGGCGGTTCCACATTCCCGGCGAGGAAATCCCCGCGGACGGTGGCTGGCGGGAGTATCGGATCGACCTAGGACTGATCATCTGGTGGCGCGATCCGCTCACCGGGCTGCGCATAACGCCCCGCGGGCAGGCGGTCAGGGAGAGCGCTTTTGAGATCGACTACGTCGAGATCGGCGACCTGCCGGGAGATGTGCTGCAAGTGAATACCGCTCTCAACTTTTTCGAAGACGAGACTCTTGACGATGTGAGCCGTGTTGAATCGAAACACTTCGTCGTCTGGTGGTCAGATTCGACCGAAGGCCGGTTCGATCCCGAGACTCATGGCCGCCGGGCATTGCGGATGCTTGAGGAGAGTTATCAGGTGTTTTGCAGATTACTCGGGTATGAGGACCCGTTTGAGCACACGGATCGCGCACAGCGGGATGGCACGCGCTACAAGCTTAATCACATCACCTGGTACGGCGGGTTCTGGATGGGCGGCGGGGATTTTACTTATTTCAACGTTCCGCCGGCAGGACTGCTCGACGAAGGTTGGGGGAACCCGGTGCCGCATGAATTCGGGCACGCCATCCAGGGTGCCCAGGCAAGTATCCTTGCCGGCGGGCATTGGGAGTCGCACGCGAACTTCCTGCGAGAGTACCGCACCACGTATTACGCGCCGTTTTTCCCTCCGGCAAATCGTTCCACCGTCGAACTCCACCCGCTGCGGCAGTCGAATTTCCGTCAGGACCATTCTCGCCTGATTTACGCCGATTACCGCATTCACCTGGCCCTTGCGGACCACGGTGCGGCCTGGGGGCTCCCGTCGAATATCGACGCGGTGTTATGGTCCCTCGGCCCGCCGGAGCAGACCGTTTACGAACGCCTTGAACTGGTGCTGCCCGAGGAACACGACATCAAAGACGTCGTCGCCAGCACGATTCGGCACTGGCCGATGCTCGACTTCGTCCACTCCGCGGAGATCCGGGCGCACCGGTGGGCGAACGAAAGGGATCGGGCGTATTACGATTATATTACAGGTTCGCACCTGATTCCCGATGCCGCGGAGCCGGGTTGGTACCGCGTCCCCCTCGAACGCGCGCCGGAGAAGTTCGCGTTCATGTTTCATGAGATCGAACCTCTGGGGCCGACCGTGACCGCGACGCTGCGGGGATTGGAATTATTCGCCGGCGACGAGGACTGGCGCTGGTGTTTCGTGGCCATCGACGCCGAGGACGATGCGCGCTACAGCGGATTGTCGGGACCGGGAAGGATGTCGTTTGATCTTACGGAAAGCGACAACCGGGTTTACATCGTGGTGGTCGCGACGCCGGGCGACACTTCTCTAAACCTGACTGATTTCAGTAATACCCGTCCGATCGGTCGCCATGTCGATCGGTTGCGCTACCCTTACGAGCTCTTCCTGGAGAACGCGTCACCGCTCAAACGTCCGCTGGACTGGACCAACGACGAAGGGGCGGCGCATCCCAATGGTGGAGGGTTTGTGGCTGCCACCGCCAGCGTTGATGAGACCGCGTACGTTGGTCCCAACGCTCGTGTGCTGGACAATGCGACCGTTCGGGGTGGCGCGAGGATTGAGGATTTCGCGGTCGTGGCCAACAACGCAACGGTCGAGGACCGGGCGATTGTCTCGGGGTTTGCTGCCGTGCTCGGCCGGGCGCGGGTTTCGGATGAGGCGCGCGTTCGGGATCGGGGAGTATTGACCCAGAACGCGCGTGCGGATGGGCATGCGCTTGTGGCGGGGCACGCGGTGCTGGAGGGAGGCGCGCGCGCCTCCGATCGCGCGATTGTCCGAGCCAGCGCCCAGCCTTTTGGAAACGGTCGGCTGACCGGATACGCGATTGCCGATTACGACTATTCGATGGGCGACGACCTCGATGACGGCGTCCACTTCAACCATGTCCCCTGGGGAGGATGGTTCCGGGACTATTACAGTGCCACACAGCGCAAGCCGCGTGGTATGACCGCGTCCTATCGCGTGGACGAGCCGGGAGGCGACCTGCTCTGGGACGAATTCGGGGCGCTTCATGCCCTGCTTCGCGGCAACCCCCGCCGGGTGGAATCCGATTTTTTTGATCACCAGGTTCTGGAACTCAACGGGGTGGATCAATATGTGATTTTAGACCGGAGCCTGGCGGATGTCGCCGGAGCGACGTTTTCGATGTGGGTCCGTCCGGCGGCCGGTGGCGACCGGGGGCCGCTGATTTCCTTGAGCTCCCCTGGAGGCGGGCACCTGCTGCTGGATCTCGGCGGGGACGATCGCGGACCGCGATTATCGCTCTCCCAGGGCGGTTCTTCTTTCCGAATTGAAGCTGGGCAGTCAGTTCCCGCGAACCAGTGGAGCCACATTGCCGTGACCCTTGGAGCGGACGAAGGCATCCTTTACGTGGACGGTGAAGCAGTCGCACGCGGTGCGCTGGATCTTCCGCTTCACACGCTTTTGGGTGCGAACGATTACAGTGCAGCCGAGGCGTTTTACCTCGGGCGTGACAACAACGGGCGCCTGCTCGCCGCCGCGCTCAACGATATGCGTTTCTATAACGCGGCGTTGACGCAAGAGGAGCTGCGAAGCGAGATGCATCGCTCGGGAGCCAGAATCGGGGCCTTCTTCGGCGACGAGGCGGCCGAGTTCGGCGAGCCCGACAGGACGGAGGAGTCCGGGGTTCCCAACGGGCTCGTGCGGATGCTGACCGCGGAGATCCGCCCCGACAGTTTCTCCGGCGGCGACTACTACCGGCCGATTCTCGACTCGAACGATGAGCGCAACGGCGGACGGCATGGCAGCGGTTTCGGGCTGATCGACGACCAGATTGTTGTCCGGCTCGATGGGCTGGGGTTCTGGCGAACTTCCGTGTCTGTGGATCCGGCGAACTGGCACCGGATCACCGTTGCATTCGACGGATCCCGCGCGGCGGTTTACCTTGACGGCGAGCTTGCGGCGACGACCGAATACGAGGCCGATCCCGATCGTTTGGCGGGAAAGAATTACCGTATTGGTTGGGGTCAGGGGAGCCAGGATGAGATCTCTCGCACCTACTTCCAGGGAGCGATTCGTGACCTGCGGATCTATGACCGTGTCTTCCGTCCGGCCGAGCTCTGAGCAACGAAAAAAAGGCGTATGATGAAGAAGGTGACTGCAAGCTGTTCCTGTAAACCCTGGACCGTGTTTCTGCTTTGCTGGGCGCTTGTGTTCTTCGGACACGCGGTGCCGGCGGAAGAGGTTACGTTTATTCACATCGGCGACACGCACTATGATACGAGCGGTGAGGATTATGAGGAAAAACGTGCCGCTCTCCGGCGGGCGATTCAAAAGATGAACGCCATACCCGGGACGCCGTATCCCGAGGACGTGGGCGGCGTGGTGGGTGAACCGATAGGTGTCTTCATCGTCGGAGATCTTACCGAGGCGAAGGAGTCGGACTTTGAAGCGTTTATCGAAGACTGGGGGCTTGCCGGAGGCGAAGGGCTCCTGGATTTTCCGGTCTACGAGGGCGCGGGTAATCACGACGGCCGGCCGTCCACCCACCCGAACGGTCACGTGCGTCGGGCCATCATCGAGCGCAACCCAAATCGCCCGCACCTCACAAGCCTCTCGGAGAATGGACTGCACTACGCAATTGATTACGGGAACGTTCACTTTGTGCAATTGAACGAATACGCCGGAATGGACGACGATGAACGCTATCCCGGGAATCCCGAATACAGGCGCAAAGGGCAGTCCTACGGCAATCCGGCTGAAAAGAGCCTCCAGTTTCTCAGACGCACGCTGGAGGAAAACGTGGGCGACAGCGGCCGGCCGGTGATTCTGTTTCAGCATTACAGCATTGATGGATGGTCGCTTCACGCGTGGGGTAATTATCTGGCATGGTGGACCGAAGAGCATGTGCTTCGGTTGTGGGAAACGATTCAAGGCTATAATGTGATCGCACTGATGGTGGGGCACGATCATTCGCACCGGGTCAGCGAATGGAACGGTATTCCCGTTTACCACATGGATGCAGTACGCGGGTTCGCCGTGTACCGACTTCTTGGCGATGAAATGGTCCGCGTGGTTCGTAACCTGGAGGACGATACCTGGGGAGCGGTATCCCGCAGTTCGACGACAATCAATTCCTCGCCGCCTGCAGAAGTCGTACAGGGGCCGTATCTCGTGTATGACGGTGCCCCTTCGAGCATGACGGTCTTGTGGCGGACCGATCGGGAGGACGAGGTTGAGTTCCGTTGGGGAAGGGAACAATTCCAGTTCGAATTGGGTGAGGTAGAGATCGGGCCGCACGATGGGGAGAACTTTCTTTACCGGGTCGTCCTCGACGACCTTGAGCCGAACGCGCACTACACCTACCAGTTGCAGATCGGGGATTCCTACGATATCGGAATGTTTTTTAGCGCGCCGGAACCGGAGGCCGACAAGGTGAAATTCCTGGTGTACGGTTCGACCGCGACCGGTTTGGCCGAACTGGAGAACGTTTCCCGGGCGCTGTACGATCACATCTACGAAGACCCAGCCTACCATTCGATGCTTCTCCATGCCGGGAATTGGATCCCGCACGCCGAGGGGATCCGGGACTGGGATGAGTATTTCTTCTCGCGGGAAAGTTCCGTGCGGCACGCCCGGCATATTCTTGCGCGCCTGCCCATCGTCGGCGCCGCGGGGACTGAGGTCGGTGATCCGGCATTGTTCCGGGAATTGTTCCCTTACGATTTCGAGACTGGTATGTATTACTCCTTCCAATACGGACCCGTTCACGTAACCGTGATGGATCCCGGGTCGGACTACTCGGAGGGATCGGCGCAGCATGCGTGGCTTGTGAATGATTTGACCGAGGCGACCGCACCCTGGAAGATCCTCGTCTACACCGGCGCGCACTCCTGGTCGGAGGAAGCGGAAGGAGGAGATCAGACCCGCCAGGTGCTGCTCCCATTGTGTGAAGAGCTCGGCGTGGACCTGGTAATCGATGGCCGTGCCGGCGGCTACCACCGGCAGAAGGCAGGTGAAATCGACTATATTCGCCTTGGTGCGGCGACCGATAACGAGGGCGATGATCCGCGCCGGATGTATTATGGGGCGATCACGGTTGAGGGTCTAACAATGTCCCTTGAGGTCTTTGACGACACCCGAAATGCGCTCGACACGGTGGAGCTCTGGAAGGATTAGAGCCTACCCCAAAGACCTTCCGCTGTTCCGGCAACGTTAGGGGGGGGTCTCCTCTCCGGGCGTTTCCTTTTGAGATTCGCCATTAATACCGCCGAGTACGCGCCGGGTTTGGGTGGGGTCGATCAGGATGATTATGCCGATGATGGCGATTTGGATGACTCCGGCCACGAGAAGGAGGAGGGGGACGGAATCGATATCCAGACGGGCTGACGCCTGGATCGCCCATTCGGCGTTTTCCATGTAGCTCTCTGAGGCTCCCGCGAATTGACTGCCGATGATGCGGGAAACGTTCAAAAGGGCCATGTAGGCGGTGAATTGTGTCGCCGCCACCACCGGCCAGGAGATTTGCATGAACATCGCCCAAAGGGCCACCGTTAGGAGGCCGGTAAAGAATTGATCGACATGCATGAAAAGGAGAACGGTGGAATCCTTGACCGCCGTGTGCAGAATAAAAGCGAAAGCGATCCAGGTGGCGCCGAGAAGCGCGGTGCCAATGCCGGCGATCATTTTCACGCCGAAGCGGCTGCCCAGAAATCCGCCGAACAAGGCGGCGATCACCGCGGTCAAAACGGTTGTGCCGCTGTAAACGCTGTACCGTGCCTGCGTCCAGCCGCGGTAAACGAGCCATTCCGTCTCCGTCTCTCTGACGGTATACCGGGTGTTGCCAAAGACGATGACCCAACCCTCGAATTCCAACTCGGGATCCGGCTGCAGGCGTGCTTCGGCCTGGTCGGGCCGGTCGCGTGAGAAAAGGCGTACCAGCCACGGAAGCTCTTCTTCCGCGTCCACGGTTTCGCCGATGGCGTATCCGGCCTCACGGAACTGCTCGAACACGATCGCCGGGATTTCACCGTCATCCAGGGCCGCCCTCACATCTTCTCCTCCGGAGATGCTGAAAATTTGTGTATTCACGTCCTGGATGACAAACCGCTGAAAAATCAGTGAGGTCATCATCATGCCGACCATGACCGTAAGAGCCAGAAACACTCCGATAATGGTGGTGCGTAGACTGAAAGCACGGGCGATTCTTCGGGCGAGCTGAAAGATGTCCACGTTCTCCCTGGCAACGACTTCGGCGCGCGCCTGTCCCCTTGTCCATGGCATCAACTTCTCACCTGAACGTTCACGCATCAGGATCGGAAACAGCAGAATCGTGATCTGCATTCCGGCCAGCACCCATAAGCCCGTGTGGAGGTTGTAGGAGCCGATAAGGAATCCCAGACCGGCGCTGCCCACAAAGGTTCCGATGTGAGATGAGGCGAACATGACCGCGTTGGCTTTCTCCCGCTCGCCGTCCTTGAGAATGTCGACCGCCATGGCGTCCACGCCCACGTCCTGCAGGGCGACGAAACAGTTGTGCAGCATCAAAACGATGCCGAGCAGGCGTATCTCGGAAGTGATATCAGGAACGCTGAGAATGGTGAGGGTCGAAACCACCATGCAACCCTGGGCGAGGATGATCCACGGTCGCCGCCTTCCCATTGAAAGGATGGTCCAGCGATCGACGATCGGACCGAGCGCCCACTTGAAGGGCCAGGGCCACATGGCCATCGCCAGCAGGGTTCCGACTTCGCCGGTGGTCATTCCCTGCTCGTACATGTAACCGGTAAGGGCGACGGAGACGAAGCCCCAGGGCAGTCCCTGCGCCAGGTACATCACCGAAAGAAACGACATTTTTGCTCTGCGATTACTGGTAAGGTACACAGTGATTGACCCTTTATCTGGTGATGGAATGTTCGTTTAACGCCAACGCGAAACGCGATTTAAGCCAACGGCTTCAAATCGTTAAGCTGGAATTTAGGGTTGAGTCAAGGACGCGCTTTAACCTCGTCCATACAGGGCATTTTATGGAATGCACTTGCTCCGGGCTTCGATTGTGTACATTAGTATTTTGCTAATGCTTGTCCTTATTAGTTGTTCGATATTTTTGCTGTAAGGCGGAATTAGAGAACTTATTCCTGAATCTCCGGTTGTTTGTGTACGTGAGGTATTGAGGGTGCTGATGAGATAGGCAATTCGACTGGCGGCGGATTGGTCGGCGATCCCACGACGAAACGCTCCCGGAAAACAAAAAAACTAAATTCAGCAAACTCTATGATTCCCGCTCGCTTGAGGTTCGTATTGGTATCATTGATGGGCGCGATTATTGGCGCATTGGCTTTGCCGGCCGGCGACCTGCGAGGGGAGAATACGGCGCCTCTATCATCTGGCGGTGGGTCGTTTTCGGACCAATTCGACTACGAACATGATTTTGTCGCTGACGGGGTGGAGGGTACCGGGTGGGACCGTGTCACCGGGGTGCAATCGGCGACCGGACCGAGAATCGAAGCACGCAACGGAGTTCTTCACATGACCTCCTCGGGAACCGCCGGTGACGCAAACCCGTTATCGATCGCGCGCGGGGTGCCGACGGGTGTCGACCTTCAGGCGACCGTGCAACTTGTTGATGCTCCGTCGCAAGGGAACACCTTTGAGCGGTCCTACGTCAATTTTTCGGCCCCCATGCTTTATATCGGTCGATCCGATAACGAAAGGGGCATCTCTCATTATGTTTCCCATCATTTTTTCGAAGCCTTTAATTTGGGTAACGGGATGCAGGTGGTGGAGAATTTTAACCGGACGCACGACGGTTCGTTTACCTCGGCACCGGGTTATCCCTGGATGCGAATTGAATTTGAACACCAAAACGCCCGTGTCAGGGCCTTGCGCAGTTTGGACGGCGAAAACTGGGAGGAATTCGGAAGCCGAACCCTTGAGGCATTAACCGCTTCCGGCGCCGAGTTGGAAATCGGATTGATACATGCCGTTTGGGGAGGCAACCCCGATCCGGATGATGCTTATATCGAGTGGGATAATTTCGAGATTAGGGAGCTGTTTGATAATCTGGAGATCACACTGATCGAGCCGCAGGAGGGATTTGATGAGCGGGATGATCCCGAGGTCACTTTTGTGGCGGAGGTTATTGACCGTGGAGGGGTGGGGATTGAAAGCGTTAGTCTGGTGATCGACGGCGAGGTGATCGCGACCGACACCTCCAGTCAGGAAGGGATCTACGCCTTTGTTCACAAGATCGAAAGCGAGGTCATTGAGTGGGAGATCGTTGCCTATGATTGGGCGGGCGAGCGCTATGGCCAATCGCGGCGCCTGATTCGCGATCTCGGCGCCAGTCAATTGGATATCGGCGGGATTCCGCGTGAGTCGCTTCATCGATCGAGCCGGAGAACGGGGCTTGTCATTTCGGAGATAATGTACCGTCCCGGCGCCTGGGCGGAGGGGCAGACCTTGGAATTCATCGAGTTGTACAATTCGGAGCCCACAGCGGCCGATATTGGCGGCTGGCGGCTGGGAGGCGAGATCCGTTACGTGTTTCCGCAAGGCACGGTGATTCCGGGAGAGGGCTTTCTGGTGGTAGCGGCCAGTCCGGGACAGGTGGAGGCGGAGTATGGATTGTCCGGTGTTCTGGGCGGGTACGAGGGGACGCTGGACCGGAGCGAAGGGGAGGTGTTGCTGTATCACCGAAACGGAGGCGTTCTCCTGGAGGCGGCCTATTCCTCGGCGCATCCATGGGCGGCGGCGGCCGGCGGGGCTGGGCATTCACTGGTGCTGGCCCGTCCGTCGTACGGCGAGGGAAGCGCTACGGCCTGGGAGGCGAGCCGGGTTAGAGGCGGATCACCGGGAGCGCATGAGCCGGAGACCACGGCTGAGTTGGATGCCATTAAAATCAATGAGTTGCTCGCACGTGATGAAGCGGATGAGGTGACGGTTTCTTTTGTCGAGCTTTACAACCACAGCAGGGAACCGGTCGACCTCTCGGGCGCCTTTCTGAGTGATCGGCCGGATGCAAATCGTTTTCAGATCCCGGAGGGCGTCATTGTTCCCGCCGGGGGTTTTCTGGCCTATGACGAAACAGAATTGGGCTTTTCATTCGATGCTTCGGGCGGGGGCGTGTATCTGGTTAGCCCGGGTGAAGACCGGGTAATTGATGCCGTGCGTTTTGAACCGCTTGCCGACGGCGTGTCGCTGGGACGTTTTCCCGACGGCGCGCCGGAGTTTCGTCGCTTGGCCGAGCCGACCCCTGCGTCGCCGAACGGCGGGTTGTTCAACGGACCGATCGTGATCAGCGAGATTATGTTCAACCCGATTTCCGGAAGCGAGCTGGATACGTATGTTGAATTGCACAATCGCGGCGATGATGTGGTGAACCTTGGCGGGTGGCGGTTTGCCGCCGGAATACGTTTTACTTTCCCCGCCGGCACAAGTCTCGCCCCGGGCGGTTACCTCGTTGTGGCCAGGGACAGGAACCGGCTTATCGACCGATACCCGAATCTCAATTCGGGAAATACCGTGGGGAATTTCGGCGGGAGGCTTTCGAATTCGGGAGAGCGTCTGGCCATCGCCATGCCGGTCTCACGCCCAGGCGGGAGAATTGAACATGTTGTGGTGAACGAAGTCACCTACCGTGACGGCGGGCGCTGGGGCGAGTGGGCGAATCGTGACGGCAGCAGTATCGAATTGCGCGATCCGCGGAGCGATAATCGTCGCTCGGCCAACTGGACGCACAGCGACGAAAGCGAAAAGGGGGAGTGGACTCTGATCGAGCACACCGGTGTTATGAGTCATGGCAGCGGGCCGGCGGATCAACTGCACATCCTTTTGCCCTCGGCGGGACATGCCCTGATCGACGAAGTCGAGGTCCGCGTGGAGGGGGGGCCGAATCTCGTGACGAACGGCACCTTTGATAGCGGCATCCAGGGCTGGTTGGCTCAAGGGCATCACGTGACCTCCCACTGGTCGCCCGACGAGGGGTTTCAGGGGGGCGGCAGTTTGCGTCTGGAGGCGAGCGGTTCCGGCGATACCGGCGCGAACCGGGTACGCGTTCAGCTCGCCGAGGCGCTCCCGTCCGGATCGACAGTCACCCTGCGGGCACGGGCGCGTTGGATTGCCGGGCACCCGCAGGTTTTGCTGCGCCTGCGGGGAAACTACCTGGAAGTGATGGGAGATCTGCACGTCCCTTCAAACCTTGGAACGCCGGGCGCACCCAATTCGGTCCACCTAACGAACGCCGGTCCCGCGATTTACGACGCCCGGCATTCGCCGGTCCTCCCGGCCGCGAATCAACCGGTGGCCGTGACGGCGCGCGCACATGATCCTGACGGCGTATCCGGGTTAATATTGCACTACCGTGTCGATCCGGCCGGAGACTACACCGCGGTGCCCATGTTGGACGATGGTGAAGGGAGGGACGCGGTTGCGGGCGACGGCCTCTATACCACGGTCATTCCCGGACAGGCCGCGAACACGTTGATCGCCTATTACATCGAGGCGGTTGACGAGCAAGGGGCGACAGCCACCTATCCCGAAAACCCCTCGGAGTATGAAGCGCTCGTTCGGTTCGGTGACAGAAACCGTCCGGGATCGTACCTGACCTACCACATGTGGTTTACGGACGAGGTCATAGAGGAGTGGGAGAGTCGCGAGGTGCTGAGCAATCGGCGCCTTCCGGGAACGCTGGTGTACGGAAATCGTGTCATCCATAACATCGGCGCAAGGTATCGGGGCAGCCCCTGGAGACGACCCACGGGATTTTCGTTTCAGGTGCCGCGCGACGAGCGCCTGTTGGGAGCCCGTGAGTTTAATCTGAATGGGATCCATCACACCGATTCCAGCGCGCAACGCGAGTTGATGGGCTACTGGATCGCGGAACAAATAGGTTTGGCTTTCAGTCATCAAACCTACATTCATCTCTACCGGAATGGCAGGGGGCAGCAGTTGGGGGCCAACGTATTCACCGACATTCAGCATATCGAGTCGGAGTACTTGCAGTCCTGGTTTCCGGACGATGATCGCGGAGAGCTTTTCAAGATCGATGATTGGTTCGAGTTCACCCCTACCTTTAGCTTTATCTCGGTGCAAAACGCGCGATTACTCCCCTACCGGGAGGCGGACGGCACTCTGAAACAAGCCCGGTACCGTTGGAGTTGGAACAAACGTTCGAATCGTTGGCTGGACGACGATTATTCGAATCTGTTCCAATTGGTGGAAGCGGTGAATACCGAAGATGAGCAAAGGTACACCGCCGCCGTCGAATCCGTGGCGGATATCGAGCAGTGGATGCGGGTGTTTGCGATAAGACGCATTGTGAGCGACTGGGACGGATACGGTTATAATCGGGGCAAAAACGCCTGGACCTACAAACCGGAGCGCGGCCCGTGGCAGATGATTCTCTGGGATCTCGACAAAGGAATCGGCGCCGACAACAGTTCCCCCACCGCTTCTCTGTTTGGCGCCGACGATCCGGTGGTGGTGCGGATGTACAATCACCCTCCTTTTCGTCGGGCGTACTGGCGGGCGTTTCATGACGCCGTGCATGGGCCTTTGCTGGCTGGGGCGTTTGGCGCGAAGGTCGATGCGAATTACGCGGCGTTCGTGGAGAACGGCCTCAATGTCACCGGAACGCAGCCGCTCAAGGATTGGATCAACACCCGGCGCAATTATCTGATCAATCAACTGAATACGGTTCAGACGGATTTGGCGATCAATGGCACCGAGGTGGAAAATGGGCGGGTTGAGCTCGCTGGCGTTGCGCCCGTAGGAGCCCGGACTCTGACCATCAACGGAGCCGAGTATCCCCTTATCTGGGACAGCGAGACTGAATGGCGTGTCACCTTGCCGCTGGATCGCGGCCAGAATCCCTTCGTTGTTCGGAGTTTCGACTCGAACGGCCAATTGCTGGATGAAACCGGCACCACCGTGAATTGGCCGTCCACGCCAGCCAATCCGGTAGTTTCTTTGGCGATCAACGAAATTCTGTACCATCCCGCCGATCCCCGGACGGAGTTTGTCGAGATTCACAACACCTCGTCCGAGCACACGTTTTCGCTTGGCGGTTACCGGTTGGACGAGCTGGATTTTACATTTGCTCAAGGGACTCTGATCGAACCGGGCGCTTTTTTGCTCGTCGTGCGCGACCGAACGGCTTTTCAAAATGCCTTTGGCGTCGGCCGGCCGATCGCGGGCGAGTTTTCCGGGGCGTTTCCACAGCGGAACGTAAGCCTGCGACTTCTCCGTCCGGCGACCGACACCGTTTCAGGGTTGCTCCTTGATCAGGTCTATTATTTGCCGTCTCGCCCCTGGCCGTCGGCGGGATCGGCTTCCGGCAGTTCCTACCAGAGAGTCGATCCGGGACAAAGCGGCGATCATCCCGGGAATTGGGTCCTGGCGCCGCCCACCCCCGGCGAGCCGAATTCGGCGCGGGAGGATTTGCCCGCGTTCCCGTCGCTCTGGCTGAACGAGTTGCAGGCCGTCAACACGGGAACGGTTACGGATGCCTTCGGGGAGGCCGGTCCGTGGGTGGAATTGTACTATTCGGGATCTCAGGTGCTGAGTCTGAATGGATTTTATCTTTCCAACGACGCGGATGATCTGGCGATGTGGACGTTTCCTCAGGGGGCGACGATCGAGCCGGCATCGTACGCCTTGGTTTGGCTTGACGGGCAATCCGGACTGACGGAATCCGATGAATGGCACGCGTCGTTTGCCATGGATGCGGATGCCGGGGAACTCTTTCTGTCGCGGGAAGCGGAAGGCGAACATCGCGTGATCGATGCCATTGGATATGATGGATTGCCGGCTGGACATTCGGTGGGACGCCATCCCGACGGTGCGGGGGCCGCTCCGGTCAGATTGTCGTCGCCGACACCGGGGTCGCCGAACTCGATTCCACCGCTGAGTCTGCTGCATTACTGGAACTTCAACGATTCGGAGGACCTGTTGGGTTCGTCCTACACTGTGGGCGGCGGGTCGTTGACTGTCGAGGAGGGTGTTTGGGGTGAGGCGTTCGCCGATGACGGACAAGGCTTCGCCGGGACCAACGCCCGATTCGGCGATCCGGCGGGAACGCATCTGCGATTCAATTTCCCGCTGGTGGGCTCGATCACTATCGCGGCATCGACGACCGGCCACCAGGATGTCACGCTTTCCTATGAAACGAGCCGGTCGGGTCAGGGAGCGGCGTTGCAGATCGTGGAATACAGCGCCGATGGGGAGACATTCGTCCCGTTTGCGGAGGTGGTGGTGACCGAAAATCCGGTCACTCACACCATTGATTTCGGAGCGGTCGTGGAGGTTTTCGACAATCCCGATTTTTTGGTGCGGATTCGGTTCGAGCAGGGTGAGGGCGGTACCGAGGGAAACAACCGCTTCGACAATATAACCCTTGAAGGGCGTCCTTTGGCGGGCGCTTCAAGTCCTCCAACGGTGACGCCTCCGGCGGGACTGTATCGACTGGTGGAAGAGGGGGCGACGGTGCAGATCGATCTCTCGCAAGTTTTTACCAGCACGGATGGCAGTGTCCTTGATGTTGCGGTTGAGGCGGAGGGCGACGATGTGTTTGGCATTACGTTGGAGAATTACATCCTGACCATCGATCCTCAGAGGCGGGGTGACGGGAGGATCCTGCTGACCGCGGACAATAACGTGCATCCGGCGGTTTCGGTGGCATTTCGAGTCCTCGTTTTCCCATCCGCCTATCCGTTAAGGGACGGCATGTTTTCCTTTGACGCATGGTCGCCCGACGAGCCCGCCGGGAGTTATCCGGAACATATGCTCTTTATGCAAAGCGCGGAAAGCGACACCGGAATCGGAACTTCCCTTGATTACGCCTACCGCATTCCTCCCGGAGACGCGGCGGACCAACTGGACGTCGGTTTTCCATACCGGGCGGAATCGAGAACCAGAATCAACGGCTTGGGCGAGGACGGCATCGCGTTTATCAATACGGGAAGGGGAAGAGATTTGGGCGGGGCTTTGCTGGCGTTGGACACCCGTGAGGTCGAATATGCACCGGTGAGTTGGCTTGCCGGCACGGTGCTTCCCAATGAGCGGGTTTACGCCATTCGGCTGCAATACCGGGTGGGAATGGAAGGGAAATTTTTAGATTTGCGACATGACAACGGCGAACCCGTCGAATACGTGCGCAATGCGATGCCGGACCACGTAATGGCAATGGCCCCGGTTCTCCTGCCTCCGGAGGCGCTGGGAGAGGAATACGTGCAGGTGCTTTGGCGGTACTACCGGGTTTCGGGTGATTCAGGGCCCAGAGCCCAATTGCGGCTGGACGATATTCGGGTCGCCAACACCGAGCCGGGATCGGCGACGGCCCTGGTATTTGCCGAGCAACCGCCGGAATGGAGTCAGAGTGGGGGAACCCTGCCGCCGGTGGTGGTGCGCGCTGTCGATGAAAGCGGCCAATTGAACACAGGCTACCAGGGGCAGGCCAGCGTCGAAATCATCGGGGAGGGTACGCTGGCGGGTGAGGTGAACACGGCCATAATTAACGGGATAGCGGTCTTTGATGGCTTGTCTCCGGAAGGCGCCGGGGTGTTTACGCTGTCGGCTTCATCGGATGGGCTTGAATCCGCGCAAAGTGATCCTTTCAACCTGGTGCGGGTGGGTGAGGAAGTGATGCCGCGGTACATGCAGGGGAACCAGGATCAGAATAACGACAATAACGACCGCGTGCCTTTTGCATTTCGATTGAAATTGGAGGGATTAAAGCCGGGAGCGGTGTACCGGTACGGCAATCGCGTGATCACGGCGGACGACCCTTCCGACCAGAACGGCGCCGGTAACGCGATTCTCGTGACAGGATCGGACACGCACTGGATACGCAATACGGATTCGCCGCGGTTTCGTCCGGGGGACTACGGGCTGCGTCATCTGACCTTCACCACCGACGAAAATGGGACTTACGCGGGTTGGTTTGTTACCGAACCGACCGGCAACCGGCGCTTTGAGCCCGGCAACACGGTATTTATCCGCCTTCTGCTCAATGATGGAGCCGGAGGCGAGGAACTGTTTCATTTTCTCGATACCGGCGGAGACATTCAGGTGATTGCTTTTGGAGAGGGGGCGAATCAGGGGAGCGCGTTGACGGGTGAATCCGAAATCGGACCGCGCAACTTCATCGTCTACTACGACAACCCCGAAGGGGAAGGGCGTCCCCTGGGGGCCACGCCTGTGGAGGTGACCGGAAGCGCGATCGACAACCGGTATGCCACGTTCTACCATGAAACGGTTGCCACGGCCGACCAGCGATGGGGAGGGATTTTCCCCAATAACCTTTCGAGCGGCATTCGCCGGATCGAAGAACGCCGCTTTAGCGGTGGCGCCGTTCACCGGGTGTATGAAGCTCCGGACGGTTTTCCGGGAACGGTCGAAGCCTCGGGCGGGCTGGAACCGCTGCTGTTGGATCTGCAGCCGGATGTCCTCTTCGCGCGATTCGATGACTGGCGGAATGCGGTGTTTGACGATCCTTCCGCGGAAGCGAGCGGGCCGGATGGAGATCCGAGTGGTCAGGGGGTGAAAAACCTTCTGCGGTACGCCTTCGGTATGGAAATCGATGAGCCCCCTTACCCCAGGCTGCCCAGACTGGGAAAAGTGGATGGCGACCTGCGTCTGCGGTTCCATCTGTTGAATGCGCGGAGCGACATCGTTTACCTGGTGGAAGCGACCGGGGATCTGGAGGACTGGACTGAAACGCTGTTTGATTCCCGTATTGACGATACCGGTACCGGTAATGGACTTTTCGAAATCAAACTGGACGGAAACACCGGAAACCAAAGATTCTATCGCGTGCGGATTCTCATGGAATGAGGTTTTCACCGGTCGCTTGACAGTGAATTCGCGCCGTATCATTTCAAGACCATGACCCAACATTCCAAGCCTCCTCACTCATCCGCCACCCGGCCTTGCCTCGAAGGGGAAATGGCGGGAATGATCGCGCGCTTCACCCAGGACTGGGATTCGGTGAGCCGTTTCTATCGAATTGCCGCTTCCAGGGAGGACCGGGATCGCAGGCTTGCTTTTTTGGGTGATACGAGACGCAGCCTGGAGGAAGTTGCTTTTGATTCACTGGGACCGGACGATCGAATCGACTGGATCGCAATGAGGGACTGGCTGGATGCGACCATTGCCCGTGAGCGTCAACGGCAGGTGCAGGAAGAGGAAATTGTGGACCTTGTGCCCTTTGCCGATCGGATCGCGGAACTCGCGCATCGGAGACGGAGTGCGGAGCGACCGGAAGGCAAGGAACTCGCGGCAATCCTTGACGCGATAAGAACGGCGACCGAAACCTGCCGGAACAGCATTACGGATCGGGCACCTGAAGGCGCTTCCCGCGAAATCACCCAAAAGGAGAAGGTTCTGGCCTTGAGGGCCTGCAAGCTTATCGTGAAGTTGCGGGCGGATCTTGAGGAGTGGGCGACGTTTTATCGTGATTATGATCCGGGTATCACCTGGTGGATCGGACGTCCCTACGAAGCGTTGAGAAGCGCTCTGGACTCCTATGCCAAACGGCTGCGGAGTGCGGTGCTCGGGGAACAGGTCGATGGCAAGGGAGAGGAGCCGGTGGTGGGCGATCCGATTGGGCGGGAGGCACTTTTGAATGAACTCGCGGCTGAGTGGATTGCCTACGAGCCGGAGAAGCTGATCGAACTGGCTGAGAAGGAATGGGAGTGGTGCGAAAAGGAGCGGCTCAAAGCGGCCCGCGAGATGGGGCTGGGGAACGACTGGCGGGCGGCATTGACACGCATAAACGAGGACTATCTGCAACCCGGCGAGCAACCCGGTTTGGTGATGGACCTCGCCCGGGAGGCGATCGCGTATCTGAAAGACAATGACCTGGTGACGGTGCCGGAGCTTTGTGAGGCGACCTGGGAAATGAAGATGATGACGCCCGAGCGTCAGAAGGTTAACCCCTACTTTACCGGAGGTCAGACCATTAGCGTTTCTTTTCCCACCCAGGGAATGAGCCATGAGGAAAAACTGATGAGTCTGCGAGGGAATAATCGGCATTTTGCCAGGGCTACCGTACAGCATGAATTGATTCCCGGACATCACCTGCAGATGTTTATGTCCGATCGTTACCGTCCGTACCGGAAAATCTTCAGGACGCCGTTCTTTCTTGAAGGATGGGCACTGTATTGGGAAATCATTCTTTACGAAAAAGGGTTCCATCACACACCCGAAGGCCGAACGGGAGCCCTGTTCTGGCGAATGCACCGGGCGGCACGGGTGATCTTTTCACTGCGTTTCCATCTCGGTCAAATGACCGCGGATGAAGCGGTTGCGTTTTTGGAGCGGGAGGTTGGACACGAGCACCGCAACGCGGTTGCCGAGGTGCGGCGTTCGGTATCGGATGACTACCCTCCGTTGTACCAGGCCGCGTATCTCATCGGTGGGCTTCAAATGCGGGCATTACGGGCGGAGTTGGTCGATTCGGGGAAGATGGAGGAGAAGGCGTTTCATGATGCGATTCTGCAGCAGAGCTACCTGCCGATCGAGCTGTTACAGGCGGCATTGCGTGGCGATTCGCTGGAGAAGGACAGTCGCGGCCAATGGAAATTCGATTGATCGGGGCTTGATTCCCTTGCCGTCGTGAACCAGAAAAAAAGGGGACGCTGTCTGCGGCATCCGCTTATTTTTTATGGGGCATTCTTCTTACCTGCCCGGGCGATCTTCCAAGCGGAGCAACGGCCGTTATCACTTGACCAGACCTGTCTCCGGCACCTCGATGGACACCCGCTGCCGATGCAGGCTCCAGCCGTCACTCGTCCAGTGGGCCATGACCATTTCATCGTGGTCGATCTGCACGACGAAGAAATCGCCCGGCGAATTGCCGCGCTGGGCCGCGCCGTTTAATCCTGCATAAAAACCTCCGAATGCGGCGCCCCGGTTGCGCCGGGGAGAGAGAGGCCGAGGAGCGAAGCCCCCGTTGGTCCGATATCCTCCATTCGGATCAGGGGAATGACGCCCCCCTCGCGCACGCCGGCGCCCCAGGCAATAAACCCGGTCCTCATCTTTTCGATATCGGAATGGTGGCCGTGGGATCCTCCCGAAGCGGGCACGGCATCTTCGCCCGACCCGCTTTCTCCGAAGGTCGCACCGTCCGCGGCGGCCAGCGCCAGGACGGCATCGGGGTCGGAACCGAGCTTCCGGAGGCCCTCTTCATCAATCACATCGAACAAGAGGCGCGTGGAAGCGGGCAGGTTCTTGAGCAGGTTCCGTACTTCCTCCAGAGCCTCCCGGTCGTCGGGGTCCCGCAATCTCAAGAACGCCGAGCCGCCCGCTGTTTTAAACGTTGCGCGCCATTCGTCACGGGTCAGGGTGGTATCCCGCAAGCCCGCCTCCACCAGCCAGACATTGGGTTGGACCCTGACAGTGAAATCGACAAACCCGTGGTCGCCGGTGACAATCACCGCTGTTTCGTCCAGGATCCCGGCCCTCCGGCACGCTGCGATCATTCGTGTCATCACGCGGTCGGCCAGTGCGACCGCGCGGCGCACTTCAACGTGCTCCCGTCCGTGCCGGTGCTGTGCGGAATCGGTGTTGGTGACATGAATGAGCACCAGGTTGGGCGTGTACTCTTCAATCATATATTCCGCAATCGGTCCGGCAGTCTCGGCACTGGTGACTCCCTGGACCCTGCCTGTCCCGAGGACCCTTTCTCGCAGTTCCTCCACAAATCCTTCCGGAGTTGTCGTCCCTTGCGCTGCGGCTCCCCAGACATCGGGAATATTGTAGTCGATTGTGGCATGGACCGCGACAGGCCATTTCAAGCCGGCTGATGTCCCCCCGGCCTCATGCACAATATCCCAGAGGGTCGGCACTTTGATCGCGTCGGCGTACCAGTACCATTCCCCGGTTGCCTCTCCCGGGAGGAACGGCGTGTTGTACAAAATCCCGTGGTCGGCGGGCAACGCACCGGTGACGAGGGTGGTGTGGGAGGGAAAGGTCACACTGGGGAAAATCCCATACACGCCTTGTGCGTGGGTGCCTTCGCGGGCCATTTGCTGCAGGGTGGGAGCCGGCCACGTCTCGTCGAGGTAAAATTCGGGGCGGAGCCCGTCTATGGAAAACAGGATTAGATGTTTCGCCGGGGCGCCTGCGGTTGCTGATTCCCGTTCGGGTTCCTGGCCGTAAACATCAGGCGAACCCAAAACGGCAGCCAGCAGGATTAAGGGGAATGAGAAAGGCGAAAATTTACACATGGTTTGCTCATTTTGAGGATGACGTGTTGCGGATCAATTATTGGTATAATGGAAGTCGCCAGACTTCCGATCTCCATCCCCAGTTGTTCGCCGCCCATCCGGTTTCCGTGCCCGTGGAAAAAGCCTCGCGGACAACCAGTTCCTCGTCTTCAACACGGCAGTACCAGAATGCACGGTTGCCGCCGCCGGCGGCTGAGTTATTGCTGCCCATGATGCGGTAGCCGCCCGGCGCGCCCTGGTTATTTGTCCCATCCCACGTGCCGATCTGCCGTCCGTGCAGGTGACCGTGAAAGATTCCGACGACATTGTAGCCCTGAAGTGCCTCGTGATAGGCTCTTACGTCGCACGGATGCCACCAGTCGCTCGTCCGCCCGCTGGAATCCGGATCACACGCGTCGGGATCGCTGAAACGGAAAATATCCACGTGCTGGAGGAGCACCACCGGTTTGCCGGTATCGCCGACATTCCTGGCGAGATCATTCACGAGGAAGTCGTAACTGTTAAACGGCTCCATACGCCCATGTTCGAGGCCGTCCGGGTGGTGGCCGACCACGTGTCCCAGGGTGATAAAGTGAATTCCGCCCCAATCCCACGAGCAATGCTGCTTGTACTCCGGTTCAAGGTTCATGATCGCGCCCCGATCCAAGCGGCTTTGGTTGCGATTGTAGATCCCCTCCAGTGCCGGGGTCCACTCGCGCGTGCTGTCATGGTTGCCGAACAGTTCATACACGGGGTAGCGGAGAATATGGCCGTCAGTGCCGGTCATCCCGTAGTCCCTGACAAATTCATCCCATTCGGTGTGCTGCCGCGCCTCCCAGATGGCGCCGGTCTTGTCGCCGCTGTCAATCATATCTCCCAAGTGGATTACCGCCCGAGGCTCCGTTACCTCCGTACCTCCGATATTATTCGGCAGCGCCTTACCCGGGAGTTCGTTCAGGCGGTCCAGCAGTCGCTTGTTGACGACATCAATCCACTGCACCAATTCGTCGGTCTTATCGCCCACACGCGCATCGTAGTGCGTGTCGGTCACAATCAGAAACGACAGCGGATCCGCTGTCGCCGACGAGGCGACTGCGTGCGCCGTGCCGGCGCGGATGTTCGGCAGGGAAAATCCGGTCGTTGGCAGGAGACTGATTGCGGCGCCCGCGGTGGTCAGATTCTTGATAAATCGGCGCCTGCTCTGTAAATCATTTTTCATGATATCTCAACCTGTTATCGTTTCTTGGCTTTCCGGAGACGAAGGACAAGGAATCATCTAATATGGCACTGTCGCGCATAACTTCGATGCCGCAAAAACCATCAAACTCACATTGCGGAAACGCGGGAAACCCACTGATTAGGCATGAATGGAAATCCCTGCGTTCCAGGTTAATTTCGCGCGCTTTCGCCGCCGTTGCGTTTTAACCGGTTCTTCTTTCGCGTGTCAATGCTTTTGGGACTCTGTCGACGAAGTCCGACGCACTCCTGGCTCCTTAAAGAGGAAAGGTGGGGAATGGCGAAACTACAGGGTGCCCTGTATTACCGGCGCAATTCCGTGCGCTGTTTGAGCTCCTCCTGCCAGCCGGGCTCGTAAGCCGTGATACGCCAGCCTTCGTCTCTGTAGCCCTGGAGCGTGAAAAGAACGGCGTAGCGACGATGACGGGCATGGATGTGTCCCCAGTGCTCGACGGTGCCGGTCACCGTCCAAACAGCGTCGTATTGAAAAGCCCGGAGGGCGCCTTCATCCGCCGCCGCTTCTTTCAGCTGTCCGTTTTCGAGTTCGAGCGCCTCGACGCGGGGCAGTGAACCGCCTTGGTCGTCCATTGCAAGTTTTTGCCGGATATAGAGATAAATCTCTTCGCGGAGCGGGCCGGCAACGCTCTTCGCCAGCGTGTCGTAAATGTCCTCTTCGCTCCGGCGTTCGAAGGCGCGGTAAACGTTGCGGTGGAGCGGCTCGAATATTGCGCGGGCCTCCTGTTCCGACAGGGGTTCGGCACGGGTGAATGGCTGCGGAACCGAGGCACGCGGTCCGGTCGTGCCCCAGACCGCCACCACCGCGCTGCTCAGGCCGACTGCCAGCATCATAATCCGCGATGCCGGTGTCCCGGCAAACAGCAGGCCCAGGCCGGCAAGGACCACTCCGAAACCGCCCGCAATCGTCACCAGCGGAAGTTGGAGGCGCGGAGGACCTTTGGGAGCGGGGATTGACTCAAGCGCGCCCAACTGCGGGGCCTCGGGACGCTGCCAGATGATTCGCCGTTCAAAAGCATCGAGGTACCCCCGTTTCAGTTCTCCGTCGTAGGGATAGATGCGGGGCGTCAAATGGTCCATGTGCCGGTTATAGAAATCCCATTCAAACTCTACCTGACGGGGCGGCTCCGCGGCGGGAAACGAGGCGATGATTCCGGCGCGCGCGCCGTAAATGCTGACGTCGACTTCGGGCGCCTGACGTGCGAAGTCGCGATGTCCGGGGCCGAAAAACTCGAGTTGCACCAGCTCGGGCGCGACAGGATTCCCGTTGATTTTCACCCGGTTGTGCTCCCGCAAAAAAATCGTCATGTCCTTCTCGACGGCGCGCTGCTCCGCGACAGTCAGTCTGTCCTCAGACTCTCGCTCGATCGAGAACCAGCTTTCGAGCGTAAGGAAGGGGACGAGGATCTCGTGCCGTACTTCGCGTTCGTTTATATAGATGTAATTGTAAACCCACGAGTAGCTTGTGAGCCCCAGTCCATCGTCGTCGCGGAACTCAGCCAGGAGCCTTTTCTGTTCCTGTTCGTCCTCCGTCGCTTTGAGGCGCTCGAAGTCAATGTCCCAGTCCAGTTCGTAAACGTGAAGGGTGCCATGGGCGAGCACCACCGGCTCGCGCATGTCCAACCCGCGTTGAAACAGCCGCACCCGCATCTCCGCCGGCACCGGCGGTTCGGTGCCTCCAAAATCCTGATACACGCTGAGAAAGCTCGGTCGCTTCCCGGGACCGAAGGGCGCCTCATAAGCGTACGATACCGAGTACCCCATTAGATCATCCTGCGGAACTCCGCTCTCGGGAATATCGGTAAGGTCAATCGAAACAAGCTCCAACCCATATCGCTTTCCGTCCTGATCGCGCAGCGCGAAATGCCGGCTGAGAAACGCATGGTGGGCACGCGCGTTTTCAGCCACGGTTTCGAATGGAATCGGCCGGTCCTCGGCCGGCTCGAGATCCTGGAAAAAGAGGAAATCCTCCACCAGGTGTTCGATAGTGACGGCAATTCTATCCTCACGAACGTCGATAACCGTTTCGCTCAGGGAGATCGGATGCGCGGTCGCGGAGGTCGTTGCGAGCAGGAACAGGCCGACTCCGGACGTCGCAACCGCGGTCGCGATTCGCCTCGCGGACGGTTGGGCGGACTCCCGCCGGGCTTGGATCATTGGGGGATCAACCTCCCCGGGGCGACGCCGGGTCATTTATTCAGGACGCTGCCGGACACCGAACGGTTGCGTGTAGGCGGTGCCGCCCTGGCCGCGGATTTCGACACGGAGGTAGTTGCCCAACCCCTCGGTGTTGTTCAGATCGAGCACGGACCCATGGTCCTGCACAACCTGCCCGCCCGCGGAAATCCACCTGTAGTCGTCCATTGGGACGGGTTCGCCGGCGGACTCGGCTTCAATGGTCACGGTGCCCGCTTCCAGATCGTAGTCGATCCTCCTGATAACAGGCGCCTTGGCAAGATCGCGTTCGTCGCTGGGATGGGTCATTATCGTCGTCGCGTAAAACTGCCCCCTGTACAGTGCCAGGCGGGCGCGATCCGCATCAAGACTCGGCAGGAGAAAGACGGTCGCATTGAGCCCGACATGACCTGAGTTGTGGCTGTCGTCGTTGGCGAAACCCCAGATGCCGCGCCGTGGCATGAACTCCGTCAGAAGCGCGTCCCATAGCAGGCGGTCCTGCGGATAACGGTCGGTCATGTTGTGAATTTCCATTCCGATCAGGCTCGGATATTCTCTGAAGAGAGCGGCGTAATTTTCCAGAACATCATCGGGGATTTCTCCCTCCTCATTCGGACTCCAATAACGTCCCGGATGGTTCAGATGAGAAAAACCACCCAACTCCTCATGTTCGGCGAGCGAGGTCTCCAGATCCCCGGTGGATCGATCGCGAAACGGTTGGGGATAACGAGTGAAGTGGCTGTTGACATGATGATGCCGGGAAAGCTCATTGGACACGATGGCAACCATGCCCAACTCGTCGGGATCGCGGCCGTAGGCCTGCCAGGGCCAGGTGACGTGGTTGTGGTCGGTGATGGCCAGAATCTCGAAGCCGGCAGCGTGATATTCGTCAATCACCTGATCCGGGTCGTTTTGACCGTCGGATTCGGTCGTATGATTGTGCAGGCTGCCCAGGTGCTGACCGTATTCTTCCCAGATCACTCCGTCGTAAGGGTTCTTGGTAATGATCCACTCCGCCTCGTTGGTTTCATCCGCCAGGGAAAGGGAGCTGAATCCGCCGGCGATCCCACCTGTCAGCAATATAGCTGAAAAAATCTTATAGAATCGTTTGGTACTCATTAGTTCATTTCTTGAGTTCTATCGCTGGGAAAGCGGATTCGTATTAACCGATCTGACTTTGATCGGGTTGTTCGATCAGCCAAGGGTCCTCCATGTCCGGCGCGGTGTCAATCGGGATGCGCCGGGCAAGCAGTTTCATTGCGCGACCACGGGGTGGTTAAAAATGCCTTGCCTTGAGTCGTTTGCCAACTGAATAATCGTCTTTCTAATGCATACAATACTGCTGTCTCCCGCCCGCTTTCGCTTCAGCCTCATGGTCCTCACGTTCGGCGCGCTCTGTTTTTCGCCGTTGTTGAACGGATCTGAGCCGCCGCCAGTCACACCTCCACCGGAGTCTTTTTTTCAGCTTGTTCGAGAGAACGATCGGGAGGTTGCCCGCGAATTCTACGAGAAGTATATCGACGTGAACGGGCTTCCAGTAGTCGCTTCCGGCGAAGTGGACGACCGGGCGCTGCAGATCACCTATTCCATCGTAACCCACATGCTGGCGGGAAGGCCGGATATTAACGAAGCCATGGCGGAAAACGGCATGTATCTGATCATAATCGGCGCCAAGCAGTTGTACACCGACATGCCGGAGTATCGGAATCACCCGAATCCGGATTTTATGAATGAGCGGGTCCGGGGCACCGGGGGCCGGCCGACCAGTTTCGGAGAGGAGAATTTGCTCGGCTTGTCTTTGGATCGCTACGACGACGAAAGCATTGCCGTTCATGAGTTCCTTCACACCATCGATTCCACCTTGCGCGGCATCGATCCCACCTGGACCGAGCGCCGTAACGCCGCTTACCGCAATGCGATGGATAACGGACTCTGGACGGGAGCCTACGCCACCAGCAACGCCGGGGAGTACTGGGGTGAGATCGGCCAGTCCTATTTCGACAGCAACCGTCCCAATAATTGGAATCACAATCCGGTGATCACTCGCGAGGCGCTGAAGAACTACGACCCGGTCGGTTATGAACTCGCGCGAACGGTTTTCAATTTGAGTCCGGAACAGGATTGGCGTTACTCATTTCCCACTCAACAGCCGTCGGTGGAGTCGCCGCCCGAACATTTCGATATCGATCCCTATTACACCAAGTTCACCTGGGCGCGGGAGTTCACCGTATTGGGACGTGAAGCGAGCGACGAGGCATTGCTGAAAGCGAACGACACCATCCGCAAGCTCTTCGCCTACCGGCATGATATTCTCAAAGCCTTGATCGACGATGGCGTCAGGCTTGTGGTTCTCGGGGAAAACGAATCGATCGGCGACCTGCCTGAGTACGAGGAAATGAAGGATCTCGAGGGTTTTAATCCCCTGGCGCGCATTCTGTATTACCGGCCGGAGGCGAAACTGCTGGTTGTTGGGGAGGAGAACGTGATGGGGGATCCTTGGGATCCCTGGGTGGGGGAATCGTTCCTGATCCGCGTGATGGCGAAGGCGGTTTATGAAGTGACCGCGACGCGCCCGGTGGATCCCGATTGGGAAGATCGGGGGCGCGCGGTGCAGCAGTACGAATTGCGGGTTAAGCGTCTCGACATCGAATTTGACGAAAGGCTCGAAGCGATTCACTCCGCGGCGGTCGAGCAGGGTCTGTGGCGGGGAACTCCCGGATACACCTGTCGAGTCGCGTATTGGGCGGATGCGGTGGGCGCCTATTTCGACGCCCGTCACAACGTTCCCGGACCCGTGGGTGCGGCCCATCCGATCACGACGCGGAAATCACTGAGGGATTACGACCCGGACCTCTACGACCTCGTTCGTGAAACCATGGCCTACGAGGGCAGGGTGGATTGGCGATTCACGCCGGCACGATTCAACCGCTGATTGACTCATAGCCACGAGCCCGCGGTCCGCCATGATGCAGCATTTCCTCAAGACGATTGAGCGCGCCGGAAACCGCCTGCCGGACCCGGCGACGCTCTTCGCGCTGGGACTGCTCCTGGTCATCCTGGTCTCGCATCTCGCCTTTGTTTTCGACTGGGAAGTGGTCGAGCGCCGCCCGGTCGAAGTCACCCCCGGCGAAGTGCAGTGGGAGGCGACCGGCGAGGTGCACCGGCCCACCAGCCTGGCTACCTCCGACGGCATCTTCTGGGTGCTCAAGAACGTCAGAAATCATTTCATCAATTTCCCGCCGTTGGGGATTGTCCTGGTTGGGATGCTCGGGATCGGGGTCGCCGAACGCACGGGATTTATTTCCGCCCTTCTCCGCCTTACCCTCACTCGTCTGCCGAACCATCTGCTGACACCGGCCACGATCTTTCTCGGAATTCTCTCAACGGTGGCGAGCGATGCGGGATACATTGTGCTCCCTCCGCTGGCCGCGATGGTTTACATTTCGTTCGGGCGCCCGCCGCTCGCGGGAATCGCCGCCGCGTTCGCGGGCGTATCGGCCGGGTTCAACGCGAACCTCATGATCACCACACTGGATCCCATGCTGGCTGAGCTCAGCCAGGAAGGGGCGCGGATAATCGATCCGGAGTATTCGGTCAGCCCGGTGGCCAACTGGTATTTCATGATCGTATCGACCTTTGTCCTGACGTTGGCGGGTTGGTGGGCGAGCGAAAAGCTCGTCGAACCGACGCTGCGGTCCAACAACGGAAACTCGATCGACGATTCTTCCACGCACGAACAACCCGACGAGGTGACGTCCTCGGAGGCCAAGGGGGTGTTCATCGCACTGGGTGCGACCGCGGTGTTTTTCGGAATCCTGTTGGCGACAATTCTGATACCGGGGGCGCCCCTTTACGGGACGATCGGAGAGGGTCTGGTGGCGCCGGGTGAGGATCCCGACTGGCAGCGTTGGTTCGTGGTGGTAGTGCCGCTTCTCTTCTTGGCCCTCTTTGTTCCCGGAGTGACGTACGGGATCCATCAGAAAGTGATTCGCAACGACAAAGATGTGGCAAAGCTGTTCACCGAGAGCATATCCGCCATGGCGCCGATTATCGTCCTGGCATTTTTTGCCGGTCAGTTTATCGGCTGTTTTGCCGAGAGCGGACTCGGCCGGATGATGGCCGAGTTCGGCGGCCAGTCTCTCGGACAAGCCGCGCTCCCGATTTGGGGACTGCTGGTGGTCTTTGTTTTTATCACCGGCGGCTTCAATCTGCTGGTCGGGTCGATGTCGGCCAAATACGCGGTGTTCGCCCCGATCTTCGTGCCGATGTTCATGATGGTCGGAATCAGTCCGGAACTCACCCAGGCAGCCTACCGTATCGGCGATTCCACGACCAATATCATCACTCCGCTGAATCCGTACCTGATCATCGTGCTGATGTTCATCCAGCGCTACCGTGCGAACGCGGGAATCGGCACCCTGATCTCGCTTATGCTGCCCTACACCATCGTGTTCACCATCGTCTGGCTCATTATGTTCGTCATATGGATCTGGATCGGCATTCCTCTTGGCCCTTCGGGCCCGGTCGCGTATCCGTAGGCATACGACACCGCGCCGTTGGCGTTGCGGCGGAAAGGCCGGTCTGGTTGAACCCTCTGTGTCTCCGTGCCTTCGTAATACTATAACAAAACAGGAGCAGACATAATCGAATCGCATCGGATCTTTCCCTGGAGGGCCATGCTCCCGCATGGCCGCCGACCTGGGAGCGCGGCCCTCAAAGGGAAGAGCGGATCGCATTCAGGTTAAACGATCGACTGCTTGATTCCGAGCGGGTTGGCGTCTTGCAGTTCCGGTGGAAGGATGGACTGGGGTGCGTTTTGCCAGGCGACCGGCCGGCAGAAGCGGTAAATGGCCAGAGTGCCGACGGAAGTGCTTCGGCCGTCGGAGGTGGCCGGGTAGGGGCCGCCGTGGACGATGCTGGCGCAGACTTCGACCCCGGTGGGAAACCCGTTGAAGATGAGACGTCCCGTTCGTTCCTTGAGGGCGGTGACCAGCCCCGGCCGAGAGGCGATTTCCTCTTCGGTGCCGTGGATGGAGGCCGTGAGCTGGCCTTCGAGGGTGGCGATGGCCGCTTCGATCGCTTCCGGAGAGCCGCGCACCAACAGGCAGGCCGGTCCGAACATTTCCCCCTGCAGAGCCGGGTTGGCGGCGAAATCGGCGGCCGATACCTCGAGCACCAATGGTGCTCCCTGGTTTTTTTTGGCGGCCTTTTTGGCCCGGGCCACGACCTTCACTCCGGACTGTCCGGCGAGAGCCTCGGCGGCATCCGCATAGGTGCAGGCGATGGACGCATTGAGCATCACTCCCGGCGCGGCGTCCTCGACCAGGGCTTGCAGACGTTCAAGGAAAGCATCGCCACCGGTTTCCGGTAGAAAAACCAGACCCGGATTGGTGCAGAACTGGCCGACACCCAGCGTGAGGGATCCAAAGAATCCCTCGGCGAGCGCCCCGGCTTTGTCGCCCTCCAGGGCGCCGGGAAGGAAGACCACCGGGTTGACGGAACTCATTTCCGCGTAAACCGGGATGGGCCGCGGCCTTTGAGCGGCGGCTTCCATCAGGGCGGTGCCGCCGGCCCGTGAGCCGGTGAACCCGACTGCGTGGATCGCGGGATGGCGCACCACGGAGAGACCGACTTGCCGGCCGCCGCCGAACAGCAGGGAGAACACACCTTCGGGCATGCCGGTTTTCCGGGCGGCTTCGTTCACCGCATCACCGACGATTTCAGCCACACCAGGGTGGGAATGATGGCCGATCACGACGACGGGGCAGCCGGCCGCGAGCGCGGACGCGGTGTCGCCTCCGGCCACCGAGAAGGCGAGCGGAAAATTGCTGGGGCAGTACACCGCGACGGGACCCAATGGCCGGAACATGCAACGCAGATCCGGTTTGGGCAGGGGTTGGCGGTCGGGCTGGGCGCGATCGATGCGGGCGTCCACCCAGGAACCTTCCTCTGCCAGCGCGGCGAAGAGCCTGAGCTGGCCGGTGGTGCGCGCCGTTTCCCCGCGGATACGGGCTTCGGGCAAACCGGTCTCGCGCGGGGCGCGTTCGACGATGGCCGGAAGCGCGGCTTCAATGCCGTCGGCGATGGCGCGCAGGAAAGCCCCACGGGTTTTTCCCGGGAGGTCGGAGTAGGTGGCGAACGCCGATTCCGCCAATTTGACGGCGCGCTCGATTTCCTCGTCGGAGGCCCGGCTGTAAGCGGGCTCCAGGGATTCTCCGGTTGTTGCGTCCAGGCCGTGACACCAGGCCGTGGTGGAGGTGGAGCGCGAGTAGCCGATGAAGGATTTGCCTTGGAGTGAAGTGGTCATAACGAGTAGAAAGGTTAAACCTCCGGCGCGTTGGCGAGGGCTTTTTTAATGGTGGCGGTGGCGACGGCGAGTTCCTCACCCTCCAGTTCGAGACGAGGCGGGCGCACCCGAGTATTGCCGAGACGGCCGCCGGTGGCGATCTGTTGCTGGAGTTTAAGTAACTGCACGAACTTGGGGACGGTGTCCATGCGCAACATTTCCAACATCCACAGGTAGATCGGCATCGCTTCCTGAACCCGACCGGTGCTGCCGAGTTCGAAGAGCTTTACGTTGTGACGGGGAAAAGCCCCTCCCACTCCGGTGATCCAGAACGAGGCGCCCATGGCGAAAGACTCCAGCGCGCAATCATCCACGCCCACCCCGATGGCCACCCTGTCGCCGCAGGCTTCGCGAATCCCGGCGACCCGACGGACGTCGGTCGAGGATTCCTTGACTGATGCGACGTTGGGCAGTTCCGCAGCCAACTCCGCGATTTGCGCCGGGGTGAAGTCGGTGCGGTAGGCCACCGGATTGTTGTACACGATGCAAGGCAGGGACGTGGAGGAAATGACGGCTTTCATGTGCGCCTTCATCTCGCGCCAGTCGGTGGAGTAGAGGTAGGGCGGCAATACCATGAGACCGCTGCACCCGTTGTCCGCGGCCGCTTTGGCCAGGTCGACGGCTTCTCTTGTGGAGAGCGCGGCGATGCCCGGAATGATCGGTGTGTCTGGCAGAGCTTCGACGTAGGTTTTCTGCAGGGCCTTTTTTTCGTCGAAGGTGAGGGTGGCGCCTTCACCCAGGGAGCCGTGGGGCACGATGGCGGTGCAGCCGTTTTCGACCAGCCAGCGGCCGTGTTCGGCCATGAGGCCATGGTCGATACTGAGATCGGCGTTGAATTGTGTAAGCGTTGCGGGCATGACGCCCTTCCAGGAGATATTCATAACAGATGTACGTTTTGGTTTTAGACTGATTTAGCGCGGTGATGCAATACCATGGCGAAAGGGGTCTTCAGGGTGAAAATAGTAGGTGGATTCTCCGGTAACCCAGGCCCATCCGCTGACCCTTGGCAACACTCTGCCGTTGGGGAGGAGTTCAATGGAGCCGTGAAATTGGGTTCCAAGGATGCCGGCCTGTTTCCAGATCTGACCGGGCGCCAGTTTACCGTCGGCGAAGAGGCAGGCGAGTTTGGCGCTGGTGCCGGTACCGCAGGGCGAACGGTCGTAGGCGCCCCCCGGGCAAAGGACGAAGTTGCGGCTGTCCGCTCCGGAGCCCTTGAGCGGCTGAGCGAAAACCTCGATGTGATCGATTTCGGCGCCGTCGCTCCCTGTGATGTTACGGGACGTGAGTTGATTGCGGACGGCCTGGGTAAAGGATGTGAGCTTTTCAAGATGGGCGAAATCCACCGGCGGGCCCTGCCCCTCAATCAGGAAAAACCAGTTGCCGCCCCAGGCGATATCGCCGCGAATCAAACCCCAATCGGGCACCTCCACTTCGACGTTCGCGGCCAGACGGTAGCTGGGAACGTTGGCCACTTCAACCGACCCGTCCTCGTGCAGGTGGGCGGTGACGACTCCGACCGGGGTGTCCAGCCGATGGGCGCCAACGGAAATATCGCCGCGATGGGCCAGCGTGGCCACCACGCCAATCGTCCCGTGAATGCACATGTGGAGGGTGGAGAGATTGTTGAAGAAGATGACACCGGTCAGGCAATCCTCTTCGTAGGGCTGGGTCAACAGTGCGCCGACCATGGCATCGTGTCCCCTTGGTTCCAGGCATACGGAACGGCGGAGCCAATCGTGTTCTTCGCGAAGGAGCCGGGCTCGCTCGGATATCGGTCCGGATCCCAGGTCGGGGCCGCCGGCGACGACCATTCGCGTCGGTTCTCCGCCGGTGTGCGAATCGATGACCTGAATCAGGGAGGTTTTCAGACCATTTGACATAAGGATACTATTTTAGCACGAGCATCTAGCTCAATTGGTCAGCGCCAACTTGCCAATCCGCACAATTTCTGTTTGCCTCCCGTTTCTGAAATGACTCTTGCTCCCAGTCTACGACACCCTTCCGTCCGGCCGCTCGGAAAAGGGCTGCTTCCGGTGGACCGCCTTTTCGACGGGGTGTCCGATATAGTCTTTTTTGTCAAAGACGAAGCCGGACGATACTTGGCCGTGAACGACACCCTGGCCAGGCGTTGCGGTTGCACGCGAAAGGATGAGGTGATCGGGCGTACAGCGGGCGAGCTGTTTCCCTCGCCCTTGGGCGAGGCGTTTGCCCGGCAGGATCAGGCGATTCTGCGGGGGGGCGGATCGATCCGGGATCACCTCGAACTTCATCTTTACCCGGACGGCGTTCGCGGATGGTGCCTCACGTTCAAAGAACCGGTGCTGGGCGAAGGAGGCCGGGTGGTGGGGGTTTGCGGAATTTCCCGGGACCTGCATGCTCGCGCCGATCACGAGGACGACTATGCCGCTCTCTCGGCGGTGGTCGATCACATACACCTGCATTTCGACCAGCCGCTCCGTCTTCCGGCGCTTGCCGGTATGGCGGGTCTTTCGGTGTACCAATTCGATCAGCGGATACGCGCCCTGTTCCATTTGACCGCCGGTCAGTATATCGTGAAGGTTCGTGTCGACGCGGCCTGTCGTCTGCTGGCGGAGAGCGATCAAACCATATCCCAGATCGCCCTGGCCTGCGGGTATTCCGACCAATCCGCTTTTTCTCGTCAGTTTAAACAAACCACCGGGCTCAGCCCGCTCGCCTACCGTCGAAGCGCGGCCGTTCGGTCCGCTTCCGGACGGGGCTCCGCCGCGAGAGGATTTCCCCGCAGTCCTTAAAATCGTCCCGGCGCCAGAGCGTCGATCGGACGGAAAGGGGTGTCGCCGGTCAGGAGGTCGCTCACCAGGCGCCCACTGACCGGGCCCAGGCTCAGGCCCATCATGGCGTGGCCGGAGGCGATGATAAGGTTGGAGAAGCGGGAGGTGCGTCCCAGGTAGGGAAGTCCGTCCGCGGAAACGGGTCGCAGGCCGACCCAGGGAGTAATGTCCTCGAAATGATCCTCACTGAAGCGGGGAAAATAGGCGTTGACCCCTTTTAGGATGCCGCGGACGCGCGCCGGGTTAACGGCGAAGTCGAGTTTACCGATTTCCATGGTGCCGCCGATACGGACGCCGCCTCCCATCGGCGTCATGGTCACCTTGGCCTCCGCCAGAATGGCGCCGATCGAGGGCCGTTCCGGGGGATCTTCGAGCGTGAGGGAATAGCCTTTTCCCGGCTGCAGCGGAAGTTTGATGCCCACACGGGCGAGGATCTGGGCGCTCCAGGCGCCGCCGGCGATTACGAACTGGCCGGCTTCAAACCGGCGAGAGCCGGAAGTGAGCGCGGTGACCTTTCCTCCGGAGGTATCGATTCCGTCGATGACGGTTTCGTCGACGATCGTCCCACCGAGATCTTTGACTCGGGTACGCATCGATTCCAGGAAACGGCTCGGGTCGAGATGGCAGTCCTGCGCGTAGTGGACTGAGCCGAGAATGTCCATGGTCACGTCCGGATTGAGTGCCTCCGTGCCCTCGGCATCCAGGACCTCGACCTCCAGGCCGAGACTCCGTGCGGCCTCGGCGATCTCCGCTTCTTCATCCAACCCCTTTTGGGTTTTGCAGAGCATGAGGAGCCCGCGCATTTGCAGTCCGAAGTCATCATCGGCCGCCAGCTCGCTGAAGAGTCTGCGGCTTTCCAGGTTGAGATCACGCAACAACTCGCCGCTGGCGGCGACATGTCGTTGGGTGCAGTGGCGGTAAAAGATCCACCCCCAGCGCGCCATAGCGGGATCGAGTCGCGGCCTGACGAAGAACGGGCTTTCCGGATTGAACATCCAGCGTATCCCCTGGGTCATGACTCCGGGGGCGGCGATGGGAATAAAGTGACTGGGCACCACAAAGCCGGCGTTGCGCATGGAGCAATTGTCGCCGCCCTCGGCTTCGCCCTGGACGATCGTAACGTCCAGGCCGCGGCGCAACGCGTAGTAGGCTGAACAGAGCCCGACCGCTCCTCCACCGAGAATCACAACCGGTTGTGCTTTCATTATGTGTATTCTACCTTGACTGTCTTGTGGGAAAAGCGAGCGATTGCTTTAGATTCAGCCGCAGCAAAGGTGAAGGCTACGCCGCAGGGTTGTTTCCGTGCCTTTGGGATCCGGACCATCTAAATCGGCAACCAACCCCCAACGTGCTCACGAGATTCACGGCAGCGTGACGCGGACGAGTCCGTATCCGCGGGATGCGGAGAAGTTGAACGGGATCCTTACAATCGCGCGCTCCCATTCGGAATCGATCTCAATCACTTGCGGAATCACGGCGACCGGAATCCAGGATTCCAGGTCCGTCGACCAGAACGGGGTGTAGGTCAGGCCGCTGTTTTTTCGGCGGATGAACTCAATGACGAGCAAGCGATTGGTCCTTGATTCGCTGATAGCGACGCACGGTAAACCGGAGACCTCGTTGCCGCCCGGAGCCAGCGTCCGGCGATCGGCCAGCGAAAGATCCATGTTGAACGCGTACTTGAGCAGGTTTTGGATTCCGTCGCCGAACGGAACGGCGTTCGGTTCGGCGTCGACGCCGTTCAGGCCGGCGATGGACACGGAAGCTTCGAAATGCTCCCTCGCCGGGAGTATTGCCGGCTCCGCGATCGTGTGCACCTGGTTCGGTTCCAGATCGTACACGTCCTGCTCGATCCCGCTCGGCCAACGGATATGCACGTGTTCGACCGGCCGCCCTTCCATCCGGCCCAATCCGAAGTGTGCAGTCCTTTCGTTGTGAGAGAGAAAGTTCGCCTCCAGGTTTACTTCGTGCACGTAACGGATGTCGGGGTTGTCCAGGTCGGGCGTCACGGTGATCCACGCCCCGATGCCCTGGCGGTTGGAGACCCTGCCATTGAGGTTGATACGCAGCCAGTCGTTCTCTCCGCCGAGATTCTCGTACAGCGCCGGCCGGCCGGCATGAGCCAAAACGAGAATATCCTGCCAGCCGTTTCCGGTGAAATCGGCTGCGATCACACCCCGCCCGTAGAATCGCTCGGTCAATCCGGCTGCCTGATCCGTCCTCGTAAAAGCGATCTCCGGCACACCCAGGTTGCGATACAGATGGACCGGCTCCCGGGACAGCCAGCCATTGGCTACCACAAGGTCCCGCCAGCCGTCGTTGTCGTAATCGATCGTCGCCGCCCCCCAACCCCAATTGGCTTTGCCCACGCCGGCCTGAGACGCCCGCTCGGTAAAGTACAGCCCGGGAAGACTCTGGTGCATTTCGTTGCGGTAAAGAATGTTGAAACCGATGTCCGTCAGGAAAACGTCCAACCAGCCATTGTTATTGAAATCGGCCACCGAAATGCCCATTTCGTGCTGACCGACCGTCGTGCCCGTTTCGGCCGATGCCTCCCGGAACGTGCCGTCTCCCTGGTTCCAGAAGAACTGATTGTTGATGAAGTCGTTGTAGGGGAAAAGGTCCGGGAACCCGTTGCGGTTCATGTCGGCGAATCTCGCGCCGAACCCCCATTGACTGCGCGGTCCACCGACTCCGGCGGCCTCGGTGACATCCTCAAAAAACCCGGGAGCCTCGCTGCCGCGGTTGCGCAACAGACGGTTGCGCGAGGAACCGGAAGTCAAATCGCTGATGAAGAGATCGAGGTAGCCGTTACCGGTGAAGTCGCCCGCGGTCACGCTCATCCCCCCGCGCAATTCTCCCGTTTCAAGCGCCGCGCCGCGTGGCCGCGCCTGTTCAAACAGGCGGCCGTTCCCGTTGTTGATGTAAAGGTAATGCCGGAGCGTGCCAGCGCCAGTCACATACAGGTCCAGATGCCCGTTATTCGTCAGATCCGCAAGCAGGGCGCCATTGGTCTCGGCATTGATTGGATTGTCACCGAAGACCTCCTTCGTGCGGTCTTCGAACGTTCCATCGCCCATGTTCATGTAGAAAATGTCCGTGTTGTCGTGACGGGTCACAAATAGATCGTTCCGACCATTACCGAAAAAATCACCGACCGCGGCGCCCCCGTTGATCGTACTGGCGACCCATTCAGGATCGAACTCAATCGCCTCGCGTTGCACGTGAGTCAAGCCGGCCTGCTCGGTGATATTGCGGAATCGCTGTCCTGCCTCCCCGGGAGCAACGAGAACGACAAACGCCCCCGCCGCGCCTGAAACAGTTCCCCACCGAACCGCATGACGCACCATCAAACCAACATCGTAAGCGCACATATTTTTGTCCGGGGAGGGCGGGGGATTCGAACCCTGGTTCTCAGGTTGGAAAACTCGAAAACATTACCGCTATTGTATCAGAGAGACCCGCAGTGGTTCGTAGCGATGGCATCCCCCATCGTCCGGGGCTTATTTTGGATCAGAGGGAATCCCGGGCAAGCCAAAACGTTTCGATTCCGTTCCGCTTCCAGGGCACCGGATTCAAGCTACGTAAACCTTTGATGCATGGAGACTATGATGATGGATTGATCACGTTTTGTTGGTCGGCGTCCGCCGAAGCACGCGACCGCATTTTCAAATGGACTCGATTTGCTCTCTCGAGTAGTGTGTGTGTCGTCAGATAATCGTTCGGTCCGAAACCACTTGTTCTCTCCAATTATTATGGCTGCCAAACAGGATTCCATGGACAGATTTTCACGGCGCGCCTTTTTGCGGAGATGTGCCCTCGCCGGGACGGGATGGGCGGTGGGCGGGGCGTCCCTGTCGCGTCTGCTGTCCGCTGAAGGCACCGGAGGGGCGGAAGAGTCATGGTCGTTCTTTATTATCGCCGACACCCATTACCTCGCGCGGCGGGATAGTCCGGAAATGATCGATACGGAAAGTCTGGAGCTCAATGACCGTCTGATCGAAACCCTCAATGAACTCCCCGGCCGGAATCTTCCGGCGAACATCGGCGGCGGCCGCGTAGGAACGCCGCGCGGTGTGATCCACCTGGGAGATGTGGTCGACACCGGCGATAAGTTCGGCGGGGTTAATGAACGAATGACCGATACGGAGTGGCAATACTACGTCGAAAGGTACGGCCTTACGGGCAAGGAGGGGAAGCTTCGTTACCCTGTTTACGAGCTTCACGGAAATCACGATAGTCCGCGCCAGCACAACGCTCCGATCAAGGGGATCATCGAGCGAAATCCGAACCGTCCCGGAGTGACGAACATTTCGGACAACGGGCTGCATTACTCCTGGGATTGGGGCGCCATTCACTTTGTCGCCCTCGGCAACGTGGTCGGCCCCAACGACGACAATCGGCCCATCGGGCGCTACGAGTCTTTTCAGAGTCTTCCGTTTCTCATTTCCGACCTGGAAAACCATGTCGGCAACAGCGGCCGGCCGGTTGTGCTGCTCCAGCATTCCGATCTGCACCGCTATGCGGTGCCGTGTGATACGAGCCAGGAAGCCGGCAGCCATGAGATGTGTTGCGAGGGGATGGAGAGAATCGCCTGGTGCAGCAGCGGGTGCGAGCGACCGACCGGCATCCTTCGCACGGAATGGAGCGCTTGCGATGTGGCCGCGTACCACAACGCCATTCGACCCTACAACATCGCCGCGATTTTCCACGGCCATTTGCATTCGCGCCGGACGGATCGGTGGGATGGCCTGAGGATGGATGCGGAAACCGGAATACCCGTCTTTGGTTCGAATAATTCAGGGGCCGGGGGCGCCAATCGCGCCTTCTTCCACTGCCGGATCAACGGCGAGCGTCTCGAGGTCCGCGAGTACCATTCGATCGGTGAGCGTGGCTGGGACGAGGAGCAGGCGCAGGTGGAGTGGACCCCGCAGGTTTGGAGTGTGCCCCTAGCAGCTGGTCGGACTTAGCCGGAGTGCCCTTTACGGGAACTGCCGTAGTCACGCCATAAGAACGCCCGCTGAAGCAGGGCGCTACGGTTCCGGAGCAACCCCGTAGCTCCGTGCTTTAGGCGGTAGCCTAAGTCCGACCAACTGCTAATGCGCGCCTGAGCCGGTGTCCGGCGGGTTCCGGTTAAGGAGTGGGAAGCCGGTTGATGGTGCCGTGGAGGGAGTGCTCGACGGGTGTGCCGTCGGGGGCCCGAACGTTGACCATGAGTTCGTAGAACCAGGTGGGTTGGAGGGCGGGTACGGAGAGGATGATGGTGCGGCCGTCGGCGCCGGCATGGGCGCTTTCGATGTGCAAAGCCTTCTCATCCCGGTGATCCCCACCGTATCGTTCGGTTCGCTCGACGGACCAGACCCTCAATGCGAACGCGTTGGGGGTGACGCTGGTGGCGTCGATCGGGTCGCTGAAAGTAAGCTTGAGTCCGTCCAATGTCGCTTCGATTCCGATCGGCACATGCGCGGGCTCGCCGTCGTAGCGGATGCGATGAAATCCTCCGGGCGCGGTGGCGTTTCCCGCCCAGGCGAACATGCCGGCGGTGTAGAGCTCGCCGTCGGGACCAAAGCGTCCTCGCATGATACCGGTTTCAAACGCGGGCAGGGGGAGTTCGCTCACCGCACCCTGCCAGGTTCCATCGACTTCCTGGTGGGGAACGATGAATACCTTTCCGGTTCCGTAGCTGAGGTTCAGCAGGGATCCGCCGAAAGGCCCCCAGACATCTTCCGGCACCCATACGAGTTCGGCCGGACTGCGGTCCTTATCGTTGGTAATCCACACCATCGACGGTTCCATTGCCGAGTCCGAGGAGTCGGTAACCTCGGTGTAGGCAAGCATGTTGCCGTAGAACCCTCCCACTTCAACGCGGTTGATTCGATTCTTGGGAATCCAGTGGCCTTCCTGGTCGGTGACGAAGAAGGTGCCGTCGTCATTCAACAGGACACCGTTGGCCGCGCGGAATCCGGTGGCGAGGATTTCGGTTCGCCGGCCGTCCGCGCGGACCCGCAGCAACGTGCCGTGATGCGGAACCAGGCCCGGAAGGGCGTGACGGGCGGATTTCGCGTAGTAAAAGTTCCCATCAGAATCTGTCTGCAGGCCCATGGCGAACTCGTGAAAGTGTTCGGTGACCTGGTGGTCGTTGTTAAAAGACTCGATGAAATCGATCTCGCCGTTGCCGTTGAGGTCGTGCAGCCGCGCCAGTTGATCCCGGCAGGTAATGAAGAGCTCGTCATCACGGTATATCACGCCCAGAGGTTGAAAGAGACCGGTGGCGATACGGCGCCAACGGAGCGATGCCGGCGCCGGGTCGAAAATCCCGTCGACCCGCCAGACGTCGCCGTTCCACATTGCGATGACGGCTCCATTGCCATCGGGAGTGAAATCAAATCCGCCCGGACGCATCCAGCCGTGCCAGGCATTGTCTTCCGGAAGCGGGAATGTGTCCGCGATGAAAGGAGTTTCCGAGTTCCCGGCCTGTGACCGGGTGGTGACGGTTTCCGGCCAACCGGCCGGGCCGCCTTGAGTGAGCGGAGCAAGGTCGAGCGGTTCGGTGTGGGAATCCGCGAGCGCACTGAGCGAGGCGGGATCGACGGTCGAAATGAAGATCCGCGCTTTCGCCTCCGGGGGGAGTTCCGCCACCCAGAAACCGTCGCTTGTTCGCAATGAACCGTCTCCCGAAATCTCGACATTCACCTCGTCCGGGGCCACCCGGAGCAGCAGGGCATTTGTTCCGCTTCCGACATTGACGGTGCGAAGAAACACCGGAGCCGTTCCGTAGTCGATCCACCCGGGAGATTCCAGCACGGGGGTCCCGTTGATGTCCGCCGCGATGACCACCCGGTTTCCGTGCAGGTACAGTCCCCGGTAATGAGCCCAATCGCGGGGCAGGGGGCCGTACGCCCGTCCGTCTCGACCGAGCGGACGCGGGTCATCCCAGGAGCCGGAGGGCGAGGCCCACCCGGGGGCCGCCGGGTTTACGATGTGCTGTTCCCCGGTAAGGCGGGTGTGGGAGTTGTGGCTTCCGTCGAAGGCGATTCCGCGCCAATCGATGAAGCTGCCGGTGGTCGCGGCGGCCAGCCGCAAGGTATCGTGATCGTACACCATCCACCCCCGGCCTTTGGTGACGCCGCCGGAGCCCTCGTCCACCCGGATTGCGATCCCTTTTTGAGCGATGTTCCCCGGTTCCACCTCATAGGTCCAGAACAGCGCCGGGCCAATTTCCATGCGTTCGTAAACCGGCAGCGAGCGGTCCTCGCGTTCGGGTTCGGCTTCGGCCAGACCTTTCGGTAGCGAGTTGAGATAGGAGTCCGTGATTTCAAAAAACTGATCCGGATTGTAGCGGCGCAGGAACGCTTCGCGGATGTAATGGGTGACCGCATACTTCTGCTCTGTTGTGAGCTGTGGCTGCGGCACCATCATGCCAAACCCTTCGGTCAGGGTGACGTACATGGAGTGTGGGTCCGAACCGTTAAAGAAGGCGTCGTGGGCGAACTGGGTGGCGGTTGGCAACGACCCGGGCTGATCGCGCGTTCCGTGACACGCCAGGCAGGATTGCGTGTAGATCTGCCGGCCTTGTTCGAAAGTCGCATCGTCCCAGCCGGCAACAATTTTGGCGTGATCCGATTGTTTGAGGGGTTGAATCCAGGCGCGCTCAACTCTGGGGTTGGGCAGAGCGGAATCGGTTCCCGAATCGATCGTAATGGCGGGAAATTCCCGGTTGCCGGAGTGGGGAAAAGAAGGGACTTCCTCCGGGCCGCGCACGAGCTCGCCATCCGCCCAGGCCCGCAGTACCATGGTATTTTCGGTCGGACGTTCAATCGCGATGTCATGCCTGGTCGCGACCGACAACGGAACGGTCAGGTTGGGAGCAAGTTGCACCGTTCCCCCGGCCGGACCCGAGAACTCAATGTGGAGCCGAAAATCGCGCGGGTGGTCCGGCGCATTGAGTGCAAAGCCGTCTCGCGGCCGATCCGCGAAAACCAGTGCACAGAACGTGACCACCGCGGCGACCGAAACGGCGGAGCACAAGATCTTCAGCATGCTACTGTTCCCAGATTTCGAGTTCGGTTACGCCGCTGCGCGCGTTTCCCCGGTGGGTGAAGAGGACGCGAACCTTGTTGGTGCTCACCGGCGGAAAGGTCACCGTATTGGCCATATTGCCGGTGGGCGACTCGGGATCTTTCACCTGACCGGGGACCTCGTGCCAATCCGTTCCGGTCCAGACCTCAACCGTGTAGCGCTCCGGAGCCTGAACGCCTCCGCGATCATCGTAAATATGGAGAATGGCGCGGCCGACCGTTTTTTCTTCGGCAAACTCGATCTCGAGCCAGTCCTCGCTGTTCGGTGAACCATACGAAGTCCAGCGGTGCACGGGATTGGCCTCAAACACGATCCGTCCGTCGATCGCACGGCGCGGGATTCCACCGAACCGGTCGGAAAAGGATGCGGTGGCGATGGGATACCCCTCGCCATCGGCGTTGTAGGCCAGATTCCCTTCAGGCGGCGGAGCAGGTGTGTAGGGACGCTCACCCGGTCCCCATGCCTCGAATTCGGTAAGGCCGGATCCGGCGCCCTCCGCATGAATCACTTCCGCCCGCAGGCGGTCCGTGTTCAGTGTGGGAAAACGGATCGTAAACGGACGGCCTCCCGTCGGTCTCTCCGGATGGGTTTCATGGTCGGGCACATTCCGCCATTCTTCTCCGTTCCAGTAGGAGAGCTCGATACTCACGGGGGCACGGACATCGGAGCCCTCGCCGTCATCGAGCACGTAAAGCCTCACTTCTTCAATCGGCCGCTCGATGCCGAAATCAACCGACACCCAGTCGCGGGAATTGCCGGATCCCACTGTTGTCCAACGGTTCGCGGGAGGCACGTCGTACCGGTACTGACCGTCGCTGAGCATTGCCAGGGAGGTGTTCGGGTTCACAAAGGACGCCTGATAGCGGGGGTAGTAGTTGCCGTCGTTATTGACCGCAAAATTCATCGGCGGGTTTTCATCAACCGGGATGATCCGGGCCGTGGGAAGGTCCACGGACAACTCACCCAATTCAGGAGCGGTGGCGGCTGGTTCGCCATTGACCAGAATATGAAGGCCGGGTCCAACGCCGTACCGATCGCCGGTGCGGTCCCAGAGGATGGACAGGGTGTGCCCGCGGTAGGGCAGGTTGTCGAGAGCGAAGTAGTCCCAGTCGTCCGGAACCAGCGGTTTGATGGTAAAGGTGTCGTCGTTCGCCGGCTGAACACCGGCCAGACCGGTAATCACCAGATCGGTGAATCCGGAGTGAAAGTAGTGCTCACTGCGGTTCCTCATATCGTGTCCGTCCCAGGAACCGGTAAACGGATGAACGGCTTCGGCGATGTAGGGTTTGCCGTCCTTGCGATGGGTAATCGCGAAGGTATGGAAGAGAGAAGCGAAATCATCGCGGTCGATATGGTCCTGCTCATAATTCTGCAGGAGGTTCGCCATCGCCTTCAGCGTCTGCGTGGTTGCGAAGGGCCAGGATTGGCCGCTCCACCAACAGCAGCCGGGTTGCAGCACGAACAGGGGATCGTTTTGCTCCACGGTGGTCGGTCCGAACGGCGCCCAAAAATACTCCTCGTCCATCAGGAACCGCCAGGCATCCTCGAAACCGGGACTCGGCATATTGAAGGCCCAGGGGACGTAGCCGTGCAACTCGCGTCCATGAGGGCTGCCCGCGAATCTCCCGGTCTCGTAGGTCAAAGTATGTCTCTCCACGACGTACCCGTCCCTCTCGTGCTCCTGATTGCTCATGGGGAAGAAGAACTGCCGTTCCGGATCCCACAGATGGGTTTCCACCTGTGTTTTGATCAGGTCGGCATTCTCCAGAAACCGATTGGCGGTTTCCTGATCGTCGTTCAATCCCGCGATCTTCGCGATGGCGTGGGCGTCCGCCCACATATAGGCATTAAAGGTGGGCCGGAGCGATTGACCGCCGCGCAGAATGTCCCGGGTCTGTTGGGCATTGATGTCAAATTCCATTCCATCATCGTGACCCAGTTGCCAGAACATGCCTTTTTCTTCCACCCATTGACGCTCCTTCCACGCTTCGTAGTTCCCGATTAGATCGGGGAGCAGATCGACCATAAACGCTTCGTTGGGATGGACCTGGTGGGCTGCCCAGGCCGAATCGGCCACCCAGAAGGAATAATTGCGGGGCTGCGCTCCGGGATGCCGCATCCAGAATCTCAGGTAATCACGGACATACCTCGGTTCGTGCAGCCAGCGGGCTTCGTAGATTTGATGTCCCGCCGGACAGGAGATCGTGCCGTAAGCGCCCGACCAGAATGGCCGGTTCGCGAATTCGGTGAAGGCGTACCCAAAGTTCGGATTTCCGTAAACAAAATGTCGGGTTACAAGTTCCCACCGGTAATAGTAGGTGGTGTTGATCTCGGCATCGGGAGAGTCGAAGAAGGGAATGTTTTCCTCGAACCACTCAAAGTCCCGATTAGCCCAGAATGTTTGATCCTCAAGCAACGAGCGTTTGTCGAGCACTTGTGCAAAGGCGGTGATGGGAATGATGAGACTGAGAAGGAAGGGAGAGAAAGAACGAAGTGTCATATATGTTGACTATTCGAACGACTTTGTTGGATGTCAATTGTGGCCGGTGGTCTTCACATAAGTATTAAGCTTTGTTGTTCATCAATGCTTGACTCAGATGGGAAAGGCGATATCGGTAATGGGTCGTGCCAATGTAACCTCCTCGGAAAGTTTGGTACCGAGCGGGGAGTAAATGTTGGCTTGCACTCGGTGGAACCTGACGGATCCGGCGAACGGCACAAAACAAAAAAATCCGGGACGGCAATCCGCCCAGTTTGAAAACAGGAATTGATTGCAATCCGAACTGAAGGGGCCCGCCCCGGAGGAAACGTCCCTCATACGAAATAGAACCGGGATTATACTATGAGACTACCGAGCCTGACCCTTCTGGTTGCGATCACCTGTTTTGCACTGAATGTCTTTTCCGTGACAGACAACAGGGTGGAATTTGCAACCGCTCCGCAAATCACCTCCGATTATGCTCCGCAGGAGGCGCCACAGGCCCGCCGGGGAAGCGGAGGATGGAATAACATGTATCGGGCGACGGTTGATCCGCAGTGGTTCGATGACGATTCGAAGTTCTGGTATAGGAATGCGCTTCCCGGCGGCGAAAGTGAGTTTATTCTTGTCGACGCCGAGGCGGGAAGTCGGGAGCGGGCCTTCGATCACACCCGCCTGGCCGAGGCGCTTTCGGAAGCTGCCGGCGAAACGTTTCAAGGCGAACGGTTGCCGTTCAGGGAAATCCGTTTCATCGAGGAGGGTGCGGCAATCCTTTTTGAGGTGAGTGGGCAAACCTGGCGATGTGACTTGTCCGATTACGGTTGCGCGCCATTCGAGCCGGAAGAGGAAACCGCGGCGTCAACCGATTCTGATAGGACGGAGCCGGCATCCGGTTCTCAGCGCCGGGGAGGCAGCGGACAGGATGGGTTGGTCTCGCCGGATGGCCGGTGGGCGGCGTTTGTCAGGAATCACAATGTTTATCTCCGGGATCATGAGAACGACAGCACGGTAGCATTGAGCGACGATGGAGCGGCGGGTAATGCTTACCGGAATCTCGCGTGGTCGCCGGACTCCTCCGCCCTGATCGCCTGGCGGATGGAAGACGTGGAGCGCAAGCAGGTGCACCTGATCCGTTCCTCGCCGCCGGGGGGAGGGCGGGCTACCCTCGAAAGCCGGAATTATTTTCTTCCAGGCGATGCGTTTCCCAAGTTTGAACCGAACGTTTTTCAGGTTGCGGATCAGACCGCAATCAAGCCCGAGGTCGACCGCTTTGAACACCAATGGCTTTCACCCAGGGTGCGGTGGAACAGTGACGGAAAGCGTTTCATGTACGAGCAGATCGATCGCGGCCACCAGAGGCTTCGGGTAATTGAGATCGATACCGGTAACGGAGACACCCGCTACCTGGTGGACGAGCGGACCGAAACCTTCATCTGGACTCACCACACGGAAAACGTCGGGGTGGACCGCGTGACCTGGCTCGATTCGAGCGATGAGTTTATCTACGCCTCCGAGATGGACGGCTGGCGACACCTCTACCTGGTCGACATCGAAACGGGATCCATGACGCCCATTACCCGTGGCGAATGGGTGGTTCGCGGAATGGATCGGGTCGACGAGGAAAACCGCCAAATTTGGTTTACGGCGTCGGGGAAAAATCCCGGTCAGGATCCCTATTTCATTCATTATTACCGGGTTGATTTCGACGGGAGTGATTTGGTGGCACTGACCGAATCGAATGGGACCCACCGAATCTCCTTTTCGCCCGATCGTCGCTACCTGATCGCCACCCACAGCCGGGTGGACAATCCACCGGTCAATGAATTGCGCCGGACTGCCGACGGCAGTCTGATTGCCGTCCTGGAAGAGGCGGATATCAGCGAGCTGATCGAAAACGGCTGGGAGGCGCCGGAGGTTTTTGTGGCCAAAGGGCGTGACGGCGAAACGGATATCTGGGGCTTTATCGCCCGTCCGCGTGATTACGACCCGGCAACGAAACACCCGGTGATCGAGGCTATCTATGCCGGTCCACAAAGTTCCTACACTCCCAAGTCTTTCTCTACCAGTCGCCGTTACGCGTCGCTGACGGATCTCGGATTTGTGGTGGTCAAACTCGACGGCATGGGCACCGCCAATCGTTCGAAGGCGTTCCATGATGTGGCCTGGCACAATCTCAAGGACGCCGGATTCCCCGACCGCATTTTGTGGATGCAAGCGGCGGCGGAGCAGGATCCGGGAATGGATCTCACACGAGTGGGGATCTACGGCAATTCGGCCGGCGGACAGAACGCGGCCGGCGCGCTGCTGTTTCATCCGGAGTTCTACAAAGTGGGTGTCGCCTCCTGCGGCTGTCACGACAACCGAATGGACAAGGCCTCCTGGAATGAACAGTGGATGGGGTACCCGGTGGGCCCGCAATACAGTGAGTCATCGAACATCGACAACGCTCATCGCCTGCGCGGGCACCTTCTGTTGATCGTCGGCGAATTGGACACCAATGTTCCGCCGGAGTCGACCCTGCGTTTTGCCGATGGGCTGATCCGCGCCAATAAGGATTTTGATCTTTTGGTGATTCCCAATGGCGGCCACAGCATGGGTGGAACCTATGGAAACCGGCGTATGCAGGATTTCTTTGTTCGTCACCTGATGGACGAAGATCCGCCCAACCGGAATCTTGAGTAAGCGGGCGTTTCTGTGGCGTGATTACGGCGGTTCCCGTAAAGGGGGCTCCGGCTAAAGCACGGAGCTACGGGGGAAGTCCGGAACCGTAGCGCCCTGCTTCAGCGGGCGTCTGTG
>JBJHCF010000025.1:0-33640 GCA_050506795.1 Opitutia bacterium
ACACCCCACACCCCACACCTGTAGTCGGCTCATTTCCACCACGGACGTGGAAAAAAGTCGCGAGTTTGATTTACTCCTTCTGGCATTTTGACAATGCGGGGTGGGTTGCTTCCGTGCGTCCAGACAACCCGGGTTCGCCACAACGGTGAACAGGGAAAACAAAGAATGAAAAGTATCCTCCAGTGAAAATACGTGTCCTGATCCCTGTGCTTGCTCTCCCTGTGGCGGTCTTCGGACTAAACGGTCCGGATTTGCAGCCGCTTTCAAATGCCGAGGCCGACGCCATCGTCGCCGCGCAAGTCGTCGCCAATGCCGAAAAAGAAGCGAATCGGCCGATTAACCAGGTTGAGTTTGAGGTTCTGCATGAAAAGCAGGCACGGAGAGAGGACGGGGGCCGCTTTATCCTTAGGCGGGTCGCGCCGCCGGATATTCCGGAGCGTGAATCCGAGACTGACTCAGATCCGTTTGCGGAACTCACGGCGGAGGATCGCGCCATAGTCGAGGCCTACGGACTTACGGCGGCGGAGGTCCGGTATCTCAGCCGTGTCGAATTCTTGTGGCCCGTGATCTTCCCGCTCTCGGCGACGATTTACGAGGGAGGGATCACTCGGATCCGCTGGCATCATGAGGGGCAGTCGTATACCGCCTATTCGAACATCGACTTTAACTATCTCCGGGGCGTACGTGGTTTCGAAAGCCCAGACGGGGAAGTCTACTACAGGCTCAATATGGGCATCGGAGACGCGGTGTTCGAACGACTTCCGGACGCCCGTCCGCCCCTTCCCGATATCGATGCTGGGCGTGCCGAATACGTTGTAGATCTCGGTGGTACAGCTGCTCTGGAGGATGACATCCTCGCGCCCCTCGACGCTCTTCATGATTGGTACGAGCAACATGAAGCGCGCTTGAAGGTCGAGACCCAGCGCCGGGAGGCGATCAACGCGGCTTGGGAGCGGTATCGCCAGGCGAACCCGCCTGAAGTCACCGACACAGTGATTCACTACTGGCAGGTGCCGTAACAGCCCTGACGCGCGATGCGACTGGCATTAGATCTAGAACTTATTGATCATAAATTATTAAAGAAATAATAATAAATGAAAATCAAGCTTGTGCTCCTCATGCTGTCCTGCCTCTTCGTAGTGCCATTCCCGCACCGCGGAACCGCCCAGATCGCGGAAAGCTTCGTTGAAGACCTTACTGCGACGTACTCGTCGAGCCCGGAGATCCTTACCCTTTCATGGTGGGCAGGTGAAGAACCCTGGAGTTTTCAGATCCAATTTACTGAGGATCTCGACTCGATGGAATGGGTGACGTTGCCCGATTTGTTTCCGTGGTCGGACGCACCCACTCAGGTGAACTTTGCAATCAGCGGTTCGAGCAGTGATCGAAGGTTTTACCGTTTAATTCGATGGCCATTCTTTGCCAAGGATTCCAATATGCTGATCCATGATATCCGGTTTATAGGTAACGAAGAGATGCGAACATACGTTACCGATGGACTGAGCTATTTTCCCAACGATCCCGAGAATTTTATCGACGAAGGGATGTTGTTCTCCAATGGGCTTGCTGCCGCTTGGAATATGAGGGCTTATTCCGTTCATGGTCATCCTTTTGCGCAGAGTTACAACCACAATCTTTTGGGCGATACGGATTTGAATCATTGGATGCTGAGTGGCGGTTTCGGGTGGGAGCTTCGTGACACCGACGGACGCGATCAATTCAGCACTCGCGACGCAGCGGGAATCGAAATCGATTTTCAAGTGGACCCATCCGTTGCAGCCGGGAGGGTTTTCGTCTCCTACCTCTTTGCCTCGGAAGAATATTACATGCCTGCATTGGCGCATAACGACCCGCTGGGAATCTTTATTGCCGAACTTGATTCCTCTGGTGAACCGATACTTGAGACGCAAGTCAACCTGGGTCGGCTTGAGGAAACGCAGACCTACTCGAGCGCAATCAACGTCTATAACGTTGGAGACATCCAAGTGGTTACGCCAGACTTTAAGTTGCCTCCCCATTCGGTGAATCTCGAACAGTCAGGTTTCGTAAACAATTCGCCCAAGCCGGAACACCATGACGAACTACAGAACCCGCCGCCGTATGCTTTTGGCTATGCAGGCTTTACGTCGCGCTTGGCGGCGTCTGGAGGTGTGGCGATTGCCGACGCGGATATCGATGTCAGGACGCGTCTCAGGCAAGCGAACGTGGTCGGTGTCGGCGACGATATGAGCATTACCGGTGAGAAGGGATGGGGAGGTATCCTCTTCCGCGGAAGCAATCGACTCTTGGAGGAAGAATTCTACAGCGATCTGCTTAGCGGGTATGTTGCAGCCTTCGGCCTGAATTCCGGGAGCCCGGAGTTCACTCTCTACAAGGTTATGGACCTTGACGTTAATAACATTGATGCATTCATCATACCCAACGATGCTTTTGGGACTTTCCCCTCAGACTTTGTCGAGGTGTTGGCTTCGGCGCCGATTGTGAACTTCGATGCCAACGCGTGGTACTGGATACGGGTAAAAGCGGAGGGAGACAATATCCTCGCAAAAATTTGGCGGGACGGGGAGACGGAACCAAGTATTTGGACGATTGATTACACGGATGCGAGTGATCCAATCGAATCCGGTTTTCTGGGGTTGATCCATCCCGATACGTTTGCAAATTCAGCCAGCGAGGTAAACGACATGCGCTGGGATATCTTTGAGGTGTTGGGGCCGGGAGGAGTGACCGTTGACTTCAGCGAGCACGAACCCGGTAAATACACGCCTCCTGGTTGGTCCACGGTAGGGTACGGGCGCAATGCGTCCGAATGGGAGGTCATTGACGATTCCGGGTCGACCGGAGGCAGGCACATTCGACACAGGGATGACCACGAGCCACTGTCCGTGCTCCGGTTCGAAGGGCCGGGAACTGTGGAAGGCGGAAAGTCCTACCGGCTCAAGATTGTTGTGGCGGATATGTTTGATCCCATAATGAACTCTGCTATACTGATCGAAGGCGGAAGCATTCGAGTCATACCTGAATAATGTCGCAAAAGGAGAAGATAAAATGAAAGCACTGTCCAAACGATGGATTCTTTTTGTTGCGACGCTTGTTTGCCTGCACTCGGGAGCCGGTGTTGGTGATGCAGCGATCATCCATGTTCCAGATCAGAGCTTCGTTCTGACTGTAGCCGGGGAGTCGGGGTTGGTTGACGTGGGTGAATTGAATCTGCCCTTGAGCTTTTTCGCCAGTCAAAACGCGGTTCTGAATTGGAATTGGGAGCCTGCGGTACTGAACTTTCATCAGTTTGTCCAAGACACCTCGTTTGGAGCAGGTCCGTCTCCGCTACGCTTTGATGCCGGTGTGGAGATCGGCGGCGATCTATCGTGGACTTTCAACTCAAGGGCGGTCCGGAGTTTGGCGAGTATGGGCGAAATTGATAGCGGTTCTTTTTTTAATGCCGAAGGTTATCTGGCGGTCCGTGTGTATGAGGAAGAGTTCGGATGGGAAGTGGAGGGCGCGCTTCCGTACTACGGCTGGATCCAGGTATCGCACAGCGAGAACGACATGGCGTTGACGGTGCACGACTGGGCGTGGAACAGCGTCCCGGGCGAACCGATCCAGGCCGGTCAGATCCCCGAACCGGCCGCCGCTGCTTTGCTGTCGGGTGTTGGGATACTGTTTTGGGCGCTGGCGCGGAGAAGGTCCCGGGGCGCGCGATGGGTGTGAGCTTGCGTACTGTCGGCATTGTCTAACCCTGTGGAATACCGTGCCCTTTCGTGGGCAAAACAAGCCGTCGTTCTCGCGGGAAATCTGCCCACGAAACACACCAAACACACGAAAAACGAGCCGCGGACTTCCCGCAGAAAAGAAGTTCGGTTGCGGCCATGCCGCGCTGCGCAATCTGTGGTCAAGAATTCCGTGATAGACCAGAGCCCGCAGCATCGGGCGATATTCTTAACCGACCGCCATTCTGGCTAGCCTGCTTGTCATATTGCACGGTTGGAGTGATCTCCGAACGCGCCTTGCGACTGAAACGATTCAAGTCCTGATCAAGCACTTGGCCGTTGCGTGCGAGGCGTTCCCATTCATTCCTGCGGCATTCGTACCCGCACCGAACCAAAGGCGCGGGTGGCGGGTTCTTCGAGAGGAATTTCGATTCTCACTCGTTCCCAATTGACGTTGATATTGGTCACGCTTTGTGACCCGGTTCCCGGGGACCAGGTTTCCAGGTCGGTGGTGATCAGCGGGGTGTAAACCAGGTCGCTGTTTCGGCGTCGGACGTATTCGATCACGAGGAAGCGTTCCTGATCGTCAATTAGCGCTACGGACGGAAGCCCGCCAGTTTCGTTCCCTCCCCGGGTCAACCGGCGGTGATCGGTGTCGGTCAGGTCCATGTTGAAGGCGAATTTGAGAAGGTTATACACGCCGTCGCCGAAAGGCGTCGCTTTTGGCTCGGCCCGCGCTCCGGACAACCCGGCTTCGGTTGTCGCCAGGTTAAAGAGGGTCCGCGCGTTCAGATCGAAGACGGCCGTGAACTCGATATCACGCTCCAGGTTGAATTCCGCGGGATTGTCCGTTCCGGCGATGCCTTGGGGGTCACTGCCGGGTGTCGTCCATCTGGCGAAAACCGAATCCGGGTCCGCGACGGCTTCCACCCGGATAAGCGTGTCGGGTTGGGCTTGGCCAAAGTGGGGAAACTCCGCCACGGATACGTCGTTGACCACCACCGTCCCCGTGCCCTGTCCGGATCGATGGATCACGAACATGAGGTGTCTCGGTTCCCGAAAGAATTCGATTGGAGTGGGGACGAGGCGGTCTACCTGGTCGCCGTGTCCGAGTTGAAAGTTCCGGCCGGAGCCAAACGTAAACAGGCGGTCGTCCGTCGTGAGCGCGGTGCTGTGGGCGGTTCCCGCGGATATGGACACGAAGGTTTCACCCGCCAGGTTTTCGTGTTGAATGGGAGTGGCAGCGTCGCGGTTTTCCGTATCGCCTAGTCCGAGGCGACCGTTCGCGCCTTGACCGAAGGAATAGACGGAGCCGTCCTCGGCGAGCAGAAGGGTATGGGTTCCTCCCGCGGCGATGCGCCGGATGGGAGCGTCGAATGAAGAGTCTCCGGCAACCGGAGCGGGAGAGAGCGGTGCCGTTGTTCCCGGGCCGCCGGTGACGAGTGCCTCACCGTCCGCAGTGAGCAGGACAGTGTGAAGCCCTCCGGCGGCAATTCCGGCAATGGATCGGTTTCCGAGCAATCGGGGGACGATCGGAGTGGGGATCAGTTTGTTTTCCCGGTCCCCGTGTCCGAGTTGGCCGCTTCCGCCCGATCCGAAGGTAAGCACAGTGCCGTTTAGCGAGAGGAGGGCGGTGTGCCGGCCTCCGGGCGTCCGGCCGATGCTTCCGCCGTTGCCGGCGGACAACCCCGTGATGGTGTACCCGGCGAGGTGGTCGGCGGGGATGGGAGTCGGCACGTCTCTGTTCTGGGTGTTGCCCTGCCCGAGTGCGCCGGCGCCGCCGGAGCCGAGAGTGAGAATGATGCCGGTCGAGGTGCGGAGCACGGTGTGCTGGAAACCCGCGGCCACGCCGGTGATGAGCTGGCCCTGGAGGTTTTCGGCCTCGATCGGAGTCGGTTCCAATAATGGGTTCGGGGCGTCCGGATGACCGAGTTGACCGAACGAGTTGTTGCCGAATGTGAACACCGTGCCGTCGGCCGACAGCAGGATGCTGTGGGCGGATCCGGCGGCGATGTCGATGATTGTGTGGCCCGTCAGGGCCTCGTTTTCGATTGGCGTCGGGACGATTGCCTGCGACGCGCCGATTCCCAATTGCCCCAAACCGCCTGCGCCGAAACCGTAGACCGTGCCATCGCGTGCCAGGAAAAGGGTGTGGAATCCGCCCATGGCTACCTTGGGCTCCACCTTTCCGGGAATCACGGAAAGGGTGAGGGCGGTTTCCGCCTGGGTTTCGGCGCCCGGTCCGGCGGCACGCAGGCGGATGGAGTATTCTCCCGGGGATAGGGTGTCGCCGGTCCGCAGTTCGTCGCCGGACACGAGGAAAAGGGCGTTGTCGTTGTCGCCCTCGCCCGAAACGAGTTCGAACGCGGCCGAAGCGATCGGGGCGTGCAGTTTGCTCACCAACGCGTTCGGCCCGGTGCGCTCCGTGCCGATACGCGGGTGCCACACGGTGACCGCGAGGAAGTCAAAGGCGGCGGCCGCGGTCCGGTCGTCGTCCAGTATTACGGAAGCTATGGTTTCCGTCCCGTTGGCGTCGCCGACCCACTGCGCGAAGGAAGACCCCGCATCGGGAATCACCTCCAACTCCACTTCGCTTCCGGCCGGAAATTGTGTCGTGTAAGGAAAATCGGATACAACGTCGCCGTCGACCGAGATCGCGCCGGTACCGTCACCCTGCCTTTTGAGGTGGAGCACGCGGTGTCCCGGAAGATTGTAGAATTGAATGGGAGTGGGTACCAAGCGTTGAGCGTTGTCCCCGTGGCCGAGGCGGCCGTTTTCTCCGGAGCCGAAGGTGAGAATTGTCGTGTCCGCGGCGGTGAGAGCCGAATGTCGTGAGCCGGCGGCGATGCCGGTGATTTTATGTTCTGAAAGGGCGGCGCCTTGCAGGGGAACCGGGGCCAGGCGGTCATCCGTATCCCCGTGCCCGAGTTGCCCGCTTTCCCCGGCGCCGAAGGCGAAAACCGTTCCGTCCTTCGCAAGCAGCAGGGTGTGGGTGTCTCCGGCGGCTACGGCGGTGATGTGGTGTCCGGAAAGGACTTCCGCCTCGATGGGGGTTGGTGCGGTACGGTTGTTTGTATCGCCGTGTCCCAACTGGCCGAAGGCGTTGAAGCCCATGGTCAGGACGGTTCCGTCGGCATCCAGCAGGACGGTGTGTCCGGTGTGCGAAAGACTGCAGCTCGGTCGAATCCCGCCGGCGGCGATGGCGACTATCGTCCGGCCGGAAAGGTTTTGGTGTTCGACGCGTTGAGGGGTTGGGCTCCTGCCCAGTTCACCCAGGCCTCCTCGGCCGAAAGTGAACACGTCGCCGTTCGCCGAGAGCAGGACCGAATGGCTCAGGCCGGCGGCGATGGCGATGATGGTATGGCCTTCGAGCGTTTCGCTCGCGATCGGCATGGGGACGTGACGGTCGTCGAGATCACCGTGTCCCAATTGCCCCTGGGCGCCGAGACCGAAGGAAAAGACGGTGCCGTCGGAGGACAGCAGCAGGGTGTGCGCGGCTCCCGCGGCGACGCGGACGATGGTGTGCCCGTCCAGGTTCTCGTGAACGAGGGGTTGCGGTTCCCGCCGGTCCTCCGTGTCCCCGTGACCCAGGCGTCCGTTCGCGCCGGAGCCGAAGGTGAAGACGGCGCCGCCCGACGACAGGGTCACCGTGTGATCGTGTCCGGTCGCGACCTGGGATAGTTGTTCCTGTGAGTGCAACTCGCTTTCCAGCCCCTTCGGGAAAAGCTGGTCCCGGGTGTCGCCGTGACCCGTTTGTCCAAACGTCCCGCTGCCGAAAGTGAAGAAGCCTCCGTCGGCATCGATCACGGCCGAATGCCGCCCGCCCAAGGCGACGCGGGCGTCGGGAACGATCACGGCGATCTGGATGACCCGCTCGAGGACGAGCCCCGTCGCGCTGGTGGCGCGCAGGCGAATCGAGTACTCGCCGATGTCCAGCGATTCCGAGAGGAGCAACCCGTTGCCGTCGACACTGAAGCTGGCGTTGTGCGTGTCGCCTTCGCCCTCGACGAGGGCAAAGGCCCACGGGTCGCCTGCCCGGCCCGCGGCGTATAACAGGCTGACTTGTTCGCCGGGTTGGGCGCGATTCATGCTGATGGATGGCGTCCAGACCACCACCGTCTCCCAAGCGAACACCGCGGTCACACTTTTATGGCCGTCCAGGGTGATGGTGGCGGACTCGTTGGCGCCCGCGAGGTCGCCGGTCCATTCCTTGAAAAAGGAATCCCCGCCGGCGACGGCTTCCAGGAGGACTTCGGTTCCCTCTTCACGAGCCAGGTGATGGGGAAACGTGGATACGGGCTCCCCGTCGATCAGGACGGTGCCTCCGCCCGTGCCGGCGATCTTCAGTTCCAGGGTGAACGATTCGCGCAGGTTGAAAGGGACTATGCGGGTCGGAACCGTTCTCAGGTGGTCGTCGCCGTGACCGAGACGACCGAATCCGCCGTTACCGAAGGTAAAGACGAATCCGTCGAGGGTGACCAGCACACTGTGTTCCTGTCCGGCGGCCAGATCGAGGAACGACTGACCCGCCAGGTTCGGGTGCTCGATGCGGGCAGGGATCGTGCGGTCGGCGAAATCCCCATGCCCCAGCTTGCCGGAGCCGCCGCCCCCGAAACTGAAAACGGCGCCTTCCGCCGTATTCAGAAGCGAATGCCAGCCTCCCGCGGCGACACCCACGATGTTGTGTTCGGCCAGGGGCGGATGGTCGATTCGTTTCGGCGTGGTCCGGTCGGCCTGGTCTCCGTGTCCCAGTTGTCCCTCCCTTCCTCGGCCGAACGTGAACACGGAGCCTCCTTCGGATAGGAGCAGGGTGAAGCTGCCTCCGGCGGCAACCTTGGTGACCTTGTGATCGTCGAGGACCTCCTGCTCAATTTGACGGGGAACGAGGCGGTCTTCGGTGTCACCGTGTCCGAGCTGACCCGATCCCCCGGGGCCGAACGTGAAGACAGCTCCCTCCGCCGACCGCAGGACCGAGTGTCCGGAGGCGGCCAAATCCGTGATGCTGTGTCCGGCCAGAGGGTCGCTCTGGATCGGCATGGGTGTGTTGTGACTTGTGGTGTCGCCGTGGCCCAGCGGTCCCGATGTGCCTCGACCGAAGCTGAATACGGTTCCGTCCGAGGCCAGAAGGAGGGTGTGGGTGCCGCCCGCTGCGATCCGCACGATGCGATACCCATCGAGAAGCAGCGATTCGATTGCCGTCGGCACCAAACGTACGTCCGAGTCTCCGTGCCCAAGGCGCCCCCATGACCCGGAGCCGAAGGTGAACACGGTCCCGTCCGCTGAAAGCAACACGGTGTGGCTGGACCCCGCGGCGACATCGATGATGGCGTGGCCGTCCAGGTTTTCGTGATCGATCGGTGTCGGTTGGAGGCGCCCGGCCGTATTGCCGTGCCCGAGACGCCCGTCGTCGCCTCGGCCGAAGGTGTAGACGACGCCTTCCGTCGAAAGGAGGACCGTGTGGTTGCTGCCAACTGCACTTTTGGGTGCCACCTTATGGGGCACTACCAAGATGGAGAACGTATCCTCCACCATGGCGCCGTTTTCGGTGCTTGCCCGCAAGCGGACCCGGTACTCGCCCTCGGCCAGGGAAGCGGCGGTTTGGAGTTCGTCAGCGCTGACCGCGAAGCTCGCGTTGTTGTCATCGCCCTCGCCGGCGGCCAGGGTGAAGATCGCGGTGTCTCCCATTCCGGCGGCGTGCAGCAAGCCGACCCGCGCTCCGGCGCCGGTGCGGTTGGCGCCGATGGTATCGTTCCACAGGACCAGTCTCTGGCGGATGAACGCGGCCGCAACGCTCCGGTCTTGATCCGCGTTGAGAGTCAGATTAACGCCGGACTCGGACGAAACGCCCAGCCAGCGGTCGAGCAGCGAGCCGGTTGCGGGAACGGCTTCCAGCGCAAGGTTCGATCCGGTCTCGAACTGCAGGAGTCGGGGAAGGTCCTCCACGGTTTCGCCATTGACCAGGACGGTGCCGGCACCTCCGCCCGACACGTCCAGACGGAGCAATCGGTGTCCCGGGAGCCGGAAGAAGTCGAGTTGGGTGGGTGCGAGACGGTCTTCTTCATCGAAATGTCCCAATTTCCCCATTACGCCCCAGCCGAAGGTGAAGACTGTACCATCGGCGGAGACGGCGACGGTATGCGAGCCGCCGGCGGCGATTTCGATCACGTTTTTGCCGTCCAGGTTTTCGTGGGTAACCCGAGCGGGAGTCAGTCGTTCCTCCGAATCCCCGTGCCCGAGCCGGCCGGAATCGCCCGCGCCGAAGGTGAAAATTTCGCCGGCTTCGGTCCTCAGAATGGAGTGGGCGGCGCCCGCACTGATGCCGGCGATCAGGTGTCCGTCGAGTTCGGGGTGTTGGAGCGGAGTCGGAACCAGCCGGTTGTCGGTGTCGCCGTGCCCCAACCGGCCGGAGGAGCCTTGTCCAAAAGTGAACACCGCGCCGGCCGAGGACCGCAGCATGGAGTACCTTCCGCCGGCGGCTACCTCGACGATTTCCTGTCCGGTCAGCGCGGCGTGCTCCAGCCGGGTCGGCGTCGGGCGGTCGGCCTCGTCACCGTGCCCCAGCGCGCCGGCCTGACCCCGTCCGAAGGTGAACACCGCGCCATCGTGGGAGTGTAGGACGGTGTGAGCGTCTCCTGCGGCAATTCCGGTGATCGTGTGTCCGTCCACGTCGGGATGTTCAATCGGGGTGGGGATGTTCAGGTTGAAGGTGTTCCCGTGACCGAGGCGTCCTTGCTGACCGGAGCCGAAGGTGAACACGGTGCCGTCGGCCGACAGTAGCGCGGTGTGAGCCCAACCCGCGGCGACGCGGGTGATCGTGTGGCCGGAGAGATTGGAGTGCTCGATCGGCTTAGGCTCGGGACGGTTGGCCACGTCGCCGTGCCCGAGCCGTCCCTCCGCGCCCCGCCCGAAAGTGAAAACCGTGCCGTCGAGGGACAGCAGGACCGTGTGTTCTCCCTGTGCGGCGACGCCGATGATGGTGTGTCCGGCCAGAGCCTCACTTTCCACGGCGACGGGATACGAGAGTGACCGATCGTCGCCGTGCCCGAGTTGCCCGCGCGAACCGCGTCCGAAGGTATAGACGGCCCCGTCGGACCTGAGGAGGACCGTGTGGAAAAATCCGATTGCCGCCCTGGGCGCCACCACCCCCGGCACGACGTCGATAGTGAAGGCTTCTTCAATGGAAAGGCCGCCAGTGACGGCGGCCTGGAGGCGGATGGAGTACCGGCCTTCCGGGAGTTGGCCGGCGGTTTGGAGTTCGCTGTTGGTTATTTGAAAGGAGGCGTTGTCATTGTCGCCGTCCCCGGGAACCAGGGCGAAGGAGACCGCTTCGCCGCCAAGGCCGGCGGCGTGCAGGGGACTGATCGGTTCACCGTCCCCGGTGCGTTCGGTTCCGATGGAGGTGTGCCAGACGATGATCGACGTCGGGTCGGCCGCCGGAAGCGGCTGCGCGGCCAGCAGGAAAAGGCCGCAAGCGGCCAGCAGGGGAGGGAGGAGGTTTTTCATGGGATTCCTTGGTTCGCGGTGTTGAGGTTTGGGGGGTTGCGGTCCGGTTCGGGGTTGATGAATGCCCGGCGGGTTGGGCGTGTGGTCGGATTACTCAGGTTCCGGGGGCGCCAGGTCGAGTCTCTTGACGATCATCGCATAATCGATGTTCGGATCCGGTTCCACGATCTGGAGGTGGAACGTTATGCGGTCATCGGGGACCAGCACCGGCATCTTGGAGAGCACCTCGATGTCGGATTGTCTTTGGATTCTGGGTGCGGTAGCGAAGGTTTTCGTGAACCTTCGAGCCTTAGCCGGTGATGAAAGATAGTCGGGAGCGGGAAGAACGTCTTTGCCAGCATGATCGGAGGTGACTCGGGGGTCGGCGTCTTTTCCCAATGAGGGCGCCTCCTGTACCCTCGGCACGAGATGATCCGTGCTGAAGGGCTCCGGGGCCAGCTGACGCGCATCGACGAAGCCCGGTTTTTCACCCGGCGAATCGACGGCCGCCAAGTCGCTGGACGCGCTCTGAAACAACGCGAAGCCCAACAAGGGGGTGCATATCATAGCGAAATACGACATAACAACGTTTATAGGAGAGATTTGCCAAGTGACTTCCAGCGAGCGCCTGTTTGCCTCGGGTCTGGAGGATCTGGGGAGGACCGACCGCGCGCACGATAGGCGTAAGCAAATCCACTGGAACCGGAAATGACTATAACCTAAATCTGGTCAGTGTCACTGTTTGATGTCGAAAAGACCCGCGGCATACTGCAAATCGTCCAATCGTTCTGTACGAACGCAATCGTACGGTGCCTTTTCTGTTTTGGTACCGCTTCCGCATGAACCGTGAGGGCCGGGGTGAGTTATACTTCAAGGACTAGGTGTACCACAGGTTCGATTTTACGGATAGTGGCACCGAGGAGGTCATCACGCTGCAGGGCGACACCCTCCGGGTGTATGGCTACCGGCACGCGGATCCCGACGGAGAGTCCCGGCGGAACCTGGATTACCTCAAGGATCGCGTGGCGAATCACACCCATTACTGACCGCTATGGGCGTTTGGTTTCAATGGCCGATCATGTAAAACACTAATTTGCCCTCGGCAAAATCAGGGGAGCGCCTACGTGGGTTTATTCCGAGAGTCTCGGGGTGCGCCCGATTATGCTTGGTGCGAATTGCCGGGGACGTTTTGTAAGTTGCTTTTGCAGGGAAGGTAACCGGGTAGTTGGCTTTTTTGCCAATCACAGAAACGCGGATCGGCGGGTCCCGATGAAACGTATTCCTGGAAGGGAAAATGGGCCTGTGGCTGGTTGTTGATTCACTCTCTTGTGTTGGCCTGGGTTCTATTCTTTGCTATGGTTCGTTTTGGGGATTTTACAGCGGGCTGCTGTTTGATTGGATCGCAAAAAACTTCCATTGAATGGCGGTATTGCTCCCGAATTCCCGGCCCACTGGTACTGTTTTAATAAGGCTAACCCGAGTTTCTTTTCCGCTATGAAATCCCGTTTTCAGCTTCGGTTCGAATCGCAGAACGACGCAGGTTCGGCGGGGGTGAGGCGATTGCGATGGTATTCCGGTGATGAAGTGCCGTTCCGGCAGACACACCGGCCTGTCTTATCGCGGAAAACCGGACCGGGGGGTGCCGTCCAAAGGGCGGAATACGGACCTTCTCATGGCGACCGTGAGAAAGCTGTGACCCACTGTGTCGCGGCCGTTGCGGCAGTGATTTTGGGTCGCCGTTTCGCCCGTGTCACCAGGAACCGGAGACTGGTCGACCTGGGAGCCGATGATTTGGATGTGGAGGAGATTGTGGACGCCTGCGAAGGGGTGCTCGGCCTGCCGCGGGAAAGTGTGTGGCGTAAGGTGACGGTTCGCCCCAGCAGGCTGACGATCGGCCAGTTGTCGCGCCTGTTTGTTGAAGAGGAATAGGACGATTTTACCGAATGGCACGGTTAAGCGAGTTCATCGGTTGAGAAACCGAATCGGAATCGAAACGCTTGATAGCATTGGCAATAACGGAATGTCGATTTCGTTAATACCGATAGGGATCCCGAATAAAACGCTTATCCGAGCATCATTCCTCCTGGAGGGCCATGCTCCGGCATGGCCGCTGGTCCGGGAGCGCGGGCATCTTGCCCGCACCGGCGGCACGTGAGCGCCGCCCTCCAGTAAGCAGAAGCGCGATTCCAATTTCGATTCGGTTTCAGTCGGTTGTTTTCCCGCCCAGGCGAAAATACAGCAGACGGAAGCGGCGCTCTTCTCCCTGCCGGTGCACGCCCAGCAATCCGCCGGCGAAGGACCAGCGAAACAATTCCTCCTCCCGGTTCCGGTCTACGGAAACGAACGGAAAAAAGTCCGTGCTGACGTGACTGTTGCGCTGCTCCTGGTGCCAGACCCGCCACAGGACGCGACGGCGGGAATAACGGTTGTCTTCGTCCGGGGCGATGGTCCTGCTGTCGTAAAGACGCCACAGGACTTCCCGGCGGGCTTCCCGGTCTCCCTTTTGTTCCCGATGGTAAAATGGCCACCAGCGGGCCTGGGTATGCTCTTCGAAAGCGATCTGCCATTCCCGACTGTTCGGTTGGTCTCCGTTTTGGGCGAGGTGCTCGGCGGTTGCCACGAGACTGCGGGTGCTGTTGATCCACGAAAGCAACCATTCCCGATTGCTCAGGGAGAACCTTCTTCCAATAGGTGGGTGGGGTTTTACTTCATCGGCGTTTTGATTCGTCGAGTCTTTTGTTCCCTGGGGCAGGGAGGCCACAAAATCGTCCTTGAGTTCGTCCGGCGTAAGCCGGTGATGGGTCCCCGTGTAGATGATGGTCCTTCCAAGGCTCAGGTTTCGTCTTTCAAGGGATTGATGCGACGAGTAAAAGGGAAAAAGGTGGTGCGATTTCCGATCGTTGACAGGATCGTGACTCCAGCCGCCGAGGCCACCGAACAGTCGGGTTTCCTTCTTTGTGGAACTGTGGCTTCGTGTATAGAAGGGGAGCACCCGGTGATGCCGATGCCCCCGGGATTCGTCGTGTCCCCAGCCGACCAGGCCGAGGAGGGCCGACTGCGACCGCATTTCGGGTCCGGATCGGCGGGTGTAGGGGAGTGAGATGAACGTCGAGTGATCTTCGGTTTGTCGGCGGTAGTAGAGCGGAAGCAGCACCTGGCGATCCGAATCCGGGGTTGTCGTCCGATGCCAGAAAGGCCAGGCGACGGTTTGGTATTCCCGTTCGGCTTCTTTTTCACGGACGTCGTAATAGATTGGGCCGAGGAAGGTTCGATACCTGTGGGTGGGGGTTTCGAACCGGCCGCCTGCCGGAGTCAGAAACGAACGATTCCCGTGGTTGTCGGTGTTATGGTAATAAAACGGAAGCACGGTGCTCCCGCCTGTTTCGTCCGGGCCGGACCAACGGTGAGTGAGCGGCCAGAGCAGGGAGGAGTAGCGCCGGTCGTCTTTCTCTCGCATGTGGTATAAAAACAGGCCGAAATTCCTGAAACTGCCGTCGTCGCGCCAGCTTGCCAGGGGTGTGTACACGCTGCGAACGCCTTCGGTCTGGTCGACTTCGGTGTAATAGAAGGGAAGCAGGTAGCTCCTGCGGGTGGTTTCATCAGAGGAAACCTGACCGAGGGGCCAGAGGAAGTGATCAGATTGACGCCCCGATTCGTGATCGCGGTACCCTATGTACACCGGGCCAAGCACGGTGCGAAAAGTGGATTCCGGGTTTTCGAACGCGCCGCCTATCGGGGTCACCAGCAACCGGTTTTTGTCGCCGTCGGTGCTATGATAATAGAAGGGGAACACACTGCTGCCGCGGGTTCCGTCCGGTTTCGACCAACGGTGAGCGGCGGGCCAGAGTACGGAGGAATAACGGCGCCCGTCGTTGTCTTGGGCGTGATAGAGAATCAGCCCGAAGTTCGTCAGACTGCCGTCGTCGCGCCAGCTCGCCAGAGGCGTGTAAACGCTGCGAACATTCTCGGCCTGGTCGACTTCGGTGTAATAGAAGGGAAGCAGGTAGCTCCGGCGGGTGGTTTCGTCAGATGACACCCGACCGAGGGGCCAGAGGAAGTGGTTCGATTGACGGCCCGACTCGTGATTATCGTGTCGAAAATACACCGGCCCGAGCACGGTGCGAAACGAGTGTTCGGGGTTTTCGAGCGCGCCGCCAATCGGGGTCACCAGCAACCGGTTTTTGTCTCCGTCGGTGCGATGATAGTAGAAGGGAAGCACACTGCTCCCGCCTGCTTCGTCCGGGCCGGACCAGTGATGGGTGAGCGGCCACAGCAGGGAGGAATAACGTTGGTCGTCTTCAACTTCCGTGTGGAAGAGGATCAGGCCGACGTTCCTGAGGCTGCCGTCGTCGCGCCAGCTGGTCAAAGGGGTGTGCACGGTGCGAACCCCGTTCGTATGGTCGAGTTTTGTGTAATAGAAGGGAAACAGGCGGTTTTCCCGGGACGCCTCGGTGGAGGTGACTTGTCCCAGGGGCCAGAGGAAGTGCGTCGATTGCCGGTCTTCGGTGTAGGTGCGGTGATAGACCGGACCGAGAATATTGGTGGTTCCGGACTGTTCGCCGTGGCGTTGATAAAAGAAAGGGAAGACGTAACGCCCGGATTCTTCATCCGAGTCCCACTTCTGGGCCAGAGGCCAGAGAAGCGCGTGCCGCTCTTCTTTGGAATCGCGGTCGTACCGGTACAGGATCCAGGCGACGTGGCGCCGTTCCCATTGGGGACGCCACTGGTGCCGGTACACCGGAAAGGCTCGAACCTCGCCGCTGGTATCTCCGAACCTGGCGGAAACAATCGGCCATGGCGCGGCCCAGGTGGCGCCGTCCCTTCCTTCCCGGCGGTGAAACAGCGGTCCCAGAACGCCCTGGATGTCGTCTCGCCGGGTAATCAGCGGAGTCCAGTAGCCGCGGTCGTCCCCGTAGTAAACCGGAAGAATCAGACGGGAGGGGTTGTTGGCGCTGTAGTTTTCATAGTAGAGGGGGATGATTCGAAAGCGTTTTTTTTCGCGGTCGTGGACGACGTTGAGAAAGCGCCACCGGTCCCGGCCGCCATCGAAATCCGCCAGGACGGGCATCATGTCCGGGTGAACGGTGCCGACCCGGAGGCGGCGGTCGTCGTGGGTCCATTCGTAAAAGGGGACCAAGGCGTGACCGGCATCGGTCCGGGTGTACAGGGGCCACAGGATCGACAGCGACGGATCCTGCCAGTAGAGCAACGGCCAAAGATTGACCCGCTCCTGGGCGGCTTCCGAGGGCACTTGTTCCGCGGCATCCCAAAGCGGGTTGGATTTCCGGGTGCCGGTGGCGCAACCCCCCGCGAGAAGCAACAATAGGCACCCGCCAAGCAAGAGGAGAGCGAGGGTTCCCGGGTGTGTGGAGCGGGAGGACGAGGTCGGTGTGGGATTGGGTGCGGAATTCATGACGGCCTTGTTTTGCAGGCTTCATGCCATTCGGAGGGGTCTTTGTTAAGGTGTTTGTTGTGAGTAGGATAACGCGATCTGGAGTTACGCGTTTCAGCCCGGCTCTCCCCGTTTTTTGACGATGAACAGACAAGAAATGTCCGGTCTTGAGGTGAGAGCGCGCGGGGGTGAAAGGAACTTCAGCCGGAACCGGTCACGCCCTGGAGTCGGCGAATGCGGTCGGCAAAGGGAGGGTGCGAGGAAAAGTAGGCATCGAGGTTTTCCGGTTCCGCGGCCACGCCCCTGAGCCGTTCGAAAAGACGCAGCGAGGCCCGGGAATCGTAACCGGCGGCGCGGGTCAGGCGGGCGGCGAAATGGTCGGCCTCGAATTCCTGACGACGGGAGTAGCCCTGGGTGACGAGTTGGTTGACGAGGCGTCCGACGATTGGTTTGAGCGCGCCTTTGAGAGGTCCGCCGCGGGAGAGCACTTTGGCGACTTCCGAAGTCATCAGGCGATTGAAGGAATGGCTGCGCACGACATGCCCCATTTCGTGTCCGATCACGAAGGCGATTTCGTCTTCGTCGAACTCACAGAGTTCCAGCAGGGACCGTGAGACGAACAGAAATCCGCCCGGCAGGGCGAAGGCGTTGGGTTCCGGGCTTGTCAGGCAGCGCACCTGGAAACGCCGCTCCCGGTTGGTCAGGCAGTAGGCCAGGCGGCCGGCGGTTTCATTCAGCCAGCGCACCGTTTGCGGGGTGCGGTCGAGGTTGCCGTCGCGGGTGTGCAGGTAGGTGAGGTAACACCCCATGGCGTACTCCGCCTTGATCCGCTCCGACTCGGTGCCGGTCAGGGACCGGTAAATCCAGCGCGTCCGCACCACCGCCGGGGCCGCCTTCCGGCCGAGATCATAAAAGAATCCGCTCATGCACCCGCGATTGAACCGGGAAAAACCGTCGAAAGCAAACCCCGGATGACCGCAGGCGCGGCCGTTTTTATTCTGCCAGGCAAATAATCGTTAACATCCGATTTCTCCCTGGAGGGCCATGCTCCCGCATGGCCGGGCCCATTGGGAGCGCGGGCATTCCGGCCCGCACCGGCCCGAAGCGGCCCGAAGAGAGCAACGTATCTTGCCAGGCAATCAATCGTTCGCACTATTCCCCTGCGTTGCGGGCGAGGCGAAAGCCGTTGGAACTTAACCGGTGGTGCTGATCGAAGCTAAATCGGCCGGAGACACTGGCTGAACTTGCCCCGCTGTTATATCCCCCGCCTCGGATGCGCTGGGTGGAGTCCTGGGCTGGCCAACACCACTCCCAAACATTCCCGCTCATATCATACAGCCCCAACTCGTTCGCCGCCTTCAGTCCGACGGGCCAGGTGCCTCGATCGGCATTATAGGCGCACTCCGCCCCGCCGGAGTTTTCCACGTACCACCCGACTTCGTCCAGGTCGTCGCTTCCGCTGTAGGTAAATCCCTGGCTCTGGTTGCCCCCCCCTGCCGCGAATTCCCACTCCGCTTCCTGCGGCAGGCGGTAGCCGTTGGCGGAGAGGTCCTGCGTGATAGGTCTCTCTTCGGTTCGATAGACAGCGCCCCTTTCCGTTCTATAAACCGGCTCCAACCCCTCCATCTCGCTCCTGGCGTTGCACCACTTCACTGCATCGTACCAGCTCACAAAACTCACCGGATAATTCGCCTGGCAGGCGTTTCCAATACCGTCGATATCGTATCCATTGTTCGCCGCCCAAGAACGCACCTCCTGCCACTCGCCCCAAGTGACCGGGAACCGGCCGATGTGGAAGGTGGAGACCACCGTGCCGTCCAACGAGTTGCTCGTCGATAACGTGCCCCCCGCAACCAGCGCCATGTCTTCGGGCGACGGGCCGGGTTCGTCCTCCCTTTCGATCCGCATGCGGAAAAAGCCCGATTCCCCAGAAGCTTCCAATATGATCCTGCCGTCCTCTCCGATCATTTCCGGCGTCAACGGAACCGGCGACCACTCCGACAAGTCGTCCGACCGCTCCAAGCCCAGGCGCACCTCGGATCCCGTCGCCGGTGTTTGAGAAGCGAAAAAAATCGCAATGATCACCAGGAACACCAGGAAGACATCCCGACAACTTGATGTGATCCAGGAATTGAGACGATGGTGGGACAGGCGGTTGAACTTTTGGTTTGGATCAGTCATTGGGTGAAGCTCCTAGATTGGCAGCGTTGTGCTGATTCAGGCAACTATTTACGCACCGCAGAGAGGGGATGAGCGCAGAGGCGTTGCTTGGAATAGCATATTTTGCCAGGCAAATAATCGTTGACATCAATTTTCCCCTGGAGGCCCATGCTCACTGGGAGCGCGGGCATACCTGCCCGCACCGCCCTGCCCGCACCGGCCGGTGGCGTGTCGCCTTCGGGGCAACCGGGAGTTGCCACCGGCCCAAAGGGCTCTTGGTGCCGAAACGTCGTCAATTCCGCATGGTTATGTTATTTACGAATTCTCTAATACAGTGAAAACTGGGCTCACACGGGGCACGGAGAATTCAACCGGACGCATCTCCGTGCTCCGTGGCTCCGTGTGAGAACCTCCACCGCATTAGTCCGGGGCTGTGGTTTTAGGTGAATTTGAGAAAGCAGGGTTAGGGGCCGCATGAAAAAGCATTTCAGATCGAAAATTTGAGATTCTTCGCCAGGAAATACGGATCAAAGCGCGCAAGTAAAAACACAGTGCACGACCTCCCTATCAAGGAGGCTTACGGCGTCGGTTTGAGAATGGCGTTTTTTCGACGGATTTTGCAAAACCATGACATATTGAACCCGCCGATGGGGGTAGAGTGGGTGACAGAACAGGAAACCACTAACACCGGACACCGAAATGAAAACCATCCTCACGACCCTCTGTTTTGCATTCATCACCTCCTCGGCCCTCGCCGAAACCCCGTCCCTTTCGACGGCGGTGCAACGGGGCCTCTTCGAAGAAGAAGTCAACCGCGACTTCAGCGCCGCCATTCGCGCCTACGAGTCGGCGGTGGCGGATTTCGACCGCGAACGGAAACTCGCCGCCACCGCCCTCTTCCGCCTCGCCGAAAACTACCGCCGCGCCCAACGAACCGGCGAAGCCGAAGCCTTGTACGAACGCGTCTTCCGCGAATTCCACGACATCACCGAACTCGCAAGGCTCGCCGCCGAACGGCTGCCGGAGGAACGCCTCGCCTCGCTGGGACACGAAGGAGTTGGGGTGGCGATTGACGAGGAAGCGGAGGAGATTGAAAGGCTGAAAGGCATCCTCGAAAGGAGCCCGGATCAGTTTTACGCCCACGGCGGAATTGGGGGAAACAGCTTTCTTGAGGCAATGCGGCGGGGGCATATAAGGGTCATGGAGTTCCTGGTCGCCGAGGGATTCGATGTCGTCTCGCCATGGACGTGGGGAGATCCTCCATTGCGAAGGGCGATCCATTCCCACAACTGGCCCGCGATAGAGTTTCTCGTGAATAAGGGCGCGGATGTGACCTATCAGTTCCGTGGTTCCGGCGAGACTCTTCTGCATTTTGCGGCAGAGGAGGGCTTTCTGGCGGCTGCGGAATTGTTCCTGGAGAACGGGGCGGATGTAAACGCGAGGAGTTTAAGTGGTGATACGCCATTACATCACGCGAGCCGAGAAGGTTTCTTTCAGGTCGCCCAACTGCTTCTTGAACATGGCGCGGATGTGAATGCCGTGGGCGGAGTAGGCAGGATGGATGATGTCACACCGCTCCATAGAGCGGTTGGAAACAGGAATCTTCGTCTTGTAGAACTCCTCCTCGAACACGGTGCCGACGTGAACGCACGGGACGGCGAGGGTCGAACGGCTGCCGACCTGTTGCCGGACAGTCCGTCGGATCCTTTGGAGCTCAAGATCCTCGAACTCCTTGCACAACGGTAACGCTTGCAGCCGGATAGGTACGGATGGGTTTCAGTTTCAATATTACGTCCGGCTGGGTGGCGGGAGGATGTTTCGGCCGCGCAGACCAAAGTGGCTTGTGGCGTTGAGAAGATGGCGGTCGCTGGAGTAGATTGTCCGGTATCCGTGTCGTTTGGCACAAAGAAGGTGAAGGGCGTCGGCTCCGCGCAAATAGATTCCACTGTGGAGCGACCGAACGGAATCGAATGCGTCTTGAACGAGCGAATCCTCCAATGGAAGCCACAGTAAAAGGCGTTGTTCGGTATCGAGCTCGACTTGCTTCATTCGAACCTCCAACCCTGCGCGATCAATGGCTTTTTCCCGGAGTTTTCGGTGGAACACGTACGCCAATTCCACTTGGCCGTGCGCGGCGCAGACGACGGATTTCAGGGGTTCCGCAAGCTTGCGAACCTCTGCTGTCCCCGGTTCGTTCAAGTAAAGTTTCGCGATGTACGCGGTATCAAAATATTTTACCAACTTGAGCCCGGTTCGCGTTCTTCGGCAACCAATTGAGTGCTATCGCGCCCGCCGATCGATTCAGCGTCAACGTCGGAGAATTCCGGCAATAGTGCACGGTTTTTCCAGGTTCGGGATTCAGTCTTTTCGGAATTACCGGTCAAGGGATTGAGTTCCGCCACCGGTTTGCCGTGGTCTGTAATGATAAACCGCTGCTTTTGCCCGGCTTTGCGGACATAATGCCCCGTGCGGGCATGCAACTCGCGAATGGCAATCTCCAAGTCCTTTTCCATGAGATTTAATGTGTCTCGCGTGACACGGAATGTCAATGGGCGAATTGAATCGCGTCCTCGGTCACCTGGCGGGGGATGAACGGCAAAATGGGAACAATGATCCTGCATGGTGAAGTTTGTCACACGGAGTCACGGAGCTCACGGAGATTTTCCTTACAGTGATGCCCATCCTTCTGGCTTCATTCGATCAGGAAAGGTCAAGCTCGTCGATCATCCTGGCTGCGAACCGGGGAACAGCTTTTCCCAGGCGGAGGAGAACGTCTTGTTGATCCAGGTTGCGTTTTGCGGCAATGGCTGCGATGCGACTGGCTACTTGAAGGGGTTCCATTTCGTAGAGTGTTATGAGGTAATATTGAGGATGAGTTGCCAGAACGCAGGCATCCAACACAACCTTGAAGTCTGCCTTCATTCTTCTCCGGTATAATCGCTGTCATAGCGCCCGGCGGCTTCAACCTTCCTCGCAAGGTCGTCCAGGGCATGGCGACGCTTGTCGTCACGGTGCTTTTCGAATGACAGCAGATCCCGGAAGCGCACACGTCGATGGCTGCCGACTTTATGAAATGGAATCTTGCCCTTTTCCAGGAGGTCGACGAGATGTTGGCGAGACATACCGAGGTAGTTGGCCGCTGTTTGGGTGGTGAAAGTTTCGTCTTCAGGGAGCATGATGATAGCCCTTCCTTCCCACATCAGTCGGAGGATGCGCAACAAGTGCCGGTAGAGGGGCTCCGGCAATTCCGTTCGCTCTCCGGTTGGACCGATAAGGGCCACGTGACCGGGCTCCGAGAATGCCGCGGCCAGCCGATCCAGCGTTTTCCGGTCGATTACGGAAGGATCCAAGCGATTCTGTCGAGTGGTAAGCATAAACGGAATATCGCGTATATTCTTAAGTGAGACAAGGAAATAGTCGCAATAATCGCAACAGACGCTACAAACGCTATTATGCGCAGGAACCAGGACTGGGTGAGGGGCGGGGGTCGTTGGGGCGAGGAGGGGATAACACGACGCAACCCTACCGCCTCACTCCGCCAGGAGTAAGGCGGTCAGTTCGGAAAGGCGAGTGGCTTCGGGACGGCCGGAGTACCGGACAACCCCTTCGGTATCGAGAACGACAGCTCTGGGAATTGCGCTCACGCGAAACGCCTCCACGGCGTCCGAACGAAACCCTCCGGGTCCGGCCCAGAGGTTGAGCGTTTGGTCCCAGCCATTTCGCGCCAGGTGCTCGCGGGCCTCCTCCACCTTGTCGTCGATACTCAGTGCGATCACGGCAACCCGGCTCTCCCATTCCGGATGGTCCCGCACCACGTCCTGCAACCGGGCCATTGGCACTTGGCAAGGGCCGGCTACCGATCCCGCGGTCACGGGATCGGCAGCCGGATATTGGAATCTCGTTCTTCGAAGGCTTTCGGCGTAATGTCTATTGCATCGACACGGCCAAGCCCCGCATCGCTAATTGATCTGCTCCTGCCAGGAGGCCAGGGCGGTTTCGGCGTTGTTGGTGACGTCGCCGCGGCCGTTGCGCGTGATCAGGTTGCCCTCGGAATCGATGATGACCAGGGTGGGTATTCCGGAAATGGAATACTTCTCGACGAGGAGCCGAGTCCAGTCTGAGCTGTGCTCGACGGCGAGAAAATCCATCTTATAGTCGGCCATGTATTTACGCTGGTCTTCCGGGGAGTTGTCGGCGCTGACAAAAACGACTTCGAATTCGTCCTTGTGTTCATTGCGGAACTCGACCAGCGACGGAGTGAAAGCCCGGCAAGGTCCGCACCAGCCCGCCGAGAAATAGACCCCGATCAGTTTTCCGTCGAGGGTTTCCCGGGCGGCGGGTTCGCCTTTGGCATTTTCGAGTTCTTCGGGTAGCAGTTCGTCGATCGAGCCGTAGCTGGAGACGGCGAAGGCCCCAACAAGGGCCGCGAGGATAGGTATTCTTATGTTCATTGACTTTCGGGAGTTTAAGGGTGAGCTTTCTGATTTATTGACGGCCCCGCGGACCGTCTAATCCGATAAACGGGGCTGCCCATCGGGTCGGATCGTGAAGGGAGATCTCTTGCACCTCCCGAATGCGTCCATGCCGGAACAAGGCATCGACGATGAGAAGCAAATGTAGCGCAAATTGGCATCGGATCAAGCTTCATGTGCCAAAGACCGGCCTCTCCCGAAATCGGCTCGCGTTTCGCTCGATTGGCCGAACACTGGCGGAATCCTCCGATCAGTTAAAATCGGCCAGTGAATCGGTTCCTTTCGGCTGGAGCGTGACTTCGATTTCCGTGGTTTCTCCCGGGGAAAGTTCGAATCGGATGTCTCGGGAGTAGTTTTCCGTTTCGAAGGGCGCTTCGAAATCGGGATGATTGATCGAAAGGCGACGGGTGAAGGCGGGAATGTTGGTCAGAACCGCGATTCCGTTTTCGTCGGTGACGGCCGAGTAGGACAATACCGGAAGTGACGGCAGCGTTCGATACGTCCCTTCGGCAGATGATGATATGGGCAGCGTTCGATACGTCCCTTCGATAGGTGTTGTGATGTGACCGAAGGTTGTATTTCCGGTCCAGCCTATTCTGTGAACAACTGGGTGGACTTGGACGGTTGCTCCTTCAACGGCCAGGCCGTCATGAGACATTGCGGTCACTTGCAATGTCGAGGTCGATTCGGTGGTCACCTCGATCGACGTTATGGGTGAAGACAGGGGAAACGCCTGTGGAACCGCGATTCCCGAAATGCGAGTCAGGGGACTTTCCGAAGCGAACCCGTCGCCGTAAACGATGACATCGACCCGACCGGGAGGGACGGAGTCAAAGAGAAAGCTTCCGTCCTCAGCGATCTCCCGGTGGCTTGTCCAAAAGCGCGGGGATCCGAATTCTTCCGTCAATTCGTCAAGATTTCTCAGGTTATCCGGAGAGAGGCCGGAATCGGGGAATTGGTTTGATCGAACGCTGATGATGACGCGTCCGTTGGTCACGGGGCGGGGAACGTTATCGTCGATCCTCCCCTCAAGCCGGATGCCGGGCTTCATTTCCAACTCGAACCGGTGATGTTCTCCGGGTTCGGCGGTGAAGGCAAAGGTATCGCTGTGGACGAACTCTCCAGACGGCAGACGCCCGGAAAGTTGAAGGAGATGTTGCCCGGGCGTCAGTGACGGATACTCAATGGTTCCGTTGGCACCGCGGGTCAAGGAAGGGACAATCCGATTCCGGATGCTGAGAGAGGGAGTGAATACGGTCACAGGGTGCCGCTCTTCCCCGAAATAAGCCGAGACCTCCACTCGGGTCGCCCGTTCGAGCCGAAGTGGGTCGGCGCTACCATCCACCGGGACACTGTGCCTGCTCGTGCCGAAATCGGGGTGGGACACTGAGACGTTAACGCCAACCGTCTCACCCGTGAACCCGTCTTCGTCTCTATAGGGTGCTTCCCGCGGATACTCGATGACCGCGATTCCCGTTGAATTGGTGGCGACGGTCGGAGCGTTGCTGTGAGCCCGACCAGTTAGCCCGATGTGTCGCACCCCATCCAGCAATGCCTGCAAGCGAACGTACCTCAGTTCGATCATCGCGCCTTCGATCGGGTTTCCATCCTGGTCTTGGACGGTGATCGTGACCTGCCCGAGTTCCGGTTCGGCTGGGCGCGGTTGCTCCGCGGACTCTGGCTCCGCGGCGCTTGTGAATTGAAAACCCGCGGCGCCGAGGAGAAGCGAACCCGTCAGACCGAAGGCGGCGACGGTGTGTCTGCGTTTCCACGCCCCGAGCCCCTGCCGGCCGAGATGATTCAGGCGGCGGACGATTTGAGAGGTTCCGTTGACGGTGAGCCGGGTTTCGACGGCGGGAGGCGCCGCGAGACGCAGGGTCAGTTGGGCGAGGGTTTGGGTGTAGGTGCGGCGGTCGTCAAAGCCGGCCGCCGCGATCCGGTCGGCTTCCTGTTCGCAGGCGAGGTTGTGGGCTGAGGGGATTCTCCACACGAGCGGGTGGAACCAGCAGACGGCCAGCATCCAACGCCAAGCCACGCACCAGAAGGTGTCGCGCCGGAGAACGTGGGCGATTTCGTGCGCGAGCAGAGCGGATGCTTGTTGTGGCGAAAGTTTCTCCAGGAGCCGTAGCGGAATCAGAATCATCGGCTGGAAAACCCCGCAGACAAAGGGCGATTGAATCGTCCCCGAAACGCGAACGTTGATCGGTTGCCGAACCCCCATTCTTGCCGCGAAGTCCTTAGCCCGTTCTTCGAGGTCCGGATCGGCGGGGACGCTGTCCTTCCTGATCCGGGACAGTTGGAGGTGAAGGCGAATCAGACGCACGGCCGCAACGGCGAACCCGGCGGCCCAGAGGCCGAGAAAAACCGTACCCCATGGCAGCGTTCCGGTGGTCTCGGACGAATTGACGACGGTTGTTGCGGGCGGCGCCGAGGCCCCCGCGCCGCGGCTTTCGGCGGGGGTGATAAATGAAGGCGGGGCGGCTTGTGCGGAGGCAGTTGCCTTGGACGACTCGCTCAACTCCGAGCGCATTTCAATCGGGGCGGTCCGGGGTTCGACCGGGACTTCGATCACCGGCAGCGGAAGGAATTGCGCCGCGGGCAGGACGAGCGCGAAGCACAGGGCGCTGCGCCAGAGGATCACCCGCCAACGGGCGTGACGTTGGCGCAGCGCGAGATGGGCGATCCAGCACAGTCCGAGCAGAGCCGTCCATTGGAGCAGGACCATGGGGACAGGGGAAAGGGGGAGGGCTACGAGTGGGTTCATCGGGATTTCCTTGGCTTCTTCTTCGGCTTTGGCCCGGCGGACTGCCGGATGGCGTTTAAGTCTTCAGGTTTGATGTCTCCGGTCTCCACCAGTTGCGCCACCAGATCGCGGTGGGAACCCCCGGCGAACACGCGTGCCAGGGACCGCGTCATTCCCTGGAGAAGTGTGGTCTTGGGAACCCGGGCGGCATAAAAGAAAGCTTTGCCGCGCGGCTTTCGAACGGCGTGGCCCTTGTCGACCAGGTTCACCAGGACCGAACGCAAGGTGGCATTCTTGATGGGCCACGAGAAGGCTTCCTGGATCTCGGCGGGCTTCATCTCACCTTTTTCCCACAGTATCCGCAGAGCCTCCAATTCGTTTTGATTCAGGGAAAGATCGTCCATATGTGAAGGGTTCACAGGTTTTTGGCCGTGGGTCAAGCGCAAATGTGCGAAAATTTCGCACATTATGGTTTTTATTAGGTGATCCCTGGGGTCGCGGCGGGGTGACACAGGCATTCCTGCCTGTCGATTGCAAGATGCCCGCGCGGCGGCCCTCCGGGGAAATAGTGGATGCGATTCGGTTAAGCGAAACTCTGCTTGGTTATTGTGTTAGCGAATCCTCTCACTACAGCGGAAACTGGTCTCACACGGAGCCACGGAGCTCACAGAGGCCGATCCGGTTTAACTCTCTGTGTCTCTGTGGCTCCGTGTGAGAACCTTCCCAGTCAGCAATGCTTCAGGTGGAAAACGTTGCCGAGTAACTAAGGCCCGGTGGTTTCAACCCGCAGGCGGTAGAAGGTGCGAGACGGGGACAGTTGGGGATCGGATGGTATGATGGAAATTGCGGTCACGGCGCCGTCTACCGGGATTTCCTGGACGGAGTACGGTTGACCGTCGGCCACCTGGAGGGGCGTGCCGGGGTTTCCGGTGGCGATTGCGGTCCACTCCGCGAGGTCTTCGGATGACTCGAGCGTGACGACCAGGTCGCTGGCGCGAGTGTTGCGGCGAAATTCGATGCGGTGGCTATCCCCGGAGGCGCCTGCGATCACCGGAAGGTGCCGGAGAGCGGGTTCGTACGGTCCGGCGCCGACCGCGTGACGCAGAAGGTTGGGGATGGCGTCGGCGGCGACCGAGGTCGCCGGGTCGGCGGAATCCGCTCCGGCCACGGCGTCCGCCCATTCTGCGAATGTGCCGGCCGGACTCCTTTCGATGGCGAAGGAATCAAAATAAACGGCATTGCGCGGAGAGATTCCATGTCCGTCCGAGAAGGCCAGCAGGGCGATCGTGACGAGGTCCGTCTCGGCCCAGTCGTCGAGTGCGAAACTGGCGAGAGCATTCGGCTGGCCGTAGCCGGATTGGGCGACGTGAAAAACGCCGTCCGCGTAGTCGACGTAAAGCGTTCCGGTCGACTCGCCGGTGGTGGAATGGGTCAGAGCTTCGATCTCGCCGCCGCTCGACCGGAGCGCCACCCATTTGCGGCCGGCGGGCGCGGATTCCCGGTCCAGGGTTCCGTTTCCAATCAGGATCAGATCGTCGGGAATACCGTTTCCGGGCCGATCGGCGCCGGGAAACACCGCCAGTGCCAACTCGCCCTGGTCGGTGGAGGAGAAGTGGGTGGCGTTGAAATCGACCCGGGCGCGAAAGGCTTCGTCGAGGCGAAACACCGCCCGGGAGGCGACCGATACGGTCCCCGGCTCCCCGCCTTCCGCGTGAACTTGCAGACGCGAATTTCGCTGACGGAATAAAAGGTTATTCGTTCCTGCGGGATCCTCCCAGCGCACGGAATCAAGCTCGGCGCCCGAGAAATCGTCCGTATGGTATCGGGGGTCCGGGCGGTCTCCGGCGCCCAATGCGAACCAGGAGAACCCCTCCGTGGCCGCGGTGATCTTCCTGTTCCAGGGGTCCACCATGCTGTCGAGCGGCTCCCAATTCGCTCCGTTCCAATGAAAGGCGGCGAGGCGGGTTTCGCGCAGGTCGTTTGCCAATGTGTCGGCGTGGTAGCCGAAGGTGAGGACGGCGGGACCGTTGAAATTCGCGGTCGTCGAGACATTCCAGGCCTGAAGGGAGTCGCCACTCGGGTGGAAGGTGATCTCCGGCAACTCGCCCTGGGAGATCCAGGCGTCCCGTTCCTCGGCATTGGCCGCCAGGTGACGGACAAAAACCGTTCCGGTCGATGTGACGTCGCGCAGGATAAAATCGACGCCTCCGGCAAACGCGGCTCCTCCGTTGGCGCTGCCGGCGGGTTTTTCGGGCGAAATCCGCGATCCGGTGGAGACGGTCAGAAGAACGTCGAACGAGACGGTTTCCCCGGGTGCCAGCGAACCGAGATCCCATTGCTGAGCCCCCGCGACCCAACGCTCGTCCGGCGCGAAATAGGCGACGTTGTTCAACGCGTTTTCCTCGATGGAAAGGTGCGTGCCGACGGAAGGTTTGCCTTCGAAATGGGAGTCTTCGCCCTCGATGCCGAAGTGACTGTTTTCAAAGGCGACCGGGGGGACCGACGACAGGAAGGAAATGTAGTCTTCGAATTCTGCCCCTTCGTCCGTCCAGTCGAAATCCTCCCAGTCGAAGTCGTCGTCCCAGATCGAATCGTCGAAATCGAACACGGTATCGACCCCGATCTGCGTGGTGGTGTAACGGTATTCCTGATACGGACCGGGGTAGGGGCGGTCGTCGTAGAGGCTCACCTCCGACTGGAGCCCGTGCAGGAGCTGGAAGAGGTTCAGGTCGGTGATGGTCTCGCCGGAAATGTTGGTGATGTGGTAGGTGTGGCGAAGCGCGTAGCGGCTGGAGCGTACGGATTCGCCTTCGGAGGAGCCGGTCGCCGGGATGAGCCCGAGGGGAAGGCCGAACACCGTGTCCACCATCTCGAAGGTCTGCTCGATTTCGAGATGGTCGTTGGCGATGGTCGATGCGGCGCTGTCGGCGTTATCGGAGGTGTGTTCAATGGGGGAAATTTCCTCGAAATCCGAGTTGGTGATCCAGTCCGGAAAAAGGAAATACGGCTCGAGCCAGGTCGGCGGCACCGGACCGCTTTCGGAGAGCGTGTACGCCACGGCGGCGCCCCATTCCCCGGACAGGTATTCCCGCCCTTCGGATCCGGACGTGAGATCGTTGAGGATATCCGAATACCCGAAGCTGCTGATGATGATTTCCCAGTCCGGGTTGCCGAGCATCAGGCTGGGCGAGAACAGGAATCCTCCGCTGTCGTACATCTCGACGTAAGGCGACGTGTCAAAGAGCCCAAAAACCGGCGCGACGCCGGCGTCCAGGGTGTGTTCGGCGAACGTTTCCCAGGTCTCGTTTTCGAGCCGGTACTCGGTTTTCATGGTCTGGCCGTCATCGGAGAAGCTCATGCGCAGGCTGATCGAATCCGAAAGACTGTGGTTTCCGCTTAGCTCCACCGTTTCCGTGTGGGTCCAGAGAAACCCGCCCGTTTCGGGATTGTGGAGCGAAGCGTTCAGGAAAAGGACTCCCGGGATGCCGTCTTCATCGACCTCATGAAATCCTGCGAAAAACCGGGCCAAGGGGAACCACATATCGGCTTCGACTCCGATTTCGGTTGCCGGCCCGTTTCGGGTTTCGACCTCCCAGGACCAGGTTCCGGAAGCCGCCGCCTGGTCGTCGCCCGCGAGGGCCGCGTAGAGGTAGGGAAATGGGTCGTCGGCATCGAAAATCACGCTGTACCTGCCGGGCGGAGTGGTATCGAGCACGGCGTCGTCGAATCCGAACGGATCACTCCAGGTGTACACGGCGTTCGACGCGTCGTCCGGAATCCCGATTACGGCATCCTCGGGAATCTCAAGGGTTCCATTTTCGTCGATCTCTCCCGAGGTGAAATCGTAGTCGATGATCCGGCCCGAACCGTCGGCGTAGTGGATGCGGAGGACATCGAAACGGAGCTGTTCATCGGTCGCGACGGCGATCATTCCCGCTGCGAGGAGCGGGAGGAGGGTGGATATGACGAGGCGGGAGGGGAAGATGTTCATGGCAATTGGGTTTTAGGCGGAATTCAGGGTGTTTGGATTCGGCATGGTCCGCAGTGTGATAGTAGTTCCGGTACGCGGTCTGTCGAGGCGGCTTTTTGATCCCGGGAGACTCGACAAAGCAGGGTTAAAGCGGGTCCTTGCATGAGCAGCGATCACGATCTCGAGTCGGATCCTCAAATGGTGAGCCGACTTGACCAGGCAAACGGGGAGACGCGATTCCGCCGAATAGCCTCACCAAACGATTTCGACCAGGCCGCTTTCCGAAATTTCGCCGTCACGGGTGAGCAGGGTCAAGTCGTGCCGTTTCGCCGTGGCGACGATGATTCGATCAAAGGGATCGGACTGAGGCAAAGGCAGGTTCACCGCATGGGCGGCGATGGTTCCGTCGATGGGCACGACCGTAAAAATCCCGCTGATTAAGCGCAACGTCGGCAACAGGCCATCGTCGAATTCGACTCTTCCCTTCGCTACCAGCATCGCCATCTCGAACAGGGAGATGTCGGATAGGGCCAGCGAATCTCTGGTTTCCCGCGCGATCACCGCCCGCGCGGCGGCCCCCAACTCGGGTGCGTCCTGGAGCGCCCAGATCGCGGCATGGGTGTCCAGCAGGTATTTCACAGCGAAGCTTGCCACTCGCCGGCCGAGGAGGTCGGACCGACAATATCACCGCGAACCCGCATCCGGCCCTTAAGGCGGCCCAGAGCGGCCCCATGCTCAGGACGGTCAGCCGTGAGGCGAAGGTTTCCTTCCCGGGTTTCGATGATCACCGTTTCCCCCGCCAAAGCCGCCCGCCGCACCTTCGGAAATTCACGGAGCAGCGTGGTAACGTTGGTTTTCATGTCAGTAATCAGACATATTATCAGACAAATATCAAGGCCGACCTCGCGGTATCCCAAAACATCCCCACGGCGTTTTCATGCGACCTTTATTTCAGCGGAAATTGGTCTCACACGGAGCCACGGAACTCACGGAGATGCGGCCGGTTGAATTCTCCGTGGCTCCGTGACTCCGTGTGAGAACCTCCACCCCATTAGTCCGGGGCTGTGGTTTTAGCCTGGATTATTCGCGAAGCCCAGAAGTGATGAAGCGCAAGGCGCGACCCGAATCCGATTGGGCGCGTACTTGAGTACGTAACCAAGCGGATTGCAGGGTCGCAACGCCGCGATTCGCGCTTGTGGGCGAGAGGATTGCGCAAAATACCGGACGTCAAAAAAGTTTCGCAACCGACTTAGGTGTAACAAATTCATAGAAAATACCTTAAGCTGTTTTTTGCGCAATCCGGTGAATAATTCAGGTTAGGTGAATTTGAGAAAGCAGGGTTAGGGGCCGCATGAAAAAGCATTTCAGATCGAAAATTTGAAATTTGAAATCCTTCGCCAGGAAATACGGATCAAAGCGCGCAAGTAGAAACACAGTGCACGACATCCCTATCCAAGAGGCTTACGGCGCCGGTTTGGGAATGGCGTTTTTTCGACGGATTTTGCAAAACCATGACATATTGAACCCGCCGATGGGGGTAGAGTGGGTGACAGAAAAGGAAACCATTAACACCGGACACCGAAATGAAGACCATCCTCACAACCCTCTGTTTTGCATTCATCACCACCTCGGCCCCCGCCGAAACCCCGTCCCTGTCGACGGCGGTGCAACGGGGCCTCTTCGAAGAAGAAGTCAACCGCGACTTCAGCGCCGCCATCCGCGCCTACGAGTCGGCCGTGGCGGATTTCGACCGCGAACGCCAACTCGCCGCCACCGCCCTCTTCCGCCTCGCCGAAAACTACCGCCGCGCCCAACGAACCAGCGAAGCCGAAGCCCTGTACGAACGCGTCTTCCGCGAATTCCACGACATCCCCGAACTCGCGAGTCTCGCCGCGGAACGGCTGCCGGAGGAGCGGTTGGCCGCGCTTGTGCCCGGAGGAGAAGCAGCGCCGGTCGATGAGGAGGCGGCGGAGATCGAGCGGCTCCGGCGGATGTTCGATGACCAACCCGATTTGCTTTACAGCCGGATCAGGCTGACCACTGAAGCGGGTGGAGGACGGTTAGCCGTGGATGGACGACACGGTTGCATCAAGCGATCGAGAAGGGCCAGCTGAGGCTCGCCCAATTCCTGATCGATCAAGGGCTGGACTCCATGACGGTGAACTCTGACGGCGAAACGCCGCTACACACCGCGGTTAAGGAAGGCTCGAGAGCCGCTGTCGAACTTTTGCGGCAAAACGGAGTGGATCTAATGGTTCGGATTCACCTCCCGGGTTCACCATCGTACCTGTCTGGAGCGACGCCACTGCATTTGGCGGCGATTAACGGTCATTACACGATTGCCGAGTACCTGCTGGAACATTCGGCTGAGGTAGATGCGACCACTTTGGAACACAGCACGCCGTTGCATTTTGCAGCTCAAGGAGCTCATCTCCAGCAGACTCGCCTGGTCGCATTGTTGATTGAGCATGGCACGGATGTGAACGCCGTTGATGTGATCGGTCAGACACCACTGCACTACGCTGTCCGCGAGCAACGTCTCGCGCTGGTGGAACTCCTGCTCGCGAACGGCGCCGACCCGAATCTCGCGGGGTTCGAGAAAAGGACACCCCTCCACCTCGCCGTGGAACGTTCAAGTTTTCCGCTGGTGGACTTGCTTATCGAACATGGCGTCGAGATCAACGCCACCGACATACGGGAACGAACGCCCTTGGATTACTTGTCCGACGAACGGGGATCTGAGCGGATTGCATCGTTACTAAACGAGCATGGCGCACATCATGGAAGATTCCACGCTCAGGTGATTCATGGTGATCGGGAACAGTTCGTCTTTTGGGATCGGTCCGAAGCAATGACATTACCTGAAGTCTTACGGATGGCGGGAATCGATCCAGAGAGCATCCGTACAACAGTTCAGGTACGATTTTACGATATCACCGGTTCACACACGCACGGTTCGACAACAAGTCCGACCTTTCCTCAACGCATGGACGATGGTGCGGTCATTGAAATCCGCTGAAACGGACATGCCGACAATATCATATCCAACCCGGTTCGCGTTCTTCGGCAACCCGTTGAGGGCTATCGCGTCCTCGACGAGCTCAGGCCGGTGAGAGCTCACGAAGCCGGATCCGATAAAAATCTCCGTGTCTTCGTGGCTTCGTGTGAGCCCCATTGCATTTTTCAGACGTCTCAGTCCGAAGCCAACAACAAACGACTCATGCCGCACCCAATCTCAAAACGAATCATTTTCTCACACGGAGCCACAAAGACACAAAGGAAGAACTGCGGGATCCGCGCTTCATTTTCGTGTGTTTCGAGTGTTTCGTGGTTCGATCAAAATGCCTTCGGATTGAGATTCAGCCGTCCCTCCGGGACAAAAACAGAACCGTTTAAGGCGCAGGACGCGTCCGCTTACTCCCAAATTGGGCTGCGCCTGTCCCTCGACAGGCTTGGGACCCTGAGTTTGCCGAACGGGCAATGGCGGTGGGTATTTCCTATGCAATCGATGCCAGGGAGTATATCCTGTATCCCTTTGTGTCTTTGTGGCTCCGTGTGAGACCCATTGCTTTTTTCAGACGTCTCAGTCCGAACCCAACAACGAACTACTCATGCCACACCAAATTCCAAAACAAATCATTTCCTCACACGGAGCCACAAAGACACAAAGGAAGAACTGCGGGATCCGCGCTTCATTTTCGTGTGTTTCGA
>JBJHCF010000025.1:33650-41150 GCA_050506795.1 Opitutia bacterium
GACAGGAAAAATACCTTTCGACTGAGATTCAGCCGTCCCTCCGGGACAAAACAGAACCGTGTAAGGCGCAGGACGCGTCCGCTTACTCCCAAATTGGGCTACGCCCGCCCTTCAACAGGTTGGAACCCTGAGTCTGCCGAACGGGCAATTGTGGTGTGGTGTTTTCCGTGCACTCGATGTCGGGGAGTATATCCGGTATCCCTTTGTGTCTTTGTGGCTCCGTGTGATCCTTTTCTCTCCAGGTCATTGAGAATGGTGTCCGCTTACGTCAAAGAGGAAAAATAGGTATTACGAGCCAAGGGAATTCAATTTTTCCTGGGCCCGTTCGGGATTTCCGTTGCGCTTGATCCTTTCCTTGGGATGCGTGAGGATGAGGGTCGGCGAATACGGCGGCGGCGTGTCAAATCGGTCACAAACCCGGAAAAACCGAAGGCGCCGGGAAAGGACTTGGAAATGAAACAGAGAAAACTGGACGGAAGCGGAACGGAAGTCACGGAATGCGGGTTGGGCTGCTGGCAGCTCGGCGGGGGATGGGGGAATCCATGGAGCGATGACATCGCGCAGGGGGTCCTTGCGGCGGCGTACGAGTCGGGGGTGCGCTTTTTCGATACCGCGAATGTCTATGGTGACGGTAACGGCGAAAGCGAACGGTCGGTCGGCGCTTTCCTGAAGTCGCATCCGGATAGCTTTGTCGCCACCAAGCTCGGCCGCGGAGCGATTTATCCCGACGGATACAGCCGCGAGGCCCTGAGGGCCGCGACGGAGGAGTCGCTGGAGCGTCTGGGGGTCGACCGGATCGACCTGACCCAGTTGCATTGTGTGCCGATCGACGTCCTGCGTGACGGACGGATTTTCGACTGGTTGCGTCAACAGCGGGACGAGGGCCTGATCGCCCGGTTCGGGGCCAGCGTGGAGACGGTGGAAGAAGGGTTGGTCTGTCTCGAGCAGGAAGGGCTCTCCTCGTTGCAGGTGATTTTTAATATCTTCCGGCAGAAACCGCTGGAGGAGTTATTGCCCCGAGCCCGGGAGAAGGGCGTGGGGATCATCGTGCGCCTCCCCTTGGCGAGCGGGTTACTGAGCGGAAAGCTGACCCGGGAAACCGAGTTCAGGAGCGGAGACCACCGGAACTTCAATCGCGACGGGGAACGGTTCAACGTCGGCGAAACCTTTGCCGGCCTGCCTTATGAAAAGGGCGTGGAACTCGCTGACGAACTCAAGGCCATGGTCCCGGAAGGCATGACGATGTCACAATTCGCCCTGCGCTGGATCCTCGATCACGAAGCGGTGTCGGTGGTGATCCCGGGCGCGAGCTCGCCCGAGCAGGCCAAGGCGAACGCCGTGGCCGCCGGCCTTCCGCCCCTTGCGGAAGACCTACACCGGGACCTGGCGGAGTTTTACCGGAACAAGGTCCACGACATGGTCCGCGGTCCGTATTGATGTGAGCCCAATTTCCGACGTATCCAAGGATTCGTTAACAACCCAACCCGGCGGATCCGGTACCAATCAGGAGTTACGTGGAGGGCGGCGCTCCCGCGCCGCAGCCGGAAGGTGTGCCTGACGTGGTGGCCGTTGCTCAGGGGTGTGATCACCACGTCCGCTTTTGGGGCGACCCCGGCCGTGCGGGAGCACGGCCCTCCAGAAAATCTTGCCCGATTTGCGCAAGATTTCGGAATTAGGGGACTAACAAAGCGGAACTACCGTTCTCCCGCCAGGAGGCGGAGGCAGGTTTGTATGGCTTCGGCGGGGTCCGTTGCCTGGAGAATGTCGGAAACAATGACCACGCGCCGCGCGCCGGCCTGGAGCACGGTGGAGAGGTTGGTCCGTTTGATTCCGCCGATGCAGAAAAAGGGAAGGGGGGGCTTCAAATCGGTGACCGCGCGCACCAGTTCCAGCCCGACCGCCTGGTAATCGGGTTTGGTCGGGGTGGCGAAAACGGGTCCGACGGCGAAATAATCGAGAAGCGCGGTCCGGTCGATGGCGTCGCGGGCCTGTTCCAGGGAGTGCGTGGACAGCCCGAGAATGCGGTCTGGTCCCAGGCGCTCGCGCGCGACCTCCACCGGCAGGTCGTCCTGTCCCACGTGGAGTCCGAGCCCGGGGTACGCCAGGCACAGGTCGATGTCGTCGTTGATGATGAGGGGCGGGGCATCGGCGGGTTCGAACAGGGGAAGAATGCTTTCAAGGAGTTCCCGGCGTTGTTTCGCCGATTCTTTTTTGGCTCGCAATTGGATGAGGTCCGCGCCGCCTGCGATCAGTTGCCGGCAGGTTTCGACCCAGTGCCGGGAATCGACGTATTCGGAATCGAGGATGGCATAAAAGCGGGAGGAAGTGAGATCAGGCATGTCAGGTGACCAAATAAAAGCTCCGGGATTGGGGCGAGCGGAATCGTACGGTTTGACTCCTGAATGCGGCGGTTTTTGCATCGGGGCATAATTTAACTTGAGTATATGACCTTGATCACTATGGTTTAGGTTCTGGCCTCTTATCGTTGGTAGCACAAGCATCCGAATCATAAAGCCTTAACGAGGAAATAACCGTGCGAGAATTGATCGTTATATTTGTTTTTGGCGTCGCCGGAATGGTGGCCTGGGCGGCGAACGGCTCCGAATCCGTGGCCGAGCCGTCGATTGACGCCGAATGGACCGCGGCCATTGCCGCGACCTGTTCCGCCTGTCATGGAACGGAGGGTCGTATCCGGACTGAAATTCCGTCGATTGCCGGTCAACCCGAGATTGTGTTGGCGGCCCAGTTGCTGGCGTTCCGGGAGGATCTGATTCCCGGGGCGACGGTGATGCCGCGTTTGGCCAAGGGCTACACGGAGGAGGAACTGCGGGCGGTGGCGGGTTATTTTGCCGCCTTGTCGCCGGAGCATCCCGAGGACTAACCTAGCGAAAGGATTTTTTGACATGGCTGGAAATACCGTAAGCCGCCGCGAGGCGCTGAAAAGAATGGGGATTTTGGGAGCGGGCGTGATGATAAGCGCCTGCGGGCTGTCCGCTTACGACAACCGCGCGGCCAACGGTCGAGTGGTGGTGGTGGGGGGTGGCTTTGGCGGTGCGACCGCCGCGAAGTACCTCAAGCGATTTAAGCCGACGCTCGACGTCACCTTGATCGAGCCGAGCCGACGTTACTACACCTGTCCCTTCACCAACCTCTACCTGGGCGGGTTGCGGGATTTCGAGACGCTGGGGCATGACTACCGGGAACTGAGCGAGCGGTATGGCGTGCGGGTGGTCCACGACCGGGCGGAAGATGTCGATGTTGAGCGCCGACGGCTTCGTTTGGCCGAAGGGAGCGAAATTTCCTGGGACCGATTGGTTTTGTCTCCGGGCATCGACGTTCGCTGGGGAGCCCTGGAGGGCTACGACCAGGCGGCCGCGGAGAAAGCACCGCACGCCTGGAAGGCGGGCGAGCAGACGCATCTGCTGAAGCGCCAGTTGGAGGCGATGCCCGATGGGGGCACCTTTGTGCTGGTGGCGCCGGCGAATCCGTTTCGTTGTCCGCCCGGACCCTATGAGCGGGTCAGCATGGTGGCGCATTATCTCAAACACAATAAACCGCGGTCCAAGGTTTTGCTCCTGGACGCCAAGGACAATTTTTCCAAGCAGGGCCTTTTTATGGAGGGTTGGGCGGAACATTACGGCGACATGATCGAATGGGTCGGGCTGTCCAACGACGGACGGGTGATCCGGGTGGATGCGGACCGACTCGAAGTGGAAACCGAGTTCGGGACGATTCACCAGGCCTCCGTGCTGAATGTGGTTCCGCCGCAGAAGGCGGGGATCATCGCCGAGCGGGCGGGGGTAACCGACGAATCCGGCTGGGTGCCGGTAAAGCCGGAGACTTTCGAATCGCGGCAGGTGCCCGGGGTTTACGTCATTGGTGACGCCACCGAAGCCGCGCCGATGCCGAAGTCGGGGTTTGTCGCCAGCAATCACGGAAAAGCCACCGCGCGGGCCATTGTGGCCGATCTTGACGGACGCGAGCCGCCGCGGGCGACGTGGAACAACACCTGTTACAGCGTGATCGCTCCGGAGTGGGGTATCACGGTGGCCAATGTGTTCGAAGTGCACGACGGCGAATTGCGCGAGGTGCCCGGCTCCGGGGGAGTGAGTCCGGCCGGAGCCTCGGCCGATTTTCGCCTGCGCGAGGCGCGCTACGCCTCATCCTGGTATGCCGGCATTACCCAGGATGTCTGGGGTACCAGACCTTCGGGTTAATAGTTCATGGAGGATTCTTTGGACCACGTGCGCCAGGTTCTCTGGGGCGGTTTTTTTATTGGTTTGCTGTTCGGGGCCATCGGGCAGCGCCTGGAGTTTTGTTTGTCCGGCGGTTTGACCGAATGGTGGCGGGAAAAGAAACCGCGCCGCGCCGCGGCTTTTCTCCTGGCGGTGGCGGTCGCTGTCGCCGGCACACAGGCGATCATGGTCACGGGAATGGTCGACCTGGGGGACTCGATTTATCTGCGGCGGGGATTTTCCTGGTTGCTGGCGCCGATGGGGGGAGTGCTTTTCGGGTACGGTATGATTTTGGCCCGCGGTTGCGGGTCGCGGGCGCTGGTTTTGCTCGGCGACGGCAATCTGCGGTCCCTGGTGGTGCTCTTGTCGCTGGGGATTTCCGCTTCGATCGCGCTGACCGGTTTGCTGGCGACGCGCCGTTTGGCTTTGGTGGAAGCCACCACCATCGCACCCGATCTTCCGTCGCCGAGCTTGCCCGGTCTCCTGGAATCATGGGGCGCCGGAGTGGTGGTGGCGATCGTGGTGCCCGCGGCCCTGTTGGCGTTGGCCCTGGCGGGGCACGCCTTGTTCCGCATGGGGTTGCGACGTTATCCGTGGCAGGCAGCGGGAGCGGTGTTGATTGGGTGTCTGCCGGCGGCAGGCTGGTGGGTGACCGGTCGCCTGGGCGCCGATGACTTCGACCCGGTGCGCCTGGAGAGTCTCACCTTCGTGGCGCCGGTCGGGGATTCGATTCAGTACCTGATGCTGTCGACCGGATTGCAGGCGGGTTTTGGAGTCACCGTGGTGGGCGGGGTGTTGCTGGGGTCGCTGGCGGTTTCGTTGGGCACGCGAAGTTTTGAGCTGCGCGGTTTTCGCAATCCGGTCGAGATTTTACAAGCGGTTGGCGGTGGTGCGCTGATGGGGGTGGGCGGTGCTCTAGCCCTCGGATGTTCAGTCGGCCAGGGCCTGACGGGTGTGGCGACGCTGGCATTGCCGTCCTTTCTCGCGGTGGCGGGAATTCTGGGCGGCGCCGCGATCGCGCTGTTCGGACCATTTCGGGTACGGGAACAATAGGGAGAGGAGCCGGTCGCTTGATAAAGAACCGAATGCTTTGATGAGATCGATGACTACAGAGATTACAAACGAAACAGGTAAAATGATTTTTGCTATTGCCGGACGGATGCCGCGAAGCGGTTGGTTTTTCGCGGTGCTGGCGGCGACCTTCTTCTTGAGCGATGTGAACGTGGCGGCGCAGTCGCGCAATCAGGCCCCCTGGGAGCGGATGGAAGCCGCGATGGAACGTTTGGATGGGGCGACGCCTCGTGTGGGCGGGATCCGTCTGGACCTGCCGGGAGTGACCCAGGACGGCAGTGCCGTGCCGTTAACGGTCGAAGTGGACAGTCCCATGACGGCCGAGGATTATATTGAGGCGGTGTACCTGTTCGCCACCGACAATCCCAGCGTTGAATTGGCGGATGTGTATTTTTCTCCCCTGGCCGGACAGGCCCATTTTTCCACCCGGGTCCGACTGAATCGTTCCCAGACCGTACTCGCACTGGCGCGTACCAGTCAGGGGAATTGGTTGGCTGGCCACCGCGATGTCCGGGTCACCGTTTCCGGGTGTTTGAGTCGCGCCGACACCAATGAGCTCGACACGATCATGCGGACCCGAGTCCGTGTTCCGGACCAGTTGCGCAACGGGGCTGCAGGGAACGTGCTCACTTTGATCGATCATCCGATGGAAACGGGATTGCGCGAAGACCGTCAGGGACAGACGATTCCTGAGCGGATCATCGAGGAGTTTCGGGCCGAGTTCAACGGCGATCCGGTGGTCAAAGTCCGTTTGTACCGGGCGATTTCAGCGAATCCCTATCTTCGGTTCTACATCGCGCCCGCGAGTTCGGGCGAAGGGGCGCTCTATTGGCGGGAGGACACCGGCGAAACGGTGACTGAGACCTTCCGCATCGAAGTGGGGTGACCCGCGGCACGCGTTATCGCCGGGCGGAGTGGGAAGGCTTATAGCTTGGACTGGCCTTCGTTTTCCTTGCCAACGGGTTCCGGCAGAATGCCGATCACGACGATATCGATGTTGCCGATGGATTCTATTCCGAGGTTCTGTTTGAACGCGCCGGATATTTGCTCCTGCAGGTACCCTGAGATGCTGTCCAGTTTGCCGTTGGCGTTGAGGCGGAGGCGTACATGGGTGTTGATCACCCCTCCGCGAGTGGTGACGGTGGCCCGTGCGCGGCCGACATCGCTCACCCGTTCGCAGCAGCCCTGAATCAATTCCTGAAGGGCCTTTCGCGAGACGGTGACTTTGCCGTTCTGGTTGTCGAAGGCTGAAATAGCGTCGGGCTGCCGGCGCGACAGCCACCAGAAGAAGATCAGCAAAGCGGCAACCGCGATGCCTGTTGCCAGGCCGTAATAGAAAACGGGATCGCCAAGGAATCCGAGTTGATCGGGATCGTTGGGATAGGGGATTTCCTCGTTCATCGTGATTTTGGTCGCGTGGTTAAGGGAGATTTCCGAATTAGTCGGTGGTGGGCGGTTGTGGCCAGGAGGGTTCGGTGGGGGGGTGCTCGCCGGTGTTTTCGGCGACCTTGACTCCGTCGATGACCACGTTTACGCGGGAGACCTGTTTGCCGGTCATTTGATTCAGCCGGTCGCGAACGGCCATCTGCACATTGTAGGCCGTTTTGGCCAGATCCGAACCGAATTCCATGAGCAGGCGAATCTCGATGACGTAGTAGCCGTTGTCGTCCTCACTCACCTTGACCCCGCGGTCGGACTCGCGTTTGGAGAAAATCTCGGTCAGTCCCTCCACAAAACCGCCCCCAACCCCGCACACTCCTCGGATTTCAAGTGCGGCCAGGCGCACAATACCGGCGATGACAGAATGGTTGATCTTGATCTCTCCCAGGGAATTCTGGTCGTCGATGCTGTCGGGTGTGACGTCTGAGTTGGACATGGCGGATTTAGGAATTACTTGGCTGACAAATCGGATGGCGATCGGCTCATGAACTCTTCGACATACCCGGTGGTAGCCAGACCCTGCCGGAAAACCGGATCGCTCATAATGGCCTTGGAAAAGGGGATCGTGGTATGGATCCCGCGGATGAGGTATTCGCTGAGTGCCCGGTACATGCGGTCGATGGCCACATTGCGATTGGCGCCAAAGGTGATCAATTTGGCGATCATGCTGTCGTAGTGCGAGGGGATGCGGTAGCCGGCATAGGCGTGGGAATCCACCCGAACGCCGTGTCCACCGGGTGAGTAGTAAAGATCG
>JBJHCF010000025.1:48650-76309 GCA_050506795.1 Opitutia bacterium
CCACTTTTTAGAAAGTTGGATTTTAGATTTCGGATTTTGGATTGAAGTCCAGCGCTCTGCGCGCTCTTCGCAAACCCGAAGGGCTCTGAGAAAATCTAAAATCTAAAGAACTCCAACGCAGTTGAACTAGGATGTATTTCGGAATTGAATCCAAAATCCGAGATCCAAAATCCAAAATCATACCACTTTCCTGGTGAGTATAGGTGAGGGGAAACACCCGTTCCCATCCCGAACACGGCCGTTAAGCCCTCAACCGCCAATGGTAGTGAGACGCAAGGTCTTGCGAGAGTAGGTTATTGCCAGGTTTATGACCCGGTTCCTCCGAAAAGGAGGGCCGGGTCTTTTTTTTGCCCGGATTCCGAGAAAGCAACCTACAAGTACTCGGCATCGAACGGAATATGCCGTAGCTGTCAGGCTTTGGCACAAACAATCCAGATCCAACGAGGAATAATCCGGTTAATCGAAGTTTTATCTTGAAAACCTATTAAAACAGTGTAGATTCGGGAATATACAATGAAAATAGGAAAAAAAGCCGAGTACGGCCTGAGGGCGCTGATCAACCTGGGAATTGCCTGGGAGTTGAATCATGAACGCGTGACGGCTTCGGATTTGGCGGCGTGCGACAACTTGCCGTTGAAATTCGTCGAGCAGATTATGGGGGAATTGCGAACCGCGGGCTACGTCGACAGCAAGCGCGGCCGCTTTGGTGGGTATTTCATCGCCAAGCCGAAAGCTGAGATTAAGATTGGCGAGTTGGTGCGCCTCCTGGATGGTCCACTCGCTCCGATCAGTTGCGCCAGTCAGACTGCTTATCAACCGTGTTCCTGCGCTGACGAAGCCCACTGCGGGTTGCGCATGATCATGATCGATGTGCGCAATGCGATTTCAAAAATTCTCGACCGTTATTCGCTGCAAAATGTGGTGGATGTGACTTTGCGAAAAATCCACCGCGATAACGCGGGACATTTTTTCCTGAATTCGGGCAACGCAAGGGAAACTCCTTTGCCAAACAAGAACGCTTCGGATCCGGCAGACGGTTTCCTTGCCGGCCTGTTGGAAGACTCGGAATGAGCGCGATTTTCATGAGCGAACCAAGCAAATACCAAGCTGAAGACGCGGACTGGTTGAAGATTGTCCGCAACAGGGTGGAATCACTGCGCTTTGGCGTGGTGCAGATCATCGTGCATGAGGGAACAGTGACGCAGATTGAAAGCACGGAAAAAACCCGCCTGGGATCGCAATCCCAGCGGACTGAATGAGCCATTACCGTTCATCTTAAGGGCCGACCAACCATAAACGGAGGCCCGACAAAAAACCGACCCATTAACATCTCCAACGAGATAATTCAGCGGCTGACCGGACCACCGGAGGTTTCGTTTCCAAAGAGGACGACGATTCCATGCCTACCTGCAACAGACACTCTTCGCTACGTGGCGAAACCGACAACAAACGTTTACGCCCCCGAAGGCGTATCCTCCGCTTTGCCTTAACCGGTGTCGCATTGGCGGTCGGGATTTTTCTACTGGCCGGACCAGGATGCTCGCAATCCGATGACACGGGAGGCGGCCAAAGAGTCGAACTGCTGAACGTCTCGTACGATCCGACTCGTGAGTTCTACGCAGAGTTCAACCGGGCGTTCGCGGCTCACTGGTATGAACGGACGGGTGACCGGGTCATCGTCCGACAATCGCACGGCGGTTCCGGCCGGCAGGCCCGCGCTGTCATCGACGGAATCGAAGCCGATGTGGTGACACTGGCCCTCGCCGCCGATATCGATGCCATCGCCGAACGCGGCCTGCTGGCGGAGGACTGGCAGCAGAGACTTCCGGAAAACAGTGCGCCCTACCGGTCGACTCTCGCTTTCCTCGTGCGCCGGGGCAATCCCAGAAACATCCGTAACTGGGATGACCTCGCCCGGCCCGGCGTGGCGGTCATAACGCCGAACCCGAAGACGTCCGGTGTCGCACGCTGGAATTACCTGGCCGCCTGGGGTTGGGCGGAAAATGAGTTCAACGGCGATCAGGACCGTGTGCTCGAGTATATGAGGCGCCTCTTTGCCAACGTTCCCGTCCTCGACAGCGCCGCGCGCGGCGCCTCGACGACCTTCATCGAACGTCGTATCGGCGACGTCCTGATCAACTGGGAAAACGAGTTGCTGCTTGGAATCCAGCGATTTGCCGGCGATTTCGAGATCGTCATTCCGTCAGTGAGTATCCTCGCGGAACCCACCGTTTCGGTGGTGGACCGCACCGTTGATCGCAAAGGAACCCGGGCGGTGGCCGAGGCGTATTTGGAATTCCTCTACTCGGACGAAGGGCAGGACCTGGCGGGAAAGCATTTCTACCGTCCGAGCAATCCGCGATTCCTGGAAAAATACCAGGATCAGTATCCCGATCTGACCCTGTTCACCATCGACGAGACCTTCGGAGGCTGGAAATCGGCCAACGAAAAACACTTCCGTGACGGAGGCACATTCGACCGGATCTATCTCAAATAACGGCGCCTTTTTTTCAGGACGTATCATCGAATCCGAAGTGGAGCCGCCTGGCATATAATCACTTCCGGGTTTCGTGATTAAAACAGGTCTGGAACTCCGTACCTCAACCCTCAAATCCGAATTCAATGGATTCCTCTGACAAAACCAAACGCCCGAACCGTCGCGTGATTCCAGGCTTCGGCCTTTCGATGGGAATCACCCTGGCCTATCTGAGCCTCCTCGTGTTGATTCCGTTGGCCGGTGTGTTTGTCCTCACTTCCCAGATGACCTGGGATGACTTCTGGGGGGTCGTGACGTCCCGACAGGTCGTGGCGACCTACAAAGTGACTTTCGGAGTTTCATTCGCTGCCGCCTGCACCAATGCGGTCTTCGGGGTTATCGTCGCCTGGGTCCTGGTGCGGTACCGCTTTCCCGGACGCAAGTTGCTCGACGGTATGGTGGACCTTCCTTTTGCGCTGCCGACCGCCGTGGCGGGCATCGCGCTGACCGCGCTGTACGCCCGGACGGGATGGTTGGGGCAATTCTTTTACGCCATCGGCATAGAGACGGCGTACTCGAAGGTGGGTATCTATATCGCCCTGACCTTCGTTGGCATTCCATTCGTGGTGCGCACCGTACAGCCGGTGATCGAAGACCTCGACCCGGAAGTGGAGGAAGCGGCGGCCTCACTTGGTTCCAGTCGTGGCCGAACCCTTTTTTACGTTGTCCTCCCGGTTCTTATCCCCGCGATACTCACCGGATTCGCGCTCTCGTTCGCCCGGGCGATCGGGGAATACGGGTCGGTGATTTTTATTTCCGGCAACATGCCGTTACGCACCGAGATCACACCGCTGATCATCGTCAAATTTCTCGAGCAGTATCAGTACGCCGAAGCCACCGCCGTCGCCGCGGTGATGCTGGTATTTTCCTTTATCCTCCTTCTTGTCATCAACCTGTTGCAGCGCTGGACCGAGTCCATCGGGCAGGCGAGGCATTAACCTGAATTATTCGCCGAGCGAATCGTGGCTGCATCGACCAAGACGATCGACCAAAGAAAACGTCCAACCACCGATGACGCCTCATCCGTGACTAGCCGCCCGTAAACCCAACACCTATAATCCATGGCATCCATCGTATCCAGATTTCGAATAGACCCGCTGCCGAAGAATCAAAGCGCGACCTGCGAGCCGCGTTGGTTACGCAACACGCTCCTTGCTCTGGCGGTCGTATTCCTTCTCTTTTTCCTGCTGATTCCGCTCTTCTCGGTGTTCTTTGAAGCGTTTCGGCAGGGAATTCCCGCGTTCGCCGCCACCTTTGAGGATCCGGACGCCCTGGCGGCGATCCGTTTGACCCTGACCGTGGCGGTCATCTGTGTGCCCGTCACCACGGTCTTCGGTCTGGCGGCTGCCTGGGCGATCACGAAATACAGTTTTCGAGGAAAGAGTCTCCTGACCACGATTATCGATCTGCCCTTCGCGGTTTCTCCGGTCATCGCCGGGCTGATTTTTGTCCTCATTTTCAGTACCACGCACGGTTGGTTGGGGCCGTGGGTCGACGGGCTTGGGATCAAGGTGATCTTCGCTCTTCCGGGAATCGCGCTGGCCACCATGTTCATCACACTTCCGTTTGTCGCCCGGGAACTGATTCCGATCATGCAGGCCCAGGGGCGGGACGAGGAATACGCCGCGTTGACGCTGGGGGCCGGCGGCTGGCGAACCTTCTTCCGCGTGACCCTGCCCAACGTAAAGTGGGGGCTGTTTTACGGCCTCATTCTTTGTAATGCCCGCGCCATGGGAGAGTTCGGCGCGGTTGCGGTGGTCTCTGGAAACATCAAGGGACTCACGAGTACCATGCCCCTTTACATTGAAACGCTCTATTTCGAATACGCCACCGTTCCGGCTTTCGCCCTTTCGTCTATCCTCACGATTCTCGCCCTGTTCACGCTTGTCGCGAAAAACATCATCGAATGGAAAGCGGGGGAGAAGGGGTAGTCTTCGGATCCTGAGTTGTGGGAAAATCGGTACGGCACGAAGTTGTTTAAGACGAGGAGATTAGGAATATGAGTATTCAAGCCATAAACATTCGCAAAACCTTCGGGGTTTACACCGCCCTGGATGACGTTTCTTTGGAGGTGCCCGAAGGGAAGCTGGTCTCGCTGCTCGGCCCTTCGGGTTCGGGAAAGACCACCCTCCTGCGCATTCTCGCCGGACTCGATTTTGCCGATGTGGGAAGCGGTGGAAAGATTCTCTTCCACGGCGAAGATGTGACCGCGACGCCGGCGGGCAAACGCGGGGTGGGGTTTGTGTTCCAGCACTACGCCTTGTTCAAACACATGACGGTCGCTGACAATATCGCCTTCGGCCTGCATTCGCTCAAAAAAGCGGAACGCCCGGATAAGAAGGCGATTCTTGCCCGGGTGAACGAATTACTTGAGTTGGTGCAGTTGGAAGGCCTGCAAAAGCGCTATCCCAGCGAACTCTCGGGCGGACAACGCCAACGCATCGCCCTGGCCCGCGCCCTTGCGGTGAATCCGAGGGTACTGCTGCTTGATGAGCCTTTTGGTGCGCTCGACGCCAAGGTTCGCAAGGATTTGCGGCGGTGGTTGCGCACCTTTCAGGAAGAGATCAGAGTGACAACGGTCTTCGTGACGCACGACCAGGAGGAGGCGCTCGAATTGGCCGACGAGGTTGTCGTTATGAACAACGCGAAGATCGAGCAAACAGGCGATCCGCAGTCGGTATACGATCGACCCGTTTCCCCGTTTGTCATCGAGTTCCTTGGCAATGTGAACCGGTTCACAGCCGGGGTGACCGGCAAGCGTGATGAGAAAGCGAGAGATGTCCTCTATGTGCGTCCGCACGACGTGGAACTCGAACCGGAGGAAAGCCGGACCCATGCTTACTCCATCAAGGCCAAGATTCAGCACATTTTTTCGGCCGGCAACTATGGGCGGGTGACACTTGAACGCCTCGGCACGCACGAGCCCTTCGAAGCTGAGGTTCCCCGGGAACGTCTCCGCGAACTCGAATTGGAACCTGGTAAAATCGTTTCCGTGGTTTTTCGGCACGTGCGCCTCTTCCCTAAAGGAAAACTCTTTGAGACCGATATCGAGGACGGCAAGCTGGCCACCCCGGCCTGATTGTTCCCTACAATGGCGAGTGGCGGTGGGAAAGGCACTGGCGCAGGACTTCAAAAGCGCGCGGCAGATATCCGGTGTCGACCCATTCGTCGACGGTGTGCGCCATCCGGATGTCACCCGGACCGAATACCACGGCGGGCAGGCCCGCTTTTGCGTAGATCCCGGCGTTGGTCATCCCCGGACTCGATAGGAACCGGGGCGTTTCCCCCGCCCGCCGCAGGGCGGCATCGAGCTCGCGGCAGATTGGATGGGAAGTCGGCGTGGACAGTCCGAAGCGTGACATTATCGAGGATCCTTCGACCTCCGCTGAAGGACATCCTTCCAGTAAATCCTCAATCCTCCGCAGAATCGCCTCGGGTGTTTCGCCGGGAATCATCCGTCGATCGACCTCGATCCGGCAGACGTCGGGGACGATGTTCACCCCCTTGCCGCCGCGGATGATTCCGACGCTCACCGTCGGCTTCCCGAGAGAGAAATCGCCCGGCGAATCCTTCAACTCCCGCTCGTAGACGGAAAGTCGCTCCAGGACCCGGCCCATCCGCATGATGGCGTTTTCTCCCCTTTCCGGACGCGAACTGTGCGCCGCCAAACCGCGCGTGGTCACGGCAAAACGCAACACCCCTTTGTGCGCGTGCTCGATCTCCAGTCGGGTCGGCTCGCCCACGATCGCCCCCAGAAACTCCTGCCCCAGCCCCGCAAGGGCCGAAGCGCCGGTCTGTCCGATCTCCTCGTCGACCGTTCCCGCGAAAACCAGAGGCGCCGCCAGTTCAGACCGATTCCGCGCGAACCAGGCGGCTACGCTCATGAATACCGCCAGCGATGCCTTGGTGTCGCAGGACCCCCGCCCATAGAGCCGATTCCCCTCCCGCCAAGGCTTGAAGGGATTCCCTTTTGCCCATCCTTCGACCCCCACGGTATCCAGATGTGCATCCAGTAACCACGCCGGCCCGGTGCCGCCGCCGGGACAACGGGCGATGACATTGTTTCGCCCCGGGAACACCTCCTGCACCTCCACGACCATGCCGCGCCGCGTCAGCCAATCGGCCACAAACGCTCCCAGGCGTCCTTCCCCATCCCCGCCGAAGCCCGGGTTCACGCTCGGGATCGCCACCAACTCTTCAAGCAATCCTGTCAATTCCGATTCCATGCCTCGATATAAAGCCCCCCGGCCGGCAAGGGGAACCCAAAATCAACCGGAGACCGGTCCCCCGAATCTGCGCCGTGAACGCGTTCATTACCTTCTTCAATCCAGGTTATTCGCACTGCCGGTGGGAATAAGTTGTGAATCGAAAAGCATTGTTTTCCGGCCGAAATCCGCCCCATGATCCTCCCCGTAACGAGGCTGGAAACGAGGGTCGAAAAAGAATGGCGAGTCCACTCTTTTGTATTTGACCTTATACCCAGGATCACCAGATATTGTGGTTATTGCCGCCTGAGACCCCAATATATTGGGGTTAGCGTCTAGAAATCGAAGGATCGCGGCTTGATCCACCAGCAATTTTTCTTCATTCAAACCGTCTCCAGACAGGAGCCAAGGAGGGAAGGGGTCGTTTATCGTCGCCCACCGGGAAACCTCCGCCAAACCACTCCAACACACACGTCAGCGACCCATGGAAAAAGTCTACCAAATCGGAAACAAGAAATTCGTCCTCGACCAGACCAAGGCCGAAAAGGCTTTCGAGGCCAAGAAGATCATCAACGGTCGCGAGACCATGACCTTCAACCTCCTTCCGTTGAAGTACCAGTGGGCCTACGACCTCTACCGGACGATGAAGGCCAACCACTGGGAGCCTGAGGATATTCCGATGGGGAAGGATATCGAACAGTGGAAAAGCGCGGACGATCTCAGCGAGGTCGACCGTTGGATCATCATGATGGGGATCGGGTATTTTTCGGCGGCCGAAGGCATTGTGGGAGATAATATTATCCACGTCGTCCGGGAACTGGTGACGGCCCCCGAACTCAAACTGGTCCTGGGCCGGCACGCCCATGAGGAAAACATCCACGCCGACTCCCTCCTGTACATGATTTCCTCCCTCGGCATCAACCCGCACGAGTGCGAGGCCATGTTCGAAGACGTGGAAACCATCGTCAAAAAGAACGAATTTGTCACCGGCACCTCCCGGGCTCTTCGCCGCGACCTCGACCTCACCAAAACCGAAAACAAGCAGCTCCTGGCCAAAAACATCTTCGTCTTCGGCCAGTGCATGGAGGGCACCCAGTTCTACGGCCTTTTCGGCATGATCCTCTCCCTTTACCGGCAGAACAAGGTGCCGGGCATCGGGCAGATGTTCCGCTACACCCTGCGCGACGAGTCCAATCACATCGAACTCTTCCGCAACCTCTTCATGGACCTCGTGGAGGAGAACCGCGACATCTGGACGCCCGAGTTCAAGGAGGACCTCGTCGAGACCATGCGCACCGCGGTCGCCCTGGAAAAGGAATTCATCAGCGACTGTCTGCCGGTCAACGCCGTCGGTCTCAAATTGGAGGACTTCCTCCAGTACATCGACTACATCGCCGACCGCCGCCTGGAAGGCATTGGTCTCGACCCCTTTAATCCCGGCATCCGCAACCCCCTCCCGTGGCTCGCCGAGATGATGGACATCAAGAAGGAACAAAACTTCTTCGAAGGCCGGGTTACCGAATACCAGAAATCCTCCTCCCTCAACGCCGTCGACGACGACGAACTTTGAGGAAGTTAAAAGGTAAAAGTTAAAAGGTAAAAGTGGGATGGAGAAATGGTCGAAGCGGTGCAGGAAAGTGACTTGCAGGACAGGACGAAAGCTTTCGGTTTGCGGACGATCAAGCTGGTGGACGCCATTCCCAATACCCATTCGGGCCGGGCAGTGGCCAATCAACTCATTCGATGCGCTCTTTCCGTCGGCGCGAATTATCGCGCGGCTTGCTCGGGTCGATCGAAAGCCGAATTTGTGGCGAAACTAGGTGTGGTTCGTGAGGAAGCAGACGAATGCGTCTATTGGCTCGAAATCATCATCGGAAGCAATCTGATTCCCGAGACCCGAGTGACGCCGCTTTTAAAGGAAGCTTCCGAACTAACCGCAATTTTCACTACCTCCATCATTTCCGCCAAACGCAATAACCAACCAAGCCAATCCACGAAATCCCTCGCAAAATGAATCAACTTCTTCCTCCTCCCTCCACCCTCTGAACTTTTTCCTTTTAACTTCTGACTTTTAACTTCCCATGATCACTCCCTCTCCCGAACAAGACCTCGTTCTAAAACGTCTCATCACCGACACATCGGAGCAAAAGCCCCGGTTCGACTGGCGGCAGTCGCTCAATGGTTATCACGACAACCAGCCCGAAGCAAAAATCGTCAGCGCCAAAGGCGAGCAGGATTTTGACCTCGGGGAAGTCGCGGACGCTGTCGGCGTCGCCCTGACCAACCTTCTCCTGGCGCGCGAGGAAAGCGATATTTTCACCGAGGAGAACCAGCGCTTTGTCTCCCGTATCGCCTCGGATGTCGCCCGCGCCATCACCTCCTACACCGAGGACCGCCCCGCGCCGGCCAGACTCGATGTGGGCGAACTCTACTCTCTCATCGAACGTGCGCTGGTGGAGAACCGTGCCTACGATGTCGCCAAGAGCCTTGTACTCAAGCGTTCCTCCGAATTGCGCCCCCCCTCCGGTTCCGAAACCGGGCTCCCGCGTCTGATTCGCCGCAACAACCAGATCGTTCCCTGGAACGAGGCCAAGATCGAGGTCGCCGTTCGCAAGTCCTTTCTCTCCCTTGAGAAGGACTCCGCGCCCGCCGCCCAGGTTGCCCGCGCCATCACGGAACGGGTCCGCCTGCTTAACCAGGAGTACATCCACATCGAGGAGGTTCAGGACCTGGTCCAGGAGGAGTTGATGCGGGCCGGCCATTTCAAGGTCGCCGAGAACTACATCCTTTACCGCGCCCGCCGGGCCGCGCTGCGCGAGCAGGACGAAGCCGAAGTGCCGGCTCCCGAGCAGGGCTCCATGGTGGTGGTGCGCAATCCAGACGACGGCACCACCTGGTTCTGGGACGGTCTGGACCTGCGCCTGCGCATTCAGTTCGCCACGATCGGCCTCGAACTCTCCCTGTCCCCCGACGAAATCGAAACGGAGCTGCGCCGCTCCCTGTTCGACGAAATCAGCCCGGCCGACCTCAAGAACACCATCATCCTCAACGCCCGCACCCTGATCGAAAAGGACTCCGGCTTCGCCAAGTTCGCCGGCCGCATTCTTCTAACCTACATCTACGAGGAGGTCCTGGATTGGGACATCACGCGCCAGGGCATCGGCGGTCTCAAGGAGGCCCATCAGAATTACTTTGCCAAGTACCTGCACCATGGCGTGGAAATCGGCCGCCTCGACAAGCGTCTCCTCGAATACGACATCGAACAGCTGGCCGCCGCCCTGGATCCCTCCGCGGACCTCGGCTTCGATTACCTGGGCATCCAAACCCTGTACGACCGGTACCTGGTCACCGATAAGACCAGTAAAAAACACCGCCGCATCGAGACCCCGCAAATCTTCTGGCTGCGCGTCGCCATGGGCCTCTTCATTCGTGAGGAGAAGGAACGCGAACAGCGGGTCACCGAACTCTACGACCTCTACAAGAGCCGTCGCTTCTGTTCGTCCACGCCGACCCTCTTTAACGCCGGCACGCCCCATTCCCAGTTGTCCTCCTGCTACCTGTACTGGGTCGACGACTCCATTGAGGGCATCATGCAGCGCGGCATCGCCGACAACGCCTACCTCTCCAAGTGGGCCGGCGGCCTGGGCGGTTCCTGGACCTCCGTCCGCGGTACCGGTGCCTACATCAACGGCACCAACGGCGAAAGCCAGGGCGTCATTCCTTTCCTCAAGCTCCACAACGACCAGCTCATCGCCGTCAACCAGGGCGGCAAACGCCGCGGTTCCGGCTGCGCGTATCTGGAAACCTGGCACAACGACTTGCTCGACTTCCTCGAACTGCGCCGCAACACCGGCGACGACCGCCGCCGCTGCCACGACATGAACACGGCGAACTGGATTCCCGACCTGTTCATGAAACGCATGGAAGCTCGCGAGGACTGGACCTTTTTCCGGTCCAACGAAGTCCCGGACCTCCACCACCTTTACGGAAAAAAGTTCGAGGAAAAGTACCTGGAGTACGAAGCCCGTTCGGAAAAGGGGGAAATCAACGGCCGCAAAGTCCCCGCCATTGACGTCTGGAAAAAGATGCTCCAGATGATCTTTGAAACCGGGCACCCCTGGATGACCTTCAAGGACACCTGCAACGTCCGCAGTCCCCAGGATCACGCGGGAGTGATCCACAGTTCCAATCTCTGCACCGAGATCACCCTGAACACCGGGCCCGACGAAACCGCCGTGTGCAACCTCGGTTCCGTCATCCTCGACAACCACCTGGACGACAACGGCGAGATCCTGCACGACAAGCTCCGCGAAACCATTCGCATCGCCGTGCGCGCCCTGGACAACGTCATCGACATCAACTTCTATCCCACCGAGGCCGCCAAAAACGCCAACATGCGTCACCGCCCGGTCGGGCTCGGAGTCATGGGCCTCCAGAACGCCCTCTACCAGCGCGGCGCGCCCTTCGCCTCGCAGGAAGCGGTCGAGTTCAACGACGAGTTCATGGAAGCCATCGCCTACTACGCCTACGAAGCCTCCAGCGACCTCGCCGCCGAACGCGGCGCGTACTCGACCTTCAAAGGCTCCAAGTGGGACCGCGGTATCCTCCCGCAGGATACGGTTGACCTGCTGGCGGAAGAACGCGGCGAGGAAATCGACGTCCCCCGCGGCCGCAAAATGGACTGGACTCCCGTGCGGGAAAAGATCGCCAAACAAGGCATGCGCAACAGCAACGTACTCGCCATCGCACCGACCGCCACCATCTCCAACATCACCGGCACCTCCCCCTGCATCGAGCCGGCCTACAAGAACCTGTTCGTAAAGAGCAACCTCTCCGGCGAGTTCATCATTCTCAACGCCCACCTCGTCCGCGACCTCAAGGCGGAAGGCCTTTGGAACCAGGAGATGATCGACAACCTGAAGTACTTCGACGGCGACCTCTCCGACATCGAAGCCATTCCCGAGCACATCAAGGCCCGCTACCAGACCGCCTTCGACATCGACCACACCTGGTTTATCGAAGCGGCGGCCCGCCGTCAGAAGTGGATCGACCAGGCCCAGTCGGTGAACCTCTTTCTCAAGAGCCCGGACATCAAAACCCTCTCCCACATGTACCGCGCCGCCTGGAGGAAAGGCCTCAAAACCACCTACTACCTCCGCACCCTCGGCGCCTCCAACATCGAGAAGGCCACCGTCTCAGTCAAAAAAGAAGTCCGCGGCACCGTCAACGGCGACAAACCCACCCCCGCAGAACAACAAGCCTGCCGCATCGACGCCCTGCGCAACGGCGAAGAATGCGAGGTTTGCCAGTAAGGCAATGAACAGCGGGGCCGTTTCCGGCCCCGCTGTATTCAATTCCTAAGACCAATGTGCGCGAATAATTCTGATCGACTTGTTATCCCGGAAACATTGGTAACTCAAATTGCAGAGAAACGCACTATTCTATTTCTGGGTGCTGGAGCGAGCATGGGCGCGCTTCACCCGGATGGAAAAATGATGTATTCGTGCGAGGGCATGCGAGATGAGTTGTCCGACCGTTTTTTGAACGGAGACTTGAAGGATCGGACATTGGCCAATGTCGCAGACATCGTCGTATCCGAGTATGATCGAGATACACTTCAATCGTTTATCCATGAAATCCTCGAACCATTTCAGCCTGCTGATTTTCACAAAATTATCCCTCTAATTCCGTGGCAATCGATAGTCACAACCAATTATGATCTGATAATAGAACGCGCATATGCATCAGTGCCTGATCGTGTATGTGAGATTATTCCATATCTTCGACACGGGGATAAGATTGATTACAAGCTTTCGCTCAATCCACGGGCAATATGTTATATGAAGCTCCATGGATGTGTCTCAAATCATGGCGACCGAACTCATCCAATCGTTTTAAGTAAAGAGCAATTGAGTCGGTATCGAAAATCACGAGACCGCCTAATCGACAGATTTCAAAGTTATGCCGAACAATTTCATGTAATCTTTGCCGGATATTCCATCAATGATTCCCACGTCCGGGAGGTTTTGTTCGATTTAACGGGCTCAGAAATAGATCGCCCGAGGTACTATTTTGTTTCCCCAAATCAGAGTCGTTACGATGTAAGTTATTGGGCTGCGAACCGAATTACGGTATTAAATGCTGACTTTGAGACCTTTCTCTTAACTCTCAACGATCAACTTATCGGAAACCGTCGGAAGCTTGCCACAATAGTTCTTCGGGGCGAAACAACATTGCGTTCCCACTACAAAACCGCGAACCCGGTCGAATCCGATTTGCTTCACGCCTTTCTAGACAAGGACGTCTGGCATATCCACTTTGGAATGTCGGCGAATGGCAAGCCCCCGGCAGAGTTTTACTCTGGATACGATGATTCTTGGTGGCCGATCGAGCAATGTTTCGACATTTCTCGCAGAATTACGGACTCGATTATCGTTGAAGCAATTCTAGATGATTCGAAGCAGTTATTCCGCTTCTTTCTTATTCGCGGGCCTGCTGGAAATGGCAAGACCGTAGCTTTGAAGCGGGTCGCATGGGATGCCGCGATCGATTACGAAAAGGTCGTGCTATACTTAAGAGAGGGAGGCGCTCTGAAATTTGACGCGATTCGCGAAGCATTCGATCTAACGGGAAAACGCCTATACATTTTTATTGATCATGCCGCACTCTATGTTGACGAAATTGAGGCGTTAGCGGCGTTTGCAAAAAGAAATAAGATTCCTATTACCGCTATTGTAACCGAACGCGATAACGAATGGAATACACGCTGTGAAAATCTCGATTCACTCGTGTCCAATGATTTCCCCGTCCCATACCTTAACAAACAAGAGATACATCTCCTATTGAAAAAACTTGAAGAGCATGATTGCTTAAATCATCTTGCCGACCTTTCACCTGAAGATAGGTTCTCCGCGTTTCATGATCGTGCCCAGCGGCAGCTCCTTGTTGCATTACATGAAACGACGTTAGGCAAACCTTTTGAGGAAATTGTCTTAGATGAGTACGAACGGATTTATCCGGCTCAAGCACGCGTATTATACTTGGATATCTGCACATTGAACCGACTCGATGTCCCGGTACGGGCTGGCTTGATATCGCGAGTCAGTGGCGTATCTTTTGCCAGATTCAAAGAGGCGTTTTTTTCACCACTGGAGCATATTGTAAGGTATTACGACCATCCCTATCTTCCAGATGCAATGTTCGAAGCTCGGCATGCGCATGTTGCCGGCATTGTATTTGACCATGTACTTAAGAATGCGGAGGAGCGATATGATCAGCTTGTAAGGTTATTAGCTCACCTCAATATTGAATATAAATCCGACCTTGAAGCATTTCGCTCATTGATGCGCGGACACAGCATCGTTGATGCTTTTCCGTCTGCCGAGCTTGGGCGAAGACTTTTCGAGATTGCTATTGAAAACGTAGGCCGAGACGCGTTTCTCCTCCAACAATATGGGATATTCGAGATGAACCATAAGGGTGGAGATCTTGCTCGTGCTGAGCGTTGGTTAAGGGATGCTCTTGAAATTGCACCTTGGGATCAATCTATAAGACATACATACGCGAACCTGTGTCGCCGGAGGTCGCTTGTTGCAAAGACGGACCTTGAAAAGGAGCAATTACGCAAAGAAGCGCGACGTTATCTTCCGGAAGTTAAGGATCGAAAGGAAGATCGGCCACATGGACGATACACGAAAACGCAATTGGCTCTTGATGAGCTGAAAGAGCTGTTACAAAGAGTTTCTCCCCAGAACCTCGGTGAATATCAACGAGTAATTGAGGAGAAAATTAAAGAGATCGAACAGAATCTTGCCTACGGCCTTCAGCATTTTCCTAAGAGGGAAAATTTCCTCGTCTTGGAGTCGGAGTTTCTTCAAGCTATATTCGAGAATGATGCGGCCGTTTCCGCCTTGAAAAAAGCGTTCGAGCGAAACCCGAGAAATGAACTCGTCGCGTCTCGACTTGCTTCGACCCTGATGCGTGATGGCAAGATGGACGAGGGGCTTGCGATAATGAAGCGTTGCCTAGAGCAGAACCCGGCATCAAAGTTGATACACTATAGAATTGCCCGGCATTATATAGACCAACCTTCGAAAGCCTCTTCCCGATTTGTGATCGATCATCTGATGAGAAGTTTTTCCCCGGGAGATCAGAATTTTGAAGCAAGATTTTGGCTGGCACGGGAGCTTTTTGTACAAGGCCAAATTGCTGATGCATCACGATATTTTGAAGAAACGAAAGAAGCGAAGATCAGCCCAAAAGTCAGACATCAACTTAGAGGTTTCGTAACAGTAGAGGGAAACGATAGAATTTTTCGGGGTGAGATTGTTCGGATGGAGGCATCGTATTGCTGGATATCATGTCCGGAGTTTGGTACGAAAATATTTGCTCATGTTAGCCAAAGTGACGCTAGCGTGTGGGAGGAGTTGCGCCTGGGGATGGAAGTATCATATAAGATTGGATTCAATATGCGTGGGCCACAAGCAACGATTCTGCAAGTCGTGAGGGAATCGTGTGGCTAATATTTGGGTATGGGTTGGTCTGTTTAGCTTCCCTTTCTCCCATAATACCGTTCGAACAGCCGGTCGAAGAGTTCTCGCGAGATGTCCTGGTCGTCTTGGACTTTTTTGTAGAATTTGAAGTTGGATTCGATCATTTCGTGCAGGATGTCCTGGGCGGCTTGTTCGAAGGAGAGGCGGACGGCGTCTTTTGAGCCGACTTGGAGTTGTTGTTCGAGGATGGGGTCGTTTCGGAGTTTGGTTTCCATCTGGAGGATGACGACGCGGTCATCTTCGGTGAATTTGGTCCCGAACTGGGAGTTGAGGTCTTCGATGATTTGGGAGAGAGGAATCGCCTCGGATTCGAGGGAGCTGGTTCCGGCGCCGAAATTCTTGGGGTCCACCTGGGACTCGCCACGTTGGAGGGCGATGGCTTCTTCGCCGATGAGTTCCGGACGGTAATTGTCGAGGTCGGACATGTTGAGGACTTCGTGCGGCAAGCCTTCGTTTTCGGCGGGGAGTTTTTTGACGAGAAAGCCGGTGAATGCGTAGAATTTCTCCAGGTTTTTGTCTTTGAACGGGATGATTTGGGAAAGGAACCCGTAGAGCTTGACGAAGTCGCGCGCGAGCGATTTGAAATTCTGCCGGTCGTCTTTTTCCATCCGCCGGTAGGCCACGACCACCGGGTCGGTCAGCGCGTGCATTTTCTTGATCTTTGTCTCCTCGCGTGCGCGGCCGAAGCAGGCTTTGCTGAATTCCTGAATCACGTCGGGGGTGAAGATCGCGTAGTCCTGCAGGTCGTTCTGGATGTCGTAGAGGGCATTGGGATCGACTTCTTCGGTCAGGGCGATCCGATCGAAGTACGGTTGGAAGGCGTCGCGGATGTCGTCGAAGGTGTTTTCGAAATCGAGAACCACGACCTCGTTCTTTCCCGGATGGGTCCGGTTGAGGCGTGAAAGGGTCTGGACCGCCATGACGCTGGCGAGTTTCCGGTCGATGTACATGGCTTTGAGCAGAGGCTGGTTGAAGCCGGTCTGGTATTTGCTCGCGACGATGAGCAGGCGGTTTTCGTTGAGTTCGAACATTTCGGGGGTTTTGTCCTCGGAAAACCCGTTCATGCCGGCTTCGGTGTATTCGGCGCCGGTGTCGGGATCGGTAACGGTGTCGGTGAACGCCACCAGCGCCCGAAAAGGATTGCCGAGTTCGTCGAGGTACTTGCGGACCGCCACCGCATAACGGACGGCGTGAAGGCGGGACCGGGCGACGATCATGCCTTTTGCTTTCCCGTTGATGCCCGGCATGGCTTTTGCCTGAAAGTGGTCCACAATGATGCGGGCCTTCCGGTCAACCGCGTGCTGGTGAACCCCCACGAATTGGCGCAGTAACCCGCTCGCCTTCCGCTTGTCGAAAGCGGGGTCTTCCTCCGCCTTTTTCAGCAGGTGCCAGTACTGGTTGTAGGTGGTGTAGTTGCGGAGCACGTCGAGGATGAACTTTTCCTCGATGGCCTGCCGCATGGTGTAGAGGGTGAACGGTACCTCTTCGGAGCCGTTCGGGTGCTTGGTCTTGAAAAGCTGGAGGGTTTCCGGTTTGGGCGTGGCGGTGAACGCGAAGTAGCTGACATGGGGCAACCGCCCGCGCGAGGCCATGATCTCATCGATCTTGTCCTCCCAGGTCGGCGGATCCTCCTCTTGCTCGGTGTTGTCGTCGGTCGAGTTTCCCTTGGCGAGAACCTCGTTCACCTTGAGCGCGGTTTTCCCGGCGGCGGCGGAATGGGCTTCGTCGATAATGACTGCGAAACGATCGGACTTGAGCGAGGAAAGCTGGTCCACGATCACGGGAAACTTTTGAATGGTGGACACGATGATCTTTTTCCCATCTTCCAGGGCCGCTTTGAGCTGCCGGGAAGTCCGGTCGATGTTTTCCAGCATTCCTCGGGTCTGGGTGAATTGTTCCAGTTCCCGCTGGAGTTGACGGTCGATCACCCGGCGGTCGGAGAGCACGATGACCGTTTTGAAAATGACCTGATCCTTGTCGTCGTGGAGGGTCGCCAGGGAATTGGCGAGGGTGGCGATTTCGATCGTTTTGCCGCTCCCGGCGCTGTGCTGGTTGAGGTAGGAAAACCCCGCGCCGTGCTCGCGCGCGTGGGCGCCGCAGCGGCGCACCGTCTGCAACTGGTGAAAACGGGGAAAGATCTGGAGCTTTTTCCCGGTCGGACGCCCCTTGTCGTCGAGTTGATCGATGACCTGGATGAACCGCTGAATGAGATCGAGGATGCTCGTCCGCGTCCAGGTGTTGTTCCAGAGGTACTGGGTGGCGAATCCCGTGCGGCTCGGCGGATTGCCCGCCCCGCCATCCCAGCCTTGATTGAAGGGCAGAAACGTCGTCTTTTTCCCCTCGAGCGCGGTGGCGATGAACACCTGGGAGGTATCGAGCGCGAAATGGCAGAGGATGCGCCCGAAGCGGAAGAGCGACTCCTTGGGGTCGCGGTCGTGTTTGTATTGGCTAATCGCGTGGGCGACCGTCTGGCCGCTGACCTCGTTCTTGATCTCAGCGGTGAAGACAGGGAGGCCGTTCAGGAAGATCCCGAGATCCAGGGATTGTTCGCCGTATTTCGAGTACTTGAAGCCCCCCGCCGGTTCCGGGTCGTGCAATACCTGAAAGGCATTGCCCTCAAAGAGCTTCTGCAAGTCCGGGTTCAGATTGCTCGTCGGCTCGAAAAAGCACATATCGAAATGGTGCCCGCTCTCCTGGAACCCCCGCCGGAGCAGGTAAAGCGTTCCCTTCCGTTCCACCACGTCGCGAATGCGTTTCAAGGCGCGCGGTTCGGCGTCACCTCCCAGGAGTCGCTTGTAGGACTCCCACCGCTCCGGCTGGGTGACCTGGAGAAACCGCAGCACGGTGGACGGAATCAGACAAAGCTCCCGGTCGTAGTCCTCCGGCGCGGCCTTGAGAAACCGGTTTTGTTCCACAAGGTGCCGGACGATAGTGTTTTCAAAAGTTTGTTCGGAAGTCAGTTTGGCCATGGCAATCAGCTAGTTACATTCCGGTTAGCCGGGATTTCCAAGGTTTTCGCTTGAAATGTTATCGCGAAATCCGGATGTTCGAAAACGTCGCCGCCAGCGGCGGACAGACCACCCAAGGCCCCCGCGGGGCCAGCCTGGCAAATCCGCAGTAATCCCTGCCGTCCCCGAATGCCGACGCGGCGCGTCGGAGTATCGATTAGGGGCGGTGGGGAACGCCGTGTCCGGATCGGGCCAGACAGGAACTATTGCCGGCAGTCGGACGATAACCCCAGGAATGTCCGCAATCCGGAAAATACGCCGATGACCGTTGACCTCAGCCGCAGGACATCCGACATTTCCAGCGTCTCTACCAGAGGTAGCAGAACCTACAAAGGCTTCCGCCGGGCCAGCGATGCGAACCGGCGGTTTTTTTGTGCCGATCCCGTGCGGGATGGCTGGATTTCGCTTGATTCCCTGGCTGGCTCGTGAGATCGTCCTAGTGGTAACCGTGCCACTTACAGTTGACAACTCTGCTGAGCGCAGGGAAACCGCTTTTCGGCGGTCCCACCCGGCACTCGGATTTTTGGAGTGAGAATAATTTAAAGGTTCCGTCCCGGTGACAAGAGCCCAGGGGGCTCTTCCGATGAAAATCGGATAGCCGGGACGGTCGCTTTTCTTACCCCAGGGAGCCATCAGTAATAGTAGGTTGAACCGGTTCGGAAAATATCGAACTCGCTTTTGATCGCTTGTTTAACAAGATCGTACGAGCGAGTGTCGCCGCGAGTCCATTTTCGAAACACGGCCCAATTAAAATAATCGGCAACCTGCAAATTGAAGTTGGACTTGCTGTCGTGATGATAAATTCGGTAGCGCACCTTGTTCGGAAGCATCGCAGACAGTGTTGTCTTTACCGCCTTTTCAATCGCGGATCTCCTTTTCTTCACGGGCAATTGATCCGTAAAGACAATGACCTCCTCATACAAACCGAGATTACGCTGCTTTAGGACATGCTTCAGGAGGTAGCCAAGCATCCTTGGGTAAAACTTGACCGGCTCCTGAAGGGCGGGACCGGTTTTTCTCTTTTCCACGACGACCGAATCAAAGTGGACCTTATCGAGATTCCTCCGAATGACACCAAACACTTCGTTTCGAGTTGATTGCTGATCCTCAGACGCGTGAAATGATTCAGTGTCCACTTTCTTCTCCACGAGGTCATATTTCAACCTGCTGAGTTCTTGGTAGGCGAAAAAAGGACGTTCCTTTGTGATGCAGCCAATCAAGAAATACTCAGTCCCAGTCCGGGAAAAATCGAGATTTCCCGCTTCATCAATAAAGACGTAGAGGAATCTTGAGGCGTTAGGTTTCACCGAATCCCTCCCTTTCTTGGATTGGGATCATCAGGAAATAAGACGATTGAAAATGGCAATTGAGTCAACATTAAGTTATGGTGTCACGATAATACGGATACGTCAAGTATTGTTCTGCGTGATCCCGTTCAGGTCCACTTCGTTCGCTTTTGCCTCAATCAGAACGACGCCTCCGGACCTCTTCGCTTCTTTTCCGTGAATTCGTGTGCCCGTGAATTGATCCGGGTTGATGGACCAGGCGGACGAAACCCGCTGCAGGTAGTCGTCGGACAGGACCTCTGGCCCGATCGCGGTGATACGCTTTCCGCGTTGTGCGCGGAGTAGGTCATTAAAGTGTTCGTCGGCTGTGTTCAGCGAGTAGCCTACGACAACGATGTTTTCGTTCAAAAGTGCGTGTATTGCCTTCCCCTCCTCGGTCCGGTTGAGGTAGCCGTTGATCGCGGGTAAGAGGTCGGCGGCAATGGGGAAATCTATTCCGGGCGTCTTGTCGACTCCGGCTCCGGTAACAAGGACGGTTCGCGGCTGATCAGACATTAGGTGGGCGCTCCTTTATTCGATGGGATATCGATCTTTCCAGTAACGGCTGCAGAGATTAACGCGGTGCGTCTTTCGCGGAGGAGGGCGATGGCGCGGTGGATTTTGGTTTTTAGGCTGGTGGTTCGGACTTCATTTTCACCTATATACTGGGCGATCGATTCTTGAACTGGAGCAGGCGGAACAGCAACTAACATGTTCCCGATTCTATCAATATTCAAATTCGCCTGTGTGTTCTTTACAGACGATTCTGTAAATTGTTTCCGGTTGGCAATGAAGAGATAGTACAGATATTCAAGGCGTGCTCCTGAAAGCGGAACGAATCCAACAACTGAATCTGGAAAGCATGCGTTAAAATCAAGAATTGCCACATCCCCTATATTTGCGGCAATTGCCATACACAGAGTTCCCTTTGGAAATTCTTTTGATACAAAATACCCTTCCTTTGTGAGAGTTTGAGTGTATTCCCTAATGTATTTGGTTGCTCTTGCTACATCGCCGGTTTGAATAAAGGGGAAATCTCCGTTGTAGAGGTGTGGCGCATTTCTTGGTCGATGTGCGAATTTCCGCCGTAGTATGCGCGTTACGTGCTTTATTTTTTTTATGCTCCACCCCTTCGGAATCTTCCCGAGCCATTCGATCCCGGAGTCCACAAGTTCGGCGCCGGGGTCGATGCCTTTGGTGACGGCATTGCTGATGAGGGCGCGTCGCTTTTCTTCGAGAAGTTCCAGGAGTCGCTCCTCTTTGGCGATCAAGGAATCGATCCGCGCCGTCTCCCGGTCGAGAAAGTCGGCTATGGCGGCTTGTTCTTCTCGTGGAGGGAGAGGCCAGACTTCGTTCTTAATAAAGCTGTCAGGGACCCGTTTTTGACCGGCTGCTCCGAACATTTCTGTCTCTCCGATTGTGCGAAATGGATGGGAGCGGCAGAGATATTCGAGGTAAGGACCGTCAATCTTGTCAGGGCGTATGACATGAAACTCAGTGGTACCGAATCCGATACCGTTTCGTAGATTAGATGCCAGGCCTCCTTTCCCGTTTTCGAAGCAAGGCGTAATCTTTGCGACCAGCACGTCTCCGTTCTGGAAATACGTGAAACCGTTATAGACGTCGTGAATAGGTTTTGATTCAGACAGATCGAATGATCCGTCCACGGAGACTCGCTCCATGGGCACAAATGAAACCAGGGCATCCCGAGCAAGTTGATTTATTTCGGACTTCGAGGGATTGAAGCGACACAAAAAACGTAACCTGGAATCGTTCCAATGGGTTGGTTTCGTCTTCGTTGCTCGACTTCTTGATGACGTTTTCATTTTGGTGGCGTTCCGTTTAGTTGGAGCGTAGGGACAATGTCCGCGTTTTCTGTTTGAGGCGATTTATGAACGCCGGGGCCGGGATCCAAAGCGGCGACATGTCGCCGCACTCCAGAGCATGCATTCCTGCGTTTCATGATTTCCGATCCTTTTTCTTTGCCGCGGCTTTCGTCTCAGCTGTTTTCTCGATTTGTTTCGCTTTCTTGACCGCGGCTTCGAAATCTTTTTCGACGGGCGAGGGAAGAGCGTCGATTTGTTTGCGGAATTTCGCGTATTCGAGGGATGCTTTAATCCTTGCTTCCTCGGCTGAGATCGTGCCGGCGTGGTCGAGGATGGGGCGGTCGCTGATCTGCAGGAACTGGTCGAGTTTGCCGATCCAGTCTTCCATGGTCATGGGGGTTCGGTTGGTGGCCTGGAACGCGGCGAATTCGAGGTAGAGGTTGACGATACGGTTAAGTCCGTCGAGTTCCTCGGGGTTGAGGTAGTTCTTGGCTACGCCGATGTCGGCCTTTCGCGGGTAAATCTGTCCGGCGGGGATGTGGGTCACGCCCATATTGGGTTTGGAGGCGTCGGCGCGGCGGTGGATGACTTCCGCGGCGGTTTGGCCGTGGATGGCCCAGTGCATCTTGTTCTGCACGGTGGCGAAGAATTTTTGGGAGGCTTCGGCTGCGGGATCGTAGTCGATGCTGGTCGCGTAGATATCGAGTACTTTGCGCCAGAACTCCTTCTCCGAGGACCGGATGTCGCGGATGCGGGCGAGGAGTTCGTCGAAATAGGCGCTGTCTTTACCTTGCTTGAAGCGTTCGTCGTTGAGTACGAAGCCCTTGACGAGGTACTCGCGGAGCTGGCGGGTGGCCCAGATGCGAAACTGGGTGCCGCGATGGGATTTGACCCGGTACCCGACGGAGATGATGACGTCGAGGTTGTAGTATTCCACTCGGTAGGTTTTGCCGTCCGCGGCAGTTGTTGCAAAATTTGCAACAACTGCCTCACGATCAAGCTCTCCTTCCTCGAATACGTTGCTTAAGTGTCTGGAGATCGTCGATTTATCGCGCTGAAAGAGTTTCGCCATCTGGTTCAGGGAGAGCCAGACCGTTTCGTTTTCGAGGCGGACGTCAACACGGGTTTCCCCGTCCTCGGTCCGGTAGAGTAGAATTTCCGATTTATCCATAGGAGTAGTTGTTATTTGGTTCACACGAAGCCGTGAGGCACGACGGCTTTAAAGGGGTTGGATCTCCCGGAGTTGTGCGTAAGCTATCTATCATTTCGGGTAGGTTCACGTCGTCACCTCCTTCAGCATTTCCAGAATCTCTCCTTCCACCTCTTTGATGTCGCGGTCGATTTCCTCCAGATCGCGTGGGGGTTGGTAGCGGTAGAAGTAGCGGTTGAAATTGATGGAGTAACCGATCTTGCCGATTTGGCCGTCTTTGTGGTCGGTGAAGCCGGGGTGGATCCAGGCGTCCGGGACGTGGGGGGTGACTTCCGTATCGAAGTAGGTATCGACGTTGTGGTCGAGCGGGACGTTTTCGTGGTCGCGCAGTTCGGTGTCGGGTTCGTATTCGAGAACACGGACCATGCCGGTGGCGAGTTTCTCGCCGAAGATCCCGTGACGGGGATCGACGCGTTCGGGCGCTTCCGAGGCGTTGACCACGGCGATTTCTTTTTTCACCACCGGTTTCGCGGTTTCGTCGCGTTCGGACAGGGAGGAGAGGATCACTTTCTTGAGGGGGCCGGAAATTTTGAGGCCGGCATCTTTCAGGGCTTTTTTGAGGTGCTTTTCGAAGACTTCGGCGTCCCGGATCGGCTCGCCGGCGAGAGAGCGGAGGGCGGTTAGGATGGCCTCCTGGTACCGGCGTCCCTCCTCGATTTCGCGGGCTTTGGCTTCGGGGTCGCGCTTCTTGCTGGTGGCCAGGTTGGCGAAGGTTTTGACTTCGCGCAGGCGTTCGAGTCGCTCCTCGCTGTTGTGGAAGTTGAGCCGCAGAGGGCGTTCCACCTGGATGCGGCGGTACCCGAAGTCGGTGGTGCGAAAGAGCTTCGCGTTTTCGGACTCTTCGTACGCGGCGAACAGTTTGACGATGGGGTCGATGTGCCCGTCCAGCGTTCGGCGCTTGGCCCCGATGCTCTTCGGGAGCTGGCTCCAGAAGTGCTCCCCGGAGGCGTTGAGCAGGAGGACTTTGCCTTTGGTCTTGGAAGGTTTGCGGTTGGTGAGGATCCAGAGGTAGGTCTGGATGCCGGTGTTGTAGAAGATCTGTTCCGGGAGGGCGACGAGGGCGTAAAGGCGGTCGTTCTCCAGCGCCCATCGGCGGATCTCGCTCTCGCCGCTGCCGGCTTCGCCGGTGAATAGGGGGGAACCATTGAAGACGATGCCGACGAAGCTCGGTTTGTCGTCGGGGTTCATGTGGAAGAGCTTGTGCTGGAGGAAGAGCAGTTGTCCGTCCGAGATGCGGGGCAGGCCGGCGCCGAAGCGCCCGTTGAAGCCGCGCCGGGATTCGGCTTCGACATCCTCCTTGTCGCGCTTCCATTCCGTGCCGTAGGGGGGATTGGCGAATTGGAGGTCGAAGTGGCGGCCGGCGTGCTGATCGTTGGAGAGGGTGGAGCCGAGTTTGATGTTGTCGGGGTCGGTTTCCGAGGGGTCGATGATGAGGAGGTCCGACTTGCAGATCGCCCAGGTGAAGGGGTTCAACTCCTGCCCGAAGAGATGGACTTTGCACTTGGGATTGCGGGCGAGGATTTCCTCGCGGGCGATCGTGAGCATGCCGCCGGTGCCGGCGGTGCAGTCGGAGACGGTGACGCCGGGAACCTTTTTGATGTCCGGCCACAGGGACAAAGTCAGGCGGACGAGGAGGCGGATGACGTCTTTGGGAGTGAAGTGTTCCCCGGGGTTTTCCTTGATGTCTTCATTGTAGCGGCGGATGAGCTCTTCGAAGAGGGTGCCCATCTCATGGTTGTTCAAGCCGCCGGGATTCTTTTCGGGATCCCAGGGCGCAAGGTTGAGCTCGGTATCCCGGTCGGGACGGACTTTTTCGTTGAAACGGGACATGACCCGGTACAGGAGGCCGACTCCGTCGAGACGGGTGATCGTGTGATCGAAGTCAAAGCGCCGGAAAACCTGTTGGATGTTTTCCGAAAATCCCGCGACGTACTTGCGGAGATTCTGTTTGAGCTGGTGGCCTTCCGTGTCGAGCAGGCTGTCGAAGGTGAACGGGCTCTTGTTGTAGAAGGCGTAGCCGGCGGTGCGGCAGAGGAGGTCGTGACGCTGCTCCAGCTTGTCTCGGTACTTCGCTTCGGCTTCCAGGACGGCTTCCTTGGTAGGCAGGAGCACATGGTCGAGTCGTCGGAGTACGACGAACGGTAGGACCACGTTCTGGTTCTCGCTCTTTTTAAAGGCGTCCCGGAGGTCCTCGGCGATCGACCAAAGGAAATTGACGATCCTGGATGTTTTGTCGCGTTCGTTCATAGTCGAATTGATTCGGGGATTCTACGAAGTTTAGGCTTTTCTTCCATGCAAAAGAATGTCGGAATCATGACAAGAAAGTCATGTTTGACGAGCTCTTTCAAAAAAAAGGCCTGACGCTGGAGCGATTGAGACGGCTGATCGTGGCTTCGAATTATTCCTCCTATTCGGAAGCGGCCGGCGGCGATCCAACTCTGGCGAGCCAGTTCAGTCGCGACATTTCGGCGTTGGAATCGTTTTTTGAAGTGAAACTCGTGGTGAAGAAGGGCCGGCAGATTGCGGGGTTGACCGAGCAGGGCGAACGGCTGCGGCATTTGGTTGCGGAGTACTTCAACGCGATGATCGCCTTGCGCGATGAGTTCCGAGACCCTCCTTCAGAGATCACGATTGGAGGCGGTGAGACGGTTCTGCAGTGGGTGATCTGTACGAAACTGGTTGAACTGAAAGAAGCGTTTCCAAATTCCAGGTTGAAACTCAGGAACCTTGGCGCCGATGAGACGATCCTGCGAATTGAAGAAGGGAACCTCGACGTTGGAATCGTGGACGAAGAGAGTCTTCTGCGAGGGGGTGTGATTCCGGAACATTTTGCGGTGATCTCCCTTGGGGAGATCGAGTACGCGTTGTACCTGACGGAAGACCTCTTCGAGCGTCACCGGGGCATGCCGGAGCGGGAAATGCTCGAATCGCTTCCTTTGGCCGGTCTTGAAGGTTTGGCTCCGCTCGCGACGGCCTATCAGGATGAGCACGCGATACCCGGCTACCGTCTAAACTTCGCAGTCGTTTTGACCTCGTTTCCACAGGTCGTTCAGGCCGTAAGGACCGGTGAACTGGCGGGCTTTCTGCCCACACTCGCTGACGATGATCTGCGGCAACACGGGATCATCCGCATCGACAACGAGATCTTGCGAGAACTGACCGTACGGATCTCCCTGATCTACAATGCACGGCTCCAGGGCGTGAAACCCTACTTGGCGACGGTGGGGACCAGGGTTCATGAGATTCTGGCCGATTGAACTCGGCCTTCTCCCGGCAGTTGCAGAGGTTCAGGGGCATGGAGCGTATTTCACCGGAGAGGGCGTCAAGCCGAACCATGGTCGAACGAGTGGAGAGTGTGGAAGTGCCTGCTTTTGGTTTCACTTGATTTTCCGCAAAAAAGTGCCGGCAAACCGGCTTTACTCTGCAACCTTTTCCTCCAGAACACAGCAAACCGATCCGACATTGGGAGCCGCTGGTAGCCGATGCCAACTTGAAGACACATTATGGCCAAGATCTTGACAACCGATGAAATGCTGGAGGCGCTACGTCGGGCGGACTCCCCGGAATTCGAGCGCTGTCTTGCAATTGTGGAGAATTCCGTAAACCAAGTCGCGCTGGCTGTGTGCCGACATTTCGGCGTGGAGATGGGCGATGGCGGGGCGACATTCGAGGGTCTGGAGCTGAATGGTACCGCTTGCTCCTTTTATGCGAAAGACCTGGAACATCACCTCCCGAAGGGACTCGAACGGTATGACCAAGGTGGAACCTGGGAGACGAAGCCGGAACGGGCATAACCGGAGGTCAGCATGCCAACAAAAACGATCGAATGGAAGTGGGAAGAGGCGTTCGACAAGTTCGGTTTCGATGACGGAGACGGCCCGAACTTCACCGACGCGGTCGCTGGCGTTCTCAACGACCTCGGTTTCGAGTGTGAATGCCGGGTTTGGGGTGTTCACAATTACCTGATAATCGACGTAACCAGAAACGGTACGTCAATCCGCCCGGACCATGTCGAGCCCGGCTACGCCGACCCGAGAACCTGGTTGCCGCCCGATGTCGTGGCAAGGTTGGACGGTGCGTTTTGACCAAGATTTCGCCTTGGTTGTCCGCAACGGCTGCTTCGGAGCGCAGCCGGTCGGGAACTTGGCGACCCGGAACCCCTGATTCCGATAATCCCGGATGCGACGATAAAATTATCAGCTGATAGTTTTATTGTCGTGGGTTGGAGCGTTGAATTGCCGGGATGTTGCTCCGTGCAAAAAGGCGTTAAACGGCAGTTTTTCATCAACGATTCTTTATCCATGTCGCAGGTGATCTGAAACTCCCGAAAAACGGGCGGCCTGAAATTCCCGATTTCGCACCCGTTTTGGCTGATTTTCTTCTTGAACACCTTATCTTAACCGATTTTCTTCCTTCGGTAACCCGTTGCCGTTGAGCGCTCGAAGGTATTGACATATATGCGCGGAATTTCCTCCGGCTGAAGATTTTCAGATTTTAGAACCGCTAGCTTTGAGTCCATTTTGCGCCGCCGCTCACAATCGGGAGATTACCTCAATGAAAATCCTCAAGATAGCGGACACCCATGAGTAACCAAACCCAGTACGCGCCCGATTTTGTCACTCCTCCCGGAGAGACTCTGACGGAAACTCTTGAGGCGCTTGGCATGTCGCAAGGCGAGCTCGGCAGGCGCATTGGGCTTGCGGCTGCGACGGTCAATCGGATTGTTCAGGGCAGGGAACCGATTACCCGCGAAACCGCCCTGAAGTTGGAAAAAGTCCTCCGTGTCCCCGCCCGGTTCTGGCACAATCGGCAGGTTCGCTATGAAGAGTGGCCTGCCCGGGAAAAGGGACGCGAAATATCTGCTACATCGTCACTGCTGTCCAGTTAAGTTCAGTTTCAAAACTCGTAAGTGATTGATATTATGCCTAATGCGATTGGAGAAGCATGTGACGCATCTGAAACTCGCATTCCCGGAATGGGTCATGATTGCACACCCG